>CAZRKP010000015.1:0-110000 GCA_964600895.1 uncultured Victivallis sp.
AAAAGGGAATCTGGAGCATAAGGGAGTTGAACCCTTGACCTCTTGCATGCCATGCAAGCGCTCTAGCCAACTGAGCTAATGCCCCATGTCTGTAAGAACAGAAATTCCAAGCACCAAGTTCCAGATTCCAAACATTGGCGTTTAGAAAAGTGCAGTAAAATAACACTCAACTCACAGTTTGCAACCGTATTATCTTAAAGAATTGTCGGCAGGATAGAGCTCCACAGTTATCAGCAATCAGTTATAATTATTCAAGTTTCAAGTTTCAAACACCAAGTATCAAGTCACAGATCCAGCTCAATCGCAATCGGACAATGGTCCGAGCCCATGACATCCGACATCATCTCGGATGATTTCACTTTCTTGAAAAGACCTGGCGTCACGTAATGGTAATCGAGTCTCCACCCCACATTCCTGCCACGGGCTGCCGTCCTCATACTCCACCATGTATATGCCTCCGCCTTGTCCGGATGCAGCTTGCGGAAGGTGTCGATGTATCCGTGCGACTCCCACTTGTCCATCCAGTCGCGTTCTATCCTCAGGAATCCGGAGACGTCCTCATTGTCCTTCGGGCGTGAGAGATCGATCTCGTTGTGGGCGGTGTTGTAGTCGCCGCAGACCAGGAGTTCCCTGCCCTCCTTCCTGCGAGCTTCGCAGAATGCGAGAGTCGCATCGTAGAAGGCGAGTTTGTATTTCAGCCGGACATCATCCTTCTGTCCGTTCGGAAAATAGATGTTGAGGAGCATGAACTTCGGATAATCCATTATTATGATCCTGCCTTCGCAGTCGAACTTCGGATCGAGGCCGAATCCGAATTTTACATCCTTCGGCTCGATCTTTGCGAAGTTCGCAGTTCCGCTGTAGCCCTTCTTTTCCCCGGAGCACCACCAGCTTTTATAGCCGGGAACGCAGCGGAGTTCCATGTCGAGCTGGTCCTCCTCCGCCTTCGTCTCCTGGAGACAAAGGATGTCGGGCTTCTCCTTCAGGAGCCAGTCAGTGAATCCTTTTTTCTGCACGGCCCGGATCCCGTTCACATTCCAAGATATTATCCTCATTTTTAACTCCGTGAATTTGTTAGGTTATGTTTAAGGTAGTAATGTAATAGTTTAATGCAATGATTTCAAAATTCAGGAAATACGCTGATCAATGGGCGAGAAGGACAAATACACATTCAAGAGGCAGAGCTATTTCAGGCTTTTGACCTTCGCGAAGCCCTACAAGTACAAGCTCGCGATAGGTATAATCGCCGGTTTCGTGTCGGCCGGATCCTTGTTCGGAAGCTTTTTCTGGATCACTGACTTCGTGGAATCCGTCGAGAACCGAGGCAGTGCGACGCACCTTGTCCAGCCCGATGCAACAAACAAGACTTCAAAGGATGTTCCCGGCAACGCCCAGGACACCTCCATTCCAAAGAAGAAGGATTCCGGCCTAGTACAGATGGTTCAGACCTCCCAGAAGATAATCGGATACCTCCACATAGACGTCCCCCTGGTAGAGGATGGCAAAATGACCTGGCAGTGCCTGCTCATATCGAGTTCCATATTCATACTTCTATGGTTCATCAGGAGCGCAGGTGTCTACGTCAACAAACTGTATACGCGGTGGGTTGGCGCCAAGGTCGTCGCCGATCTGCGCGACCTCGCTTTTGAAAGACTGGTACAGCAGTCCATGAAGTTCTATGGCAAGATAGACGTCGGCCAGCTCATAAGCAGGTGTACGAATGATACCGGAGCGATAGAATCATCCATCTCGTTCACTATCGAGGACGCCACCCGGTGCCCGATCGAACTACTCGCCTGCATTAGTTTTGTGATCTATGCAAGCATACAGAACGAGAGCCTGATCATTCCCCTGCTGCTGCTTTTCGGTCTTCCGCTTTCCGTGCTGCCGATCGTGATCATCGGCCGCCGGATCAGGAAGATATACCAGAGGGCCTTTGCGAGGATCGCAGACGTCCTAACCAGAATGCACGAGGTCTTCACCGGAATACTGATCGTCAAGTCTTACAACATGGAGAAGAAGGAGACTGCAACTTTCAAGGACGTCAACAAGACTTACTTCAGGACGGTGATCAAGGCGCTCCGCGCTGAACTTATGATAGCTCCGCTTGTGGAGTTCGTGTCGGTGGTGAGCGTGATAATATTCCTGCTTTACTGCTGCTACCGGAGCATGCCTATCAGCAACATCGCCCAGCTCATAGTGCCGATCATATTCGCATACCAGCCTGTCAGGAACATAATAAAGATCAACACTTACGTCCAGCGCAGCATGGCAGCCGCGGACAGATATTTCGACCTGATCGACATGAAACAGGAAGTGACCGAAAAGCCTGACGCGATCGAGCTTTCCAGCTTCAAGGATGAGATAAGGCTTAAAAACGTGGTCTTCTCATATGAGGACAGGAAGATCCTCGACGGTATAAACCTTGTAATTCCCAAGGGCAGCGTGGTCGCGGTCGTAGGCCAGACAGGTTCCGGCAAGACCACGATCGCAAACCTCATCGCACGTTTCTACGATGTTGATTCCGGCTCGGTGACAATCGATGAAAGGGATGTGAGGGACATCAAGATCTCATCGCTAAGGAACCTGATCGGAATCGTCTCCCAGAACACGATCCTCTTCAATGATACCATCGCCAACAATATCTCCTATGGAAATCCATCCGCCACAAGGGAACAGATAGAGACTGCAGCAAAGCAGGCGAACGCCTACAGCTTCATTACGGACGGACGCCACCAGGAAGGATTTGACACAGTTGTCGGGGAGAAAGGATTCAAGCTGAGCGGAGGAGAGAAACAGCGAATATCGATAGCCCGTGCCATCCTCAAGAATCCGCCTATCCTGATACTTGATGAGGCGACAAGCGCCTTGGACACAGTCACCGAACGCCTGGTGCAGGAAGCCCTTGACAACCTGATGGGGCACAGGACGGTATTCGCGATAGCCCACCGTCTGAGCACGATCAGGCATGCGAACATGATAATTGTCCTCGACCAGGGCAAGATAGTAGAGACAGGATCCCACGACGAACTCATGGCGAAGGGCGGACGGTACAAGAAGCTCCATGACATGCAGTTCGGGATGGAGAAGACTGAAGCCTGACCACGAAACAAGCATATATTATGGATATCATATCATCATTCCACGGAGAGAAGGCTGCAACAATAAAAATCTCTTCCCGTGCGTGAAAAGTCCCGTATATAAAGTATCTTATCTACCTGAAAATTATCAAGGAGAGGCAATATGAGCAGATCATTACTTTTCGCTTTGCTGTTTTCCATCGTATCGGCAGTTTCCGGATTCTGCGCGGAACAGAAAATAGCGGTCGTGGACATGGAGAAACTCTTCCAGGGCTACTACAAGACAAAGCTCGCGGACTCGGAGATCAAGAGGCAGGCCGAGGTGTTCAAGGAATATTCCGACAAGCTGAACGACTCCCTCATGAAACTGCAGGACGAGTTCAAGGATTTCAGGGATGCCGCACAGAACATCGCCCTCAGCGAGGCCGAACGCGAGAACAAGAGGATGTCGGCCCAGGACAAGTACCGCCAGCTGAAGGAAAAGGAGGCGGAGGTCAAGCAGTACAACGCCGAAAAGCAGAACCTGCTGAAGGACATGTATGAACAGAAGCGCGCCAGCTTGCTCAAGGAGATAACCGAGACCATCAAGAAGCACAGCCTCTCCCAGGGCATATCCGTCGTGCTGGATTCATCCGGAAAGACGCTCAACAATATCACTTCAGTAGTATATACGGTTCCGGAGATGGACATAACAGATGTGATACTCAAGGACATCAACAAGGCGGTCGAGGATCGGAAGCCCGACGACAAGAAGGCTCCGTCCGAAATGCTCAAAAAATAACTGGCAACCACAAATCTGGAGATATTTGAAATGGTAAAAGAGATAAGCGTTAAGGAAATAGCGAAGCTTACCGATGGCAGGATAGTCGGCGATGAGAATGTAATCATACGGTCAGTCGCCTCTTTGAAGCAGGCAGGGAACGGGGATCTCTCCTTCCTCGCCAACAGGAAATATTCCCTGCAGGCCCAGAAGACCAAGGCTTCGGCGGTGATCGCAGGGGAGGACTTCACTGAAAAACCCAGGGACGGCCAGGCATTCATCATCTGCAAGAATCCCAATCTGGCATTTTCAAAGGTCATCGACATGTTCGCCCCTCCTCCGGTCAGGTTCCCTCCGGGCATCGATCCGAAGGCGTCAGTTGCGAAATCCGCAAAGATCGGCAAGGATGTGCACATCGGTCCCTGTGCGGTAATCGACGAGGAGGCGGAGATCGGCGACGGTTCCGTGATCTGTGCCGGAACATACATCGGCCACTACACGAAGATCGGCTCGAAAACTCTGATATATCCCAATGTCTCTATCCGCGAGAGATGCATTGTCGGCAGCAGGGTGATAATCCATTCCGGGACGGTGATCGGAAGCGACGGATTCGGATTTGAGGCCGGACCGATGGGCATACAGAAGATACCGCAGGTAGGAATAGTGCAGATCGACGACGATGTCGAGATAGGGGGAAACTGCACTATCGACCGTGCACGCTTCGGAAGGACCTGGCTCAAGCGGGGTGTGAAACTCGACAATCAGGTCCATCTCGCGCACAATGTGGTGGTAGGCGAATTCTCTATGCTGATAGGACAGTCGGGAGTTGCAGGCAGCACCGAGATCGGGCGTGGTGCCATAATAGCGGCCCAGGCCGGGATCAACGGACACATAACCATCGGTGACGGTGCAAGGGTGGCTGGCACTTCTGGCGTCCTCAAGGATGTCGCCCCCGGCGAATCCGTGGTCGGAACTCCGGCGGAAGCGCCCCGTGACTTCCTCGAAAGGATCACGTTGCCGAAGAAAGTCCACAAGCTCCAGCAGACGATAAAGGAATTGGAAGCCAAGATAAGCAAATTAGAAACTCGGACCTGAAGGATAATGAACAAATCGCTTGCACCGCTGATCATATCGTTCGCAGTGATAATACTGCTTACGTTCATAATCATCAATTCAAAGCCGAAGGGCAGTGCGATAGAGCTACAGACCAATGGTTCGGCGCCGACAATGGCCCTCAATCCGAATACCAAGAAGTTCCACAAGGCTTCACCCGAACAAAGGGGCAGGCGTTCATATGTTCCGGAAACGGAGAAGACACTCGAGGACGCCAGGAAGTCACTCGCAGCAAGCAATACTGGCGAAGCTGAAGAAGCACTCAGGACCCTGCTTGTCTTCGATCCCGACAACCAGGAGGCTCTGTCGTTGATGGGCGGCATCTACTACTACTCACAGCGCTATGCGGAGGCCGAGATGATCTTCAGGCGGCAGGTGAAGCTTTCCCCTGACAACGATTCCGTCTACAACCATCTCGGTTCGGCTCTTGCAAAGCAATCCAAGATAAATGAGGCGATCAACATGACGCTCAAGGCCATCGATCTGAATCCGAAGTCGTCCGACGCACAGATAAACATCGCCTCGATGTATGCGAGCACAGGCAACACCGGAGAATGCATGAAGCACCTGCTGAACGCCTATCAGCTGATCGGCTACAGCATACTTCCGTTCACTTATGACCAGGCATTCGACAAGGTACGCTCTTCACCGGAATTCCAGGAACTCATCATAAAGGCCAAGAAGGATGCCGAAACAAGGCTGAACTTCGACAGGATCCCGTCCAAAACTGGCCAGAAGGATGCCCCGCTGCAGAAACCGACGAAATGATCTCCTGTTTTAAATCGGAAATCGAAAATTGAAAATGTTCTCATGGGCTTCATAAAAATACTCCCAGACAGCATAAGCAACCGGATCGCCGCCGGAGAAGTCATCGAAAGACCGGCGTCCGTCGTCAAGGAGCTTGTTGAAAACTCAATAGACTCCGCGGCAAGCAAGATAACTGTACAGATAGAGGGCTCCGGGACACGGCTGATCTCGGTCACGGACAACGGCCGCGGCATGGATCCGGACGACGCCCTGCTCTGTCTCGAGCCACATGCAACCAGCAAGATCTCCCATGCCGATGACATAAACAGGATATACACACTTGGATTCCGGGGCGAAGCTCTTCCAAGCATCGCATCGGTCTCACGGCTCAGGCTAAGGACAAGGAGGGCGGAGGAACTGGAAGGAACTGAAGTGCGCATTGAAGGAGGGAAGCTCCAGGACTCATCCCCTGTCGGCTGCGCACCGGGCACCGAGGTGAACGTCCGCGATCTCTTCTTCAACACTCCGGCGAGAAGGAAATTCCTGCACAGCAAAAGCACCGAGGAACGTCACATACAGGAAACCCTCTGGGGGCTTGCGCTCGGAAACCCCGAAGTCTCATTCGAACTCATACTCGACGGCAGTCTCGTCTTCTCTTCGCCTGCAGACAGTTCCCTATCATCGCGCATACAGATCTTCTTCGGCAGGGATATGCTCTCAAACCTGATCCCGGTATCCAACCAGAATCCACGCTACAGGATAAGCGGCCATGCCGCGAGACACGGTTATTCAAAAAATTCAAGGCGTGAACAACGGGTGTTCGTCAACAGGAGGCCCGTCGAGGCTCCTGCGATCTTCGCAGGCATAAGGGATGGTTATGGTTCGCTTTCGGGTGATGGACGTTATCCTCCGGTATTCCTATTCCTTGAAATGGATCCGGCACTTGTCGACGTGAATGTACATCCGGCAAAGCGCGAAGTGCGATTCAGGGAATCAAGGGAGGTCAGTTCCTTCATATCCGAATCGATAAGGGATGCGCTCCGGAACTCGCAGTCGCCTACGGTCTCTGTATCCAGCGAACTCCCGCTGCGCAGCATCCTCGCGGGAGCAAGCATCTCATATGAACCGAAGAAGATCATGCAACCGCCGATCACAATTCCTGCATCCGCCCAGACCGAGCCGGACAGGCCAGGACTTCCAGGACAGAAGAAAGACACCGATGAACCCATTCCGCTTCAGGAATCCGAAGGAACCTCGACTGTTTCGGATCTCAAGATACTGAACTTCCTGGATGAAACCTATATCCTCGCATCTTCAGGCAACGGACTTGTCATCATCGACCAGCATGCCGCACATGAAAGGGTGATGTTCGAGAAGATCCTTGGGTCGTCCAGGCGGAAAGGAGTACTTGCGCAGAAGCTGCTGATCCCGGTCACGGTGGAGCTCTCCCGCTCGGAGGTCATCTTCCTTCAGAAGAACATCGGGCATTTCAAGAAGCTGGGATTCGACTTCGAATCATTCGGCTCGAACACCATAATAATAAATTCAATCCCTGACGGCATACGGCAGGACAACCTTAAAGGCATGTTTTCCGACATGCTTACCTCCCTTGTGGAAGAAGGCAGGACCGGTGGAAGGATTGATGAGGCGGCGGTAGCAAGGGCAGCCTGCAGGAATTCAATAAAGGCTCATGACTCTCTGACCCTCCATGAAGCGAAGTCCCTCCTCCATCAGCTGGCACTGTGCGAACTTCCCTTCTCATGCCCCCACGGCAGGCCGGTGATAATTAACATATCCTACAGGGAACTCGAAAGAAGGTTCGGCCGTAAAAAGTAGCCCTCGATTTTTTTTGAAAAATATGTGCATTCCTTTCCTTTTTTTTGATTGGACAATTTGTTTTTAGGGGTTATTGTAATAGTTACTGTTTTTTAAAAATACTGTTTTTTGTACATATTCTTCCTTTTGGCTGGGGTGGTAAGGAGGGTAGGATTTTGATTTTTTTATTCTGGAGTTCCATAGATGGCTTCTGAAATAGATGTTTCATGTCCAGGCTGTAATGCCGTATTTTCCGTTCCAGCTGAACTCGCCGGTGAAATGGCGGAGTGCTCGGAATGCGCGGCCGTTTTCGAAATCCCAAGGCTCGATGAAAGACCTGACGCGATTGATACCGACACCGGTGCGATAAGAGGCGTCATTCCGGCTGCCCCACCTCCTGGAGACTACACTTCAACTGCAACAAATACTGTCAAGCTATCACGTTCAAGCATAGGAATGATCCCGACCCTCAAGGACAGTTTCACCTTCGGACAGAAGGCGCCTGGAGCAGGATTCGGCATGCAGCCGCCACCTCCTCCGCCACCACCACAGCAACAGCAACCGAGCGCATGGGGAGCACCACCGCCAAGACCTCCGATGGCTCCGCCACCGCCACCTCGTCCGCAGGCCCCGATGGCACCACCTCCGCCACCGCCAAGACCTCAGGCTCCTATGCAGCAACAGGCACCTCAACAGCAACCCCGCATGGCGCCACCTCCAGCTCAACCAATGGCACCGCCACCAAGACCTCAGGCTCCTATGGCGCCGCCTCCAGCTCCTGTTCAACAGCCAATGGCTCCGCCGCCTCCGCCACCACCTCCTCCGCCAGCTCCAGCTCAACAGCCTGGTGGCGTGGGTGCTATGCTCGGAGCCGGTGCACCACAGCAAAGACCCGCTCCTGCAGCACCTCAACCTGCCCCGGCTCCCATGCAGCAGGCCCCGGCTGCACAACAGAAACCTACATTTGCCAGACCTCCGGCTCCCTCAGCACCACCTCCGGCAAGACCGGCTCCAGTTCCTTCAGCACCTCCTCCAGCAGCGGTACCTTCACACGCTCCTGGACAGCCTCCTGCGTCCTCAACACAGGCTACGCCTGCACAGCAGGCGCATATAAAACTGCCTTCATGGACGGCAGTCCAGCTCAAGCAGGGTGAAGAACCACTCGCCTATAAGGAAGACAGCAAGAACCCCGCACTTCCTGCAATACTTGCAGCCATACCTGTCATACTTTCTGCCATTGCAGTAGTCGTCGGAAACATGATGATCGGACTCATCGTCATAGGTTCACTGGGCGTATTGACCTTCATCATCGCCCTCATAATGGCCAAGGGCGGTGCCAAACGTGCAGTCATCCTCACTAGCCAGCGTGCAATATGCATTCTTGGCAAGGACAGGATCGAACTGAAGAAGTAATCCCCTCCAATGTCATCAAAAGACAATAATTCCCCGTATCTCGGCTCTATAAGGAACATCGGGATAATCGCCCATATCGATGCAGGTAAGACAACTTTCACGGAACGCATTCTCTACTATTCCGGCAGAACCTACAAGATCGGTGAGGTCGACAGCGGCAACACCGTTATGGACTATCTGGAAGAAGAACGCGAGCGAGGAATCACGATCGTCGCTGCAGCCGCATCATTCGAATGGAAAAGATCATCTGCTCCGAATCTCCTGCATCTGATAGACACTCCCGGACACATCGATTTCACGGCAGAGGTGGAAAGATCTCTCAGGGTGATCGACGGAGCCGTGGTGATATTCAGCGGTGTTGAAGGGGTCGAGGCACAAAGCGAGAAGGTCTGGAGGCAATCCACCAAATACAACCTGCCAAAGATATCGTTCATCAACAAACTCGACCGCACCGGCGCCTCGTTCAGGAGGGTGCTTGCGGAGATAAAGAGCAAGTTCACCGGTTCGCGCATCGTCGCCTTCCAGATTCCAATGGGGAGCGAATCCGATCTGAAAGGTGTCATCGATCTCATCCAGATGAAGTCAATATCCTTCCAAAGCGAGGACGGCTCCAAGGTCGTCTACGGCGATATCCCCGGCGAATACGCATCCGATGCCGAGTCCGCAAGGGAGGAGATGCTCTCGGCAATTGCCGACCTTTCCGACACGGTCGCAGAATTCTACCTCTCGGAGGAGGAAGTTCCTCCAGATACCCTCAAGAGCGAAATTAGGAAGCTTGTGATCTCAAACAAGCTTGTCCCGGTCTTCACAGGTTCAGCAAAAAAGAACATAGGCGTACAGCCCGTCCTCGATGCGATCTGCGACTACTTCCCGAGCCCTGACGACAGGGATGTATATCCTGGAATAAGTCCGAAGACCGGTGAACACATGGAAATACGCGATACCGATCCCGCATTCTGCGGACTTGTCTTCAAGCTGATCGCCAGTGGAAGCGCCGACCTTCTTTACATGCGGACCTACAGCGGGAGAATGAAGATAAACGATACCCTCGTCAACACAAGGACCAACGAGAAGGTCCGTGTCAAGAGGATACTGAGGCTCTATGCGAAGAACGTCGAGGCGGTGGAAGAGATCGGCCCAGGCGACATAGTCGGCCTCATCGGCCCTTCGAACACCTTCACCGGAGACACGCTGTGCGCTGTCAACCGCCCAGTGCTTCTCGAGAAGATAGTCTTCCCGGAACCTGTCATATCCATTGCCGTTGAACCAAAATCCAACAAGGACAAGGACAGGCTCAGTTCCGTCCTGGAAATGCTCTGCCGTGAGGATCCGACGCTTACCGTGAAAAGGAACGATGCAACAGGACAGAATCTCATATCGGGAATGGGCGAACTGCATCTTGAGATAACTTGCAACCGCATAAGGAACGACTTCCACCTCGAATCGAGGTTCGGCGTCCCGCAGGTCGCTTTCAGGGAGACATTGAAAGCCGAGACC
Source organism: uncultured Victivallis sp. (assembly GCA_964600895.1). Lineage (GTDB taxonomy): Bacteria > Verrucomicrobiota > Lentisphaeria > Victivallales > GWF2-50-93 > GWF2-50-93. The sequence continues at coordinate 10,426 of CAZRKP010000015.1, forward strand.
GAGGTCACCGGTGTCTTCAACAGGACTATCGGCGAGAAGGAATATTATGCCGAGGTCAAGATCAGGCTCACGCCGGTACCGCGACTCGAGAAGGGAATCGAGGTGGTCAACAGCGTAAAGAGCAGGAATTCACTCCCGAACGCCTGGCTCAACTCCGCAGTCGAAACCCTCAACAACGGTCTCAGGACTGGAGGCAACTGGGGTTATTCGCTGATATACATCCGCGGTGAACTTCTGGAGATAACCGGGCTTCCTGACAAGACAATTGAAAGTTCTGTCGCCGGAGCAGTGCTCGAAGCCCTGCAGCTGGCAATACGGCAGACTGGAACGATTCTTCTTGAGCCGATAGTCAAGGTCGACATCCTCTCCCCTGAAGCTGTGATCGGCGAGATAACCGGCTACCTCCAGGCAAGAAGGGCCGTCATACACAAGATCGATACGCTTCCGGACGTGAAGCACCTTACCTCGGAGGTCCCACTTTCCGAGATGTTCGGATTCAGCAAGGCATTGCCGAAACTTTCCGGAGGCCGTGCCGCCTTCAGCATGGAACCGTGCGGATACCAGGAGATCTCCTCACAGGACCTGGAAAGAATGGTGAACAGGAACACCGGGTTCCAGCAACAGTAGGAAAAATCACAAGAAAGGAACATTGAAATGAAAAATATAATTCCAACCATCATCCTCATGGCATTCTTATTCTCTTCATGCCAAAGTTCTCCGGATACTCATCTGTCAAGCTTCAAACTCGCCCAGGAGAACCTTAAGATAGCCGAACAATCCCAGAGCGTAGATGACATCGAGAAGTATTACACCCAGGCCCTCGCCAATTATTATAAATATCTCACACTCAGTGACAATTCAACATCCACCGGAGCTGAAATGCTCGAACTCGAGCCCGACGACACCGACACAATAATCGAAGCGAAGATAAAAGCTAAAAAATGCATCGGTATCCTGACCGACAAGTTCGGCAGGAGGATAATGTATCCCGGCCAAGGACAGATCCTCATCTCCAAATGATGAACCGGATCTACATCCACGTCCCTTTCTGCAGAGCAAAATGCGGATACTGCGCGTTCTACTCTATCCCCTCTCCTTCGGAAGATGATATTTCAGCATACCTTGGAAAACTTGAAAAGGATTTTCCCAAGGCTGCAGTAATTGCTGGAAAAATTGACAGCATCTTCATCGGTGGCGGAACCCCGACATGCCTGCAGGCAATGCATCTTCAAAAGCTCTTTGGACTTCTTTCCTCCCATTTCAACTTTTCCGATTCCACTGAGATCTCAATTGAATGCAATCCGGAAACGCTCACATCCGAAAAGGCCGACATCATTGCGAACTTCGCAAACCGAGTATCCCTCGGAATCCAGTCCTTTAATCCGAAGTTCAGGAAGATCCTTGGAAGACAAGGTTCTCCCAGGTCAATTGACAGGGCCATCGATCTTCTGATGAAAAGAGGGATTTCGAACATTGGCTGTGATCTCATCTATGCCATACCCGGACAGACAATGGAAGACTGGGAATCGGAGCTCGCAAAAGCCATTGCCCTCCCATTAAAGCACATCTCCGCATATTCTCTTAGCATTGAGGAAGGAACTCTTATATCTAAGAAAATATCGAATCACGAAATAAAATCTATGACCGACGACCGACGACCGACGACTGACGACTTCTCCATAAGAATGTGGAACCTTGCCGGTTCATTCCTGAAGAAACATGACTTCAACCGATACGAGATCTCGAACTACTCCAAGCAGGGATTTGAATGCAGGCACAATCTGCAGATCTGGTACGGCGACGGCTATCTCGGGTTCGGCCCAGCCGCCTCGTCATTCGACGGCAAAAACCGCTGGACAAATCCTGCCGATCTAGGGAAATGGCTCAAGGGTGCAGAATCAGAACTTGACGAAATATCCGGAGAAAAGCGCGCAAGGGAAATATTCGTCATGGGCCTGCGAACTACGCAGGGCTGGAACAAGATATTTTTTCATCGGAAGACCGGACTCAGCACCGATTCCTTTTCTGCGGAACTGGCCTTATTAAAACAACACAAGCTGATCACCGAGACCGATGAAAAAATATCTTGCACGAAAAAAGGCCTTCTGCTCTGGAATGAAGTCGCAGAACGGCTGATATGAAATATCCTGCAGGTATTCCCTGACAAGCCCATCAATATCTTCTGACATTTTGATGAGTCCTCTAGATGGTGGACGAATCCTTGGAGTGCGCGTAGCGGAGTGAAACGACCTGTCGCGCCGTAGCTTCTTAGCGAAGGTGGAAGATACCGCTTTTCTTCTGCGAAGCTGTGCTTCGCAGGAAACAAGGCTGAATCTACGCAAAGCCTTCGCTTCAGCACTCCAAATCAGAAATTTTGATGATCGACTTTATCAGAACGGCAGTTTGGAGAGGAAAACCATTATCCTGTGAGCCCAGGTCTCCGGTGCCTTGTGGATCTTGTCGATCTCGGAATTGATCGCATCAAGCTCCCCGCGATCCATCCAGATTCCCTCGCACTTCGAACAGTACTCCAGGACGATGTCGGAATACGATATGAAGTTGACCTTCTTGAGCTTTACATCCTTGCACTGTGGACAATAGCAGTCAGAGACCCTGTCCTCGGCAATATGATCCACGGAGCAGTATTCCAGATCACCCTCATGCGGATGGGCTATCTTGTTGAGTTCGCCCTTGTGCAGCCAGACACCGTTGCATTTCTGGCATGAATCTATCTTCACATCTTCAAAAACATTCGGTGTAAGCTCTATAATACCGCACTTGGGACATTTGAGATTGTTCGCCATTTGCTAAAACCTATTTATTACTGAGATACTTTACCACAGAACACACAGATTACACAGAATAAATAATCAATTGTATAATTTATCCATGAAATACTGCTTCAGCTTGTCGAGTCCGATCCTCTCCTGCGTCATCGAATCCCTGTCGCGCACGGTCACAGCCTGATCTTCTGCCGTCTGGAAATCATATGTCACACAGTACGGGGTCCCGATCTCATCCTGACGGCGGTAACGCTTGCCAATGCTTCCGGTAACATCGAATTCAGCTCTGAAACTCTTCTTCAGATCCATTGACACCTTCTGTGAAGGTTCCGAAAGCTTGTTTGAAAGCGGAAGAACTGCTACCTGCACAGGTGCTAGTTTCGCAGGAAAATGCAGGACTATCCTTACATCTTCCTCCATGCCTTCCTTCTTTGTCGCGGCGGTATCCTCGTCATATGCATGGCAGAGGAGCGCAAGGACAGTACGGTCGACACCGACAGATGTCTCAACAACTGTAGGAGTGACCTTTCTGTTCTTCTCCTGCTCGAAATATTCGAGGTTCTCGCCGGAAAACTCCTGATGACGTGACATGTCCCAGGTACCGCGGTGGTGTATTCCCTCGAGTTCGCCCCAACCGAACGGGAACTGGAACTCGATGTCCAAAGCTGCCTTCGCATAATGAGCAAGCGTCTCATGCTCGTGGATCTTCATCTCATCGTCCTTGAATCCGAGAACCTCCTTGTAGTATTTGATGCGCTCGTTCTTCCAGAACTCGTACCACTGCATTGCATCTTCCTCGAAGCAGAAGAATTCCATTTCCATCTGGCTGAACTCGCGGGAACGGAACGTGAAGTTCCTCGGATTGATCTCGTTCCTGAACGCCTTGCCGATCTGGGCTATTCCGAACGGCAGCTTCTTGCGGGATGCGATCCTGACAAGATGAAAGTCAACAAAGATGGGCTGGCACGTCTCAGCGCGGAGAAATGCGACATGGTCCTCGTCTGAAACCGGGCCGACATAGGTCTTCATCATGAGGTTGAATTCGCGCGGAGGGGTAAGGTTCTTTGAACCGCATGCCGGACATTTCGTCTGGTCTTCCATCTGGTCGACGCGGTGGCGCGCTTTGCAGTCGCGGCAGTCGGTCATCATGTCGCCGAACTTATCCAGATGTCCGGAAGCCTTCCAGACTTTTGGGTGGCAGATGATCGTTGAGTCGAGTCCCTCGACGTTGTCGCGTTTCTCGACCATTTCGTGCCACCAGGCTCTTTCGACGGCGCGTTTGAGTGCGGCTCCATATGGACCGTAGTCCCAGAAACCATTGATTCCGCCGTATATCTCGGAACTCTGGAATATGAATCCCCTCCTCTTGCAGAGGGTAACTATTTTCTCCATCAATTCGGGTGTTTTGGTGTTAGCCATAGCAATATTCCTTAAATCATGTAAATTTTGTGTTGAGCCGTGCAAATTACACTATTATTGCGTATTTCGCAAAAGAAACCGCAAAGATTTTGAACATAATGAGATATGGATAAAATCCTTACAGAGAACCGCAAAGCGTTCCATGACTATCATATCCTCGACAGGTTCGAAGCTGGAATCGAGCTGAAGGGAACGGAAGTCAAAAGCTGCCGTGCACGCTCCATTTCCCTCAATGATGCATACGCAAAAGCAGAGGGAACCGAGATTTTTCTCTTTAACAGCCATATCGCGGTCTATGAGCACGGAAACATCTTCAACCATGATCCCCTCAGGAAACGAAAACTCCTCCTACACAAGCGAGAGATCCGCAAACTGATCCAGTCCACACGTGAAAAAGGCAACACCATCATTCCCCTTAAGGTCTATCTGAAGAACGGCAAGGTAAAGGTCGAGATCGCCCTGGCAAAAGGAAAAAATCGCGGCGACAAGCGCGAAACCCTCCGTAAGAAACAGTCCGACCTCGAAATGAAACGCGCAATCTCCTCAAGAAAGAAGTAAGTCTTGCCATTGCATTGTCCGTGCCCGGATCACTGCATCAGCACAAGGCGGAAGCCGCAGTAGCTGGTGCGTTTGGTGGCGCTGAAAGTATTGCGGGTCTTGACTCGCATCCCCTGGACATCGTTGTCATCCCATGAACCGCCGCGCCACGAGTCAAATGTGGGATCTGTCGGAGATTTCTGGGTGAGTTCCGCGACGTTTCCGGACAAGCCGTAGATATTCCAATCGTTCTTTCCGCTCTTGTCAACCGGACACGTCACGGCAAAACCGTCTTCATATCCTTCAATCTTATAATTTCCAGAAGTCGGCTTCTCCGCGTCTCCCCATGGGAACTCCCGCTTGTCGCCACACTGCGCGAAAATGGTCCATTCGTCCTTTGCCGGCAGACGGTACTTCCATCCCTGCGGAAGACGTCCGGCACGGCGTTCTGTCTCATTGAGCCATTTGATGTATGCCTGGACATCCTCATAGTTCACATTAACCACAGGCTGCTTGTCGTCATTGAGGGAATTGCCTTCAGCACTCTTGCTGTCATGATCAGGCTTGAACTTCCTGTATTGCTCGTTTGTGACCTCGTATGCGCCAACCCAGCCGTTCAGGTCCTTGACCCATATGAATCCCATCTCGAGATCCGGGATGCTCCAGTTTGATTCCTTGGTCGGAACACCGCCGACGGGCTTGACCTTGGAGGAAATCTTAGATGTGAAATCCTCGATCTTCGCTTTGAGATCAGTCAGAGGGCTGAGGTCCGAAGCGGGAAGGTTGATCTTGTTGATCTTGATGGCGTTGTCTATGAGTTCGAGGGCCTTGTCGCAGTATGCGAAAGCCTCATCAGGTTTTTCCTTCAACGCTGAGCCCTTGGCAAAAAGGTCCGTTCCCTTCTTCAACGCATCCTGCAGTTCGGACTTAGCGATGTCGCGTTTGCGCTTGAGTTCCGGTCCGCCAGCCACTATCTTGAGCCCTTCTTTGGCGGCGGCATCATCCTCGTAGCCGGTGATCCCGAGAGCCTTGTTGAATGCGGATTCGGCATCTTTGAACTTCCCAGCGTCGAGAGCCTTGTTGCCTTCGGACATCACCAGCTCGTAGAGCTTCTTCCTCTGCAGAACGTCGGACTTCATCTTGTTCTTGTATTCGGCCTGCTTGAGGAGCTTTTCGGCTTCGGGTGTCCTCTTTGCGGCTATCGCACGCCTGAAGCAGTTCACCGCCTCCTCATATTCATCCTTCATCATCGCGGCGTTTCCATCCTCGATGTGCTTAGGATAATTGAATTTGTCGGCAAGATACGCCTTCTTCTCGGTATCGTTCATACCGAGTATGCGGACGAGTTCGGGAAAGAGACTGTTGAGTTCGCCTATGTCGTTTGTCGTCACCTCGGCGGTCTGCCTTATCGCACCGGTCTCGACATTTATGATCTGGGCGGCAACGGTTATATCCTTGCCGAACTGGACGACAGATCCGGTGACCAGATATTCCGCCCCGATCATCTTTCCGAATTCCTTGGCCTTGTTCTTGTCGACAATGTCCATCGACTGGAACTGGAGCTCCTTCATGGCCTTTTCGGTGTTCGCACGGTTCACGAGTCTAACGAGCGGTCCAGCATACTGCTCAAGCTTTACGGCGATTGCCGAACCGGTGATGTTGGCTTCCACGGTCTTGTCTATTGTAAAGTCAACCACCGCGGCCCAAGGGCGAATTGCCGCGAACTTCGCCTGGGCTGTCGCCAGCATGTCGTCGGCCTCTTTCTTCTCCTCGTCGGATTTCGCGAGGTCGTAGCGGAGCCGCTTTGCTATCTTTATCGCATCAACGGCCTTGTCCTCGTCCTTCGCAAATTCCCCGGCCTGCGCAAGAAGCTTAGCGAACTCATTCTTGCGCTTCTCCTCAGCCGCCTGGGTTACTGAATCATCCTTCTTCGCCTCTGCTGCTGCAGTGGCAAGCTTCGTCTCTGTTTCGTCGGCGGAAACAAAAGAAAAGCAGAAACTCAATACTGGAAGGCAGATCGATATAAGAAGGATTTTTCTGACGATCATTGTTGTAAGCTCCAAATTCCAAAATCCAAATTACAAACAATTTCCAAATTTCAAAGGAAAACAAACAAGAATTAATCAAGAACAGCTCTTACGAGCTTAACTACGAACGTATTCCAAGAATTCTTATACGTTTGTAGTTAATGCCGTAAGGCATGTTTTTCGTTTAATCATTTCTTCTTCAGTATTATCACAACGACCAATATTGCGACAATCGCAAAGAATAACGCCACCACGCCGACAGCGATCCACAGTATGGGGCTTGAAAGGATGTTTCCTGCACCTCCTGATGCGGAAGGAGTTCCTTCGCTCGAAGAGGTTTCCTTTGGAATTTCACCGGGCTTGGCCTTGTCGAACTCCACGGAACTCCTGTCCATGTGATGGACCTTGTAGCTGTTGTTGAGTATCCTGGCAACCTCGTTCTTCAGGTCGTTTGTCGGAATGGAACCGTTAAGTTCGATGACCGACTGGAGACCGGGCATGAAGGTCCTTACCCTAACATTCGTCACACCGCCAACCTTGGAAAGCCCGTCCTTGCCGGTAAGCTTCTTCAGGGATGCATCATCGAGATCGTTGAAGGTGAGCGTGATGTTCGAGCCCCTGTCGAGGTTCTTTATCCATCTGCAGATTATCTTCTCGTAGAAATTTATGGCCGTGTCGCTCTTCTCAAGCCCCTTAGAGTTTCCGGTGATCATGTCCTTTATGATCGAGCTCATCATCTGTTCGGGGGATTCGAGCAATGCTGGATTCGCGCATGCACCGCTTACCGGGCCAAGAGTGAGAACGGCGACATTCTCGCTTGTGTCACGCCAGACCGCCTTCAAGTTCATGGTGAACGAGAAATTCCTCGCCTTGATGCCGTTGTATGCGGCGTTCTTCTCGATGGCGCCGACCTTTCCGGTCAGTTCTGCCACGATCAGGAGTTCGAACGGCTTGTTGATGTCGGAGAGCTTGACCTCGGATGCGCCGGAATTCTTCAGGAACTTGTCTATCAGTGCAACCCTCTGCTTTTCGTTCAGGAAGTTCTCCATGTCGAGGACACTGAATCCTGCGCTGTTGGACAAGTCTGTCAGGAGGAACTGCAAGGTCTTGGGGGTATATTCTGTGAGCCCCTCGATCTTCTCGTTGCAGACTACAAGAACGCGCGGCTGTTCCATCTTCTCATATATTAGGCGGAGGGCAGCGATATCTGTCATGCCGGGGCGTCCCGGTCCGACATCGGCCTGGATGTTTACGGTGTGCGTCCCGTCCTTTGCGGCAACATCGCTCACGACGTTGTAGCTCTTCACAAATCCTTCGGAGGCGGTGATAATCCTGTCATGCTGGATCATGAAGTTCTCGACGAGTGTCCTGGATGACACCTCCACTCCTGATCCCTGGGCTACCGCGTTGCGGAGCGCGTTGACCGTCGCAAGCTGTGTAGAACTGCCCACTCCCTGCGCTTCAACGGAGGCGGCATTGGTGGAAATATAAAGGGAAAAGAAAAGACCGGACATGAGAAGCAATGCAAATATTTTTCTCATTTTCACATCCTTGTTATTAATTGGACCCCAGATAGATTTTCAGACGTATTTAATAGCATCAGAAAGGCTTTTTTTCCAGTAGCGGAAGCAATAAACAGGAGACCTGTAATTTCATAACCACAGAACACACAGACTACACAGAAGTAATAAATTTCAGAACAGCCAGAAAAGAGCATTTATAACATATTTCATTTCAATAACTTGCAGGCCTTTAAATCATCCGATGTGATTTTCTTTCTTGTTAAATGTCTGATATATGGACATCTGTGTATTCTGTGTGTTCTGTGGTTATCAATGTTTTTTCTTGAAATTCACCGTTTCCTATGTTAAATATGCCTTGGAAATGGGGGTTACATAATGATCATGCCTTTGGAAAATTTCCCCGACTATGGGATGCTGACCGTCAAGGAGCGCAAGGAAATGGTCCAGATCCAGCTCATCCCCCGCGGCATCAAGGACCAGAAGGTCCTCAACGCATTCCTCAACGTCCCGCGCGAATGTTTCATGCTCGAGGAATACCAGAAGAACGCCTACGACGACAGCCCATTCCCCATCATCGAGAACCAGACCATTTCCCAGCCGTATATGGTGGCGGTAATGACCGAACTCCTCGAACTGAGCGCAATAGATCTCGCCAACGGAGTAAAGATCCTTGAGATCGGAACCGGCGCCGGATACCAGGCTGCGATCCTCGCTTACATGGGCTGCAAGGTCGTCAGCGTCGAACGCATCGGCAAAGTTGCGGATCTCGCAATCATGAACCTGAAAAAACTCTCTTACGGGAACCGTGTAGAGGTTTTCGTCGGCGACGGCACCCTCGGCTGGCCTGACGAGGCTCCTTATGACGGTATAATCGTCACCGCCGCCGCCCCGAAAATACCTACCGCCCTGCTCCAGCAGCTTAGAATCGGACGTAAGATCGTCATTCCCTGCGGCAACCTGATGATCCAGCAGCTTCTTCAGGTGGAAAAACTCCAAAAGGACATCAAGATCAATCGCCATACCGGATGCAGGTTCGTACCCCTGATCGGACAGGAGGGGTTTCAGGAGTAGGAGGCGTATCGGAGTAACGGCGAATGGGCGATCCGGAGAAAAGAAGAAGATTAACCACAGAGACACAAAGGCACAAAGTTTTTATTATGGAAGAAAAAAACAAATTTCATTTTGTCAGGATTTCTATAATCATCATAATCGGAATTATTGCAGGGGCAATTTTATTCTTTCATGCCTTTCCCGGAAAAATCAAAATAGTCGAACACTTTCCAAAAGCCCCAAGGCTGGTCAGGGCCATACAGATGTCAATATTAAATTACGAGTCAACTTATGGCGTACTTCCATGGGATACTAAAAAGGATTTTAAATTTTGTACAGAAAACAAAAACGACTATGATATTTTATTGGAAATCCTAACCTGCACACCAGGTCCGGGAAACAGTAATATGGCAAAAGGGAATACAAGAAATATAAAATTTCTAGATATTATCAATGAATACCAGAAAGAAGGCTATATCGATCCCTGGGGAAAGAGATTCAGCATCTACCTGGACTTGGATTACGACAACACGGTAAAAATCGGTAATGGCAACCGGAAAGGAACTGTCTTCGTGTATTCCTCCGGGCCGAATGGAAAGGATGAGGAAGGCGGTGGTGACGACATCTGCTCGTGGAAGGATTAATAACGGAGCGCCGGCATCTTGCCGGCAATGGATTGTATCGGAGTAACGGCGACTGGGCGAACCGGCGACTATTTGAATCGGAGACGGGGCGAACCGGAGATGGGAATATGATGTGGAACAGGCGTCTCACCTGTGATCTTCTCTTCCTCTCTTTTCCTAAATCCAAATTACAGGCGGGACGCCTGTACCACATTTGAAGAAAAAAATTCCTTCCGTTCTTCACTAATTCCAAATTTAATATCCTGTCAATCCTGTTATCCTGTCAAAAATCATGTATCTTTTTCCGATTATGAGTTTTCGGACAACAATTGAAGAATGGAGCGAGGGACGCTCAATTGCAGGACGCATGGCATTGATGATCCTGCTCGTGGTCCTTGGAGCATATCTGGCTGTCAGGCCGAATGCCTGGACGCCGTTCGGTCCGTTAGATCTCGTGATCCACGAGGTGGGGCATCCCGCCTTCAGGATATTCGGCGAATGGATGACCTATGCCGGCGGCACGATACTCCAGCACCTTGTGCCGATAATTTCCGTCTTCATCCTCCTCAGGCAGGGCGAATACTTCGGAATACCCTTCTGCGGGGTCTGGTTCGCAGTGAATATGTATGAGACTGCAAGATACATAGCTGACACCCGTTCACAGGTCCTGCCTCTTGTCACTCTCGGTACAGGCGATGAACCTGCGATGGCAAAATTCACCGACTGGGAATACCTTCTCGACCGCATCCCCGGTCTTTCGATCGAATACGACACTAATGTGGCTTTCGCCGTCCGCATCGCCGCATTCATCGTAATGTGGAGCTCGATAGGATTTGGATTCTGGATGCTGTGGGCGATGTATAAGGGGAACCAGTTAAAACCGGAAGAGGGATTGGAACCAAACGATTAATAATATTCGAGCGTGCAAACGCTCCTTGGAGTGCTGAAGCTTGCTTCAGCCTTGTTCCCTGCGAAGCATGCTTCGCAGAAGAAAAGCGGTAACAAGTTACCGCACTCCAAGGTCAGGCGAAGCGCCTGACATAATCAATGAAGGAACCTTTAATGAAGAAGACAAAATCACCTGTTGAACGTTCGAAGATACCGGTCAAGATGACCTGGGACCTCGACAAGATGTATACGGGAATCTCCAAGTGGGAAAAAGATTTCAAGGCCCTTGATCCCCTGCTCGCGGAATTGATGGCTTTCAAGGGAAAACTAGGAAACTCCGCGGAAACATTGCGCGATGCGTTCAGGAGGAACGACGCCCTGGAAAGATGTCTGGACAAGGTCTATACCTACGCACATCTGAAGGCCGATGAGAACACCGCCGACTCGAAGAACTCCTCCCGCCTGGACCAGGTGGTTGCGAAATACGCGGAGATCGAAGGCGAGACAGCCTGGTTCGATCCGGAGATCCTTGCACTGCCGGATGACAAACTGAAATCATATCTCGAATCCCCCGCCCTCTCCTTCTACAAAAGAACCCTTGAAGAACTTCTCAAGGACAGGCCACACACATTGTCTGAACCCGAGGAAAAGATCCTCGGGTCGGTCTCGGATGCCCTTTCTACGCCATACAAGGCGTTCACGATGCTGAACAATGCCGACATGAAATTTCCTGAAGTTCCCGACGGCAAAGGCGGCAAGGTCGAACTCACCCACGGCAACTACATAAGATTCGTGGAAAACCAGAAACGCGAAATCCGCAGATCCGCTTTCGAGGCGATGTATGACACGGTGACAAAATACAGGAACACCTTCGCCGCAATACTCGACGGGGCGATAAAGACTCACACCTTCGAGTCGAAGACCAGGAACTTTCCGTCGACACTCAGGGCGTCCCTGCATGACGACAACATTCCAGACGATGTCTATAACAACCTGATCGCGACCGTCAGGAAGAACCTTCCGTTCCTGCACAAGTATTTCGAGCTCCGAAAGAAGGTCCTCAAGCTGAAGCATCTCGACATGTTCGACCTTTACTGCCCGATAGTCCCCGACTGCGAGATCGAGGTCAAGTGGGAGGACGCATGCAGATACGTAAGGGAGTCGCTTGAACCGATGGGTGCTGAATACTGTTCGGTGATCGACAAGGCGCTGAAAGACCGCTGGATAGACGTGCTTGAGTGCCGGGGCAAGAAAAGCGGCGCCTATTCGAGCGGATGCTATGATTCCGTCCCGTACATCCTGATGAACTACAGCGGCACGATGAACGATGTCTTCACGCTTGCGCACGAACTCGGTCACTCAATGCACACATATTACTCAAACAAGACGCAGGAATACCATTACGCCAGGTATTCGATTTTCGCGGCTGAGGCGGCATCGACCACAAACGAACTCCTCCTGCATTCGTATCTCATGGGCAAGTTCAATGACAGGAAGCTGCGCCTGTACCTTGTGAACCGTCTTGCAGAGGAGATAAGGTGCACGGTCTTCAGGCAGACCATGTTTGCGGAGTTTGAAAAGATGATTCATGTAAAACGTGAAACAGGCACTCCTCTTTCCGCCGATGAACTCTGCTCGTCCTATTTCAAGCTGAACGCTGATTTTCACGGGCCTTCCGTGAAACCTGATGACAGGATCCGAATGGAATGGGCCCGGATCCCGCATTTCTATTACAATTATTACGTCTACAAGTATGCAACAGGATTCTCGGCGGCAATAAAGTTTTCCGATAACATTCTGAGTGGCGACAGTTCGAAGCTCAGTGCCTACAAGGGCTTCCTCTGTGCAGGCGACTCAAAGGACGTGCTCGATATCCTCAGGGATGCCGGAGTGGACCTGAGCAGGCCGGAACCCGTCGAATCGTGCATGAAGCATTTCGCGAAGACTGTCAGCCAGCTGGAGGAAGGACTTTCCACCACAGAGACACAAAGACACAAAGTTTGATTACACCACGAAGTGCACGAAGGGAAATTCTTCCACCCGCCTAATCACACGAACAGGGAAAACCAATATATTTCTCGCACAGTGGAACAAAGCACACAAAGATCTTATCAACCGCTGATAAACGCAGATAAACACAGAAATATCTTTTCTCATATTGAATCGGCTCATGCGAACTTGTTCGCCCTATGATACGGAAATGTCATGAGAAAATTAACTCGTTCATTTTCTTATGCATATTCCGTATATCTCCCTCTGCAAAGCAGAGGAGAGCCGATTCTCCAAGCAGGATATAACTTCGTGAGCTTCAGGTATTCTTCGTGGTGGAATTTAAACCTGGCAGTTCCGTGCTCCCGACACCTGAAAGGGCCGGGATATTCGACTTTGTGCGAGATAGTAGTAGTCTACCATCTTAGCCTGCCTGTCCGCCGTAGTATTTTGACGAAGGCGAATGTAAGTCTGTGGCTGAATTTCTCCGGATCACCGTTACTCCGATACGCCGTTACATCCTCAGAGCAGCGACCACAGCCAGTAGCCCCAGCATATCGTACCGAGGGCACCGAGTATGATCCCGCCCAGGGCCATGTAGTTGCCCCGGTAGTTGTAGAACGGATCCGATATGATGATCTTGGCGGATACTCCGAGAATCAGCGCCGGGATGCTGAGAATTCCAAAGAATATGATCCCGATTATGCCGCAGACGAGAGCGACTCTGGCAAGGGGACAGTCTTCGCCGCTCCCGCCTTTGGTGCGGCTTTTCCTGCCTACGTTCACATTGGTCTTCTTCCTTACGCTCTTACTGGACGAATCTATGTAAACCGGCGCTGATACTGAGTATTTCGCGGACTTTGATGACTGCATTGGCGGGTAGAAGAAATGCCTCCCGCAGTCGCACATGTAGTCGCCTTCCCGCTCCACCGAGTAGGACCTTAGACAATAGGGACATGTGTATATACCTTTCATTTCCTCTCTCTCCAGTTTTGTTTAGATGCTTTAATACTCCTAATCCCGTTGAAGCATATAGCATGCCAACATAAATCCTTTCATGCCAGATCATTGGGGAAAATTGTATTCCAGCCTCAGTTTTTGACGAATTTAAGTCAGTTTGGATAAGAATTCACTAATAACCTATTTGTATGTAGTTCCTAAATAAAGGAGGGCGGGTTTTCTTACCCGCCGCACACAGAGAATCGCGGGTTGGAAAACCCGCGCTCCGTTGAAGAGAATATTCATCGAGGCTATTATGTGACGACTAGTATCTACTTATCAGCTTTTTGCTTCAAGAAGCTTGATCAGGGGCGGGTTGGCATCATTGGAGAAGCTATTACGGAAAGTCTCGCAGATCCTCTCCGTCTTCTTCCAGTGCTCGCTCTGGGGCTTGAAGGGGGTATCCTGGTCCACTGGGCCGGTTATGGCGTCAAGGACATCCTTCACATGCAGCTTTTCCGGTGGCAGGGCCGGCAGATATGTGACAGTACCGTTGCCCCCCTCCCTGATGAGCTTGTTGCTGATGAGCAGAGGAATGACGTCCTCCAGGAAGGTCTCGGGAATCCCGATATGTTCCGATAGATCCTCCCTGTCAGGCGGTGGTTTCCCATGCTCAAAATGCTCGTTTATGACCAGGAGGCATGACAATGCAATCTTCTGCTTGTAGGACGGCGACATGTCGGATGCCAGCCGCCTGCATCTGAACAATTCTATGTTTTGTACCGCAAATGCCACGTGCGCGCCGAAAAGTATGATCAGCCAACCGAAATAGAGGGCTATCAGCAGAATCGGGAACACAGCTATTCCTCCGAAGAAGGTATGCATCTCAAGGGCCTTGTTGACATAGAATATGCTGAGCTTGTTGTTCAGCTGCCAGAGAGTTCCGCCGATGACGCCGCCGACAATGGCAGGATAGAACCTTACCTGGGTATTCGGGACGATCTTGTAGAATATTGCAAAACCTACCCAAAGTGTCAGGAAAGGAAGGAGCTTCACAATAAAGTAGATCAGTGAATGGCTCGCCCCCTTCCAGCTCATGAAAAGCTGTGTCCCAGTCAATCCCATGGTGACAAAAAGCACAAGAGGGAGCAAGGTTAGGCAGAGCCAATATTGCAGGAACTGCTGCCACATGGGCCGCCCCCTGTTGACATTCCAGATATCGTTCATCGATCCTTCAATCGTCCTCAGCATCGAATATGCGATGAATATGAAGGGGATTATACCGAAAAGACCAAGCTTTCCGGCGTCCATCTTCGTAAGCAGGTCCGTAAGCTTCTTCACAGCCAGTTCCTTGGCGGATCCCTTCAGCTTGTCTCCGTCCTCTCCCGCCGGCACTGCTTCAAGCTGGGGCGCAACATTGTTGATGAAGCTGTCCACCGCCTGCGGTATGAACTCCTCCGTCTTGTCCTTGAGGAATCCTTTTGAAAAAGTCACACCGATTATTAGCAGGGGAATAAGCCCGAGAACGCTGGTATAGCTGAGCGAAGCCGCGACTGAAAGGCTTTTCTTCTGCAGGAAGTCATGGGTGATGACATAGCACACCCTCAGCAGGGCTATCAGAGGACGCTTCGAGGTGGGCGTCAGTTCCTTCTCGATAGTCCACAACTCATACAGGAAGAAGTCCCTGACCTTCTCAACAAGAGTTTTTTCCTTCTTTGACATTCTCTGTTCAACCTATCCTTACTAATTCAGGAATTATGATCCCTATCGCCACGGCAAGTTCGGCACTTTCGCAGCAGGCCCCTAATATATCTCCAGTAACCCCGCCAAGCAGGCGGTCAGCCCTGAATTTCCAGTAAATCATCACTAAAAATGCCAGGATAAACGCCACAAGCAGGTTTCTCCAGGGGATGAGGAATCCGAACGGCAGAAGCCATATCAGAGCGATCACCAGCGACATGACCGGTACCTTGCCGACAATCACTGCCCCTGTTCCGCTTTCACGTGGATATCTGCTTATCGCGGCAAGGACAACCATTGCGAACCTCGCAATGACAACCGATGCTGCAAGAAATGCAAGGGGGATCACTGCAAGTGCAACCTTGAGAAGTCCGACATGGTCAACCATACCTTCCTGATACTTGTTGTAGAACATCTGCCAGACATGTTTTTCAGCAGTGAATATCAGGAGGAAAATTATGATAAGCTTGCCGACAAGCAGGAGGATCAGATATGCGACAGCTGCCGCCCCCGGATGCGGATCCTTCATGATCTTAAGCCTGTCCTCCTTTGTCGCAGACATCGAGGAAAAGGCGTCGCAGGCGTCACAGAATCCGTCAATGTGCAGGAGTCCGGTCATCCATGCCATGCCGGCAACGAACAGGAAATCGCCGATCAGGGTAACGGCAAGCACTGCCAGCTGGTTGTGTGTGAAGTAGCCCAGGACATCGCTGAATCCGCAGAGCAGCATATATGGAACTGCCGCCAGAAAGGCGAGAATATACCCGCAAAGCGGGAAATATGCGGTGCTACGGCTCCAGTCCGGACCTTCCGCTGCAGAAACCTTTACAGGTAACCGCGTCAGTAGCGACAACGCCAGAAGAAAAGGTTTTATAACATATTTAAACAATTCTGTCCAACTGCTCCATTTCATGGTTCTACTGCAAACAGTTACGGTATTTCCAGAATCGGATTTTGCAATACTCTCCGAGAATTTAGGTATCCTTGACTTTCTTTCTGGAAAAACTATCTTTTACCATGAAATTTCTGGATAAGAACAACCTTGGAAAAACGCTTGATCTGCTGAATGAGGTATTCGCCTCCGGTCTTCTGCCCACAAAAGCCCAGAAGTTTGAAGCGGCTGAATGGATCGCTGGCAGACAGGGACTGCCCGGTTCCTATGCAAATATGTTCGCCCCCACCGAGAACGACTTCAAAAACGGGATCCATGTGTTCACCGGCGAAAATGTGAGAAGCCGTGCTGCAACTGCCCATATCCTCGGCGAAGAAGCCATGCGCTCCCTGATCCTGCTTGATGTAGATACACCAAAGATAAACAAATCCATCACTCTCGCCAAGCAAGGCTTCCTCAAAAGACTTGGCCCGAAATCCGGATTCTACTGCTGCGGGATATGCACCTGTTCGCTCTGGCGGAACCTTGCCGCCGGAGGACTCGACAACTCTGAAAAAAGGTTTGTGGCAGGCATGAAGGAGATAAAATCCCTCCGTAAAGGGGATTGCACCTGGAAACGTTTTCCCTTCTACTATACGATCCTCGCACTTACCGAGATCCCGCCTGAACTTTCCAGGCCCGAACTCAAATATGCAGCCCCGAAATGCGAAAAACTCCTGAGCCGCATGAATGACAAGGACAATCATACCCGACGACGCAGGATTGTCCTGGAAAAAGCCATTTCAATTGCATAAGAATACATTTGCAAACCACAGAACACACAGATCACACAGAAAACCTTAACTGCTTATATGAAATAACTCCAACCTCAATGTAATCAATATGTTCCGTGTTTAATCCTTTTCTGTGTATTCTGTGTGTTCTGTGGTTAAAAAATGACTTTGCTTTATAACCCGAAGCCTTCTTTTCCGTGTACCTGAACTTTTTTTCCATGACTGCTTGATTTTCATGCAGGTTCTGTTAATTTATCTGCCTTTTGAATGCGAGCGTAGCTCAGTGGTAGAGCGTCACGTTGCCAACGTGAATGTCGTGAGTTCGAATCTCATCGCTCGCTCCAATTTTTTATACCCTTTTCCCTCCCCTCTTGACTTCAACTCATTTCAAGGTCTATTATATTTCCGCATATATGGCTGTTGGATATGTCTTTATTACATATCCTGACAGCTTTGAGGCTGGACATGACTGGGGGAGCAGTGCCAGATTGACTCCATCACCGGTTTTTTCCGGCAAAAGCACAAATCAATAGAATAAGAAGTTATACAAGTAATATATAAGTGATAGTATATAATGAAACTAAGTTGTCTTGTATTATTTTTAATAGTGCTTACTTCCGTAGCGTTTTCAGAGGAAAATGAATCTAAATACTATGCTCCGATACATATTGCAAAAGCAATCGAACAAAAATTGCCTAAGGGATGGAAATGCAAGTATGACTATTCGGTTATTGTTTTCAGTTATGAAAGCAAGGTCGATTTGTTAAGTATTATTGATTTATCAGAGCCCCCTTCAGTTGAAGCAGCAAAGCGCAAAGGTGATAAATCAGATTATATTATTATATTTTATTTTACGCATAAATATACCGATGAAGAATATAATGATTTACTTAGTATTAGAAAGAAATTTGCTGGTAGAATTAAAGGTTTATCAAGAAGAGAAGTAGATAATTATACTGAAGAAAAATTCCCGTTGCCAAAATATTACAATAAGGTTTTTAGTGTTTTTCTCCAAAAAACGACTGATGATGTTATAAGGGCATATCCTGAAGAAATTCAACATCAAGCTAATGACATCATAAATGAGTTTGAGAAGTATTTTAAAAAATACCCCGATGTTCCTAATGATGTCAAGACTACCGCCCCCTCCGCCCCAGCGGACAAGTCAGACCAAAAGAAGTGACCTGACCCTATGCACCCAACGGCACAGGCGAATGAGGGAAGTGAGAAACAGTATTAAAAAAAGAATATTTAGCAATTATAAAATATATAAGTATAACTATGCGGCCTCACCGAACGGATTACCGTTCGGTAGGCCTTGGGCGTTAGATGCCAATATTTAAATGGACAAAATATTTAAATTACTACTAGGTCTTATTTTCACCGGTTGCGGCTGTTATTGTTCCTCCTATATTTTTGACCGTGATCATACATTAGGAATTATAATGGCTGGATTTGCTATTCTTGCTTTCGTTTGCGGAATTATCTACATATGGTTAGGCATTCCGAAAACCGAGAATATGACGTCCCGCCTAATGGAAAATAAAATAGTTAAAAATTTAAATCAATGCGGGGGATATTTGATAGCTTCTGTATTATTTGCTATTTTTGCATATGCTTGTCCATCGATTTCATTCAAGATATTGTCTGCCTTTATGAGTATTGGATTTGCAGTTAATTTCTTTTCTAAATTATATGATAGATACAAAATATTAAGTGCCATAGCGTTTGTATTTAATTCAATATTTTGGGGGATTGGTGGCTACTTCCTTTTTGAAAATTACTGGAATGCAGATGCTCCTTTGCTTTCAAAGATATTTTTTATTGCCTTTATATGCGTCATAGGATTGATATCTTTAACTTTTTTCATTCTGTCTCTCGTTAATTTATATGACAAAGTAAAGGAGTATCTGACAACTTCAACTTCAGGTAATCCGGCTCCGCCGTTTTCCTGAGGCTTTAGCATTAGGCAACAGTTTTATGGTCATAATCAGAAAGGGCAATTATGGGAATGCGTGAAGTAAGAATTTTGATTAAATGGCGAAATTCCCTTCGCAAACTATGTAAGATAGCATTCAGTTCCAGTGATGCCAGCTTGTACTTATTTCCGTATGCAACGCAAGGCAAATATCATTATGGTCGCAAAACAATGCCAGCACAGCAAGGAAGTTTGACTTTCGATTTCACGGAAGATGTTTTTCAGGAGCAGACCCCTAAACTTTCAATTCACGAAAAAGGCCAGGTTCACGTCTATGTGGGTACCGAAAAAGCTGGACCACTATTTATTCCGCCATTAGCTACTCTCAAGGGTCAACATATCGCATCCGTTAGTCCAGATGCATTTGAAAGCCTTCCTATATTCACGGAAAAGTTGCGAGACAAAGGTTCTGATGTTGACCACATTATCCCTGCGCTTGATGATGCAATCAATGGAAGATTGGCTATTTATGTAAATGGGCATAATCCCACCTTTGCTGCATCAAATTGCCGTTTGACCTTCACACTTAGACGCTCAACTATTTCTCGCCCCTTATACCTTGGCATGAAGCCCATAGGTCAGCCACAAATTGGAGTTGATATCCAAAAAGGTGTTACGATTATTGCAGGCTGGAATCCACTACAATCGACAATAGAAGCATTTGACTTTTTATATATTCGTGGTGAATAATAATGAAAGCTACCCAACACAGCATGCCCAAGAGGACGAATCCAAAAAGATAGCAGATAGCATCATGGGCAAATAAGGATTGTCAAAAACTTTTACCTTATGTTGTGTCTTTGTGGCTTCGAGAGAAAAAAGAATTAGAATCCCTTGCCCCTCTTGAATTCTTCCAAGCCAACTATACTTTTCATGAAAACTGACGCAAAAGGGGAGAAATATGAGATTTGTCCTGCTGTCCGTGGCAGCTTTGACTGCCTTCTGCATTTTCATTTCAACCTTACCGGTAACCGCCCAGGATAAAAGTTCCTCGTCTTCAAGTACCGCCACGACGTCTCCGGCAAAGCCGAAGGATGCCCGTGCGGCGATGCTCGAAGGTGCCGGAAAACCAAAGTCCGAGGAGAACGAATTCGTCGCCCGCTTCAAGGAAGGCGGAAACGTGATGTGGGTGCTCCTGCTCCTCTCCATCATGTTCATCACCTATACCGTCGAACGATTAGTCAACCTACGTCTGAAGAAGATCGCCCCGGTTGACCTTGCAGAAAAGGCTGATGCCCTCTGGAAAGAGGGTAAATTCCAGGAGATACAGGATCTTTGCGAGAAATCAGATTCAGTGCTGGCAAGGATAATAGTGCAGATAGTCAAACGCCGCCGTGAAGGCCCGGAAAGACTGCACACGATCGCCGGAGACGTCGGCGCGCGCGAAATGCGCCTGCAGGTGCAGAAGGCATATCCACTGGCGGTGGCGGCAACGCTCGCCCCCCTGCTCGGTCTCCTTGGAACCGTTTCCGGAATGATCGACGCATTCAACACTGTCGCGCTTGCTGGCTCCATTGGAAATCCAGCACTTCTCGCGGACAGCATCTCGAAGGCGATGGTTGCGACCGGTGCCGGACTTATTGTCGCAATACCCTCGCTCGCAGCATACCATTATTTCAAGGGACGCACCCTGATATATACTGTCCAGCTCGAGGAGATCATCACAGATCTTCTCTGTGACTGGTTCCCGCATGCCGATGAAAAGAAAGAGGTGAAATCATGAGGATCGATCTCGGAGATGATGATCACATTGAGATCATGCTCGTACCGCTGATAGACTGCCTCTGCTTCCTTGTCTTCTTCTTCCTTGCCGCATCAACACTGAAAAAGATCGAGAAGGAACTTCCGATCCAGCTTCCGAAGTCGGCTGCCGCCGTCTCGATAAGCGGCTCGGTAAAGGCGGTCTCGATCGCCATCGACAGGGAGGGCCGCGTGTATCTCGGAAGCCAGCCGGTCTCGTCGGACATGCTCCATCAGCACATTCGTGATGTGGCAAAAGCCAATCCCCTGCAGAAGATACGCCTCGACGTGGATGCAGCCACGAGGGGGCAGGACATAATACGGATCCTGGACCTGTGCCAGTTTGAAGGACTGAAAAATGTCAGTTTCCACATCGCAGACGCCAAAGCGTTTTCAAAGTAGCAGGTGGCGGAGAACTTCGCCCGTATGGTGGGTGTTCTCGCTGCTTTTGCATCTGGCTGCATTCGCGGTCCTGGTCACTTTGACCCCTCTCAAGGAAGTTATCATCCCGAAACCGCCCACTCTCGAGGAGGCCGAGCAGAACCGCATCGAGCGCATGCAGGGCGAAAAGGTCGAGACCGCAGCAGAACAGATCCGCGAACTCCGCACCGAGGATGTGCGGCTCAACGTCGATGATCTGAAGACGATCCGCGATGAGATGAACGCGATCGAGAAGGTCAAGCAGGAGGAGTTTGAGAAAGCTACCGGAAAGAAGATGGAACCGCCACCGCCGATGGACGAAAAGGCGCTTGTACAGCTCAAGGCCGATGCCGATGCAAAGCAGAAGGAGCTTGATAAGCTTGAAGAAAAGGCGCAGAAAGCCGAAGATGAGGCGGCACGCCTCACGAAGGACGCCGAATCCAAGCAGGAGGAATCACAGAAGGCTTCGAACCGCGAGAAACAGCTTCTTGACGAAATAAAGCGTCTGAGGAAGGAGGCACAGGAGAAGCGGAAGGAAGCGAACGAATGGGAAGGGAAGAGGCAGACTGCCGAGAGGGAGGCCCAGCACAGCGAGAACGAGAAGAACCAGAAACAGAACCAGGCAAACCAGTTCAAGGATCAGGCCCAGAGGGCCGCCGATGAGGCAAAGCGTTTCGAGGACGAAGCGAACAAGCTCCAGGCCGAGGCGAAGAATTTACGCGACAAGGAAAATGCCGCAAGGACTGAAAGCGCAGAAAAGAAGAAGGATGCCGCGACAAAGCAGCAGGCCGATCAGAAGGAACGGGAGGCAAACCAGCTGAAGGATCAGGCGGCGCAGGTCGAATCCAGGGTGAAACAGAACACCGACCAGGCGAAGAACAGCCGCAAGAAGGAAACAGATGAAAAGACGAAATCAGACCAGTTCCAGAAGGAGGCTTCTGCAAAGGAGAAAACCGCCAACGAAAAGCGCGAATCACAGAAGATAGCAGGCAACAAGAAGATGGATGCGGAGAAGGAAGCCATCCGTCTTGACACAGAGGCCAACAAGCTCGAACAGGATCTCCAGGCCCTGAGGAACAAAAAGAACGATCTCGACAGACAGGCCGGCGAAGCCATGCAGAACGCAAGGAACAAGACTTCCGAGGCCGAGGAGGCCGCTGAAAGCGCACGTGGCGCCGAGATCCAGGCGAACAACATGTCCTCCAGGGTGAGACGAGAGCAGAATCTCAGATCCGGCAAAAAGAATGGGGATGAGGATCTTTCGGAAAAAGATATTTCCGATCTCTACGACTATGCGCGGAACCTTGAAGACCAGATAACCGAATCCTACAGGAATATACGCGCCGCGGAACTTGCCATGATAAGGGATCTTGATTACAAGGATGCGGTCAAGCTTACCGACGTGGCGAATCCTCCGCGTCCGGAACTGGACAGGAAGGCGCTTGAAAAGAAGATCGAGAACGGTCAGGATTTCGTGAAATATGAGAAGGAGCTTACAAAAGTCTCACAGGAGCTCAGCGACATGCTCGGTCTTGCGAACAACATGCGCGGGGCGGCCCAAGGTCTCACCGAAGACGGCAAGGAAGGAATGAACATCTCCGGTGAACTCGCCAAGGAGATGACGGGCGCCCTTGGAAAACTCGAAGGCCAGGCCGGCGCGAGCAAGGAACGTGGCGACATCAAGGACATGTCCGGCCTTATGGAGAACGCGTATGAGACCGCCAGCGCCCTTTCGGCAAAGAAGGGGACAGGCGGAGGCACGCAGGGACAGGGAGAAGGCACAGGCGGGGAACAGGCCGGTGCCGGCGGAAAGACAGGTGGGGCACAGGGAACAGGTAAGGCCGGGGAACAGGCTGGGGGCCAGGGAGGAGAAGGCGGAAAGGGTAAGGAAGGCAAAGCGGGAGGACCTCCGGGACTTGAAGGAGATACTCCAACCACTGCCCAGAAACAGCCTGACAGGGGTATCGGCAGGAACAGCACGACATCAGAACCCTGGAAGCTGGCGCACAAGGAAGGGAGCGGTGGAGCACCGCGCCTCTACAAGCAGAACGACAATTTCCAGCTTACGCGTTCGATAACGAAGGATGGGGATCCTGCGGACTGGCTTTTCCTTGACAGCTGGTACGTGATAGGTCCGTTCCCGAATCCCGAGAGGAAGAACATAAACAAGCTGTTCCCTCCTGAGACTGTCGTTGATCTCGACGCATCCTATGAGGGCATGAACGGTCAGATGGTCCGCTGGACCTTCATGCAGATCGGTTCGCCATTCATCGAGCCGCCCCGCCAGAAGGAATACGCTATCTACTATTTCTACACCGAGATGAACTCAGACGAGGCGCGCGACATCTGGCTGCTGATCGGCAGCGACGACCAGACAAAGCTATGGATCAACGGACAGCTTATCTGGAAGAGCGCTGACGTCCTGAAGAGCTGGAACATCGATGAGGGCTACCGCAAGGTCCGCCTGGTCAAAGGTGTAAACAAAGTGCTGATGAGGCTCGAGAACGGCTGGCACGGCTGCGGTGCCTCCCTCGGTTTCTCAATGCGCCCACCGCAGTAATCCTCTGGAAACTCCAAATTCCAAAGCAATCTCATGAAATTATGATGAGTGAAGCGAATCACATGGAGTGCGGCAGCGCAGATGCCGCTTTGTCTTCCGGCATGCGACAGGTTGCCGTCCTCAGGTAGACGGTGAAATTCTTTCGTCGGAAGAAAGGTTGAATCTATAAAAGAAAGATTAATTATGGATACAATTAGAACCTTTTGGCATCATTCGCCGCCTCATGTGTTCTGCCCAAACGCAAATTATATGATTACGGCAGGGACATTTAAAAAATACTGTATTTTTAATACCAGTGAAAAACTTTCTATTCTTGAAAACACTATTCAATCCTGTCTTAAAAAATACAAATGGACACCTATTGCCTGGGCTGTCATGTCAAATCATTATCATTTCATAGCCAGCTCTCCTGATAAAAACAGCACCAATCTCAAGACAATGATTAAAGAAATCCATACCAAGACTGCTATTACATTGAACCAAATAGACACACAAAAAGGGAGAAAAGTGTGGTTTGAATACTGGGATTCATGCCTGACTTATGAAAACAGTTATTATGCAAGGCTGAAATATGTCATGAACAATCCCGTGCATCATGGTATTGTTGCCAATGCCGAGGATTATCAGCATTGTTCTGCTGGATATTTCAAACTCAACGCAGACAAGTCAATTAGGAAACGCCTTGAAACGTATAGTTTTGACAAGCTGAAGATTCCCGATGATTTTTAATCCCGTGTTGGCAGTAATAATCCGCTTTTGCTGCGAAGCGATGCTTCGCAGGGAACAAAGCTGAATCTCCGCAAAGCCTTCGCTTCAGCACTCCAAGGTCACGTCAAAATCCGTGACATAAACGCAAAAAATTTTCCGAGGAGATTATCTTACTGTATCTTCGCCTTGGAATATCTGATCGGGAAGAGGTTCTCATCGATGATATACGGTTCCCCCTCCTCAAAGTCCTGTGATGACAAATCCAGATCGCCCCTGTATTCATCAGGATAAATTCCGGACAGGCCAAGGAATGTATTGGAGACGTTGCTGTGAGATGTCCTGAATCCGCTGTTCTTCGACACCCTCCTGATCTCAGGATTCGCAGCTATGAAGGCGTCATTGAAGAACATTATCGAAGGCAGTTCAAGCTCATATCTTGTAAACCCGCTTGTGCCATGCCCGTAGTTGCCGTCATTGAAGTCATTCAGGTTCTCACCGTGGTCTGGCATGTACCATGCAAAGACCGGCTCACTGCTTCCGAGGACCTGTGCCGTCAGCCCCTTCAGGAATTCACCGGTATGTATTATGGAATTGTCGTATTTGTCCACCATCGGCTTGTTGGTTGGTGACACATAGTCTTCGTATGTATACTCATATCCGCTGAAGGCGAGATGGCTGTCCCTGAGATGGACTATTATCAGCTTTCTGGCATCCTGCCGGTCCTCCAGCACCTCTCTTATCTCCGGCAGCAGGGAGAGATCGTCCTTGGAATCAACTATGATGTTCTTGTCGGCGCTGATAAAATTGCTGAATATGTTGGTATAAGTGGAAATGAAATATGTCCTGAAGCTCACCCGTTTCATTATCCTGGTGAAACTGGGATAGTCCGGAATTTCAGCGAAATTCTTGGAGGGCAGCAGCGAGAAGATGGTCATCATGTTAGGGTACGTGGTCTGCGCGGTGGAGAGATAATCCTTCAGGAGGATGAAGTTTCGCGGTCTCTCCGACATCACTCCCTTGAGGAAGACATTCGTGTTCCTCCTGTATCCGTATAGCGACCAGTTCGCCCTCCTGGAACTTTCCCCGAGGATCAGGATGAAAGTACCTGTCTTCTGCCGGAAATTGGAGTCAAGCGTCCCCTTGAAGATGTATTCCCTTTCGCTCACCTTCTCCATGCGTGCGAGGATCTTCACATAGGATGTGGAATTGTATATTATCGAGAAAGGATATGTGGTGTTGAGATGGCTTCGGACCGGGACATACAGGCAGATCGATGCGGCCAGCATGATGAAGAGAACATATCTCCTGGCCCTCAGGTATGGCAGTTCCTTCTCCTCGCCGGGCCTCGATCCCATTAGCACGAGCCTTATGTATCCAAGCAGAATGATGGAAAGCACAATCAGCCCGGCCAGAATCCTGGGGGATTTCAGGAAGCCAATTATCGCTTCGAGCTTCGTGTTGAATATCGCCATGATCGCTGTGGCGCCGGGCGACTGCGAATACAATGCTATGTAGATGGAAAACGCAAAGGATATGACAACAAACGGAAAAGTCAGCATCAGCCTCAGCCGGAAAAGGAAGAAGAATGACAGGAGGAAGCTGATGCATATCAGGAATGACACAAGGTATTTGATGTCTGAGAAGAAAATGAACTGGAGGAGAGCGGGAAATGCTATTATGACGCTGTTTATTATCACTTTCAGCCTGCGGCTGAGATGATACTTGTATATGGCCTTGTCCAGGCTTCGCTTGTAGAAGCCTGTTGTCTTCCGGAATTTCTGCGTTTGTTGTATTAAGGTGTTTGCCGACTTATTCATGATGCAATATATTTGTCCCCAAAATCAAGGGAAAAAAGTTCCATGTCTGAAAACAAGGAAAACCCCCAGCTCAAGGGAGCCACGTCAAAATTCAGGAATCTCGCCACATCGAACATCAAGGCCCTCGCAACTACACGATGCAAGTCCTGCCATAAGGAGATCCCTCTCCATGAGGAGACATGCCCGGAATGCGGAGGTTCCACGTCCAACATTGTCTTCTCCGTCATCAGCGGGTTTGCGATCGCCTTCTTCCTCATGTTCCTCGTTCTCGGCTTCATGAGATCCGACCTCTGGATATGGTCCATACTTTCAATCGTCATTTTCATAGTGGTAAACAAGCTCAAGACCAAGTTCGTCTGACATCACGCCCGTTTCATTTCATGAGCAGATTCTGCGCCGGAATTATCAAATCTCCGAAAACAAACGCCAGGAATATCAGCAGGAACAGGAGCGCCGTGCAGAACTTCACGAGCGCGGCATGCTTCTGCATGAAGACCCCGAGCGTCTCGCTCCTCATACCAGAATATGAGAAGATGAATATTATCACGAGCGGCAGTATGAACGCAAGGTTGTAGATCGCCATGAAGATCACCGTCTTCCCGGAATATCCCGCCTCCTGTATCATGTAAAGGATCGTCGGCGCGTAGACCTGTCCAGTACACGCCAGTTCCAGGAAAGATATCACGATCCCGATGACAAAGGCGGCGACGACGAAGTGTGCGTGTCTCGATCCCTTCCTTATGGTCGAGTGGATTCCAGCCTTCAGGAATTCCGGAAGCTGGAGGGATATGTCCTTCAGCCTGCCCTGCAGGCACAGTATCCCGTCCCTTATGCTCAGCACCATTATCACAAGTGCGAATATCGCAAGCGACCAGTTAAGTATCCTTCCGAAGCTCCTCAGCACCTCCAGACTCCTTATAATCTCGACAAGACCGAGTCCAAGGCAGAAATATGCAATGAATACACCGAGTATGAACGCTATCCCCACCTGAGCTATCTGGACAGGGCTCCTCTTTGTCAGCTGGAGATATGACAGCAGGAATATGATAGTCGCGAACGCACATGGATTCACGCCATCGAGAAGTCCTGCTATCATTACCAGGCCGATGCTCATCTTCGAGAAACGGACCTTTATCTTCTCACCCGCCTTCTCGAGCTCCTCCTGGTTGATGTCATACCATTCTTCTGTCGGCACCGTCTCGGACTTGGCTATTATCCCGCAGAGCCTGTCGAAGACGATGTCCTTCTTGATCAGATATCCACCTCCACAGAATATCGCCGGGCTCACCAGACGGCTTTCCGGAGGAACTCCGAAACGCTCGCACAGCGCCTCGTTGAACCGCATCGCATCCTGCTTGCGAATGTTCCTGGACTCGATGTGCACCGATGGGAATATCGGCGATATTTCGCGGAGCAGCCTGTCCACCCTCGCACAGTCCTGGCATCCGGGATTGGTGAAGTAGACAACTTTGAGTTCAGCCGGCTTCTTTGGC
Organism: uncultured Victivallis sp.; assembly: GCA_964600895.1. Classification (GTDB taxonomy): domain Bacteria; phylum Verrucomicrobiota; class Lentisphaeria; order Victivallales; family GWF2-50-93; genus GWF2-50-93. Next base: position 38,325 of record CAZRKP010000015.1, read on the forward strand.
ACTACGGCCTCATCCTTGACTGGAATGTATGTGGCCTGTATCTCCTTCTGTCCGGCATCGTCGACAGCTGCCGTGAGTTCCTCCTCGGGTACCGCATCAGGATTTATGTTGAAATGCTTGTATATCTTGTCCTTCTCCTTCTCGTCCATCCGCCTGCTCCTCTCGAGATAGGGAACGAGGAACCTGAAATTGGGACCAAGTTGCTTGTAGTCCTCCCTCAGGAAGTCGGCAATGCGGTTTTGGACAGTCTCCCTTTCCGGCAGCGAATCCACGGTCTCTATGAATTTCTTTATATCGATCGTCTCCCTGTTGGTAAGGAGGCAGAAGAACGATTCAAGCCTGACGCTGGCTGAAGGATCGAGTGTCAGCTTCATCATCTCATTCCTGGCTTCCGGTTGCAATGTCTGCCTCCTGGAAGACGAGGAATACCAGTTATAGCTCGTTGCGAACTGCTTCTCATCGATATACATGATCCAGTTCGTGCTGCCTCGTGAGAAAATGACCGGAAGCACGATCCTCACATGTTCGGAACTGTCGCCGGAAATATCCGCAAAATGCTTCTTGAATTCCGTGCTGCTGCATTTCCCCATAGTGTAGAAGGCCGCGCGCCTCTGCCATGGGCTTTCCGACTTGAGGAACTTCTCAATTAGCTTGTCACTGCCCGGCGCCCAGCATTTTTCCAGGAGGATCAGCGCCAAGGTCTGCAGTGACTGGTCGTATTCGTCGGAGGAGAGTATCTTTGTAAGCCATTTTCCGGAGTTCCTCCTGTTGAAACCGCTCGATGATGCCTTCCTTATGACGTCCCCCGCCTTGAGGGGGCTGTCCTTCCTGAGAAGTTCCGAGAAGACCACCTCCATCTGTTCCGAAGTGGGATTGCTGTATGTCAGCGCGCTCACGGCAGCAAAACGTACATTCTCCGAATTGTCACGGATAAGTTCCCTCAGTATCTGCAGCGAATCCTTCTTTCCGGAAGAGTTCTCGAAGCATTCCGCCACCTCGACCCTCTGGCTTACGGAGCATGATGGAAGAAGCTTCATGAGCACCTCTATCGCGCTCTTCCTCCCCTGCCCCGCAAGAAGCACTGCCGCCCTGAACCGGATCTCGGCCGGACGCGAGGCGTCAAGGCATGACTCGACGGCATGATAAAGATCGTTCATGGAACCTTCCGAGGCCTCTGTCGGTGTCTCAGCCGCCGCGTCCTCGGTCTTTTCCTGTTCACCTTTTTCAACTCCGAACGCATCCATCATGTCATTGACCGTCACCGGTTTCTCTTTTGGTGCCGGAGGGGTGGCATCTGGAACAGGCTTGCCTCCGCCGTCGGCGGTGGGTTGTTCCGGCTTGTCGACGGCAAACGCATCCATTATGTCCTTGACCGTGGAATCAGCCGGTTCCTGCGACTGTGTCCCATCCGTGAAATCATCATCGGTAGAGAACGTCGAAAAGCTGTCAGACGAGTAGGAAGATGACCTTTCAAACCTGATGTTGTCGAGAATGATGGAGAGAGTATCAGGCCCTGCCGACCTGATCAGCTTCACAAGTTTAGCCCTGCTGGATTTGAATTTTACACCCTTCATTGCAAGGAGGCGTACCGCCACCAGGGATATGTCCTTGTCCGTGCTGTCGACATATTTTTCGATTATGTTCATTTCTGTCGCGTTGCAGTCCTCCATGTTCTGGAGCACGCTGATCACGATCTCAGGTCCCTTGTTCTCGAGGGCCTTTGCGAACGAGGCTGGGAACGGGATGTCCATCCTGCAGAACGCGGCCGCGACCGGCCCTTTGAGCTGATCGTCCTTCAGGAACATCTCTTCAAGTTTCTTCGCGGATTTCTTTGCCGAGAGCGAGGTCAACGCCTTTACCGCCGACATCCTTACAAACTCATCCTTGTCACCGAGAAGGGCAACCACCTTGTCCTCGATATTCTTGAACCCGAGGCTTGCTGAGGCGTCCAATGCCGCGACCTTGACCCTCCAGCGCGGATCGTCGAGGCACTTCGTGATCTCTGCTTCCGGCTTCTTGGACTTGAGCTTCACGAGACTGCCGAGGGCGGCTATCACGATATCCTCGTTCTCGTTCGTCAGATGCGAGACCAGTATGTCAACCCCTTGCAGGCTGCGTATGTTTCCAAGATTGCGTATCACCGCATAAATGACATTCACATCCTTCTCCTTCGGAAGCAGCTCGGAGTAGATCTGCATCGCCGTCTTTCCACCTGCGATCGCAACTGCATCCACCGCGGTCTCGCGGATCATCGAATCCTTGTCCGACAGGAAATCCTTCAGTATCACAATGACCTTCCTTCCTCCATACTGGAGCCGGGAAATGTTCTTCATCTTGACATCCTCGGTCCCGAAGACCAGTCCGGAGGCGATGGAAGAAGGTTCAGCACCGCAGGAGGCGGGTATTATCACCGAATACTGGGCCACCCTTATCCTGTTCTTCTTGCCTTCAGGAAGATCCGGATGGTTCCTGATGAATTCCAGGAGCGTGTTGTAGACGTCGCGTCCACCGTTCTCCAGCATTCTTAGCGCCCTGGCAGACACCTCCCTGTCGTCCGAGATGAGATCCTTTATATATGATGCGATCTGGTCCTGCCTGAGGACAGTATGTATCTTTATTTCAGCGCCTTTCTCCTCAGACCATACCTTCCACTTCTCCTTGGACTTGGCGTTGGCGTCCGCCTGAGGTGAAAGCCATGGATCGAATCCGAAAGTGTCTCCGGCAACCTCCTCAAGGACTTCAAGAGCACCAAGCCTGACCGCCAGGCTATTGTTGCCAAGCAGTCCCACGATCTCCTTTCTGGGGAACGGAGAAAGCATCATTATCCTGTCGTGCAGTTCCTTTCTCTTCTCCCTGGCGCCCAGCAGGATCATTACATCTGGCCATTTCTCTGGAGGAAGCTTGTTGGAGCTCAACTTGTCCAGGATGTCGATATAGGAAGCATCTATCTTCTTCAGGAATTCCGGATTGAGTGATTTTTTCAGCAGTTCCACCATTGCATTTGCGTTTAGATATCCTCCGATTCCGTCGATGATCTGGCCATCGCCGGTGAAGATCAGTATTGTCGGCACGCCTCTCACCATGTATTGCGCGGCCTTCTCCTCGTTCCTAAGTATGTCGATATCGACAAGACGGTAGTGCTGGAGCAGCGACATGACCTCCTTGTCGGTGAACACCTCCGACTTCAGCTTTGCGCACCAGCCGCACTCAGGAGAGGAGAAGAGGACAAGTACGGGCTTGTGTTCGGCGGTTGCCAGTGCGAACGCGGTATCCATGTCCTCATGCCAGAAGATCTTTTCAGCAACAGGTGCGACAGGCTGGACCGGCGGTGTCACAGGCGCTGAGACGTCAGGCTGTTTAGGAGCCGGTGCGGCTGACAAGAACAGCGAAGCCAGGAATAGCAGAATACAGACTGCAATCCGGTCTCCTGATCCTGTCTTTTGTCCTCTTATCCTCATAACCTCAGTCCTTGTCTTTAATTCACGATGTTAAAAAAGTTCCTTCAATGCAGCAGCGCATATACGAGTATGTTCACGTTCACCTGGAGCGAATTGCTGATCTCGTTGCCTCCGCAGCAGCAGCAGCCTTCGGTATGCGACGTATCATTCAGGCCGTGCATCGAATATATGAGCACGATCTTACCGTTGATCTCGATGCCCTCAAGATAGGGCAGTTCGTCCTGATGGCTCAGCTTCAGCGCCTTGATGTCATGCACCGTCCGGAAAAGCGGATGGCTCATCTCTATCTTCTTCAGGCCGTTGTCCGGGAAGATCGACTTTATCTCCCTGCGGAACGCCTTGTCGAAATTCTTGCTCGAACAACCTGCGGAAGCGAGAAGGAATCCGCCCTTCTCCAGATACTTCTTCAGGTTCTCCCTCTCTGCCGAAGTAAAATGGAAGTCGGATTCGCCGGTCATCATCGCGAACGGATATGAGAACATCTCTTCAGATGCGAGCTTCACGCTCTTGAAGCGCCTCTCCGTGGCGATCGTGGTCTCCCTCTGTACTGCGCTGAGGAATTCGTCGCTGAAGCATCTTGAGGTCTGGTTGCCGCCATAGATCAGGTTGGCGCACTGGATCACTCCCTCCTTGGCAAAGCAGGCATATGATATGCACAATACAGCCGCCAGCAGCGCTGCACCCCGGAAAATTGCGGAGGCTCTTTTACATGTCACGAACCTCCTGCAAATTTCCAATTTCAAATTTCCAATTTCAAGTTTCATCTTGATCATTCCTCCTGCTTCAGGAAATATTTCTTCACTGCGTCGCGGTATTTCTCGGGTACGTTCTCATATGGAACACCTTTTTCCCTGCCTTCCGTCTTTCCCGGCTGCGGCCTGGAGATCTTTTCCGACGTGTTCATGAATATCCTTGCCCCGGCCGGTCCCGCACCACTTCCCCCGATTCCCTCGAAATTCATCCTGGAAGGACCGAATATCGGGACATTCAGAGGTGAGCTCATTCCGCTTTGGTACCCATTCTCCGGATTTCCACCGAACATCCCGTCACCCTGCCCCGCCGCCCCAATTCCCATGCTTCCGAACAATCCTTTTCCTTCCTTGCCGCCTTTCCCACCGCAGAGCATCTTCAGTGCGTTGAGCATCTGCTGGAGCGACGAAGAAAGATTCTTCTTCATGTTGAAATTCGGTTTGCCGTCCTTGTCCGTGCCAAACTGGCTTTTCCCGCATTCGGAAAGGAGCTGCCTCAGCTTCTCAAGGGCCAGTTCGGAGTTCACGAGCATCTTCTTACCTTCGCTGTTTTTTGCGGATTCGATCGCCTTCTTCATGAATTCTGATATCTCAAGCTCCTTCGCCCTGTCGGCAAATTCCTGCGCCGAATACTTCAGCTTGTCATATTCGCTGGAAAGCTTCTCCGATCTCTCCATTATGTCGGACAGTATCTTCAGGAACTCGCCGCGTATTTCATCCTGGCGTTCTCCGAGCATTCCAAGGATCTTCAAGTCCATGAACTTGCTCTCGCTTTCAAGCCGTTGCAGCCTTCTCACAACATTTTCCTGGTATACTGCCAGAACCTCCATCCTGACCAGGCATTCCATCAGCTTCGCCAGTTTTTCTGTCTCCTCGGCATCACCGACCTGATCCTCTATTTTATCAGACGCCTCCTCGAACTGCGACGCTATCTCCTTTATCCTGCCCGGCAGATCCGGCGTGGCCGGGGTGAGTTTTCCGAGGGAATCCTGTATCCCCTTGTATTTGTCGGAAGCATCCTTCAGAACCTTCGCGAAATCCTTTTCCATGTCATAAAGAGGGAAATCCAGCGCCATCTTATCGAAAAGATCAGCGGCACGGCCGGAGTTCTCAGCCGCCTTTTTTATCAGCTCCGCCAGTTCCTCAGGCTTAGTCTGGGGAGATGACGCCTTTTCTTCAAGCTCTTTCAGGCTCTTCCTGAGCTTGTCAATCTCCGAAGATATCACCTGATATTTCCTGAAGAAATCCTCGAGCCCGTCCCTGACCCTCAGCATCTGCGCATATTCCTCCTCGGATATGATCTGCACCCTGACTATCTCCGACGACGCCATCCCTGTCAGATCCGGATTGCTGTCGGAAGCCTCCAGATAGAACTCAAGCACCTGCCCGGGAGCCACGCCTATTTTCGCAAGTTCCAGCTTGTCGTCGAAGTTGAAGCTCTTCATCATCGTCTCGGGACCGAGATGCTTCATGCGGTCGCGGTAGCCGACTACAGCCCTTACTATCTCGACCTTCTGCAGACCGAGGTCGTCGGAGGCACTGCCGGAAAGCGGGATCTCCGTAGATGGCGTCGCCAGCGAGAATCCGGGAGGATTTGAAATTGCCATTTCCGGAGGTCTGTCTGGTATCAGCTTCTGTGACAGCAGGTATCTGTCCTTATTGACCGTCCCCCTGACATCCCTGATGGCCACCTCAACCTGAGCCGGTTCGCGGATTTCCCATGAGAACTTCAGCGTATTGTCCGCGGTCTTGACTCCCGGGATCGCCGTCTCACCGGTTCCTGCCGAACCGACCGGCCTTATGATCAGTTTGCCGTCGAGGAGCTGGCGGTTGCTGCTGACGCTCAGCTCCACCTTCGAGTTCTTAAGACCGGCAAGTTCGTCGTTTCCGGCATAGAATTGCTTTTTCGGAAGACCGCTGTAGGAGGGAGGAATGATCGTTATCTGAGATACCGCTATCACCGGCTGATAGAGCAGATCGACCTTGTGCCATATGCTTCTCGCTTTCCCGACGGCAAAGCAGAACTCCATCGGATATACGACCTTCTCAAGCCGCTGAGTATATCTGCCTTCGCTCTCGCGGAAACACGATGTCCTGTATGTCTTACCGCCATAACGAGTGATGAACCAGACCGGTGATCCAACCGGCGCTCCGGTTATCCTGACGGATACCGTCTGATCACCGCCGTAAAGAATCTTGGGCTCCTGTGGCGATACCGAAAAGACGTAACTGCTGCAGGGAGGAACATCGGCCGATGGGAAAAACACGCGTTGTGCCAGGATCCTCATGTTGTCCCCCATGAACATGAACGCAAGGACAAGGCATATGCCCATTACTGCGGCTGTCCTGAACTTCTTCAATATTTCCAGTCCTGGCAGGCTCTTGAACCTGCTTATTGTTCCAAGCTGCTCCTCCGCCCTGCGGATTCCGCGTTCCGCGAGGAATTTTCCAAATTCAGTTCCCTGCTGCGAATCCCGCAGCCAGCATAGAATCTCATAGGCTCCAAGCACAGGACGACTGCTACTGCCGAGGAGAATGTCTGCGCGAACCGCCATATCCTTGTCGCCAAGCTTCAATATCCTGTAGCATTTTTGAGCAAAGGCAAGAACAAGGACAACAACTATCGCAATCCCGGCGGCAAGCCTCGTGCCGGTCTCGAACGCAAAGAAATAATCCGCGATAGAATATGCTGCAAAAACAACCGCAGCCACCGTGAACAGCTGGAAAAGATCCCTGAGCAGCAGTCCCCACTGCCACCATCTCTTAAGCTTCCTCAACCTGTGATTGAAATTTTCCATCAGTCCCATCCATCGCCATTCGTTATTCAATATTCATCATTCGATATTCATTATTCCATTTTCCATTTTCCATTTTCCTTAAATCAGCCCCGCCCTTCTCCTGAGTACCCACTCAAATCCGAAGAACACGAATGCAGCGGCAAGCAGCCACCATGAATTCCACGAGGACTTCCAGACCGCCTTGTCGTTTGAGACTTTCTCGGTTTCACGTTCCATTTCCGAAACGATTTCCTTCAAATCCTTTTCCGTGATCATCCTTCCACCGGAACCTTCAGCCATTTTCTTCATATAGTCGGGATCTGCGCTCAGGTTGTCGTTCTCGGAAGGACGCGGCTTTACCGTGAGTATGTCCCTGCTGCTCTGTTCTCCCTTCACCTCTATCCTGAATGTCCCCGGCTCCGAAAGCGAGAATACCGACTCCCATGTGCTGGCGTTCTCCGATCTCCCTGGGATAAGCTCCATTATTTTCTTTCCTTCCCTTATCACATCGAGAACAGGAGCCTTCACCTTCTCATCACTGCTCCTGGAACTCACCTTAACACGTACGGATTCATCGGGAAATACGGAGGACTCGCTGAGCTTGACGGAATAATTCAATCCGGGCAGGAATTCGGAGAATGAGAGGTTCCATTCCAGCAGGCGGAGCCAGAACTCACGGTACATGCTCGTTGATTCTCCGCCATCCTGCGTGAAATCCCATTTCCAGAAGCTTTCGGCATTGATAACGGTGATAAGTCCGCGTCCGTATCTCTGGGAAATGACAAGCGGGAACGCCCTGCCTTCCCCTTCCTTCTCAAAAAGCCCTTCAGCCAGCGTCTGCGAGAACGCCTTCATTCCGACACATCTTGTCGAATTCTCCAGGAGAGGCATCTTCGCCCATACAGGATCAGCCGCGGCAGGCAGCATTTCCCCGAAAAGTCCTGTATCCGTCCCGGCCTCAGCAGGCTTGAAATAAAATGGCGTAGATACTGTCTCACCCCATTCCACCGGCTCAAGAGACTCTATCGCGGGAAATGAACCGCTGTATGGCCTGCCACGGGAGAAAATGACGCATGCCCCGCGCTCTTTCAGGAAATCCTTCAACAGCCTTATCCGGTCCTCGTTAAGGAAATATTCCACGCCTTTCCCGAACATAACGACATCATATGCGTCCAAGTCCTCGGGCTTGTCCGGGAATATGGACTCAGCCGATTCCGTTGCCTTGGACGGATCGGTGTCCACCTTGAAAAACCTGTTAGAGGAAAGCCTGTATATCGAAGTGACTTCCATGTACGGCTGGCTGCGGAGGAGCTGGACAAGGAACTTCGTGTCCCAGCATGGCAGTCCTTCGATCGAAAGCACGTGTATCTTCTTGTCGAGAACATTTACTCCCGTCCCTGCAACGTTGTTTCCCCTGCTTCTTTCATCTTCAAACGACGGCACTTCGAAGCGGAATTCGCTGTAGCCGCTGGCCGAAGCCGTGATCTCGAATTTGACTGATTTGCGTTCACCGTCCTCAAGGCTGATCTTCTCTTCGGCGATCTTCCTGCCGCTGGAATCAAGGAGACTGACTGGAACCGTGATCTTTCCGTAGCCCATGTTTGCGACATTCGCAGCAAGCCTGACCTTGTGTCCGAGGAATCCCATGTATTGTTTCCTGCCGGCAGTGATGGAAATGTCCTTTTCAGGCACCTCTCCTCCGAGCATGAGGGAATGGAACGGAACCTCCTGGGACCGCGCCCTCAGTATGAAGTCGGAGAATGCCGAAGGTGCGTTCTGCCTGCCGTCGGAGAGCACTATGACTCCTTTGTTCCTGCTGCCGGCAAGCCGCGACATGTTGAGAATTGAGACTCCGGCTCCAGTGATGTCGGTCCTGATACCGTCCGGGCGCATCTGTTCCAGATTAACTGCGGCATCTTCAATGCCGTTGGAAAACGGTACTACCTTGAGTTCCCCGGGCCGGGTAGTGATTGATCTAATCTTTTCTGCAAGCCTGACGCCTTCGGACCATCTCGTTTTGCCGGCGACATCCGCAACCGACATGCTCGAGCTGCGGTCAAGAAGAACATGCCATCCGCTTTTCTTGTCGTCGGAGCTGTTGATCCATCTTCCGGGATTGAATGCGATGATGGCGAGAATTGAAATACCGGAGAGACGAAGGGCAAGTATGAGAAGCCTTCTGCCTTTACTGCACTTGGTCGAGGATTTCCAGGAAAGGAACGAGGCTGCCGCAAAAACACCGGCAAATATTACCAGCAGATTTTCAACTGGGAGTACCGGATTCATCCACCCCGCCATTTCTATAGGCTCCCCCCTGACCCATGAGATTACCCGTAAGTATTGGTATATTGTATTATCTTTTCAGCATATTACAAAAAAAAACGGCATTATTTCCAAGAGAACCCGTGCCATTGGAAGTCTGAACAACTGCCAGAATGAAATCCGATTCAGAAAGGGGGCATTTTCATCCAACGGCATCTCTAAAGGTTATCCTGGGAATTGACCAACGGGCAGATCACTTAAGGCAGTGCCTCCACGCAACATATGCGTTTGCGAAGAACGCAAGAGTATTGAGGAATATTATCAGGATGCATAGGTGCCTGCAGAAACGCGGAACAATCACCGTAAACGCCCATAGCGCGAAAAGCTGCAGCAGTTTCCCGATGATCGGTCCTATGACTATCCCGAAATGTATGGAGAAATACCTGACATAGAAGTTCACCTCTTTCTCAGGCCCGAGGAACAGCATGAAAGCTGTCGTTGAAACGAGATCCGCAATGGCGGTGATCAGCACGGCATAGAAATAAAACCTGAAGTCCTTGAATAGAAGAAGCGAATTTTTCCTGAGGTCGATCTTTTCATCAAGAAGGATCATGAAGTCATTACAATTTGAAGAACTTCTTCTTTGGCTTGTTCTTGTCGAGGTCACCCGCAAGGTTCTTCATGACGGGGATCGCCCTGGTCCTGGTGGAAACGGTCTCCCTGACCATCTCCTTCTGCGCACTGGAGACCACCTTCTCCTTCTCCTCCTTTGCCTTGAAGAGGTTGATGGTAGTGAGGATCTCGGTGAACTTCGGTCTCTGGACGGGATGGTATGAAAGCATGTCCATCACAAGCGAGCTGAGGTCCTCAGGAACATCCTCGCGGTAGTTCGAGGGTGCGGCCGGGGCGATGTAGTCGACAGACTCCGGAGTAAGTATCGAAGGCTTCTCGGCACTGAATACCTGCGACTTGTCAGCCGGTTTCTTCTTCTTTATCCTTGAATAAACTGTCTCAACCTCGCTCTTGCCTGAGAACGGATATTTGCCGGTGAGCATGTAGTAGAACAGGACGCCGAAGCTGAATATGTCTCCGCGTTTGTCCTCGACACGGCTCTCTGCCTTTTCCGGACTGATGAAATAAGGCGATACCGATGATGCTATCTCCTCCTTGTTCTGGAGATAGGTGTAAATGAACCTCGAGATGAAGAAGTTCTTTGTCCTCACATTGCCCCTGGCGTCTATGTGGACGTTTTCTGGACTGATGTCGTGGTGGACGAATTCCTTGTGATGGGCGACTGCAAGACCGAGAGCGGCGGCCTGCAGGACATCAACGACCTTCTCAACGTCGAGCAGTCCCTGGGTTTCAGGAGAATAATCAGCAAGCGCATATCCGTCCATCTTGGGTTCTGTCACGAAAAGATTTCCGCTGATCTCGCCGAAGTTGAGAATCGGACAGATGTTGGGATGCTTGAGGGTGGAGAGCGCCAGAGCGTCCTCCTTCACCTGGTTCGCAAAATTCTTGAATTCAGGGTGTTCCTTTTCCAGGAGGAATATCACGGAGTTGAGGTTCTGACCCTGATCGAATCCCTCGTAGACCTTGAAGATCCCCCTGTTTCCCAGGAATTTCTCAAGCTTGAGGTAGTCCATTTCAAGGGGAATAGTGAGCGTTGTTCCACAGTCGGAACATTCGCACACGGTAAAGGGCTCAATGCCCGTGGTGTCCATTACCCCGCCGCATCCGCGGCATACAAGTTGGCTCATCTCAGACCCCTCCAAAAAGGTATTCAAAACGATTAAAACGAAATATAATATGGCAAGGAAACTTCTTCAAGTGTGATTTGAATACCAAACTCCAAATTCCAAAATCCAAATTTCAAACGAAAAAAACAACAGCCCTCACGGGCTTAATCCGCCTAGGCGGATTAACTACCAACATATTCAAATCTTTGAATTCCGAATAAGTTTGTAGTTAATGCCGTAAGGTATGTTCCTGATCATTTTACTTGAAGCTTGTATGCTACGATAATCCGATTGTAAATTCTTATCGCCCCCTCATTCAATCACCCATTCTTCTTCCCTGCGTGCCTGGCTATCGAGGCGGTCTTGGCAAGGATCTTCCTGATCAGTGACTTGTCATCATAAAGCTTTTTCCCCGCGATCCCGCAGTATGTCTTCCAGAAATACAGGATGTCAGTATCCGAAACAAGTTTCCGGGCTGAATAGAGGAGCTGGCCGAGATCCTTGATGCGCCATCTTTCCGAGAAGTCCTCTGGAAAGACAGTCCTCTGCAGATCGATGAGATAGACCTTGTCTCCCTCATTCTCCTTTACAAACATATGCACAAGGTAGAAATCCTGGTGGGCCATGCGTGCGGAATGCATTCCGGCGGCCAATTCTGCGATCCGTCCTATCAGCTTCCTCCGGCGTCCCCTCTGATTTCCTGCGAATTCCGCAAAAATCTCCGAGGCCCTGCGGTAATCCCTGATACCGATTGTGAGTATGCACGAGTTCTTCCCGCTGATCCCGCAGGCTGCGGGCAGCATTGTAGGCAACCCTTTCTCATGGAACTTGATTATTGCATTCCACTCGTTGACAGCGCCCGGATACCGGTTCGGACGGAAGGAGACGATGTTCTTCAGCTTCTCCTTTATGCTCCCAGGCCTGAACCTCTTGATATATGCCTCGACAGGCCCATCCTTTGAATTGAGAATGACCTTGTCAGTTCCACGCTCCTTGAGTATCTTCTTGACCGGCTCACCCGCAATATCCCAGAGCTTCTCGAACGAATCTATTCCATTCGACTCCAATAGCCCGGCAAACTCCCCGTTCACAAGGAGCCGTCCGTTGTCCTTCTTTAAAACTTTTATCTGCATATTGAAATCCAGCAGTTAATGTTTGAAATTAAAATGTCCTCTGCATTGAGCAATTCCAAACTATCGAAACCACAGAAATCGGATTTAAGTCCATCACTATCTTCTCTTTTCTTATGCTATCAGATAAAATTCTTCTTCCAAAGGAAGGCAGTGGGATTCGCTGTTTTCAAGAAGAATCCGGCGTCAAGCGAAATCACCAGTATGCTGGACAAAGCGGCAAGAAGAGCCGGGAAAAGGCCCAAATACATCATTACGGACAAAGGAAGCCAGTTCGACTGCGAAAACTACCGTAACTGGTGCAAAAGAAAAAAGATAAAACCCAGATATGGCGCCGTAGGGAAATATGGTAGCATAGCCATCGTCGAACGCTTCATAAAATCCATGAAGACCGAACATCTACGGAGAATCATGATTCCATTCGACTTGGACAGCATGCGATACGAGGTCGGGCTGTATATGACCTGGTACAATGAACACAGGCCGCATGAGACGCTGGGCGCGAGGACACCACGGGAGGTGTATTGCAATTCACTTGCCCTGAGCTCCTGGTCGAATGGGCCGCCGCGTCCAGTGCTGGCATTCCAACCGAAATCCCAGACACCGGGGTTCGACATGGACTGCAGGTATTTCGAGGGAAGAAGGCATCTGCCGGTGATTTCAAGGGTGTCTTCCAAGGCGGCATAACAATCGTACAGCTATGATTACGGGACGGACTTATCCGCCATTGGCGGATTCCGGCGCAGGGGGAATCTGTCTTGACATTGGAAAAATCCCCTAAAATCGGCTCCAGCTCAGTCAAAAGCTCAAGCTCTGTCCGGGCAAATACCGAAAAACCGTCAGCGCTTATCCTCGTTTTGAGGCTGCTGAACTCCATGGACACCTACAGGGGAGGATTGAGGAGGGGACGGGTTCTAATGCGGCATCACATAACGCTTTATGTGAACTGACCGGGAAAGTCCGAGACCGTAGGTGCTCGGACCGCGTCGCATAATCCCCGCCGATTATGCGGTAAAACGAAACGCACTTTCCCGACGAAGGCTGCCGCACTCAACAGGTCTTTCCTCTCCGCAGGCGAATGCCGCAGGAGAGATCCCCCGACCGAGTGAACAACGCGAGCGAGGGAGGCATTTCAGCTGAAAAAAAGATATTCATGACGCTAATGAGCGCTACTTATTCTCCATCATTCATTTCTGCGGAGCGTCCCCGCCCCCCTCTAGCATGTCGAATCTATCTATCACATGCATAATCATATTAATTCTTTTTTCAAATCCTTTCCCAATGTCATTCTTGCCTTTAATATTATTCAAATAATAGTCTACGATTATTTTTTTATCCTGCTCATCGTATTTATCAAGCTTATCTACATAATAGGCTATTTCCGAGACAGGATAAATTCTGATCCCTTCTGGTTTTTTATTATAATCCCAAATTTTTGCCTTTTTGGCTATATCGTATCTTTTAAGATTAATCGCTACAGATTCAACTATTTCACAATATTTAGACGCAAGTCCCCAGTTTTCTGGTAATTTATCTTCAGATATCTTTTCTAATAACCATTTCAGGACTTCCTCTTTTGGCAAATTAATAAATTTATTTTTTAAAGTCTCGCATTCGGGATCTTTCAGTTTAGGTAACTTTTTTATCTCTTCCATATCATCAGTTCTTATAAATGCCATCAATGCAGAGGATTCACATCCTGAGAAAGAATCATTGCCTTTTCTATTTTTATATTGATCAAGGATAATTTTATATGTCCTGGAAAGAGTTTCATCAGAGCTCATGAAAAGATTATATCTGGAGAAAATATCTGAGTAAAGAGTGCTTTTATACTTTTTTATATAAGCATCATTTATTTCAGGCAAATCGTTCTTGTATTTTTCAACCGTTATCAATATTTGATCTTCAGGCAATGCCGAAAATGGTTCAAGTTCCTTTGGTATTTTCCTATAGCAACCTGCGAATAGCAATACAAACACAAGCGATAGGCCAGAAATTATATTTTGTTTTAAATACATATTGTAATATTTTTGTTGATAATTAAAAGAGAAGTTCCGATCTATTGTTTATCGTTTGAATGTAAGATGCATAATTTTAAAATACTCAAATGATCCATAAATTATCCGGATGGGATTTCATCATCGAAAGGATTTGGGATTTTCATGCCAGACACATTAATAAGTCTCCCATTGTGCAATTTATATTGTTTTTTAATTGCATCTATGGCCATACTTTCATCAGGATAAGGGAAAGTAATTGGGTTCCAACTACTTTCTTTTTCAGAAAATACTTTACCTGATGAGCTAGCTCTCCATTTGATTGTTTTTGACTCTTTACAAATTTTAAATTCAACAACAATTGCCATATTAGTATTGAAAGAACGGTGCCATGCTAGATATATCCCTGTATAACAATTAGTTACATTTATATTCTTGGCATTTCTGCCTAGGTCTTCCTCTGTTTCTGAAAGATTGTCTGTCGGAAGAAACCTTTAAGTTTGCCATGAACTTCCGATCTCCTACGCTGGGGTGGCCAACACCGAAAAGTTCACAGGCCTCGTTGTCCTTCTCTCCGAGATAATCCTTGTAAAAAGTCCTCCTGGATTTTTCGTCAGGTCCAAAGGATTTCCAATATGGGTGCAGTCCGATTTCAACCAGCGGATCTTCGGTTCCGGACACATAGGCGGCAGCACTGGACCACTTATATTCTTCCGGTGCAGTTATGTCTTCAATATTAGATGCAAGAGGATTTCTTTCGATGTAACGCCCCAGTCTCATGAGATAATCCTGTTTTTGAACAGCTATGCTCCTGTATCTTCCCTGCCATATCGGACCTCGTCCACCTCCATGCCTCTTGTGCCAGTACTGGCTGTAGAGAGAGGAAACCTTGCCAATATAGTACGACATCTCTTCTGTTTCCATAACTTCTGCAGCGAGATGGAAATGGTTGCTCATCACAATCCAGTGATATATGTTTATCCGGCATCCTTCCTTGACTCTGGAGAGGAGGCTGGCGAAATAGCTGCGGTCCTCGCAAGTTTCAAATATCCAGCTGTTGTTCAAGCCACGGTTCAACACATGATATATCCCGCGCCCCATCCTCCAACGTGGAACTCTTCCCATAAAATAATCTCCCAAGCAGTATGCTTACCAACAAATACGCCAATAATATGCCAGTAATTATCTTATATGCAAGTACTTGTTCAGCATGGCACCAGTTTGGATGCAGCAAAACACGTCAACTATGCTAAGTCCGAGATAGTCGGCCACTGATTCTCGATGGCCTCAACGACCAGATTCGCCAAGCATCTCCCCAATGCGTTCTGCAAAACCATCCCATGTAGGATACTCCGGCAAATAATTTCGGTCTTTCTTATGATGCCTGACCTTCTTCAGTTGTTCCTCCCACGCCTGATCAATGTTGGGATGTCTTCTGAAGTATGACAGTACAAGATCTTGGCTGCGTTTCGCGATCCCGGCAGGATCGTGAACGATTTCAGCGCGCGAAAACATCCAGAACCTGAACCAGTGTTGTTTCACTTCACGCTGGAAGGCGTCCTCAGGCAATACCGCGAGGTCGACCTTGATTCCTTCACAGCTCTCTTCATGTTCCAGCCGTACTGCCCCATCGCCGGGAAATACTACGAACAGGTCCAAATCCGAGTCTGGCCGTTCCTCTCCGCGTTGAACACTTCCGGCAAGCAGGATACCGCACTCAGGGAACCTTTTCGGCAGGTCGCCGATCATCCGGGTAACGATTTCGCGTTGAATGCTCATTCTCTTCTCTCTCACCAAACTCATCCGACTTCGCCATCGTCCATATTAATCTTGCTGCCGCACATGTAAAATCCTGGTCAACAGGGTGGACAAGGATCTCCACCGAATCAGTTATCGTAATATTGCACGGGAGTGTTAATAATAATATGATTTGTCAGTATTATCAATCATAAATGGAACAAGAACGGAGTTCCAGCCGGAATGGCACTAAAAATGCTGGACATGCGAAGAGAAGGGAATATATTATTACATGATGAAAAGAACATACATCATCGCACTTTCAGCATGTATCTGCCTGATATTCTCGGGTCTGCAGTCCAAGCTGTTCGCTCCTGACTACCACAACAGGATAGTCAAGGAGATGGAGCATACATCTCCGGCCTTTATAAAACGCTCCATGGCTTTGTGGGAAAAGCAGAGCCGCATAGTCGGAGAGCTCAAGAACACCCCGGCCGCATTCACAATCGAACTTTATGCAGCAGGAAGCTCCAATACTCCCGGAAGCAAGCCCCTCAGCGTGATCTCCCCCAACGTGAACCTGACAATATACGATACCGGCTGGATAGCAACAGGAACTTACGACGTGGTATACAAGTCCGAAGGCTATGTGGACCACCGCGTCCCGAACCTGAAACTCAGCCCTTATACCGACTGCGTCATCAACCTCTATTTCGGAACTGTCGAATACCGCAGGTAGCTTGCTCAAGTTCCAAACATTGTTTCAATATCATATTCCCTCACATGTTTCTTGTTTTTTCTCATTGACAGAATCCCTTTTAAATGTAGATTTCTCCTTTTATATATTCATAAGGAAAACAAACTTTCTTTCAATACATTAACAAGGGAATGTCGTCATGGCTGAAGAACTACAGAGTCTTTTGGAAAAAATAAACGAGGAAGGCGTAAAGAAAGCCGAGGAAACCAAAAATAAGATCATAGCCGATGCGAAGGCAGAAGCGGAAAAGATAATCGCCGATGCAAAGGCAAAGGCGGAGGAAATCGCAAAAAAGGCCGAGCAGGATTCCATCACCGTGAAGTCGCGCGGCGAGTCGGCCGTCCGCCAGGCCGCCAGGGACATCATGATCACCCTGCAGGCCGAGTTCCTCAACAGGCTCAAGAGCGTAGTCAAGGATTCCACTGCCGAAGCTATGACCCCCGACCTGATGGGCAAGATCATCCTTGAGATGACCAGATCATATGTCGTCAAGAACCCGTCTTCCGAGATAAGCCTCGAGGTCATACTCTCCCAGAAGGACAGGGACGAAATGGAGAAACTGTTCAAATCGAGCCTCGTAGCAAGCTTCAGGAAGTCACCGGTGATCAAGATCGGTCAGAACTTCTCGTCCGGACTCAAGATCTCCTTCAAGGGAGCGGAAGTGTTCCTCGACTTCAGCGACGAGGCGATCTCCGAGATGATCTGCACCTATGTCGGACCACGCCTTGCAGCAGTAATCAATCCGGACGGTAAGAAATAATGATCCTTGCGTATTACTACCTTCTGAGTTCACTCCCGCTGCTGAGGAAAGGCGAGCAGCCACCGATAACTTCGGAACATCTGATCTCAGCATGTTCGCAGATGCTCGGTGCAGGAACTGCCGAGAAGCTCCAGCAGATAAAGCTGTTCCCAGAAGAGGAAATTCCCTTCAGGAAGTCTTCGGCGGTGAACAGGTGGTACCAATGGGAGACCGAGCTCAGGCACAGGCTCGCAAAGTTCAGGGCCCTGCGTCTGGAACGTGAATTCGAGGAAGCGGACTATGCGAACGGCATGGCCGACATCGACCGCAGCATAGAGGAAATACTGACCAATGCAAATCCCCTCGAACGTGAGAAGCTTCTTGACTCGCTCAGATGGAACGCACTCGACAATTTCGAATTCGGGCATGACTTTGACTTCGACATCCTCTGCATCTACAGGATCAAGCTCATGCTTCTTGAAAAATGGATCGGCAGGGAACCCCGGAAGGGATTTGAAAACCTGGACGCTATCATAGGAAACCTGGAAAAGGCCGGCGCATCCGTATCCGGCTAACTTAGGAGATTTTTCAATATGCCTGAAAAGAACATTGGTAAGATTGCCGCAATAAATGGCAATATGCTGACTGTCGCCTTCGACACGTCTGTCATGCAGAACGAGGTCGCATATGCGATACTCGGCGACGTCCGGCTCAAGTCGGAAGTCATCCGCGTCCGCGGACAGTTCGCGGACCTGCAGGTCTACGAGGATACTCGCGGGCTGAAGATCGGCGATCTGGTCGAATTCACAAACGAACTCCTCAGCATTGAGCTGGGGCCAGGACTTCTGACACAGGTATACGACGGACTGCAGAACCCGCTCAACAAGCTCGCTGAAAAATCCGGATTCTTCCTGAAGCGTGGACTCTACATGCAGGCTCTTGACTATGTAAAGCCGTGGCTCTTCTCTCCATCGGTGAAGAAAGGCGACAAGCTGTCGGCCGGAGACAAGCTAGGCAGCGTCCCGGAAGGGATTTTCGAACATTACATCATGCTTCCGTTCGGATTCAAGGGAATCTGGGAGGTTACCGAGATCTCTCCTTCTGGCAACTATAGCATCTCACATACGGTGGCAAAGGTCAAGAATGAACTCGGAGAGGAAAGAGCTGTCAGCATGGTCCAGAAATGGCCGGTGAAAATTCCAATTGCTGCATATAAGGAGAAGCTGATCCCCGAGAAGCCGCTGATAACCCAGCAGAGGATCATTGATACGTTCTTCCCGGTATCCAAGGGCGGGACGTTCTGCACACCTGGTCCATTCGGCGCAGGAAAGACGGTGCTCCAGCACGCCCTGAGCCGTTATGCCGAGGCTGACGTCGTCGTTGTCGCGGCATGCGGAGAGCGCGCCGGTGAAGTCGTCGAGATCCTCCGCGAATTCCCGCATCTGGAGGATCCTAAGACAGGCCGCACGCTGATGGAACGTTCTGTCATCATCTGCAACACAAGTTCAATGCCTGTCGCGGCACGTGAAGCCTCGGTATATACCGCCATAACGATCACTGAATATTACAGGCAGATGGGACTCGACTGCGTCCTTCTCGCAGACTCCACTTCCCGCTGGGCGCAGGCCCTCCGCGAAATGTCGGGCCGTCTCGAGGAGATCCCAGGGGAAGAAGCATTCCCGGCATATCTCGAATCACTCATCGCCGGTTTCTACGAGCGCGCAGGACTTGTAAAGCTGAACAATGGAAAGACCGGCTCAGTGACCATTGGCGGCGCGGTAAGCCCCGCCGGAGGAAATTTCGAGGAACCTGTCACACAGGCTACCCTGAAGGTCGTGG
This sequence comes from uncultured Victivallis sp., assembly GCA_964600895.1. Taxonomy (GTDB): domain Bacteria; phylum Verrucomicrobiota; class Lentisphaeria; order Victivallales; family GWF2-50-93; genus GWF2-50-93. Next base: position 57,509 of record CAZRKP010000015.1, read on the forward strand.
GCGCGTTCCTCGGTCTCTCCCGTGACCGTGCAAACGCACGCCGTTTCCCGGCGATACATCCCCTCGAGAGCTGGAGTCATTATGCCAGTATAGTCGACGACGAGCAGGTTGAAGCTGCACGCGAGATCCTGAGGCGCGGCAACGAAGTCAACCAGATGATGAAGGTCATAGGCGAGGAAGGAACCCATATCGATGATTTCCAGATCTACATGAAGAGCGAATTCCTCGACGCCGTGTATCTCCAGCAGAACACTTTCGACAAGGTGGACGGCGCAAGCAACGAGGAAAGGCAGAAATACGTCTTCAGCAAGGTACTGTCCGTGCTCAAGACCAAGTTCCCGTTCAACAACAAGGACGAGGCCAGGCGCCACTTCAACGAGATGAGACAGCTCTTCATCGACTGGAACTATACGGACTGGAACTCAAACGGCTTCAAGGAAATTGAAAGCTCAATCGATACCAAAGTGAAGGAGCGCAGCAGAAATGCGTAAGGTCTACCATAGGATAATACAGATCGCCGGTAACGTCATCACCGTCGAAGCTGAAAACATAATGAATGGCGAGCTTGCCGAGGTGACAAGTTCAAGGGGCATCTCACTGGCGCAGGTCATCAGGCTGCAGAACCAGAAGGTCTTCCTGCAGGTATTCGCCGGAAGCCGCGGTGTGTCGACCGACGATGAAGTCCGCTTCCTTGGAAAACCGATGCAGGTTTCCTCCTCAGAGGACCTTCTCGGCCGAGTGTTCAACGGAGCTGGAATTCCCCGCGATAACCGTCCGTCCATCAAGGACAAGCTCATCGAGATAGGTGGACCTTCAGTAAATCCTGCCAAGCGAATCATCCCGCGCAGGATGATACGTACCGGTATCCCCATGATCGACATCTTCAACTCGCTGGTCGAATCGCAGAAGCTCCCGATCTTCTCGGTCGCCGGCGAACCATACAACAAGCTCCTTGCGAGGATCGCAATGCAGGCCGAGGTAGACGTAATCATCCTTGGCGGAATGGGGCTCAAGCACGATGACTACCTCTTCTTCAGGAACACTCTTGACGAACAGGGCTCTCTTTCGCGTTCGATCATGTTCGTGCATACCGCTTCCGACCCGGTCGTGGAATGTCTGCTGGTCCCGGACATGGCGCTCGCGGTCGCTGAAAGCTACGCCTTGAACCACAAGAGGGTGCTCGTTCTGCTGTCAGACATGACTAACTTCTCCGACGCGATGAAGGAAATCGCCATCACCATGGAACAGATACCGTCCAACCGCGGTTATCCCGGCGACCTGTACAGCCAGCTCGCTTCAAGATATGAGAAGGCCGTCGACTTCGAAGGCGCCGGTTCCATCACCATCCTCGCGGTCACGACGATGCCCGGCGACGACGTCACACATCCCATCCCCGACAACACCGGATACATCACCGAAGGCCAGTTCTATCTCCGCAGGGGAAGGATCGAGCCGTTCGGTTCGCTCAGCCGACTCAAGCAGCTTGTCAACGACAAGACCAGGAAGGATCACCGAGTCATAATGGACACGATGATCCGCCTCTACGCCGACTACCGCGAGACGCGCGAGAAGCAGTCCATGGGATTCAAGATGAGCTCATGGGACGAGAAGCTCCTGAAATACGGCGTGCTATTCGAAAAGCGCATGATGGATCTTTCAGTGAACATCCCTCTCGAGGAAGGATTGACACTCGGATGGAAGACATTGGCGGAATGCTTTGACAAAACCGAAACCGGCGTCAAGACAGACATAATCAAGGAATTCTGGCCGGAAAAACAGTAGGAGCCGTAAATTCCAAGCTCCAAAATCCAAATTTCAAATTTGGAACAGGAACATGGAAAAAGAATTTAGATTGCACTTTGTTTGAGAATTTGGAGTTTATTTTTGATGAAGCGAAGCGAATCATTTGGAGTGCGCGTAGCGGAGTGGAACGGAGATACCGCTTTTCTTCTGCGAAGCGAGCTTCGCAGGAAACAAGGCTGAATCTGTCGTTTCAGCACTCCAAGGTCAGGCAAGAGCCTGACATATGATTAAATATATTGGGTATTGGATATTTGAAGTTTGTTTAAATTTTGGAGCTTGGAACTTGGAGCTTAGTTGAGTTATGGCAAAGATAAAACTTACAAAGAGCGAGTTGAAGTATCAGCGGGATTCGCTGAAGCAGTTCTCGCGCTATCTGCCCACGCTCCAGCTCAAGAAGATCCAGCTCCAGGTCGAGATGAGGAAATGCCAGCAGAAGCTCGAGGAGAACGAACAGAAGCTGGCCGGCGTCAAGGAGTGCATGGAATCATGGATCATCCTTTTCAGTCCGGAAGGCACGATCGAGCATCTGACCCCGATGGTGAAGCCTGAAGAGCTGATCACCGAGTCGCAGAACATTGCCGGCGTCGAAGTGCCGGTATTCAAGTCCGTGAAATTCTCAGTTGCGAAATACGACCTGTTCAAGGAGGAGCTCTGGATAGACACCGCAGTCGAATTCATCAGGAACATTTACTCCCTGAAGGCCGAGAACACAGTAATAAGGAAGCAGTATGAGCTGATCGGAAACGAGCTGAGAATAACCACGCAGAGGGTGAACCTCTTCGAGAAGGTCAAGATCCCGGAGTGCAAGGAGAACATAAGGGTCATACAGATATATATGGGCGACCAGCAGACGGCCGCGGTCGGACGTTCAAAGATGGCAAAGAGAAAGATGCAGGAGACGGCGGCATGATACTTCCGATGAAAAAGATTTCCCTGATCTGCCTTTCCTCAATGAAGGTACAGGCCCTTGACGAGCTCAGGAATCTCGGCGTCATGCATGTCGAACTCGACGCGAAGGTCGACTCGCACGACTTCTTCGAATCCGAAAGGGCGCTTGAATCCGCAAAGAGGGCCCTTGCATATGTCCTTGAGAAGAAAGGAACGCCTTCTGAACAGTTCTCCAAAATGAATGGCAAGGAAGTGGTGGGGAAGATCATCGAGGCGCACGAGAACAATGAGCATCTGGAGAATAAACTGGACTCCCTGCTCAAGGACAGGGAAAAGATCCTCCCCTGGGGTGAATTCTCAACGAACCTTATTTCCGAGCTGAAGGAGGAAGGAATACACGTCTATCTCTGTTCGGGCAACAAGGAGGTGCTGAAGAATCTTCCTGAGAACGTCGTCGCACACATTGTTGGACAGGATAAGGGCAAGATCTATTTTGCCGCAGTCTCCAGGACTGAAGTGATGAGCAAGGCACTTCCTATAATGAATGTGCCGATGGACAAGACTCTGCGCGAGATCGACGATGAGATCGCCGACTGCAATGCCGCCATCGAACAGAACAACAAGGATCTTGATTCGCTCAGCTGCGAAAAGGCTAAGATTGAATCCGAAATGCTCACCAACATCGAAATGATCGAATTCATACTCAACCGCAATGGCATGGCATCAGCGGGAGAGATCTCCTATATCAAGGGATACGTGCCCACCCATCTGGTCGACGAACTCAGGTCCGGTGCGAATAAGCACGGATGGGGACTGCTCATCGCTGATCCTCACCATGACGACAGGGTCCCGACCCTCATCAAGGTTCCAAAAATATTCATGATATCCAAGCCGATCTTCGACTTCATTGGAATAGCTCCGAGCTACCACGAGGTCGACATAAGCGTATGCTTCCTGTTCTTCTTCTCATTGTTCTTCGGCATATTGATCGGTGACGCCGGCTACGGACTCCTTATGCTGATAGCGCTTGCCGTGGCAAAAATCAAGTTCCCCTCCGAAAAGGCAAAATTGCCTATCGGCCTCATGACCGTCCTTGCTTCAAGCACTATCATATGGGGTCTTCTGACCGGCTCAATTTTCGGCATAGAAAGGCATGCCCTCCCCGAATTTCTCCAAGGGCCTGACTGGATGCAGAGCGATGAGAACAAAAGGTTCATCTGCTTTGCCATCGCCGCGCTACATCTCTCCATCGCCCATGCCTGGCTCGCATGCATCGGTGCGAACAAGATAAGGGTGGTGATCGGGCAGATAGGCTGGATAATGTTCATCTGGGGCAACTTCTTCCTGGCAAGCTCGCTTGTCGCCGGACGCGACTTCCCGCAGCTGGCATATTACCTCTACTCCATAGGATTCGTGATGATGCTCTTTGCGATAAACTTCAAGGACATCGGAGACATCTGCGGATTCCCGTTTGCGGTAGTAGCAAGCTTCACCGACCTGCTTTCATACATACGTCTATTCGCCGTAGGCCTCGCTGCCCTGTACGTCGCAGAAAACTTCAACAAGATCGGCGAGAACTTCATGCACATCCCCTACTTCGGCCTCATCATCGGCGTGATCACGATCATATTCGGACATTCCCTTAACATGATGCTCGGAGCACTTGCAGTCCTTGTGCACGGGATAAGGTTGAATACGCTTGAGTTCTCAGGACAGCTCGGACTCCATTGGTCCGGCTTCCTATATAAACCATTTAAAAAAACAGATATTGAAACCAAATAAAACATAATTTAAGGAGGATTTTATGCTGGAAACAGATGTCGCGAAAATCGCAGTAGGACAGGCGGGAGCTTTTCTCGCGGTGTTCATAACAACCATAGGTTCAACTCTTGGAACCTCAGCCTCCGGCACGGCTGCTGTAGGCGCCTGGAAAAAATGCTATATCCAGGACAAGCCTGCCCCGTTCCAGCTGGCGGTCTTCTCCGGAGCACCTCTCTCTCAGATGATCTACGCTCTGATAATGATGATCCTCATCAACACCAAGATCCTCACGCCAGGAATGGCGCAGGAATGGCACATCTGCCTGACTCTCGGCATACTGAGCGGGATCGGGCTCGGTTTCTCGTCCTTCTACATGGGACTTGTCGCCGCGAAGTGCTGTGATGCGTTCGGCGAGACGAACAAGGGATTCACGAACAACCTGATGATCCTCGGTATCATCGAGACAGTCTCCCTCTTCGTAATGGTGTTTGCGATCGTCCTGCTCAATACGATCAAGGTTGCAGCCCCCGTCGCAGCGGCGGCAGCTGAAGCTGTGGCTAAGTAAACAGGAAATTCCAAAATCCGAATATCGGATGGTGAAATTGGTAAATTCAAATGTTTATAATATTGTGTTTCAATTGAATATTTGAACTTTGTTCCAGTTTCCGTGCTTTGTATTTAAAAAACATATCGGGAATTAAGTCATGGATCATGAACTGATGATAGCCCTGGGAAAGGCCGGTGCATTCTGTGCAGTGGCCTTTTCCGCCGTCGGCTCCGGACTCGGCACAGGCACCGCAGGCCTCGCGGCCGTTGGCGCCTGGAAGAAGTGCTACGTCCAGAAGAGAATCGCTCCTTTCCAGCTGGCGGTATTCGCCGGAGCTCCTCTCTCCCAGACCATCTACGGCCTAATACTGATGATCCTGATAAACAACAAGGTCGATGCAGGCGGAGCAGCCTATTGGCCTACCTTCCTGGCGATTGGAATGATCGGCGGAATCGCGATGGGTGTATCCGCCTGGTTCCAGGGAATAGCTGCTGCAGGTTCATGCGACGCCTTTGGCGAGACTGAGAAAGGCTTTACCAACGACCTGATGATTCTTGGTATCGTCGAGACGGTCGCACTTTTCACGATGGTCTTCGGCATAGTCCTTTTGAACTCCATAAAGTTTGCAGTGAATTGACAGGGAAATCCCATGCCCATCTATGAATACAGCTGCCCGAAATGCGGGAAGGAGTTCGAGAAGCTCGTAAAGTCTTCCTCGGAAAAGGTTGACTGTCCGAAGTGCTCCAACTCCAAGGTCGAACGGAAGCTCTCGGTCTTTTCAGCGTCTGTCTCGTCCGGTTCATCCAAGTCCGCCTGCAATATGGTTGAATCATGCCCCTCCGCCAGGAAATCCTGCTGCTCCGGTGGAACCTGTGGATTGCATAGACATTAAAAGTACAGCTCTTACGAGCTTAATCCGCCTAGGCGGATTAACTATAAACATATTCAATCTTATTTATAAGTTCGTAGTTAATGCCGTAAGGCATGTTCCCAATTGATTTTTTATGAACAAGAGTGAAATCCTAAAAATCCTCGAGCAGTTTGAAGTTACGCCGGGAAAACATTTCGGACAGAACTTCATGATCGACGAGAACCTCCTCGACTTCATCTGCAGGACAGCCAATCCTGCAAAAGACGACAACATCATCGAGGTCGGACCGGGACTCGGCGCACTTACACGGAAACTCCTGGACGGCGGTGCGAAGGTTACCGCCATAGAGATCGACAAGCGCCTTTCCGAGTATCTGGAGAAGAATATCACGCATCCTAACTTCAAGCTTGTCCGCGGGGATGCCTGCAGGCTCAACTTGTCCTATCACGCCCAGGGAGAATTCCGCATTGTCGCCAACCTCCCCTACTCCATAACAAGCCCTTTCATCGGAAGGATGATAGATCTCGAGACTCCCCCGCATGAGATGCTCTTTATGCTGCAAAAGGAGACGGGGCTCAGGCTTGCCGCAGGTCCGGGAACGAAGAACTACGGTTCCCTCTCCGTACGTGTGCAATCGGTGTACCAGGTCGAATATCTCAGGGGCATATCCCCACAGGTCTTTTATCCTCCCCCCGAAGTTGATTCGGCAATAGTCAAATTCATCCGGAGAAAGGAATATCCTTCGATGGCGGAAAGGGCAGTCCTCTTCAACCTTGTGCGCACCGCCTTTTCACAGCGCAGGAAGAAGATGTTCAAGCAGGTCGTGGCGGTATTCGGGAATGAAGCAATTGAAAAGGCTTACTCCTCTCTCGGTATCAACCCCAATGCACGTGCCGAGGAACTGACAGTCAAACAGTTCGTGGCGATGGGAAAGATGCTGTCAAACAGTCGACAGTCGTCGGTCGACAGTCGTCAGTAGGAAGATTATTAATAATTCATTCTGCCGACGACCGATTACTGATTCACTCTTCCGCCGGCAAAGTCATTCCACCCAGACCGCCGCCCAACAGATTTCCGGTCTTCCGGATCCCCTTGTCCATCATGAATTCGAAAAGCTTGTCGGGATTGTAGACGATCCTGACTTTGCCGTCTTCGACAGTAAATTCGGTTACCACGTCGAGGATCATCTGCCCGTATAGGGTCTGTTCAATATTCGCGCAATCACTGGACATTCTCCCCTGTACAAAAGCCTTTGGCATCCCCAGTTTTCCCATGGAAAATGACTTTGGCAGCACATAGAGATGCCGATCCTTGATTCCTGGCACAAAGGAGATGGTAATGTTGATATATCTGCCAAAAGGAGTGCCGAAACCCAGTTCCTTGGACAGCATAACAGTGAAAATCCCATTTTTAAAGTAGGCATCCCTGAGCTGCCTTTCATCCTCGGCAAGCATCTTCTTTTGGTTCTCAAGACCATATATTATGAGCGCATTCACCTCTTCTTCCGTCAGTTCTATTGTTTCATCCTTTCCGTAGGACTCTTTTTTCTTTTCTTCTGCCAGGGCAGCGATCAGTTTGTCCTGAAAATTCAATTTCATTTCAACGCTGATCTGTGCCGCCAGATCAGGAAGCTTGAACACCGTCTCATAGGGTTTTTTGCTTATCAGGGAGGAACCGAACCACCATAGGAAGCCCAGCAGGATAATCATGAAGACAAGGAATATCGCCGCAAGCAAAAGGAATATCTTGAGAAGTTTCTTCATCGCAGTTTGAAATTCCCCCTATGCCCTGTTAGTTATAAAATCGAAAAATAAAAATCTCAAATCAAAAATGATCATCGACTTCCATACCCACTATTTTCCCGATAAGATAGCACATGATGCGATAATTTCCCTTGAACAGAGGACCGGCATCAGGGCTTTCGCGGCAGGAACCCGTTCCTCCCTAGAGGAAAGCATGAGCAAAGCAGGAATAGATATTTCCTTGAATCTTCCTGTCGCAACGTCTCCGGACCAGGTCGAAAGCATCAACAGGTACGCTGAAAAGAACAACAGGCGTCCGGTCTTCTGCCTGGGGGCCGTCCATCCGCTTTCGAACGATCTACCATCAGTGATCTCCCAGGTAAAATCCATGGGACTTCGCGGAGTGAAGATGCATCCGGAATACCAGGAGTTTTCACCGGACGATGAATCTCTGAATCCATTATGGGAGGCATGCATCACACATTCCATATTTGTCGTCTTCCATGCCGGGGAGGATCTCGCCTTCAAAGCTCCATACAGGTCCAGTCCTGCGAAGTTCGCAGAACTTCACAGGCGTTTTCCCGAGTTCAGGATGGTCCTTGCCCATTTCGGCTCATGGAGGATGTGGGACGCGGTCGAAAGGGAGTTGATAGGACTTGATGTCTATCTTGACACCTCATTCACCTGTGGATATGTCGGTGATGCAAAACTCGCGGAACTGATCAGGCGCCATGGCGCGGACAAGGTCCTTTTCGGGACAGACAGCCCATGGCGCGAACAGAAGGAAGATGTCATTTCAATAAACTCGCTCCCCTTATCCTCTGAAGAGAAGGAGCTCATATTCCGTAGGAATGCGGAACGACTTCTGGGACTGGAATAATACCTTAATTGGGTTAAAATATGCCAATCCGAACAAGGTTGATTTTCTAACAATACAGAAAGGCCAACTCATGAAAAGATCCTTCAGGATGATATTCGGTATCCTCGCTTTTTCAGCATGTGTATCGGCAATGGCGATCACTGCGGATGAGATCGTTGACAAGATGCAGAAGGCGCATGATCCTGAAGGCAAGGCGAAGAATGTCAAGACCAGCCTGATGAAAGTCAACGTAACCATTCCTATGCAGAGGATAAAGATGTCGGTGACCCAGAAATTCAGGGAGCCTGATCAGCAGATAACCACGACTGAACTGCCCGGAGTGCTGAAGGTCATCCAGGTTTTCGACGGGAAGAATGGCTGGGAAATATCTTCACTTGCCGGAAAGAGGCTCATCAAGGACAAGGAACTCGACTTCCTCAAGTTCAGTACGGCAATATCGAGCATCAGGAATGAATTCAAGGACATATTTGCCAAGGCTGAACTTGGAGAGGATACCGTCGTGGAGGGTGTCGAATGCTACCAGCTCATCATGACTCCGAAGAAGGAATTCAACCGTGATCCTATGAAATGCTACGTTGACAAAAAGACTTTCCTGACGAGAAAGACTGAGATGACGCTCGTAGGAGAGCAGGGCGAAATGCCAGGAGTGACCATCATGGAGGACTACAAGTCTTTCGACGGCATATTGCTGCCGGCGAAGGTAACCATGGAAGCTGCCGGGCTGAAGATGGTTCAGACCGTGGAGAAATTTGATATTGATGTGAAGATAGAGGACAGCGAGTTCAAGATGCCGGGATCATTGACAGCCCCTGCACCTGCGACAGAAGCCAAGTGATCATGATCGAACATATCGGAAAAACTCCCTATCCTGTTGCGAAGTTCGCAGCAGTCCTCCTGTTTGCGGTCTCCCTGATAATCCCTGCTCCTTGTGAAGATAAACCTTCAGCTGTACAAACTCCTGTCCTGAAAAAGCTGGAATCCCCCAAGGTATCCAGGGAGAATTCGGAGAAGATCCTCAAGGAGGTCTGGACCACCGTCAAGGAAAAGCATTATGACGAGAAAATGAATAATGTGGACTGGGATCTCGTCTATAAGGAGCATATGGAGATGCTCGATGGATGTTCCAACCAGGAACAGCTCGTGGAGATATTAAACGGCATGGTGAAAAAGCTCGGACAGAGCCATATGCATGTGCTGTCTCCGCCCAACAGGATAGAGATAAGGGCGAGATCCATGATCGCAAAGGAAACTTCCGATGCAGACAAACTTTCCGACGAGGAGAAAAGGCAGCCTGGCGATGTCGGACTCAGGCTATGCCTCGCTGAAAAGCAGATCAGGGTGCTGGAGGTAAAACCCGGTTCAGCCGGTGAAGGGGCTGGTATAAAGACAGGCGATATGATCACGAGCATAAATGGCATCATGCTTGATCCCTCGCAGGAGACGGATCTCCCTATCAATTTCATCGCCCAGTCGATGCTCCTCGGAAAACCTGGGACTGAACTGGCCCTGGAATATGTCAATTCCGACAATGTGATTTCCAAAGTCACTTTGAAACGGAAGCCGACTGGATCAAAATGGTATCAGCTGGGTGTCATACCGGCATCTGCTGTCTGCTTCGAATACAGGAAACTTGGCGAATCCATCGCTTACGTACATCTCTCTCCCTGTTTCTCGGATCAGATCCTCCTGTTCCAAGGGATCCTTCCGGATCTGAGGACACAGAAGGGTTTGATAATCGACATGAGGAACAATCCCGGAGGGATAATACTCTTTCCAAATGCCATGGGGGGCTGGCTGTCCGACAAGGAGATTTTCTTTGGCAGCATGAAGACACGTACCGCGAACCTGAAGATCAAATCGAATCCGCAGGAGGAGGCATTCAAAGGACCGATAGCCGTACTTATCGACGGCGGAACGGCCAGCGTCGCCGAGATATTCTCAGCCGGACTGCAGGATTCGGGAAGAGCCAGTCTCTTCGGGGAAGTCACATCCGGAGCATGCCTTCCTTCGATGTTCATGGAACTGAGCATGGGTTACCGGTTGCAGACGGTGACAGGTGACTTCACCAGAGCAAACGGAAAGGCCATTGAAAAGATCGGTGTCACCCCGGATTTCCCCGTATCACCGCTTCTGCTCGATCTCAAGGCGGGAAAAGACACCGCGATCGAGGCCGCGAAGATATGGCTGCTTGAGAAGTTTAAGAAAGAGGAAAATTCGACCGTGCAGCAATGACTTTACTGTGCCGGAGCTGCAGGCTGTGGCTGCTGGATGTTTGAAGTGGAGATCTTCTTCGTGTCATCCTCAAGCAGGAAATCCTTGCCGAGTATGTTCTCGAGCTCATCCTTGCATTTCTCGAATCCTGGAACTGTCGAGAATTCCTTGTAGAACAGCTGCGCCTTTGCGACAGCCTTCTTCTTGTCGCTCGGAGCGAGAAATCTGATGTTGTCGAGAGTGTTCTTATAGACGGCGCTGCAGATCGCGCTTATTTCCGGATCATCCATCTGTATCTTCCTTGCTTCGCCCGGCCTTCCGGCAAGCAGCGCGATGTCGGCCTTGAAGAAGTTCTCATCGACATCCTTGAGCTCGTTCATGGCCAGGGTGCAGAGGCTGTTTATCGACAGCACATTCCATCTCTTGACAACAAGGTTGTTGTTCTGGTCCTGCAGTTCGACTTCACCGTTGGTTATTTTCAAAAGTTTTCCCTCGTCGAGTTGTGTTCCCGCATATTTGGTTCCGCTGGCGGTCAGCACCGGATATGCCTTGTCCATCAGTTCAAGCCTTGCTATCTTCACAGTGAACCAGGGTATATAGTTCTCGGGCTTTGTTGCGGAAAGCCTGTGCATCATCTCAATTGCCTCGGAAAAACGCGCCTGGGAGACCATTGAAAAGAGCTTCAGCCTTATATCATCCTTCCAGGAATTTTCATATGTCTGGGCAAGCTTTTCTGCGACAGCCTTGAGATCCTCGTAGTCCTTCCTGTATTTGTTCCTCTCCCTGAGTATCGATGCCGTATCGCCAACCTTGCTGATCATGGCATCCTTCGACTTAAGCTCATCTGTCTTCTTGGTAAGCTCGGTCTTGAGTCCATCCCTTTCCTTGGTGAGTTCCTCGATCTTCTTCTGTATCTTGTCCTTTTCCTTCATGGAGCCCTGTGAGGCGACCATGAACCGTTTGCTGTCACGGACAAGCTCCATGTTCTTCACGGTCAGCTTATGGCACTCCATTCTCAAATTCAGGATCTTCTCTGTGTCTCCCTTCGGCGTCCCCAGATAGGCGATTATCTCGTCGCATTTCTTGTCGAGATCATCCAGGGAATAGCTGGAACTGGACTTCATCACTGCATCAAAATCATCGACAAGCTTCGTCTTCTCGCGGAGGGCCTTTGAACTGTTGTATTTGATCCCTGAGATTATTATTGCTATGATGAGTATCACCGGGATGGAATACGCCAGTATGGAAACCATCACCTCGGACTTCTTCTTATGCTCCACCTCCTCAAGCTTGAGCTGCTGCTTCTTCTCCTTGCTCTCGGTCTGGAGCGAATAGTCAAGCCTCTTTATCGACACGGTGTGGACATCTGGCACCAGATCCTTGCTCGGAGCCGTCGTCTGACGGACCTCCCAAATGCTCTTCAGAAGCTCATCCATGTTCTGGTAACGGTTGTCGGGATGCTTCTCTATCATCTTCTTGACAAGCGTTGCAACCTTCACCGGGATGAAAGGATCTATCTTGTTGAGCGGGGTCGGCTTCTGGTAGAAATGCTGCTTCGCCATAGAATTGAGCGTGCTGGCGTCGAACGGAAGCTTGCCGGTAAGCATCTGGTAGAGGCTTATGCCGAGACTGTAGATGTCGCTCCTGGTGTCAAGCTTGTCGCCTATGAACTGCTCCGGACTCATGTATGACGGACTGCCGGATATCTCCATGCCCTTGTACCAGTCCGCCTGATGCATAGCAAGACCAAGGTCGGTAAGCTTGGCGACTCCGTCCTCGTCGATCATAATGTTCTCAGGTTTGACATCCCGATGGATGAGCTTGGAGTCGTCCCAGGCATAATGCAGGGCCTCGGCAACCTGCTGGATTATATGAAGGGACTCGTCAACCGCGATCTTCTTCTCACGCTTTATCTTGGTCTTGACCGTCTCGCCCCGGACATATGTCATCGCCATGTAGCAAGTGCCGTCCTCCTCCTCGCCAACGCTGAGGGCCTGCACCAGGTTCGGATGGCTGAGCTTGGCGGCCGCCCTGGCTTCTGCAAGGAATGAGGCCATGCCCTTGGCATTCGTATACTTCTTGGAAAGTATCTTGAGCGCCACGTTCCTGTCAAGTGACATCTGCTGGGCAAAGAAAACCGAACCTATGGAACCTTCACCTATCTTCTCCTTGATCAGGAAGTCCCCTATGATCCTGCCTGGCGCCAGAGGATCAGTTGGAATAAACGTCTGGTGCTTGCAGTTGGGACAGGTCACCTTCTCCCCCAGATGGGAGGTAGGAATGTCCTTCAGCATGAATGAACAAAATGGACATTGGAAACGCATTGCTATTTAAAACCCCCTTCAGGACAATTACTACTTCTTAACAGCATCCAGCATCCTGGATCCTGCATTTATCTATTCCCCAATTATCTTCACCAGCACCCTTTTGGGCCTGCGTCCGTCGAACTCACCGTAGAACACCTGCTCCCAGGGACCGAAATCAAGACGCCCCTTCGTTATCGCTATCACAACCTCCCGCCCCATGATCTGGCGCTTCAGATGAGCATCTCCGTTGTCCTCGCCGGTCCTGTTGTGCAGATAGGCGCTGACCGGCTCGTGCGGGGCCAGCTTTTCCAACCATCTGTCATAGTCCTGGTGCAACCCGGATTCATTGTCATTTATGAACACCGATGCCGTTATGTGCATCGCATTGCATAGGAGAAGGCCCTCCTTGACCCCTGACTCCTCAAGCGCATCCTCGAGCTGCCCGGTGATATTGATGAAAGCCCTCCTCACGGGCACATTGAAAACAAGTTCTTTCCTATAACTTTTCATAGGGCACCTCTAAAAATTCACAATTGGCGCGTTGCGGGATATTTTTGAAAGCTCAAAAAGAATTTCTGACTGAGGCGTACCCAAGGCGGTACGCCGAAGAAGGAACATTCTTCTTTGAGCCAAAAAGAACCGCAACCCACAGGGCAAAAGATACTTATGGATTCTGGCTTCGTCAACATCCACTCGCGCATACCGCTTTGGGTATGCGCTCGGGATTTTTCCTCGCCATCTCTCCATAAATTACTTTTGCGCGCCATTTGTCAATTTTTTGAGCTGCCCCATTGTGATAGCGCTTAAACCTGATCGGGTTGTACCTTAGACTGAAACAAAGGAATTAAAAGCCGCAAAAAATACTATCCGAAACAGAAATAGCAAGTTTCAGGCCAAAATTTGTTCAGCAAACCTTTACTACCACCTTAAATTGGTGCCCTGTTTGCTGTCGCTGTCCTTCTTGGCCGGCTCCTGCGTTGTCTTCGTATCTCCTGAAGATGATTTCTGTTCCTGTTTCTTCCTGGCTTCCTGGGCAAGAAAATCCTGAAGCTCCTTGTCTGAAGGCTCATCCGGACCGCGCACACCGACCTGTTCGGTAGTGGTGGGTTTGACGCCTTTCTTAGAGGAGTAGTATTTTTTGACGAGAACCACTGCGGTAACAGCAATCACCATGAACATCAGCAGGATGAACATCAGCAGGACAACAACGATCTTCAGCGACGTCTTGGATTTCGAAGGCTGTTCGGGAGCTGATGACAGGGATCCGGCCTGTTCCGTCGAAAGCGCCTTTTCCTTGAGTGCTCCCTGGACAACTGCCTTGTCTCCATCACCGATTACCGGATTCTGCGCCGGCGCAACCGCCATCATCGTTGGCTTGCTGGCATCATCAGCATCAGAAGCTATGTAGACCTGGCCGCTTTCAGGCTTCGGAGGCACGGTCTTTGGATTCTGGCCTTTGAGGACAAGTTCCACATCCTCCTTCACTTCAGCCCAGCTCTGCTGGCGGTCCTCGCGTTTCTTCGCCATCATGATCTCCAGCAGGGTGCAGCACGCTTTCGACAGAGCGGGATTCCTTTCATTGGCGGGAGGAAGAGGATCCTTCAGATGCTTAGAGATTATCGCCATCGCCGTGCTTGCATCGAACGGCACAGTACCGGTGACCATATGGTAAAGCGTCGCTCCAAGTGAATATATGTCGGCACGGAAATCTATGTTCTTGTCACCGAGCGCCTGTTCCGGACTCATGTAGAACGGAGTTCCCACGAAGGTACCGGTCATCGTAAGTCCGCTGTCCTCGTCAAGGCTCTTCGATATCCCCAAATCAAGGAGTTTTGCATTCCCCTTCTTGTCGATGATTATGTTGGCAGGCTTGATGTCCCTGTGCACTATCTTGAACTCATTCCAGGCATAGTCAAGCGCTTCGGCAAGCGCCTTTGTGATCAGCAGGGCATCCCTTTCATTTATGATCTCGCCGGCATCAATCCTCTCCCTGAGATTCTTGCCGTCGACATATGATATTGCAAGGTAGTAGATCCCCCCTTCCACTCCGGCATGATAGGCGGTGACGATGTTTGGATGGAAAAGTTTCCCCGAGTTCTTCGCCTCCTTCATGAAACGGTCGAGGAACATCTTGTTGGATGTGAACTTCGGCGAAAGGATCTTCAGGGCCACATGCCTGTCCATGGCCGAATGATAGGCAAGCCAGACTTCGCCCATGCCACCGACCCCGAGCTTGCTCTTCAGGAGGAATCCGCCAACCTCCAGGCCTTCGCTGAGGCCAGGGATGGGGATGACTACGCTGTTGCCGCAATCCTTGCAGCTAATTATGCTTCCGCATAGGCTGTTGTCCGCCACAAGTTTGGCATGACAGCCCGGACATTCAAATGTAATTGTCGACATCCTTATCAACTCCCGTTGCTGTTTCAGAATATCATATTCTCAAAATACCCATTTATCTCCGTTTTGCAAGGCATCTTCAAATCGAATCGCCTAAACCACAGAACACACAGACCACACAGAACTTTTATTAATACAAAATCCTTATTTTCAAATGTTTTACGTAATTCATGGTTTATATTTTAATTCATTTTCTGTGTATTCTGTGTAATCTGTGGTTAATAATTATGATTCACATCTCTTCAAAACCTGAACTCCTCGCGCCGGCCGGCAACATGGTCTCGGCGCTCACCGCCTTCGACGCCGGTGCCGACGCCGTCTACGGTGGTCTCAAGAAGTTCAACGCACGTGAACGGACGGAAAATTTCTCCCCCGAGGAAATGGCGAAGCTCATCACCTACGCCCATTCGAACGGAAAAAAGGTCTATGTCACATTCAACACCCTCATCAAGGAGTCCGAAATAATATCAGCCGCCGAAATGCTTTCCGAACTCGCAGCGCTCAAGCCGGACGCCGTCATAATCCAGGATCTCGGTGTACTCCATATAATTAGGGAATACTTTCCATCACTCACCGTCCACGCCTCTACGCAGATGGGATTCCATAATAGCGAAGGCATGAAGATCGCCTCGGAACTGGGAATCAAGCGAGTCATCCTCGAACGCCAGGTCACAATCGAAGAGATAAGAAAGATTAAAACGGCATCGCCTGTTGAGATCGAGCTCTTCATACACGGTGCACTCTGCTGCTCCCTCTCAGGCAAATGCCTCTTCTCATCGTTCCACGGCGGATTCAGCGGAAACCGCGGCAAATGCAAGCAGCCATGCAGGTACAATTATTTCAGCGGACCAAACGAAGGCTACTATTTCTCTACACGCGACCTCTGTTCCCTCGAACTCATTCCTGAACTAAAGAGGATAGGGGTTTCATCGCTGAAGATTGAAGGCCGTCTCAGAAAACAAGATTACGTAAAGAATGTCGTCTCCGCATACCGGCTCATGCTCGATGCCAATCCGGAACGCGAGAAGTCCACACTCCAGGAAGCCATGGAACTCCTGGGACTTTCCTACGGACGCGAATTCTTCCCGGGATTCACTTCTGATGCGACTTTCGCAAATGTCATCCGCCCCGACTCGAGCGGAGTCTCCGGAACCCTCTGCGGAAAAGTTGCGAAGATCGCAGACGGCGGTTTCTCCGTTTTGCTTTCACGAAAATTGCACCTTGGCGATCGAATCCGCATTCAGTCGAAGTCCGGCAAGAAAGGTACCGCACTGACGATCACCGAAATGACAGTAAACGGCAGGAACATCACCGAAGGGCACAAGGGTGAGACCTGTTTCATAACGACCAGGGACAGGGAGATCCTGCCTGACGGATTCGTCTACAAGATTGGCGAAAGCATTGATGAGATGACCGGCAGGATATCAAGGCTCCCTCTTGCAATGAAGAAAAAAATCGATTTCAAGGTGTCAGTTTCCGCAAAGGGATTCAAAATCGAAGTCAAGGATGGCAGCACTGTCCTCAAATGGAACAAGGCAATCGAACTTGCAAAAGCACAGAAGCATCCCTTGGGCGAGGAAAAGATAAAAAGCGAATTTGCTGCGGCAAGTTCCGAGATCCTGGCACCGGGCGAGATAAATGCCGAGATTGACGGAGAATATTTCATCCCCCTCAGCGTGCTGAAGGATGTAAGGCGTGAATTCTGGAAATGGGCCGAGGAGAATGTATCTAAGGACAAGTCTGCGGAACTCGCAAAAATCCAACTCGATAAGTTCCTTCAGTTCTATGGTTCATTTAAGGCATCATCATTTACCAGGGAAAAGACAACCGCATATGGCAGTGTGGAAGAGGCAGATTCACCTGCCTCTTCTGAAGTTTCAGCTTTTCCATATAATATTTCCTTTTCAAAGGTTCCACCGTCCACTGCAATTGAAATCATCCTGCCGCACTTCTGTCCGGAACCGAAGATTCCTGAGCTCAAGGCTCAGATCAATGTGCTTTACTCAAAGGGCGCCCGCAGGTTCAGGCTGACCTCGCTCTTCCAACTCGGCCTGCTAAGTGATATGAAGGACCTGAAGCTTGCTTCATCCTATCCCCTGCCCGTCTGCAATTCTTTGGCGGCCTGCGAACTTCGCAGACTTGGTTTCTCAAAGGCTCAGGCCTGGCCAGAACTTGAGGAGCGTGAGATCGAGGTGATGATTGCGAAATCCGAAGTCCAGGTGGAGGTTTACCGTTACGGACGCCTTCCTTTGATGATCACCCGTGCAGGGATTCCGGCGAGTGGCGAACTGCGGGATTCGCGCGGAAACAGACTGACCTTGAAGAAGGATGAACTGACCGGTCTCTCCTGTGTCTATTCCGACCTTGTTATCTGTATCCCGGAGATCCCGGGCGCATCCGACTTCTTCGACTTCACCAACGCAAAACCCGGCGAGAAGAACACCTCGTATTTCAATTTCAAGAGCATCTGGGAGTAAACCCACTACTGATTCTGCTCCTCACCGAAGATAATCTTGTCGACTGCCGACATGGGAATGGAGATCTTGTCATAAACGGCCCCGTCCCCGGATATCATCTTTTTTTCCGGAGAAAATTCCGCAAGATCGAATGTGGTCCTTTCTTCGTAGCCGTTGAAGCAGACTGTCACGCTGCTCCTGCCCGGAACTGACTTCCTGGTATCCTTGTCAGAAAAGTTCAGCACACAGATCCTCTCGGTGGGTATGTCGATCTGCCCGGCATCCTTTACGTCGAACTTGACAACATTGCCGGCAATGTCCTTCACCTTTCCGGCGAGCTTGTCCTCATTCTTGAGAGAGGCTATATCCTCATCGGAAGTAGTAAGCGCTGAACCATCCGCCTTTTTTACCGTGAAGTTCTTTATCTCGGCCGTGGCACCTTTCACGAGCAGGTTGATGTTCTTCGCCCTTTCGATGTAGGCGAACCACATGTTGCTTTTTGCCGCAAGCAAGGTTTCGCTGTTCAGGTTCAGGCTTGAGAACTTGCAATCCTTGTCGAGGATCAGTTTGACGTGCGCTTCCTTGTATCTGTACCTTGTTCCGGCACCATACATCACGCCCTGTCCGACGCTCAGAGGATCCCTCTCGCGCCCCGCACAAAGAAAGACGTCATAATTGAGGAAATCCGATGACTTGGAATATATCATGAACCTCATCTGCTCGCTGAATATCATGTCGAACTCTATGCGGAGCTTTTCAGGGGTATCCTGGATCTCGCATTTCGCCTGGGGCTTATCTCCGGGCTTGACAAGTATCCTCTCATTCTTCATTTCCGCTCCGGCTTCCAGGGACCATTTCGCGTAATCGCTGTTCCATTCGTTCGCGGATTCCGAGAACAGCACCTTGTCGAGCGCTTCCCTGGATATTCCGAGCTTTTCATCATACGGGGTCTTCATCATCAGCTTCTTCTCGTCCAATCCCATGATCTGACCGCGTACCACGTCACCGTTCATGAGCTTCACCTTGGCCTGATCCTTCTCCAGCTTCATCGGTTTTCCACGGAATATCGCCTCCTTCGCGGATGAAACAGGGAACTTCAAAGGAGGAATGTCGGTTTCAAGCTTCCATGACAAGGATTTTCCAGGATCGATGGAGACCAGATTACCGTAGAGGACGTCGCCGTTGTCGAAGTAGAGCCTGTTGGCTGTCTCAGATGGTTCCTTCAATTCCTGATCAGGAGCGAACACGAGCCTTCCCACCTGCTGGAATGGAATCGATACATTTGCCCCACAGACCATCCTGCCCATGACCTTTCCGTCAACCAGACGATCGAGACGGATGGTAATATGCTCTTCCGCTGTGAAGTAGACTTTGACAATATCAACTGACTGTTCCGCTGCAGTTTCGATCTTTTTGCCTGCAATCTTGAAGGCTCCGACATCTTTCAGCGGTATGTCGAGCATCTGCGAACGGGTCTGGTAGGAAAATTTCCCATCCGCGACTCCTGTAATCCTGCATTCCGAGACCACCCTACCGGAGACCATGACGTCGGACTTGCTGTATTTCTCCTCAGCAAACTTCTTACGGATAGCCTCGGTCCCATCCCTGGATATCACAACGTCCTTTATCTTGATAGTAAGATCGGAGTTGTTCTTGAAATAGAATGGTTCACTGGCGGTAGTGGTGACTGTCACACCCTCCTTTCCGTCCCGCTTCTTGAAGAATTCCTCCCGGGGATCCGACAGGTTGAGAAGTTCTTCTCCGTTGAGCCTGATCTTGTAGATCATCCTGATCCTGTCCGCGGTGATGGAGAACTTCCTGTCACCCAGCTCGTTAAGCACCTTGCTGCTGACCTCAGTGATCTTCTCCTCCTGCTTATTCTCGTTCCTCCTGAACAGTGAAAGCTTGTCCTTGTCGACCCTCATCACCAGATAGCTTCCCCGCTTCCTGTCCTCGCCAATCTGCAGCCACATCTCCCAGGCCAGCGATGCATCTCCGTCAACAGTGAAATCCAACCTGACCATTTCCGGAAGGATCACGTAGCATCCGGTCTTGCCATTGTTCGACAATACCATTGAATTCTTGTCCTTAACAACGGCTTTCCCGATCCTGCTCCACTTGTTGGAGGTGTCAGGCCCCCTATATGCCTCGTCCCAGTACCTGGACGGAAAAATCGTCTCGATTGATGCGACAGGGATCTTGATTACACCCGCATATGGCGTCCTGAATGACAGGGTCTCAGAGTCAAGAGACACTACCTCACCCTTGAGTTCGTCACCATTTGCAAGAAATATCGATCCGGTATCGAGACCTGCGGAGCTGAGCTTGTTCATCATTATCTCATTTATCAATCCTGCAGGAAAAATCGCCTTCGCTTCGGGCTCCTTCCCGTATCTCCATGTTATCCCATCTTTGAGCCCGCCGGATATGGCTTCGCCGTGGAGGTCGCTTCCATCCTTCAAACTTATGACCTGGGAAAGTTCATCTCCGGAAAAAACATCTATGGCGAGAAATGCGCAAATAAACAATAAGAGTGCCTTCTTCATGCTCTCCCCTCCCCTGGGATATAAATCAATATCTGCTTACAGAATAGTTGAGTTTCGGAAACTGCTCCTCGTCCTCGAATTTCACGGAAATATATTTGACTGGATATTTCTTTATCAGTTCCGCGGTGATCCATCCATTTGCGAATTCCGCAAGGCTGCGCCTGGCGTCCTCGCGGATCATCTCGAGGTATTCGGGGCTTAACGACTTTTTCATCATGTCGGGATAGAACTGTTTCCTGAGCTCCTCGAGCTTGTCCTTCTCCCCGAAGATCAGTTTTCCGCTGTCAATGATTGTCTCCATCCTGCTGAGATCCACCGCAGGTTCCTCGACCTTGAGCTTGGGCGCCACGACCGTCAGCATGTCCCCTTCGCATGAGATCTTCCAATTCCCCTTCATGTCCACGAAATAGTTATATGTAACAGGAGCCCTGACCTCGATGATCGCACTGCTCAAGGTCTTTCCGTTCATCAGCCACGGATGGGAAAACTTGTATTCGCGCCTGTCAGTCTCGTTCCTCGTCGTCTTCAGGAGCGTAAGGTGCTGGACCTTCTTCTGCTGCTCGGTGTAACCGATGAATGTCTGGGTGATGTCGACCTTCGGACTCATGATCTTGCCCATGGCATCAAAAGGCTTGGAGAAGAGCTTGTAGAATACGAACGCAAAGATTATGCATTCAACGACTGCGAATATCGCAATTATCAGCACGATCTTCGTGATATAGTTGCCTACCGGCGGATGCGATGCTCCGTCGGAATGCTGATCCGCGTTCTTCTTGAATGAATCCTTGTACTCGTCCATAAATTTTTCCTATCCGATAAATACCGGTTTGAGATGGCGGTCGAAGACGTTCTGGTAGACGTTCTTCGCAACTATATCCTCGTATTTCTCAAGCGCGGAATAATATTTCGGACCGAGTTCCACGGCAACCTTGTAGCCGACATGGATCAGCTGGCGGAAGTTCGGATTGTAGTCCTTGCACTTCTGGTCGTGCCTCAGCGTCCCTGCGAACTTCGCAGAATCCCACTTCTTCACTTCGTCGACGGACGGCAGTTTGTCCTTCTTGATGTCAATGACGGTCGCATAAGGTCCGCAGAGTTCGTCGAAACGCCCAAGGGCGTTGATGTATATCTGCTTGGCAATGTCCAGCCCTTCGCCTCCGGCTTCGGCAAGCCCAATGCACTCCTCCAGCCAGGTCGTCCCGGCTGTCTTGATGTGAAGTCCGGCGTTGAACTTGGCAAGCGCCTTCCTGATCGGAGCGTAGATGGAGAACTTGTCGCTTCCGGAATGCACGCTGAGCTTGAGGTTTCCCGGAAGACCGAATTCCTTTACGGCAAACGCTATCACTGCAAGATCCTGGTTGAATTCCTTCTCGAACTGCGCGACGTCACCGACATAGTCCACACCCTTGTTGAAGCGACCTGTGAATTTCGGTGCGATCGTCTGAGCGGGAATCTTCTCGGCTGAGATGGCCGCAAGGATGAAAAGCATCTCGACAGGCGTCTGGGGCATGTCCGTCTCGTCCATCGAAACTTCCGTCACGAAATTCCCCTTGCCCTTTACTGACTCCACCTTCCTGTAGATCTTTCCGGCTTCCTGCACTGCAAGCAGATATTTGCGGGCGATCTTCTCAAGGCTTTCCATGGTAATGTTGAAAGTCTCACCTGTCCCTGGGATGTCCAGCTTCTTCGCGTATGAACCGAATTTGCGGACAAACGCGTTAATGCTATTGTCGTCGGCAGGCTTGCCTGTGAAATCCGCAACGTCCAAGGTGAAGAAATCGCTGGCTGCGATGAATCCGTCGACATTCTTGAGGCTGATATGGTCGGCGTCCACGAAATAGGGATTCTTCCAGCCAAGAGCCTTTACGGCGGCATCGGCTTCCTTGCGGACGTCTTCGGGATGCGTGTGAATTATCTGGTGCTCGCGATTCGACTTGTTCCATACTGGCGCGATCTCGACTCCCAGTTCCTTCGCCTTCACAAATGCCTTAAGCTGCGCTTTTCCCTCGTGCGCGAACCTGTCACCAATCCCCATGCTGTATTTCGGAATATTCATTTAACCAATCACCTTTCTTCTTTTTAATTAACCAATCTGAAAGCGAAACAGGGGGTTTCGCACTCCAAAGATGCTTCGCATCAAAAACAAATTTCGTTTCGCCGACACTCCGACACACCGGTTCGCCGTTACATTAGTTTTAAACCCGGCAGATCCTGGATGTCAACCAGCCCCACAACCTTCCCCTTGGCATCAACGACGATTATATCGTCAATATGCTTTTTTTCGACGATCTTCAGGACCTCGACCGCCAGATCGATTGACCTTACCGCCGTCGGATTTTCAGTCATCACCTCGGAAACCTCCCTGTTAAGCACCTTGAGATCCTTCTCCGCATGCCTTCTAAGGTCGCCATCGGTGAATATTCCAAGCAGCTTTCCGGCCTTGTCGGTGATGATCGCGGATCCGCATCTTGCCTTTGTCATCTTGAAAAGGGTGTCCTTGACCGTAATTCCAGGCTGAACTTTGACGAAACGTTCATCCGTTCTCATGATGTCACTGACACGAAGCGTGAGGGCTTTGCCTATGGCCCCTGCTGGATGCAAACGGCTATAATCCTCCGGCTTAAACTTCCTAATGTCCATCAGCGTCATGGCAAGCGCGTCACCAAGTGCGATCAGGGCCGTAGTGGTGGTGGTCGGTGCCAGATTGAACGGACAGGCCTCCTTGGAGACGGTCATTGCAATCACGATGTCGCTCCATTTCGCGAGCTTGGAATTCGGTTCACCGGTGATCGATGCGATTGGAACGTCCATACGTTTTGCGGAAGGGAGGATTTCGAGAAGTTCCTCAGTCTCGCCACTGTAGCTTAGGGCTATGAGGATATCGTTCTTCTGGAGGATGCCGAGGTCGCCGTGCATGGCTTCGACCGGGTGCATGAATACCGCCGGCGATCCTGTGCTTGCGAGGGTCGCGGCGATCTTGTGTCCAACGTGTCCGCTCTTGCCGACGCCGCTGAGCACGATCTTACCGCCGTTGTCGAGGACCTTGATGCAGGTGTTGACAAGCTCGATGAACTCACCGTCGAGACGGTCACGCACGCTCTTCAGCCCTTCAATTTCTATGTCGAGCACTTCCCTCGCCTTCTTGATTATCTTATCCATGGTTGTTTCCTTTTTAAATTAAACAGCTATCACCGGAATTTGCGAAGCACTTTGGACTGCGGTTGCGAAGTGAAACGGAGATACCGCCTTTCTTCTGCGAAGCGAGCTTCGCAGGGAACAAGGCTGAATCTATCGCTTCAGCACTCCAAAGATTGCTACGCAATCAAAACAATCCAGTTACCAGTTACAAATTTTGAATTCCAAATTTCAAGTTGACAATTTAGCTTGCAAAACAGGTTTATGCCAGTAAAATTTATAATGGGAGACACTTACAAATGAGAATCACCATTCTATCTGCAGTTTTTTGCCTTTTTATCCAGATTTCCCTCTCTTCCCAGGAAACTCCCGCCTTTGAGCTGAAGGACACGATGTGGCAGTTCATGCCGGACGATGTAATTGCAGTCTACCGAGGTCCTGACAACAGGATCTGGCAACGGCTCCAGGATAATCCTCCTGGAAAGAGCATCGATGAGCTTAAGAAGAACATACAGGACGAGTTCACCAGGAAATCACCCCGCATCTATTGCAGGATACTCCTGTTCGAGCCTGGAAAGCGTGTCTGGTTCACGAACAGGGACAGCAATATTCTTCTTGGTTACGATGGCGAGAAATGGACCGAAAAAAAAGCTGAAGAGAGAAATTACTTCTTCGGCGAACCTCCTGAACTCATGCGGAAAGGAAAAAATAGCAACCTTTTTGTCGACGGACGCTCATTCTTCATTGAATCAGCTGGAATCCTGAGCTTCGACGGAAAGGACTGGATTTTCAACGAAATGGGAAATCCGAATCTACGAGGACCGCTCCCGCCGTTCCCCCTACTCCTTCCTTCTTACGACAAAAAAGGCGTGATAGCAATTTCCAAATCGAAAAATCGCGGAGCCGCAATGCGTAGAATGCCGGCAAACAACCCTATCGCAATCCAGCGGGACATTTCACTTGCCTCCTCCGGAATCTATACAGGAGAATTCAACGCCGTCGAATTCCGCGACGGCAAATGGAATAAAATCAACCTCATTGATGATTTCAATCCAGCAGATGTCGAAATAATACTACCAAGGAAGACCGGGCTCATTGTTGCTCAGACAAATGGCAAGATACTTTTCCTCCAGGATGAAATCCCGGACAAGGAGAAGTTCTTCTCCTTGCTGAAGAAACTTTCCGATAACAATTTCAATATCCGAGAAAAGGCAACAAGTGAGATTGCCGGACTCAGTCCCTCATACAGGAAAGCAATTGATGATGCGCGGAGGGAAGCCAAGGATCCCGAGGTGCGCGACAGGTTAGAGAAGGCGCTGAAGCTCATGAAGGAAGGATCATCGAATACTGACACAAAGGATTCCTTCCAGCTCCTTGGTGATTACAATGTTAAGGAACCGACCTTAGTACATTACGACACGCTTGGAAGGGTTTTCCTCACAAGTCAGGAGGTCCGTTCAAACGGAAAGGACGAATCACTCGGTCCCGGACTCATCATTCTTGACTCAGAAGACAAGCTTGCTTTCCTGAAAGGTGAAAAATTCACACAGGGATGGGGGGTCAGCAATTCCGATTTCATCAACATTCAGTCAAGGCCTGATGGAGCGATCAATCCTCTGCCGTCGATCTTCTGGCTTGAGACAAAAGATGTGATCAGGATACTGGACATAGACAAGAAGGATTTCATACATGAGACAAAGGATGTCTCCTTCCACTGGCTCCATGCAGCAACCCCCGGCG
This sequence comes from uncultured Victivallis sp., assembly GCA_964600895.1. Lineage (GTDB taxonomy): Bacteria > Verrucomicrobiota > Lentisphaeria > Victivallales > GWF2-50-93 > GWF2-50-93. Next base: position 82,792 of record CAZRKP010000015.1, read on the forward strand.
GAACCTTTTTCTGCTCCAGGAGCATGCCATCCAATATTAGCCTGGCAAAACCTATCGCCCTGTTCAAGCCTTCTGCCAAGGATGAAAGGTTAAAGCTCTCCATCCAGGAAATTAAAATCCACGCTCCATATTTCCTTATAACCGCCGATGACAGCTTATGGCTCAAGAATCCCGAAGGTGAAGTCATGATGTTCAACGGCAAGGAGTGGAAAAGCATACCTGAGTTAAATGATATCCAGGTGACAAACGTAAAAACAGGAAATGACGGAGCTTTCATTTCAATCCCATCTTCCTCAAACCAGCTACCTTTGAGCTTCATGTATGCGGAAGGGAAAGTCACAGTTGAGAAAAATCAGGATATTCTTGTATCGAAGAACCGCGGGACAATTGAAAAATATTTCGATGAAAAGAACAAGGATTTCCTTTATGACGGTGCAGGGAGAATCTGGTATCAGAAATCGCAGAACGAACTGATGATCTCCAGTGTCACTCGAACATTCAACCTCTACGACAAGCTCCAGGAGACGTATTCGAAGGGACAGGTGCGCACCTTCATGGGAATAAGCAAAAACAAGGTTCTGATCGACTATTACAGCTGGGGACATGGCGGACCGGGGAATACCATCACCCTTGCCTGCCAATTTAAGGACGGTGTACCTGAGCTTAAGGAGATACCAAGGATGTCGCGCTCCCGCTCGGATCCGGTGTATGACAATGAAGGGAAATTGTGGTATCCACTTGAAACGGCTCCTGACGAGAAACAGGTGGCCATTAGGATTGGCGAGGAGGAAAAAACCGAGGAGATCAAGGAGTCCGGCTCTCCAATCCTCTGCGACAAGACAGGAAACGTCTGGCTCGGTAACATAACCGGACAACAGAAAAACAAGTTCAACATCTGGAGGAAGGGCGAGGTAAAGGCCTCCGTTGAAATTCCACACGCAAACGAATGGACCACTCTTGACTCCGACAAGGAAGGATCTGTAATTGCTTTCACTGGTCCTCTCGTCTCTCATCTCGTCGCTGAGGATCCTGCGAATCCCGCAGCATACAAGGTCAAGGCGGAATACTGGATAGATGTAAAAGGATATCCGGGAAAGCCCAATGGTTTCAAACTAGGTGACAAGTTCTATCTAGGAGCTTGCTCATGGATCGATAAGGATTACTACCTCAACCTCATAGAGTTCCCGCCGTCTGAAAAGAAATAATGGCAATATCCTGTTTGAAAAAATTATATCTGTGTTATGATATAAATTTTATTTGCAGGAAGCTATGCTTCAAAATAATTTTTATTAAGAGGTAATGATATGTACGTTGGAAGAATTGTTGCAATCGGAATGACGCCGAAGGGGAAGGCTGCAGCCATGTACCGCGTGTCTTCACGCTCGTTCCCGAACCGCGAGGCGCGGCTCAAGGGCGAAGTGGTATCGATAATGCCCCGCAAGGGATTTGAGGACGACCTGGGCAAGAACCCCTACATCGCCTACAACTGCATCAGGCTGGCAGGAAATTTCGCGGTCGCCACGAACGGTTCGCACACGGATCCGATCACTGAGAAGATCCTCTCCGGAATGTCAGCACGCGACGCACTGGCCCTCAGCATGCTTGCGATGGACTACGAGAAGGACAGCTACAACACGCCGCGAATCTCCGCAGTCGTCGAGAAGAAAACCAGGCTTGGCTGGCTGGCGATCGTCAAGAAAGGCTCGATCTATGTTGCGGAATTCGCACTTGAGCCGGGCAAGGCCTACTATGTCGCCACCTACGAGCACACTTATCCCTGTAGCCATTATTCGGACGAGAAGTTCAACGCGGAGACGGCTGAGACGGCATGCGAATATGTGATCAGTAAGGGTGTGTTCGCGCAGTTGGAGAATCCAGTGACCTCGGCGGCGGTCGTCGAGTCCGACAAGGGATTCGATTTCGCAGTGAAGACCGTGTGACGGTAAAATCCAAGTTCCAAAATCCAAATCACAAACAAATCTCAAGTAGGAAATTCCAAACATATCAAACCAGAAAACACACGGACCACACAGAAATAGAATCTCAAATATTTTCCTGTTTGAGATCTGAATTTTGAAAATTGTTTGGAATTTGGAGCTTGAGATTTGGAATTTGTCTTATGTCCGATATATCTAAAGATCTCCTGAAGAAGTTAAATCCCGAACAGGCGAAGGCCGTCGCCATAATCGACGGGCCTGTGCTTGTCTTCGCGGGCGCCGGCACTGGCAAGACCCGCGTGATCACCTACCGTATCGCCAACATGATCCGTCACGGCGTAAAGCCAGACAATATCGCGGGTATGACCTTCACGAACAAGGCTGCTGAGGAGATGAGGGAGCGTCTCGACGCTCTCGTTGATGTCGAAGACGCGAGGAAGGTCTTCCTCGGAACATTCCATTCATTCTGCGCCAGGGTTATGAGAAGGGATATCAAGGTGCTCGGGTTTGGAACCAACTTCACCATCGCTGACGATTCCGACCAGGCCGCCGTGATGAAGCAGTCTATCTCGGAAGCGGGATTTGAAAAGACGGAACTCAGCATAGAATTCTGCGTTTCCCTCATCAGCCGCTGCAAAGGGAAAATGATGAGCCACCGGGACCTGAGCAATGTCGCCGAGAACGATCTTGAGGCAAGGGTGGCGCATGTCTATGAGAGATATTCGCAGATCCTCAAGAACCAGAACATGGTGGATTTCGACGATCTGCTCCTGTTCACTGTCCAGCTCTGGCAGAGCCATCCGGAGATCCTTGAAAGGTACCAGGAAAAATATACGCACCTGCTTGTCGACGAATATCAGGACACGAACCAGCTCCAGTTCCAGCTCGTGAAGCTGCTTGCCGGAAAGAAGATGAACATCTGCGTTGTCGGCGACGATGACCAGAGCATCTACGGCTGGCGCGGGGCGGAGATGAAGAACATCCTCGACTTTCCAAGGCATTTCCCAAAGGCTAAGGAAATCAAGCTCGAACAGAATTACCGTTGCACGAATAATATCCTCAAGGCTGCGAACAGCGTCATTTCCAAGAATATGGAACGCTGTCCGAAAGAGCTTTGGTCGAAGTGCGGCGACGGCGGAAGGATCAGGATAATCAGGGCAGAGACCGACGAGGACGAGGCAAGATACATTGCCGACGCGATCTTCGATACCATGGCGGCCGATCCCGGGACACAGCACAGGGACTTCGCGGTTCTCTACAGGTCGAACCACCAGTCCAGATTATTCGAAAATTCGCTCAGGGACGCAAAGATCCCATACAGGCTTGTCGGTGCAAAATCGTTCTATGAGCGCCGCGAGATCCGTGACGCGATAGCCTACCTCAAGCTTGCGGTCAATCCGCGTGACGACCAGAGTTTCCTCAGGATACTCGGGGTTCCTCCACGCGGTATCGGCGACAAGGCGATAGAGATCCTCAAGAAACTTCAGCATATAACGACTCTCCCGTTCACGGAGCTTATCGGACACGAGGAGTTCCTCAAGGATATCGGAGGAAAAGCGGCGGCGGGCTCGAAGCAGATGCATTCGACGCTGAAGAAATGGCGTGCGATGTTCGCAGAATCTGGAAAGCTGTCCGAAAAGACTCTCGACTATTTCAAGGAGCTGAACTTCATCGAAGGAATATTGAAACTCTACAAGGACAGGGAGGAAGCGGAAAGGCGCAGGGACAATATCTACGAGCTTATCAATGCCATCGCTTCGTTTGAGAAGAATTCTGAAACTCTTCCGACAATGCTGGAATTCCTCGAGACCTACGCCCTCTACGACGACAATGACAAGGTGGAGGAGGACAAGGAGAAGCTCAAGAATTCCGTAACTCTCATGACGGTCCATGCGGCGAAGGGGCTTGAGTTCTCATACGTGTTCATCCCAGGAATGGAACACAACGTATTTCCACATGAAAGATCCGTCAACGAAGGAAGCGGAGAGGAGGAACGCAGGCTGTTCTACGTGGCGTTGACAAGGGCACGGAAGAATGTTCATCTTGTCCACACCCGTTCCCGGATGCGTTACGGAAAATCCTCTATCCAGCGTCCTTCCGAGTTCATCTACGACATCCCAGAGGAGATCACCGAGCATCTGCAGGCAGCCTCGGCATTCAAGCCTCTCGACGAGGAACAGCTGAAGGATGCCTGGGCGGCACTGTACAAGATCGGCGGGAAGGAATAACAGCCATCACGGGATTGCTAATCGTCTCAAAATTGTCTCGGTGTATTTTCTTTTCAACGGAGCGCGGGTTTTCCAACCCGCGGCACTCTATCTATGGCGGGTAAGAAAACCCGCCCTCCTTTATTTTGATTCATTAATGCCGTAAGGCATGTTCCTCTGATTCAAAACACCCAAACTAAAGTTTGTACTCCAACGAAAATCTGCAGATTAACCGTTACGTAAAAAGAAAATGTTGGAGTCCAAGCCTTAGCTTGCATGCTTATATTTCAGATGAAAAATCCGGCAGATTGGGATTTATCACTTGCTATTGAACCTGCTCTCGCGGCAACGCTTCTTGAATTCGGAAAGGACTTTCCGCAAGGTATCGGTCCTGGCAGCATCGACGGCATCCCGGGTGTCGATCAGGAAAGTAGGCTCAGAGATCATTTTCTCGCCCTCGCCCTTAACCGTCATTACACAGCCATTGTCCTTCACATTCCAAAGGTTCAGGTTGACCAGCAGGATCGCCTCGCGGTTGGAGCCTGGGAAAAGGCATGCCCCAAGGATCGTAAGATCGAGTATCGCGGCCGGATTGATGTACTTGTTGACCTTCATCACGCCTCTGATCGTAAGCAGTGCGTCGGCATTCTGTTTCTTGGCCTCGCCAAGCAGATAGGTTATGTCCTGCATTCCATGATCGCTGTTGTCGGGAATGACTACATACTCGGATATGTATTTCATGTCAACAAGGTCCTTGAGATATGAGGTGATGAGATTCCTGTCATTCGTGCCCCAGTCCCAGGTCTCGCTGAAGTTGCCGGCCTGGTCCATCGTCTCGAGATCTGCGAATACCGCAACTTTTACCGGGGGCTTCAAGGCGCTACCAACGGGAGCATCACTGAGATTTATGTCCTCCAACCTCTTTTCCGCCAAGGGCCTGTTGAATCCGGTCGTGCATCCGGAAACAAGGATGATAGACAGCATCATAAGGATAAGGATGTTTTTCATTGGTGCTCCATGTATTTGTGAAGTAATTATAATATGCCGAAGGAGGGACTTGAACCCACACGGCCGTGAGGCCACCAGATTTTGAGTCTAGCGCGTCTGCCATTTCGCCACTTCGGCTTGGAAGTGATAAGATAATCCACTGGACAACTTTTTCCATATTCTGACTTTGTTATCTTGAACATATAAATTTGCGCGTCTAAAATATTGTCACATCAAATGGCAACATTAAGACACATGATAATATGTTCTCTTGCAGTGCTTATGGGCATAAGCTTATGCTCCTGCAACTCACTGCCTCCAGGCACCCCTCCGGAAGGCGCCATAGTAACCCCTGAGATAAAGCTGAGCGTCATCGACAGGAAAAGCGCCGTCAACTACATGGTGACATCGATCGCGACCAGATGTCCCCCGATATCAACCGCCGGAATAAACCTGCCTGTCATCTCCAATGACTTCACAGCATCAGACAAACTTGTGAACAACATGCCCCTGGAACTCTGGCAGAGCCTTATTAAGGCAAAGATGATCACTCCGGCCGACGAAAGCGACGCCCGGAAGGAATACCGGCTCCTGAGCGAGATAAAGGAGATCAGGGCTACCCCGGAAAAGAAGGATTTCTCCTGGGAGCTCAAGCTGATGTCGATCAAGGACAACTCCGAAGTCTGGAAGGACACTGTTGAATTCGTAGTGATAATGCAAGTCCAACAATGAATATGGAAGTCAGAATTCAGGAGTCAGAAGCCAGAATGAATACATAATCCAGGCAGGAGAATTACTCCTTATTTCATATTCTGAATTCTGTCTCCTGTCTTCTGACTACTCCAATTAGCATTTGAAAGAATAACTTATGCCCTCGTACCAAGACTCCCTTAAGTTCCTTTCCGATCTTGAAATCTACGGAATAAAACTCGGGCTCGAACAGGTTTCGGAACTTTTCTCCCGCGTCGGCACTCCCCAGGAGAAACTCCGCTTCATTCATGTGGCCGGAACAAATGGAAAAGGTTCGGTCTGCGCGATGCTGGCGGCATGTTTGAAGGAGGCGGGCTTCAAGACAGCCTTCTATAGCTCACCTCACCTCGTATCTGTCAGGGAACGTTTCAGGATAAACGGAAAGGCAATCCCTGAAAATGATCTTTCACGCATCATCGAGATGCTCAAACCCCACATACTCGAGATGAAAGCCGCAGGAAGGTGTCCGACCTTCTTCGAAGTCACAACCGCCATAGCTGGAATCTATTTCGCTGAGGAAAAGGTCGATTTCGTCGTATGGGAGACCGGAATGGGCGGCCGTTTCGACGCCACTAATGTTGTCACACCGTCAGTCTCCGTGATAACCGGCATAGGCATCGACCACACGGAGCATCTCGGTACCACCGAGGAGGAGATCGCCTTTGAAAAGGCCGGAATCATAAAACCCGGGATCCCAGTGTTCTGCGGAAAGCTTTCCAGAAAGGCCGCAAAAGTAGTCGAGGAAAAGGCATCCCAGTGCAATTCCCCTGTCATTCATCCAGAGAAAAGCCTTGGCAGCATAAAAGTCTCTCTCCAGGGCAGGATACAGGAGAAAAATGCGCGACTCGTCCTCGCGATCCTGAACTTTCTCGCGATCGGCACGAAAATGGAAATGAAAAAAGCGGTTGCCGGCCTTTCCAAGACCGTCTGGCCTGCAAGGTTCCAAGCGCTCAGGGATGGAAGCATCCTCGACGGTTCCCACAATCCCCAGGCAATATCCATTCTCATAGACAATCTTGATGAAGATTTTCCTAATGAGAAGTTCACTGTCATATTCGGCTGTCTTGCCGATAAGGATTCGGAATCAATTTTCAGACTGCTTGACAAGGTGGCGGATGAATTTATCTTTGTCCCCATAAAAGGCTCCAGAAAGAGTCTTTCACCTGACGAACTCGAGCAGGCCTGCACGAAAGTTTCCGACAAGGCCATAAGAAAAGCTGACTCGGTAAGGGAGGCCCTGGACATGCCTCACAGAAAAAGATTCCTGATTACTGGTTCCCTTTATCTGGCAGGACAGGTGCTGACAGAGTATTTTACTGAAGATGAAATAGTCAATATATGAGTTTCAGTTTTGAGTTTCAGGTTTTAAGTTTGAAGTTATAAGTCAACCAAGAAGGAAATTTACCATGAGAAAATACTTTCTGATGACGGCGGGAGTTTTCGTCCTCTGCGCCCTTTTCGTGCTTGCGGAGACCGCTTCTGAAAAATTTGAATCCCTCAAGAAGAAAAGGGCCGACGTTGCCATGCAGCTCTATAACCGAAGGCTCAAGCTAATTGAGGATGATCCCAAGTTGAAGGAACTTCACGAGAAGATACTGTCAATGCACAAGGAACTCGCACTCAGGCTTGAGAATGACCGCGAAGTCATCGAGCTTTCCACAAGGCTGAGGGATATTGACGCAGAGATAGAAAAGGTTGCAGACCAGGCAAAGAAGGAAGAAAGGAAAGAGGATGTACCTAAGGATAAGAAGGAGTAATCAGTTATCAGTAGTCAGTAACAGGTGGGTAAATCCTTGAAATCTTTCTGCTGACGACTGACGACCGAAGACTGACGACTTTATAAGGATTAACATGAAAAGCATTTTAGTGACAGGTGGTGCGGGATTCATAGGCGCGAATTTCGTCGGGATGCTTCTTTCAGAAAGAAAGGACCTGAAGGTCGTCAATCTTGACGCTCTCACCTACGCCGGCAACCTTGAGAACCTTTCAGGCCGCATGGAAAACAGGAACCATGTCTTTGTCCATGGCGACATCCGCAGCAGGGAGCTTGTCGAGAAGATCATCAAGGAACACAAGATTGACGGCATCATCAATTTTGCGGCAGAAAGCCATGTCGACCGTTCGATCTCCAGTCCGGGAATCTTCATAGAGACGAACGTTTCCGGGACCTTGAACCTTCTGCAGTGCGCAAAGGAGATCGGGGTGAAAAGATTCCTGCAAGTCTCGACCGACGAAGTCTACGGTTCACTTGCTCCGGACGAGGAAAAGTTCAGTGAGCATACGAGTATAAAACCTAATTCGCCGTATAGTGCTAGCAAGGCTGCAGCAGATCATCTTGTCCGTGCATTCAACCATACCTACCATTTGGACACGGTGATCACCAGATGTTCCAACAACTATGGTCCATACCAGTTTCCTGAAAAAATGATTCCCCTCTGCATCAACAATATCAGGAATGACAAGCAAATTCCTGTTTATGGTGACGGCATGCAGATCCGCGACTGGCTCTATGTCTATGATCACTGTGCGGCGATCCTGCAGGTCTTTGAAAAAGGAAAGAACGGCGAGGTCTACAATATCGGCGGGAACAACGAGAAGACAAATCTCGATCTTGTCAAGACCCTCCTAAAGCTCCTGAAGAAAGATGAATCGCTGATCAAGTTCGTCAAGGACAGGCCCGGGCACGACAGGCGTTACGCGATCGACAATTCAAAGATCACAAAATCCCTCGGCTGGAAACCTTCCGTCACGTTCGAACAAGGTATTGCCAAGACGGTCGACTGGTATCTTGCTAACCAGAAATGGCTGGACCATGTCACCTCCGGCGAATACCAGAAATACTACGAGAAGGAATACAGGAACAGATAGGATAACCACAAAGGCACAGAGACACAAAATTGTCATATCTGGAAAATTCCCAATAATCTTAAATCCCCTAGAAAAGATTTGTGACTTTGTGTCTCTGTGGTAAGATTCTACTTCTTCTTCACCAGCCAGGCGTCGCGGAGATTCTTTGCGGACTGAAGCTTTTTCTCGAGCTTTGAGAATTCAGATCTGCCTATGTTCTTCTTGAATTCAGAAAGGTTCTTCTCGAATTCGGTGATCGTCTCCAGGATTGCCGCCGGATTGTTCTCGATGATCTCCCGCCACATCTGCGGTGCCGAGGAAGCTATCCTGGTCGTGTCTCGGAATCCTCCGGCGCATCCTTTTTCACGCACGGCCCTGGATTTTGGATCACCAAGGACTGTCAGTGCGACCATCGCGGCGACAATATGCGGGACGTGGCTCGTATGTGCAACTGTCATGTCGTGAGTCTTCGGGTCAAGCTCCATCACTTCCGCACCGGCAGCCTTCCACATAGCGGAAAGCTGGGATACGGGTCGCGGCGGAGTCTTTGGGCCGGGTGTCAGGAAAACTGTCGCTCCAACATAGAGATCGACCTTTGCGGCATCTGCCCCGCTCTGTTCCGAGCCGGCCATCGGATGGCTTCCAATGAAATTGATCCTGTGGCTTGAAAGGACCGGTGTGACTGCCTTTACTATCTTTTCCTTGACGCTGCCGACATCGGTGACGATCGCATCCTTCCGGAAAGACTTTGCGAACTTCGCACAAAATTCTATTATCATGGGGACAGGCAGGCATATCACAGTGATATCGGCATCGGCAACGGCCTCTTCCGGGGTCTCAAAGACCTGGTCGACGACCTTGTCCCTGAGCGCCTGTACCCGAGATTCCGGACGGCGGCTCCAGCCGATCCTGCGGAATCCTTTTCCCTTCAGCGCAAGACCAAGGGAGGTCCCGAGCAGTCCGAATCCGATTATTGAAACTGTCTTATTGGGAGTTTTTTTGCTTTTCATGGTTACTCAAGATAATCGGGGTTGCCGAAGAATCAAGGAGGCATGCAGCTCTTCCCGCCTTGACTTTGTTGTCCGGCAAGACTAATTTTCTACAGTTACTAATAGTCTCGAAATAGTATGGAGTTTATAAATAACGGAGGGCGGGTTTTCTTACCCGCCATGGAAAGAGTGCCGCGGGTTGGAAAACCCGCGCTCCGTTGAAGAGGAAAAGCATCGAGACTATTATGAGACGACTAGTAAAGGAACAAGGTCAGACCATTTATGATGAATGAATTCAGCTTTGAGAAGAAGGCCACGGTCGAAGACATCGAGGAGCTAAGCAATCTTTCCGATGAAGCCTTGAAAAAACTCGACATCCCTGAAACGGCAAGACAGGAACTGCTGATGGCCCTTGACGAGGCCATAACAAACACCGTCCTCCACGGATATTCAGGAAAAGGCGGCCTTGTAAAGATAGTCATCCGCAGGAAAGATGATCTTGTGACGCTCGAGCTCATCGACGGAGGGAAGAAATTCGATCCCACCAGATATCCGGAACCCAATCTGAACGTCCCCATCGAAGAAAGGCAGATCGGAGGAATGGGAGTACCACTCATAAAGAAGCTCACGGACGGCATGGAATATCATTATGTTGACGCGGAAAATCATTTAATATTATTTAAAAAGACGGGAGGGTAAGATGGCAGGGCTCCAGGTAATTCAGGAAAACAGGAATGGAATCAATATAATCCGTATCAGGAATCCGGTGCTTCTTGAACCTCAGCAGGCCGATGAGATGACCCAGCTCCTTTCACGGGAGTTTGAATCCGGTTCGCTGAAAGTAGTGATAAACATCTCAAATGTCACGAGGATGTCCAGCCTCTTCTTCAGATCGTTCCTCATAGCCGGAAAGAAGGCCAAGGAGAGGAAGGCAGTCATGGCATTCTGCAATGTTGCACCCACAATCAAGACAGGCTTCGACATGATGGGGCTTGGCGCATATTTCACCATGTATCCCGAGGAGTCAGTCGCTCTGGAAAATTTAAAGTAACATGAGCATATCCAGGAAAAATTTCGCCAGATTTCTCCTGTCGGCATTTACTTGTATTTCCCTGGCTTTTTCCTTCTCCATTTCAGCCGGAGATGAACAGAAGACGAAGATCAGGTTCCTGCCGCAATGGTCGGTGCAGTCACAGTTCGCCGGCTACTACATGGCTCAGAAGAAAGGAATCTATTCCAAGCATGGCCTTGACGTGGAGATCATCCCTGGAGGACCTGATGCCCCGGCATACGACAGCCTCAAGTCGGGCAAGGCCGACATCATCACTCTTTTTCTCGCGACCGGGATAAAGGAACGCTCCAATGGCAGTCCCATCATCAACATCGGACAGGTCTCAAAGCATTCGGCCCTGATGATGATAGCCAGAAAGAGCTCCGGGATAAGGGACGTCAAGGACATCAACGGAAAGAAGCTTGCACTCTGGCGTTCCGATTTCCAGGACATCCCGCTGGCTTTCCTTGCTGAGTCTGGTGTATCGGCAAAGATCGTCCCGATATCCTCGAGCATCAACCTCTTCCTGTCCGGCGGAACGGATCTAATGACCGTGATGTGGTACAACGAATATCATGCCGTGCTGAATTCAGGGCTGAACCCGGACGAACTCACCGAGTTCCAGTTCTCCAAGCTGGACTTCGACGTTCCAGAGGACGGCCTTTATTGCCTTGAGGAGAAATACCGTGCCAATCCAAAGGCATTCCGCAGTTTTGTCGACGCCTCCCTGGAAGGTTGGAAATATGCCTTTGAAAACCAGGAGGAGACCGTCGATACCGTAATGGACGAGATGAAGAAGCAGCACATTCCCGCAAACAGGTCCCATCAGACATGGATGCTGGCAAGGATGCGGGATCTGATCATGAATAAAACAGGGCTTCCCCTGTCATCTGAACTCGACGAGAAGTCGTACGCCAAAACCGCTGGATTGCTGAAAAAGACCGTGAAGATTTCGAAGGTCCCCCCTTACGGCGAATTCTTCGTTGGTGCGGCGGACAAGCCGCAGGGGAGTGACCGCAAATGATGAAGAACTCCTCCATGATGTTCAAGCTTTCCTTCTTCATACTCTCATTCACCTTGATCATCTTTGCCGGTATCCTCTCGTTCAACTATTACACCTCGAAGAGGATGATCCTGAAGAACGTCGAGGAGAATGCCGCCCTTCTCACCGCGGCCACTGTGAACAGGATCGATTCCATCTTCAAGGCCAATGCAAAGATACCGGAGAACCTGGTATTCGCCCTTGAGAACTCCGATCTTTCCGAGACGGAAATAAAGGAACTTCTTGTGTCGGTGGTCAAGAACAATTCTGATGTCTTCGGAAGCTGCATCGGATTCGAGCCATTCTCCTTCAGCAAGGACAAGGAATATTACGCACCATATGCCAGCAGAGGTGAAAAAGGGATCAATTTCGAGAACATCGGCAACGAGAAATACCAGTACTTCTATCTCGACTGGTACCAGATCCCGAAGGAACTCGGTCGGTCGGCATGGACGGAGCCATATTTCGATGAAGGTGGCGGAAATGTCATCATGACGACCTATTCCGTGCCCTTCTACAGGCAGGTTGATGGCGTGCGCAAGTTCAGGGGGATCGTCACCATTGACATATCGATCAACTGGCTTGACGAGATATTTACATCCATCAAGGCCTGTAAGACAGGTTTCGGATTCCTCATCTCTAAGAACGGTAATTTCGTGACCTTCCCTGACAAGAACCGCATAATGAACGAATCCATATTCTCTATTGCCGATGAGCGCCAGGATCTAAATCTCAGGAAAATCGGAAGGAAGATGATCCAGGGCAAGTCAGGCATAGCAAAGGTGAGGGGTGAAACCATAGGAAAGAAGGGATTCCTTTATTATACGCCTGTAACATCATGCGGCTGGTCCGTTGGAGTCTTCTTTCCCGAGGACGAGCTTTTTGCGGGAATCAGGGAGCTGAACATCAAGCTGATCCTCTTCGCTGTCACCGGAATAATTCTTCTCTTCTCAATCATTATCCTCATAACCTCACGCATCACCAGGCCGGTCGCAAAACTTGTCGAGGTCACCGAGAAGATTGGACATGGAAATTTCTCGGCGGAACTTCCTCCTGTTATTTCTAATGACGAGATCGGCAGGCTTACAACATCATTTTCAAAGATGCAGAAGGAGCTTGCCGAATACATTAAAAACCTGCAGGCGACCACCGCGGCAAAGGAGAAGATCGAGAGCGAGCTCAATGTCGCACGTGAGATACAGATGAGCATCATCCCGAAGCTCTTCCCGCCCTTTCCCCACAGGTCTGAATTCGACCTTTACGCCGTCATCCATACCGCCAAGGCCGTGGGCGGAGACCTCTACGACTTCTTCCTGATGTCAGATACGAGGCTCTGCTTCGTCATAGGGGATGTATCGGGAAAGGGAGTTCCCGCTTCCCTCTTCATGGCGGTGTCGCGGACGCTCCTAAGGGCGAAGGCAGATGCCAGCAAGTCCGCCAGGGAGCTGGCCGACGAGATAAACATCGCCCTCGCCACCGATAATTCCTCGTTCATGTTCGTCACGTTTGTGCTCTGCATAGTCGACGTCATCACCAACGAACTGGAATACTGCAACGCCGGACACAATCCTCCTTTCATAATAAGGGACAATGAAAAGCTAGAGATGTTTGAGTCTGCTCACGGTCCGCCTTTCGGAGTTTCCGATACGGTGAAATACTCAAGCTGCAAGATGATCCTACGCCCGGATGATACCATCGTCCTGTATACGGACGGAGTGACCGAGGCGGAAAACGCTGATCATGCTCTCTTCGAGGAGGAACGCCTGAAGCAGGTACTTGAAAAGTGCAAGGGGATGGAGCCCAGGGGAATCTGCGAAAGGATAGTCGAGGAGGTGCGGAGCTTTGCGAGCGGTGTCGAACAATCCGACGACATCACGGCGCTTGTATTCAAGTATAGGGGCGGCGCCAGGAAGCCTTAATGGCTTACAAGCTCTCCTTCAGTGAAGACAGAAACCTTATATTCTCGGGTTCAGTTCCTATGGACACCCTGATCCATTCGGGCAGACCATACTGGCCCATCGGACGAACGATTACACCTTTCTTCTGAAGCTTGGTGAATATCTTCTGTCCATCACCAACATTTATCAGGATGAAGTTCGCAACCGGAGGTTCGAACTGGAGCTTCATCTCGGAACATGCCCTCATTATCATCTGGGCACCCCTCTTGTAGGTCCTGCGTGACCGTCGGACGAAGCTTTCGTCGTCAAGGGCCGCAGTCGCGGCTATCTGCGCCATGGCGTTCAGGTTGAACGGCTGGCGCGGTTTCTCGAGCACATGGATTATCTCAGGCTTGGCGATACCATATCCCACACGGAGCCCGGCAAGACCGTATGCTTTTGAGAAGCTCCTGAGGACAATTACATTCCTTTTCTCGCGCACATATGACAATGTGTCAGGCATCTTCTTGTATGTGATCTCCGCATAGGCCTCGTCGAAAACAACAAGTACATCGTCCGGCACCTTCTCCATGAATTTCCGGACCTCCTTCTCCCTGACCATCGTCCCGGTGGGATTATTCGGGTTGCAGACGAATACCACCCGGGTGTCCTTCCTGATCGCCTTGCGCATCGCCCTGAGGTTGTGTGTAAGCCCCTTCATCGGAGCCTCGATCGCCTCGGCTCCGAACATCCCGCAGAGGATCTTGTAGATCACGAAAGCCTTCTCGCTCATCACCGCCGAGACTCCGGGATAAAGGAAGCAGTGCCCGATGAACTCCAACACCTCGTTCGATCCGCAGCCGAATATGAAATGGTCCCCGGGCAGTCCATAATGCTCAGATATCCTCTTGCGAAGGTAATATGCACCACCGTCGGGATACAGATGCATCTGGAAAATCGCCTTCTTCATCGCCCTTATCGCCTTCGGTGAAGGGCCAAGAGGAGATTCGTTCGATGCCAGCTTGATTATATCTTCAGGCTCGATCCCGTATTCACGGGCCACCTCCTCTATCGGCCTGCCCGGCTGATACGGAGATACCTTCATGACATGCGGATTGACGTGTTTGACTACAGACATATTGACATTTTCGATTTTTGATTTTCGATTTAAAACCATTTAAACCACAGAACACACAGAAAAAAATTACAATTATTGCCAAATTTCGAATTTCAAATTTCCAGTTTCAAATCGCCGGGTCACCGATACTCCGACACGCCGGCTCTGTCTCAAAGGATATCCCTTGAACGCGGATAGCTTCCAAGTATCCTCACGAACTGGCACATGTCCTTCAGCTTCTCCAAAGCCTTCTGCGGGGCGGCATCCTCATGGTGTCCGTGAATGTCCAGGAAGAAATAATACTCCCAGTTCTTGCGCTTGGACGGACGGCTCTCGATCATTGTCAAGGTCACCTTCTCATCCTTGAACGGAAGCAGGGAATCATACAGTGCGCCGACCCTGTCCTTTATGGCGTAGCAGATGGAGGTCTTGTCATCGCCGGTCGGACGCGGTTCCTGCCATCCGAGCACAAGGAAACGGGTGGTGTTGTCGGCTATGTCCTCTATATTGTCCGCAACGATGTCGAGCTTGTACATCTCGGCCGCAAGAGTGCTTGAAATGGCGGCGGAATACTTCTCCTCGGATGCGACCTTTGAAGCCTTGGTGGAGCTTGAAGATTCGATCACCTCGACTCCCGGCAGGTTCTCCTGTATCCAGCTCCGGCACTGACCGAGAACCTGTGCATGGCTGTAAACCTTTTTGATCTGGCTCTTCCTGCATTTCGCAAGCAGGTTGTGGTGTATCCTCATGTTTATCTCTGCGCAGATCTTCACAGAGGAATTGATGAGCATGTCAAGAGTGTGGTTGATAGCCCCTTCCGTTGAGTTTTCAATCGGAACGACTCCGTAGTCGATACGTTCAGCCTCGACGTCGTTGAAGACATCCGAAATGCTGATCTTGGCTACATATTTCGCGGAATGGCCGAACTTGCCAAGGGCCGCAAGATGGGTGAATGAGGCTTCTGGACCGAAGAATCCGATCGTCAGGGGTTTCTCAAGCGAGATCGCACCGGACATGATCTCCCTGTAAATGGCCCTGAGCGCGTGCTGCGGCATCGGCCCCTTGTTAAGCTTCTCAAGGCGAGAGATGAGAGCCTTCTCGCGTTCCGGCACATATATCTCCTTGGACTCCTTCTTTTTAAGGTGCCCTATCTCGATCACGTGCTTGTAGCGCTCATTTATGAGTCGGACTATCTGCTCGTCAATACTGTCTATCTCTTTCCTAAGTTCATTGAGCATGGGAAACCCCGCTGTTTTTAGTGAATAAATAAAATAACACCTTTTAAGGCTAAATAAAGGGGGAAAGAGCAACAAAGGCATCCTCCTTCGTCATCCCCGAATGACTACGGAGGACAGGCAGAGGCACAAAGGTTAAAGTGTCAGAGAAGCAAGGCTGAAGAGAATCGTCAGCAGCCCATTATGGACAGAATTAAAGAGAGATTGAATAAAGATTTTGAAAGGATAACTTACAAACAGTTTTGAAATTGAATGCATTTCCAATTGATTACGGAGGGCGGACCCTGGTCGCCTTTGGCGCCGCCAGAGGCGAGTAAACTTTCCAGTCCGCCAATTCGCGGGTTGGAAAACCCGCGCTCCTTTTCAATCCAAGACATATCGAGACTATTGTGAGAACGAGACGACTAGCAACATTCCAAAATCTCTTTATATACAGCCCAATGAAGATTGCATTTATTTTTGTTTTAATAATCTCCTTCGGAATATCCTTCTCCTCGCCATGCGAGGACAAGGATGCCGGAACAAAACCTAAGGTGCAGGAGACCGGTTTCTGGGAGGGCATCGGCAACTTCTTCCTTCCGCACGCCGAGAAGCGGAATGTCCTTTTCGAAAAGCAGACCCAGTACTTCCTCGTAAGTGTCGAGGAGGACAGCAAGGGGTTCAGGCACATGGTATTCAATCCCAACAAGGGCTCCCAGGGGATATGGAACCCAAAGGCGCCCGATGAACTGGTCTCCAACTACTGCAGATTCACGACGATATTCATGCCTGTACTCAAGGAGACCCCAAAAAGAATTCTCTTCATCGGCCTTGGTGCAGGAATAATGCCCAGGTTCGTCAGGAAGCATTTCCCTGAGACGATCATCGACATTGTCGAGATAGATCCCGACATCCAGGGCATAGCAGAAGGCTATTTCGGCTTCAAGAAGGACGACAAGACGAACATCAAGGTCGCCGACGGACGCGACTTCATCAACCGCAACAAGGAAAAATATGACGTGATATTCATAGATGCCTATGCTTCTGACCGCATCCCCTTCCAGCTCACCACCGTCGAATTCTACAAGGCCGTGAAGGATTCCCTCGCCCCGAACGGAATAATGACTGCGAATATCGCAAACCTCGGAAAACCGACCTTCATTGCAAGCGAGATCAGGACAGTCAGATCCATACTGCCAGAACTTGCAGTCTTCGTTACACCGAACAGTTCAAACTACATGCTCTTCGCACCCCTCAACAGGAAACTCGACGACAGGGAGCTGAAGGAGAATGCAGTCAGGATAGAGGCCGAAAAGAACCTCATGCTGAAGATCAGCGACATGCTGGATACCAGGATGAAAGATGCTGAGATCGCAAAGATGATCGAAGGCGTGGAGATCCTGAAGGACGATTTCGCGCCGGTGGAAACGATGAAATAAAAGGTGTCGGTGTACCGGCGAACCGGAGTGACGGTGATAAATCTCAAACTCTCAAATTTCAAATTTCAAACAAATTTTAATTTCCAAACTTTGGTAAACTGAAATCTGGTCTTTAGGAAATGTTTGGAATCTGGAATTTGAAGTTTGGAGCTTGTTTGAAATTTGCAAGTTTGGAACTTGGAGCTTTTTTAAGCCTATGGCTAAATATGTTTTATACTCGATCGCGTTCCTGACGGGATTCGCCGTCATGGCATTTGAAATACTCGGTATGCGCGTGGTCGAAGCGCTGTATGGCAGCCAGATCGCAGTAATCGGTGCCATCATATCGGTATTCCTTGCTGGGCTCAGCATAGGATATGCCCTTGGAGGCAGGCTTGCCGACAAAAGATCGGACATGCATACCCTTGCACGGATCTTACAGGTGCCGGCGGCGCTGATCGTCATTATGCCTTTCTACAGCTCATGGCTCTGCAGGTTCTTCGGCGGACTGAACAGTTCGATACATCTCGACACCCGTGCTGGTTCGCTCCTGATCTCCATGGTCTTCTTCCTCGTCCCTTGCATCTTCCTCGGAGCTGTGATCCCGATGACAGTCAAGATACTGACGACAGACATCGGCAAGGTTGGTTCGGCCTCCGGAAATGTATACGCAGTTTCTACCGCCGGCAGCATAGCTGGTACGCTGTTCACTTCCTTTTATCTTATAAGCTGGGCTGGTGTATCCAAGGGAATAATGATTGTCGGGATGCTCGTTGCGTCATGCTGGTTCCTATGCCTGTACTGCCATTTAAGGAACAATAAGCAGGATGGTATTTCAACTAACTAATTATGCATATGAAGAATAATTTTATTTTCAATACTGTTTTTCTTTCGGCCCTGTCGCTATGTGGGCAGGAGCCGGCAAACAGACAACATAAGGATCTTACGACCATGGAAATAAGTTCTTTCCTGGATGACAAGCCTGTAGGCCCCGGGATCAGCATCTCCGACAGGGAAAAATGGGACAAGCTCATGACTGCTGCGGCCTTCAAGAAGGTTGTCGCAGATGCGGAAAAATTACTGAAGGAGCCAATGCCGCCTACCACGGACGATCTTTATCTTGATTTCAGCAGGACAGGCAACCGCACCAGATGGCAGGACGTAAACTTCACCAGAAGAAGCAGGATAAAGATTTTCACAATTGCCGAATGCCTGGAGAACAAGGGCCGTTTCATCAAGCCTCTCGAGGCCACGATCGGGGAAATCTGCAAGGAGAAGGTCTGGGTTATGCCCGCCCATGACCGCAAGCTTGAGAATTTCGAAGGCAAGTTTATCGAAATAGATCTCGCATCGAGCATGCTCGGGCTCAACATGGCGACTTCGTATTTCGTCCTCGGTGACAAACTCAGCGCAGACTGCCGGAAGCTCATTGAGGACAATATCGGACGTAGGATCCTCGGACCTTACAGGAATATGCTCTCCGGGAAACAGCCCATGATCTGGTGGATGACCGGGGAAAACAACTGGAATGCGGTATGCCTGGGCAATGTGACTGCCGTCGGCCTGATAATGATCGATTCGAAGGAGGAAAGGGCTCGCTTCATATCTGAGGCGCTCAAGTATATCAAATATTACATCGCAGGATTCACCGACGATGGCTACTGCAGCGAAGGAATGGGTTACTGGAACTACGGATTCGGGCACTTCGCGGGCCTTGCCGAGGCAATACTGAAAGCAACTCATGGCAAGATAAATCTCTTCAATGACAGAAAAGTAAAGACCATCACTGAATTCGCCTCCAACATCCAGATCATCAACGGGGTCTGCCCGGCATTCGCGGACTGCGACATATCCGCCAAACCTATGGGTTCACTTGTCAAATATATCGACTATAGATATGGAAGGACTGCCTGCTGCGATAATTTCACAATTGACAGCGACTTGTTCTACAGCCTGTCCATCTCATTTCCTGAAAAAACTGAAATTCCGGCATTGCCCGAAAAAGAATCTGATCTTCGCAGATCCTGGTTCAACAATGCCGGGATATTGGTGTGCCGGCCGGACAAGGACAGTTCATGCAAGATCGGCGTCGCACTCAAGGGTGGACACAATGGCGAACAGCACAATCATAATGATGTCGGCTCATTCGTGATCGTGCAGGGAAAGGAACCGATCGTTCTTGATCCAGGCGGAGAAGTCTATACCGCACGGACATTCAGCGGCAACCGCTACGAGAGCAAACTCCTCAATTCATTCGGCCATCCTGTTCCTGTAGTGGCAGGCCAGCTCCAGAAGACCGGCAAGGAAGCGAAGGCGGAAGTTTTGAAAACTGTTTTCTCACCGGAATGCGACACCCTTGAACTCGACATGAAGCAGGTCTACGATGTGAAGGAGCTGAAATCCCTGAAACGAACATTCGTCTACTCGCGGAAGGGATCTGGCTCGCTGACCGTCTCTGATGAAGTATCATTCACTAAGCCGATGACTTTCGAGACCACAATCTTAACATTCGGCACCTTCGAGAAAAAGTCAGACACCTCAATAGTGATCAGCGCCGGAAAGGAGAAGATCCTCGCCGAGATTTCAACCGACGGTGGAAACATTGAAATAGCCTCGGAGGAGATCAAGGAGGAACGGCACGGCAAACAGAATCCCGTCCGAATCAGTCTGAAGCTGGAAAAACCAGTTGAAAAGGCGACGATAACGGTGAAATACTCGCCACTGCAAGGATAAATTCCAAGCTCCAAATTTCAAAATCCAGACAATCTCCAGTTTTCAAATCCCAAACTTTTTTGGAGATTGGAGGTTTGGAACTTGGATTTTCCACCTTGTGGTTAAGCTGCCTGGCTTTTCGCGCTAAGGTTCTTCCAGTAACCGATGACATCGGCAGCTGTATTGAATCCAGCTTTTATAAAGGCCTCATTTACTCCCATGCATGGCACGAGAATTCCCTGTGAGGCACATTTGTGCATGCGGATGATATGGGCTTCAGGGGTTTCATCTGGAAATCTAGGCCAACCGTTGTAATTCAATTTTCCTGTCCTGGCGAACTTCTCCATGTTGGCAAAGAAATCTATCTCCTGTTCGTGTCCGGGAATGTGCCCGAAGTTCAACGCCTTGAACTCCGGCTGTTCGAGTATGGCATCTGTCAGATTCTCATTGTATCCGCAGTAGTGCACCCAGGCGCCGCCGAAACTGGACGCAAGCCGTTTCGAGTATGGGACTGCGAACTCGCGGATCTGTTCGTCACCGAGAAGCGCCGTAGTGTCCTCGCATATGCGTATGCCGAAGCTGTCGGAATAGATTGCATTGCTGTGATGGAGCGCTGTCATCGGTTCCCCGATCGCCTCCTTCATCCAGCGGTGCGTTTTGATTCCGATTTCCAGGCAGATCTCCAGCATGTGATGTACGAACTTCGGATCGTCGTAGAGCTCGAGGAAGATGTCATCGCCCATCATAAGATGCGCGAGATCGAACGGTCCCTGGGTATCCATCGCATATATCGGAAGCGCATCGCCCATGGTCTCCTTGAAATACCGCATCATGTCGAGTCCCCGCGCAAAGCTGCCCTGTTGCTTGATGTCATCGGGCGTAAGCTTTGATATCTGTTCCTTCGTCAGGCGTTCATGGAGCCATGGCATCTTGTCGGGAAAAGTTTCCTGTTCAAGCCCAAGGCAGGAAAGCATTATTCCGGTTCCAAGGTTGGCCCTGATGGAAGGCACGGAATCGCTGCGTCCATTTCCGGTGGAACACGCGCTCCTGGCCTCGCGGCAGAGCATCTTCACCTTGTCCGTGAAGACCTGCTTGAGATCGTACGCAGGTATCTCCTCCTGTTTCTTAGTCAGCTTGTCTCCGATGAAGAGCAAAGGCACATCGAGTTTCTCCCTTCGCCATGCACGGCACTGACGTTCACGGCTCCTCTTCATATGTTCATAGTCGAAGTCCAGGTATTCCTTAAGCCTTCTTACGTCAAATTCGCTTTTCATTGCATATTTCTCCTTTTATTCTTGTATATTATAATTATATTATCTCATTGTGTAAATGTATTATTTATTTATTATTTTGTATAATATGATCATAACATCAAAAGATGCTATCGAGTTCATAGGGTTCAACCACGTCCCGGAATGCAACGCATGGGTAGACAAGCATTTCTCCTATTACGTCATCCAGTATGCGGAACGCGGCGAACTTGATCTTTTCGTCGACAGGAAACCGAAGATAAGGTTGAAGGGGCCGGTGGTCTGGCTAACGTATCCAGGACCATACTTCCGTTTTGGACGCCGCGACGGCGGCACATGGAACCACAGGTTCGTATCGTTCAAGGGCAGGCTTCCCGACTCATATGCCAGAAGCGGTCTCTTCCCCTCCTCCACTCCGATAATCGAGATAAGCGAACCTTTGAAGTTCTCCGAGGCTTTCGACAAGCTTATCTCCCAGCTTGCAGTTTCAAGGGAACCTGCATTCAGGACAATCCACCTGCTCGAGGAGGTTCTTATCCAGCTCACAGAACAACCGACAGGCACCCAGCCCGAATCCGAAGCTGTGACCAGGCTCCGCAATATCACTGCGAAGATCGCAAAAGATCCTACCGTGGAATACGACTGGAAAAGAATTGCCCGAGAAACCGGATTCTCATACCCGCATTTCCGCAGACTCTTCCAGGAGACTTTCAAGGTTCCACCGGCCAGATTCATGATCCTGAAAAAACTCGAGAAGTCAGCGGCGATGCTGAGGGAAGGCGGTAAAAAGACCGATGAGATCGCTGAACTCTGCGGATTCTACGACCTCTACCATTTCTCCAAACTCTTCAAGAAATACTACGGCACTGCTCCGGGACAGTATCGCAGGAATCATATGGGCAGATAAAAGTCGTCAGTCGCCGGTGGGCAGTAGCCAGATAATGAACTTCGAACATTCAACATCGAACTTCCAACTTTGAATGAGAGATAATCCTATTCGTTGCCAATCACCCGTCGGCGATGTTCCATAAGCAATTCCGGGGGGATTGTCTACAGTGCAAGGAATATGAGCAAAGGAACAATGATTATATCATCGATCTGTCCGAGTACCGGGATGAAATCTGGAATTATATCGAACGGCATCGCCAGATAGCCTAGGGCGGCTCCCAGCAGAATCTTTTTAATAAGCGGACACCTGGGATCAGTCAGAATATTCCTGTATATCGCCAGTTCCTGCTTGAACTTACTGATATAGTCCTTGAATGACATAGCGTCTTCCTCTCCTGCCGTCTAACTTATAAGCAAAATAACTGTTTGCAGTCCTCATCACTAAGACACGCTGAAGCTGTGAACTCCAACTAATTTAATCCCGTTTATTGGCTGGAGTATTATCCGGCGAAGGCACAGCTGGAAGAGCCTGCTTGTCATTAGGCCTTTTTCCTTTATCGGTTTCAATAATCCCAACGTCATCACCGTAAATATCTATTCCAAACCAACCAAGGGCAAAATCAGCAAGTTCTCCAATGTTGAATCCAAATCTGCCCCCTCCAATGACACATACGGCAACGTCAAGCTGAGTATAGAAATAATATGGGTGTGGAGGAGGTGGTGTCTTGAAGGACACAGGATAATTGAATCCCAATATATTCATGGATCCACATGATTTATTCCGTAATGGATTGCCAGAATTGAATCCATCCATGCCTATTATTACCGCCTCAAAATCAAGGGCTTCCTCTTCATTAGTACAGCGGACTATTTCTCCTCCACGCAAACCGTAGGAAGAAGCACTATAAATAAGGCCTGTTCCAATCGGTCCGAAACGGGCTTTTGCTCCAATTCCGTATTCTACCGAAGCCGAAAAAATATCCAATGCATCCCTTTCCCTGTCGACATAATAGGAATTTACAGAAGAACACCCAGAAACTGATAGTGCTAGAAAAATCAAAATTATCATTCTATACATTTTCCCCTCCTCCAACTGACTACCGACGACTGATTACTGACTTTCCCGACGAACTCCATGAACGAATCCACGACCATGTCGAAGTCCTCGGAACCGATATGGCCGAATCCGTATCTGGCGTAGCAGCGTCTGATACCGGCACGGCGGCCCGCTTCCAGATCCGTATAGTTGTCACCGATGATCCAGGTATTTCCCAGGGAGGTTTTCGTCTCCTTCATCGCAAGCAGTATGCTTTCAGGTTCAGGCTTCAGGGGATACTTATGGCTTCCACCAAGAATAATGTCGAAAAGCTGGTCGAACTTGAAATGCCTGAGGATTTCTTCGCATTTTTCATTCGGTTTGTTGCTGGTAATGGCGATCTTCCAGCCGTGCCCGTGGAGCAGATAGAGTCCCTCCCTTACGCCGGGATAAAGATGTGTCCTGACGAACATGTTGTCGCCGTAATGCTTCTTGAACTTCTCGAGCGCTCCCTCGTGCGCGGTCGCACAATCCTTCATGGCCCTCTCCACGAGTTTGGAAGCTCCGTTACCTACATATTTAGTGACAGTCTCAACTGGCAGCGGACCGAGTCCGTAGTCGGCACGCATGAGGTTTATGCCGGTGGCAAGATCCTCGCGAGAATCAATGAGGGTCCCGTCCAGGTCGCAGAGCAGCAGATGATGTTCATGTTTCTGGTGCATCAATTTATTCCACTGAGAGCACGAACTGGGGAGGATTCTGCAGATGTTTCTTGACAGTGCAGGTGTCCATGGCCTTCACGATCGCCCCCTTGTATTTTTCTGGGAACCCGGCAGGCAGTTTCAATATGATCGAAATCTTACCGTAGAGCTTTTCGCCTTCGGCCTTCTCAGCCTCCATGTCAATTCTCATCCCTTCGGTGGAAATGTTCCTCGCCTGACAGAACTCAAGCGCGTAGAAACCGGCGCACGCGGCAATCGAGCAGAAGAAAAGCTCAAAAGGCGAAACCGCGGATCCGTCACCGCCATCAGCCTGAGGCTGGTCCGTCTTCACGACGAAATCCCCATATGTCACGTCGACCTTCTTCCCTCCGGGGAAACCGACTGAAAATTTCTTGCTGGCCATATCCCTGTCTCCTTTATTTTTCGAATGTCCGTGGTTACATTACTATCAACAATCGATTAATCCAATATTCCATGGTGGTTCATGCCGCGTCTTTTCATCGCGATAGACATGCCTGACGAACTCCGCGGAAAGATCTGCGAAGTTCGCAGGAACCTTCCCGGGGTCAGATGGACACCCAGGGAACAGATCCATCTCACATTGAGATTCATCGGCGACTCAGACGACGAACATTTCCAGCGAATGAAGGCTGCGCTTTCCGGCGTGAAATACAGGCCTTTCAAGCTCAGCATGGCCGGCTCAGGCTTCTTCCCGAATGAGCGTAGGCCTTCCGTATTCTGGATCGGCTGTGCTGAAAATCCCGCACTTTCACAGCTCAAGAAGGACATCGACGACATCCTCGAGATGGATGGCCTCATTCCGGAAGCGCGCAGGTTCTCGCCGCACTTCACGATAGCGCGGCTGAAAGATATCCGGCCACCTGAGATCAGGAAGCTTTCTGAAATCTGCCAGGGAATACTTCCAA
This sequence comes from uncultured Victivallis sp., assembly GCA_964600895.1. Classification (GTDB taxonomy): domain Bacteria; phylum Verrucomicrobiota; class Lentisphaeria; order Victivallales; family GWF2-50-93; genus GWF2-50-93. The sequence goes on from CAZRKP010000015.1 coordinate 107,762, forward strand.
AGGAGTTCACCGTCAGCGAATTCATGCTCTATTCGAGTGTCCTGACATCGGACGGTGCGATACATTCAAAGGAGCAAATCTATTCTGCGCTCCCCCAGAAATGACTCGCAAAACTGACAAATCTAACAAATTTATACTGCTTATCCTTGAAAATATTCCGAACTCAAATTAGTTTTCAATCCCATTAGCGAGGAGGTATTTATTATGTTCTTAAAAGTTTGTCCTGAACGTGTGTTCCATTCAATCCTTATGTTTATCTTCCTCCTTTTCATCTTTTCCGCAACCGCCATTTCAGCCGATTTCGCCAAGCCTGAAAAGATAGTTGTCATCAAGTCCGATGATTCCGTCTCATGCGGTTTCTTTGCCAAACAGGATGGCAAGACCTACATATTCACCAGCATATTCGCATTGTCCAGAGGTGGACTTACTTTCAGCTCCTATGATGGAAAACAAGTCAAGCCACTCACCTTTGAAATGGCAAGCGACAGGGATCTCGTGAGGATCTCTTTCGACGGCCAGATCACCAGCTTCTTCGAGATCGATCCCGACAATGTGATGGGCGAGACCGCCACCATACCTTCCATCGTGGTAAAGGACAACGAGCAGAAGGACAAACCAGACATACAGACCTTCTCCGGAAAGGTGGTTGGCGTAGGTCCGGAATTCTTCAGGATATCGGACCTCAACTCGGATTTCGACATAGTCGGAGCCCCTGTCCTATGCAAGGACGGCAAGTTGATCGGGGTCATGTCCTATGAGATCCCCGTCCTCTCCACATCCAAGGTGGAAAAGAAGGAGGATGCACCAAAAAAGAAAGGAGCCAAACCACCGCCGAAGAAATATCTTTCACAATATTCCATGCAGTGGGAAAACAATACATGCTCGAGGCTGAACGGTGACATAAAATGGATCACGCTCAAAGTGCAGGACATAGTCGCACAGGCAAAACTCATAGTCGACACGAGGAACTTCATGGATGGATACATGGACGTACTCCAGAACTGGTATGCCAATCCTTTCGCCGTGATCGATCTCACTGCCTCTCCACCGCCTCTGGAACTGAAGGGATGGGCGACAGAACACAACAGGAAGATGGCCAACAGCTCAAAATACATTGCAAACATAGAGAAGGATGCCAACCACTACCAGGAAGTCGCAAGGCAGCTCCAGGAATCCGCGAAAGCCGACGGCATGAGGCTGAGCTCCTTCTCATCCACCCGGGCGACGGCCATCAGGAATGCCGATGGAAGCCCCTATATCAAGCTCTATTACTCCGAGACGGCAAAGGTCCTCGACGGGATCTCCCAGATTCTTGCTGCAAGAAGCAGCAATCTGTTATACATATACCCACACGTAATTCTGAAAAGCGACTACTGAACCATGAAGACATTTTTAGCAATATCCATTATGCTCGTCATGTCCGCCTTCACCGTCCTGCGCGCGGAAACATTCGAGGATGTCAAGGACTCGATTGTCATAATAGGAACCGAGAACGGAAAAAGATGCGGGATCCTCGCAAAGATGGACGGCAATCTCTATGTTCTCACTTCTCAGGACGCGTTCACCGGAAATATCACTTCGCTGAAAACCCTTTCCGGCAAGATACTCCAGCCTCTCCTGTTCGAAGTTCCGGAAGAACAGAACGGACTTCTCAGGATAAAGACTGACCTGCCTGACGCGAAGGCCGCCACCATCAATCCTGGAAGCAGGAACGGAGGACTTGAGATCTACTATACCGACCTGAAAATGGGAATAATCAACGAGAAGAGCATTGGCGTGGAGAAGAACAACTGCATCAAGCTCCCTGATGAGAACAAGTCTCCAGTAAGTTTCATGGAGGAGGCTGTCGGAAGTCCTGCCATCAACAAAAAGGACAATAAGCTTGTCGGAGCCGTGGGCTCGCGCGGATTCGATGTGAAGAACTGTAATTTCGTATGGATGAACGTCGACAAGGATCTTTCCGGACGCAAGAACGAGCTGCAGGAGCTGAAGAAGGACCTGAAATGGGTAAAGGCCGATCCTGCACAGCTCATCAAGCAGGGTGCACTGATCGATGAAGCTGAGACATTCCTCTTTGGATTTACCTCCGTGGCCGATGTCTGGTGTTCCAATCCCTACACCTCGATAACCATCAAGGTCGGACAACCCGAAAGGATGAAGGGCTGGATCGACACCCAGAACCTCATGGTGAAGGAGATACCCGTCATGAAGATGAAGATAGCGGGTGGCAACAAGACCA
>CAZRKP010000016.1:0-95897 GCA_964600895.1 uncultured Victivallis sp.
CGGAAAGGTTCTGCAGAACGGAATGTGCAAGTTCACCTTCAAGGATTTATCGTTCTCAAAGTTCCAGCTGTCGATCAACGGTTCTTCCTCGGCCGAGATCTCCGGGAAGGCGGATGTGCTGACAGTCGAGATACAAGGAACCTGTTCTCTCAATGCGAAGGATTTCAAGGCCAGGGAAGCCTCGGTTTCCGTATCAGGAGCTGGCAAGGCTGACGTTGCAGTATCAGACAAGCTGACTGCCGATATCAAGGGCATTGGCAGCATCAACTACTATGGTGATCCCAAGGAGATAGTGAAGAATATCGCCGGACTTGGAAGCCTGAACAAGAAATAAAATTCATTGATGATTGGATCTATGTTTAGGAAAGCGTATACCCGCTGAAGAATAGTTTTCTGTTGTTAATGTAGAGTTCGCCGTCTCGGCGAAGAACCTCTTGTCCGTGACGGACAACTCTACATCTTGGATATAAGGAAAAGGAAGGATTGCAAGCCAGTATCCTTTGAACGAGGCTAATACCCAGTTCCAGGGGGTGAACAATATTCCTGTTTATCGGCGTCAGAACTCGTCAATAGCTCCTATTCCTGCCGGTTTTTCCTTGCCGTCCTTTGCTGGAACTGGCGCAGGTTTGGCTGGAGCAGGCGTAGGAGCAGGGGTGGTCACTGCTGTTGCCGCCTTCTGTTGTGCCGCGAGCGCTTCAGTCTGGGCTTTGCGCTGTGCATCTTCCGCCTGTTTCTGGGCCTCAAGGGCAGCCTTCTGCTGTGCCGCGATCAGCTGGGCGCGTTTCTGTTCAAATTCCCTTCTCGCATCCTTCACGCGTTTCTTGGCCTCTTCGATGGGGACTGTCATCCATAGTTTCATGAAAAGATCGGTCTTTGTGGTGGCGCCGACCTTGGCCTTTGCTTCTTCGAGGGTCTTCAGTTCGGCAGGATCGAACTCCCTTGTTTCCCTGTTGATTCCCTGGTAACCGTGCAGGAACAGGTATTCCTTCAGGTAGGCGTTCTGCATCTGGTCGCTCGCATCATTGAACTCCTCGGTGAGCCTTGTACACATGGCTTCATCAGGCTGTGAACCTTCGATGCATCTCCAGTAGGGGACATCATAGTATTTTCCAAGAAGCTCAATTATGCTCATCTCAACGAGCAGGCGGATTGCGGAATGGAGTCCCTGCTGTTTCTTAAGCTGGTATTCAAATGCGAGACCGCATCCCTGGAAGTAGTATCCTATGCTCCAGCCAAGCTGTGTCTTTCGGATGTTGACCGTGTTCGAGGTCTGTTTACCCGCAACGGCGGCCTGTGTCGCATAGTTCAGAAGATGAAGATCCAGTCCAAGGCGGGAAATCCCGGACTTGGCCTGATATCCTGCGCCGCCGTCCTGATCATATTTCGAACCGAAGTCTCCCTGCTTTATCTTTGCTTCGGCCTTGAGTTCCCTCTGCTTCTCGATCATGTCCTTGTCGAATTCGGCAAGACCGCCGTCGATAACGATGTCAGGAAGTGTCCTTTCGATCTTTCCTCCGGTGGTGACTTCAGCGGTGTAATAGACGGGATCATACGGGATGAGCGTTATCTGCCTTGTGATCTTGTTTATGGATGTCTCGACGATGCCCCTTATGTCCTCCGGAAGGCCTTTTTCGGCAGTATTGTTCTTGATGGGCTTGCTCTGGATCTTGATGCGCTGGAGGTCATATGCCTCGAGCATGACACCGAACTGGTCGAGGGAGTTCTCGTATCTCGTAACCCTCTTGCCAAGTCCGCTGATATCCTTGTCCATCTCCTCGACCTCCTCGTCGCTGGTCTTGCCCATGAACCAGTTCCATATTGCACATGAGGATGTTGAGAACATGATCGACGCGGATACGCAGACCAGTGCCGTGAACTTGATGATGAAACCCGGTGTCCTTTTCATTTTATTCATCGTTGAAATCCTTTTCGTTGATTTTTCCAATCCCAGACGGTTTCTTATATGAGAGAAGTTTGTCAACCTCTTCCAGTTTTGCTTTGGCAGCAGTGTCATTCGGCTTTAGTGCCAGCGCCTTTTCATATTCAAGTTTGGCCTTGTCATAGCTCTTTGACTTCAAAAGTGCGTCACCTGCAGTAATGGCTGTCCTGCATGCCTCATCGACGGCCTTCTGTCTTTCCAGATACGCACGGATCTTCGATGCCTGGCTTGCGGGATATGGCGCATTCGGAGCAAGCTTCAAAGCGCTGTCATATGCTTCAAGGGCCTTCTCGAACTTGTCCTCCTTGACGAAATTGTCGCCGGCGGCAATGAATCCCTCGAATTTACCTTGAACGGCCTTGAACTCCTCTGCCTCCTTGGCTTTTCTCGCCGCTTCCTGTTCGGCCTCGAGTTTCGTCTGGCGTTCGCGTTCGACGGCCTGGTTCTGCGCTTCCTGCTGTGCTCTCCTGCGGTCCTGCATCACGATCTTGATAGCTTCGTTCACCTTTACGGTCGACCAGAGTTTGAACAGGGTGTCTCCCATTCCGAAGGTTCCATGCTGGCGCTTGGCCTTGTTGAATGCATCGATCTCTATCTCGTTCAGAGTCGGACTGTTCCTGTCTATGTTCTTGTAGCCGTGGACGAATAGGAGACGCTTCAGTTCGGCGATCTGCTGCGGTTCCGGAAGATCGTTGTAGTAGTCCTTGATGTTCTTGATCATGTTCTCGTCGGGATTCGCGCCCTTGATGCATTTCCAATACGGGATCCTGTAATATTTACCGAGGAGCTCCAGGACACTGAATTCAACGAGCATCCTGATCGCCATGTGGAGGCCCTGCTGGGTCTTGACGTTGGACTCGAACTCACCTCCGCAGCCCATGTAGTAACCCGATACCGCCCAGCCTAGCTTGTCCTTCCTGAGATTGATTGAGTTTGATGCCTGCACCTGCGGATAGTAGGCCTGCGTCTTGTAGTCGAGCATGTTCAGATCGAGCGAAACCCTCGCGACGCTCTCGCCGGCGTTGTATTTCGCGGAAGCCTGCGCACCGGCCCATGCCGCGTCGATCTCGCCCTTCCTTTCCTTTTCGATGAGATCCTTGTCGAAACCGGTGAGTCCGCCGGCTATGACGGAAGTCGGGAAGACCCTGTCGATCCTTCCCCCGGTGTATGATTCGTTCACGACATATTGGACGTCATATGGGATGAAGATGATTCCCTTGCCGATCTTGTTGATGCAGGTGGAGATCATTGTGTAGAGGTCGGAGGGAAGCCCTTTTTCAGCAGTCTCGTTGCCGATGTTCTTGCACTGGATCGGTACCGGTGGGAGGCCGTATGCCTGAATCATTACGCCCATCTCCCTGAAGCACTCGTCGAAGGGGGTCTTCTTCTGCTCGATGCTGAGCCCGGCATCCAGTTCATTCAGCTCTTCATCGCTTATGGAGCCCATGAACCAGTTCCATACGGCACATGATGTCGCAAGGAATATCAGGGACACAGCGGATATTGTCAGGAGGAAAAATTTCCCCCAGGGGATTCTATTCATCGACATAAACGTTGACCTTTTTGACTTTGCTTCCTTTTTCTATTGTAACATTCCCTTTATCGATGTTGTCATCGTCGGAAGTGTTCCTGTGCTTGTCGTCCACATACACATGCTTCGTCCCACTGGGATCTACGCCGTCGTCCTTCGAGAAAGTCCTCGCCTGGTTGCGTTCGCGCAGCTTGTCGGTGAATCCGCTGAGCCCCTTCTGTTCGCCAACCGTGACATTCACCTCTTCGACCCTGCTGCTCTCAACCTTGACATTGCCGATGTTCGCAGTTCCGGCATTGGGAGCAGGAGACGGCGAGTCTATGTTCGGAGATTTCTGGAAGACCTTCGATTTCGAGCCGATCTTGTCGTCTATGACCACGTTGCCGATATTGACCGCCTCATTCGTGGCCGAGACATCTCCGGCATTCACGTTCGTAGTTATCTTCTTGTCTGAAACATCACCTTTGACCGTGCCAAGATTGACCACTGCATCCTTGGCATCGATGTTTCCAGCGGATACGTTCGTGCTTATCTTTGAGTTCTCGGCACCGGTCAGTTCCATCCCGGTGGAAACCTTTGAGTTGTTGGCATCTATCCTTCCGACGTCGGTATTTGAATTCAACTGGGAGTTCTTTACGTTGGCGTCGTCGATTCTGATCCCTGTGTTCACGTCGGAGAAGTTGACGGCCTTTATGTTGCCCTTCGTCTTCGAGGATATCTCTGAGTCGCTGATCTCGGTGTTGCGGGCGTTTATCCCGGCGTTTATCCTGGACTGGTTTATTGCGTTGAGGTTGCCTTCAGTCTCATTGCTTATGGTGGAATCCTTGACGGAGGATTTGCTGTCGATAGGCTGGCTTTCCGGGAGGCACCAAGCCTCGGTAGCGGTTACGAACAGAATAATTGCAGCAATGACCCTCATTTATCCTTTTCCTCCACGAACATGTCTACTTTCCTTACTTTCCGGTCTCCGCGCCCGATTGTCAAGTTGCCGGAATCCTTGTCTCCGTCCTTGCCTTTGCCATCCTCGACATATACATGCTTCGTGCCGCTCTGGTCGACACCGTCGTTTGCTGCATTGATCCTCGCCATGTGCCGGGCCTTGATCTTCTCCGCAACGCTTCCGCTGTTCTCGCCTACGGTGACATTGACCTCCTTTACAGAACTGCTTTCCACGGTCACATTTCCGTATCCGGCCGCATTTGCACCGTCATCCTTGTTGAACACCCTGGACTGTCCACCCATGCCGCTTCCGAACTTGACCGTCCCGATGTTGACGTTCTGGTTGACGGCATTTACGGAGCCGACACCGACATTGGTCGATACGTCCACATTGCTTACATTGCCCCGTATCCCACCGACGTTGACATTTGAATTGACGGCGTTTATCGAGCCGGCGCTCACGTTGGTCGATACGTTCGCGTTCTGAGCCCCGCTGAGGTTGGCACCGGTGTTAACATTCGAATTGATGGCGTTCACTGCACCGACATTGGTGGTACTGCTTATGTTGGAGTTGTCTATGACGGCACCGTCGACCTTTACGCCCAGGTTCACATTGGAGTTGAAGGCGTTCACATTACCGGTGACATTTGAGTTTATGGTTGAATTGTTGATGATGGCGCCTTTGGCTGATACGCCCGCATTTACCTTGGAATTTCCGGCGGCATTGAAGTTGCCCTGGGTGGTGTTGACTATCTGGGAATCGTTTACGATTGCGCCCGGACCGCCTCCGCTGGGTCCGAGGGAATCATTCATAGGCAGGGAAAAAGAGGGGATGGCAATTAATACTGCCGATAAGGAAATCGCTGTTATGAGTATCCTGTCCTTCATAAACCATCCCGCCCAGGCTCAAGGCAAGGGCTAATCTTTTTCTGCCTAATTATATCTCGCAACCTGTAAAAATCAATAGCAAAATCGAAGTAAGTTTGCCTTGACTGTCAAGATGTTGCAAGGATAAGGTGAAGTGATCAAATTGAGATATCAGGCCATGTTTTTCGGACAACATTCAATGAGGCACTGAGCTTTGACTTGGACTCGTCTGAGAGGCGCCGCATGCCTGTTTTCTTTATTCTCAATAGCTCCTTTCCAAGTTCACCGAGCAGTTCGGAACTGCTGGTCCAGGCGACGTCATCCATTAAAAAGCGGATTTTCTCAGCCTCTTCATTCAGGCCGTCCCTGCGGAGGCATTCGATCAGTTCACCGAACGGGTCTTTTGAGTTAGTAGATTTCATTTTCCCTTGCCAACGGCTAAGCCTCTGAGGGCTGCAGTACGCAGTCCCCAGCAGGCGTTGGTTATATTAATACATCATATCAGATTCAGGTTTCACAACATAAGACTCTTGTGGATTATCTGGATTATAGTGAACAGTAATTGGATCTCCTTTTTTATAATATGAAATTAATTCATCAAGTGTTTTTTGTTCCCAAACATATTGAAATGTTTGGTGGCCATATTGGATTCCATTTACTTTATATGTATAAGATATTTCAAACCCACCAGGATGGGTTTTTCTAATTCCAAGCCAATCTGTTCCTGTTATTCTTCCTTCAACAGAAGACCACGAAGCAACATACAACCAACACCCAATTGCAACAGCAATTGCACTTATAAGAATAAAAGATATTTTCCTTAGCTTGTCAAAATTAAATTGCTTTTCGGGCAGATACTTAACTTCTGAGGTATTAACTTGATCTAAGCGTTGAGTATCTTTATTCATTTTCTTGTAAATCTAACTGTATTTATATGGAATTCCTGTTTTTATGGAAAACGGTTTTTTCGATCGGCTTATAATTTGTTTATAAATACAAAATATCGCTTGGAATTGCAATGAATTACAAATTCATATCAGAAAAAGTCATCTTTTGCAGATAGTTATCAGTATTATCAGGAATTCATGATAACTAAAATATTTAGTTATAATATAAGCGATAAAACAGGAAGGGCAAGAATGTATAAAAAGGACAAATTCTATTTAGTCTGTTTTAGAAAAGATATGGTACGGACTTTCGTCTTCGGCTAAGGGTTATACCGGACACGGAAAGCCTGAACATGCTTATGACCGTCTTCGCAGAGGTTATGGAGGGCAGGTTGACGACTTTTTGTCACTTTACCGGTTTCAGTGATTTCGCGAAGAACTCCTCGACCAGCTTCATGCTATCGCCACCGAGGCTCCCGTGCTTGGCACCTTTGTAGACCTTAAGGGTGGAATCAAGTCCTGCGGCCTTGAGGGCGTCATTGAATTCAATGCTCTGTTCGACGGGCACAACCGGATCCTTTTCACCGTGCATAATAAGGAACGGAGGATAATCCTTCTTGTCGTTAAGAAGTTTTTTTACATAGGTCATCGGGCTTGCCTGGATGGCGAGTTCCTGTTTCTGGTCGATAGGGCCACCGAGTAGTTTTGCAAGCACATTGCTGTCGTTGTCAAGATTGAATTCCTTCAGCTTCTGCTGGATAGATGGATCATCGGACATCCTCAGCTCCTTTATCTTGGTGAAGTCGGTCGGGCCGAAGAAATCGCAGACCGCCTGGACTTTGCTTGAGACGCCGGGATTGCCGCCGTCACCCTCGAGTTCCTTCACTCCGTCTGATACGCCGAGCAGGGCGACAAGGTGTCCGCCTGCGGAACCGCCCCAGACGCCTATGCGGTCTGGATCGACATTATATTCAGGGGCCTTTGCGCGGAGGAACCTGATAGCGGCCTTGCAGTCATGGATCTGTGCCGGAAACGGGGCGACAGGTGAGAGGCGGTAATTTATGCTGGCGACGGCATATCCTTTCCTGAGGAACATCAGCGTAGGAGGATTTTCCTTATTGCCTGAGACCCAGCCACCGCCGTGGATCCAGACGATCATGGGAAGTTTTCCCTTGGCGTCCTCCGGGATGAAGACATCGAGGAGGAGAGCTTTCCCATTAGGTTTGGAATATTCCACGTTCCTGAGAACCTTTACTCCTGCGAGTGCGGCCTTCAGCTGTTCTTCCCTGGAAGACTTGGTGGAACTTTTGTTGTCGGCGGCGTTGAGGAGTGGGAGGAGCACGATTGCCAGTGCGCAGGCGAGAAGTGTTTTCAGTAGTTTCATATCAAAACCTTTCATAATTAAAAATCTTTTCTTATTTCATTAATATACACCATCAGTTGATAGCAGGTTACAAGTTTTATAAAAATATTTTAATGTGATTTAGTCATTCTTCTTCTGTTTATGAAATAAATATATTTTGATGAGTTCTCCTATGGAGGACGAATCCTTTGGAGTGCGTGTACCTTGCCGTGTCGGGCGTAGCCTCTCGGCGAAGACTGAGTACCGCTTTTCTTCTGCAAAGCTAGCTTCGCAGGGAACAAGGCTGAATCTTCGCAAGGCTTACGCTTCAGCACTCCAAGGTCAGGCCAGGGAGCCTGGCATAAAGGTAAATGAAAAGACAGGCGATACGGTCTGGTTATGTCCCGCTAAGCATAAAAACTTATTTTTTATTCCAAATATGTATTTGACAAGTAAGTCATGTAATATAATTTATTGTAATGAATAATTCACTTTAAGCGTTCTCTAAATCAGGATAGGTGTCATATGAAAAGGAAAAAATCTGAAGATATCGCAGGGGAGATCAGGAAGCTGATAAATGCTGAAGACTATAAGGACGGAACAAGGCTTCCGCCTGAGCGTACGCTTGCAAAGAAGCTCGGTACCACGCAACTGACCATCAACAAGGCAATCTCCATGCTGCAGGCGGAGGGACTTGTCGACAAGAGGCATGGTTCGGGCAACTATGCGCTGAGAAAGTCCAGGTTCAAGACCGTCAGTTTCCTTGTGGAGGAGATCGGAAACAGTCCCAACCCCATCTGGTATTCGGAATACGAATCATTCCATATGAGTGCGATGGACAAGGGAATAAACGTAAGGCTCTGCATAATTCCGCATCACTGCATCGATGTGACAAAGAACCATTTCGATCCATCTGACCTCCTTGTATCTGCACTTTCGTTGAATCCGGAAAGGGTTGCGAGCATTTCTTCGCACGGGATACCGGTCATCTGGCTTGAGGAATATGAAGGCGAGCTCCAGGGGCCGTCGGTCGTTTTCGATAATTTCGAAGCAGGCAGGATGGCGGCGGAATACATGATAGGCAAGGGCTGCAGGAAATTCCTATATGTCACCTTCTCGATGGCCAAGACGGCAAGCAGATATGGCGACTTCACGTCCGACAGGCGTTTCGAGGGATTCCGCAGGGGTATCGTGGAGAATGGAAAAGGCGAATGTTCATGCCAGTATTATTCCTGCATCGGGGAGTTCTCCAAATTCTCACCGGAGCTCCGTCCATATTTTGAGAAACCTGGCCTTGTCGACGGGGTGCTGACATTCTGCGACAATGTCGCCTTCCATGTCATGAAGGCCGCCTTTGAGGCAGGCAGGAGGATCCCTGAGGAACTGGCGGTGATGGGGATCGACGGTCTTCCATGGGGTGATTTCCAGAGGCCTCCGCTCACCAGCATAAAGCAACCGATCAACAAGATGGGGCAGAAGGCATTCGAGGTCGCCCAGCAGATCTTCGCAGGGAAGGAACCCGCGAAGATAACAAAGATCAAGCCTGAAATAATTGTCCGTGAATCGACCGATTTCGGAAGAGTTGAGAAGGCGTGCAATTCGTAAATTGAAATTTGAAATTGGAAATTAGAAATTTGTAACTGGAAACTTGTAGCTGGAAATTTGAAATTGGAAAAATGTAACACGGGCGTCTCGCCTGTGAAAGTAAAAGATAAATCAAATTACAGGCGGGACGCCTGTATCACATTATGAATAAATTGGAATTTTACGACAGGCTATCCACTGGTTACTGAATACTGATTACTGGTCACCCGGCTTCGCTAAGAAGCTACGCCGAGGCAGACTGACGACTGACGACTGACGACTGACGACCGATTACTTATTATAAAAACAGGGGAGAATATTCGATGAAGAGGATGCTTGTTCCTATTCTGGCCGCAGTTATGCTGACGGTATTTGCGCAGTTTTCCGGAAATGCCCAGAACGCCACGGACACGAAGACTGCGAAGATCGCAGACTGGTGTACGGCGACATATCCTACGAGCATGAGGCTCGGTGACACAATACCAATCAAGCTTGATCTGAAGGGCGTGAAAACCCCGACCAAGATAGGTGCCCATCTTCATGCGAAGAAAGCCGATGGCGGATTCGGCGGGATGTATTGCTATGCCGCATCCCAGGATGTGAAGGGCGATGGCGTCATAACCTTCAAGTATAAGCTTGGCCCCAAGGCGGAGATGGCCTCATTCCATCTTCTGGTCTTCCTGTCTCCGGATGGCGAATGGAAGAACAAGACCGCCGAAGTTATCGGGCCAGACATGTTCCTCGATTCCAAGACTGCAGACGGACGCGACATGAAGGAGATTGCCGACAAGATAGCTGCGATGGAGTTCAGGAAGAGCTGGATGCATGTCGATGCGGAACCTGACAAGAAGTGTTTTGAGGGTGATGAATGGACCGTCAAGATAGACTATTACCTTGATCCTTCAGAGGATACCGGTTCAACAGGCATAAAATTCATGGCAGTCGGTCCATGGATAGACAATCCTGACGGCAAGTATACCACGAAGCGTTCGCACAACGGATATGGGATAAGCTTCAACCAGGAGGTGAAATCCGGCAAGGGAACGATTGAGAAGAAGCTGAAGATCCCGAAGGCTTTCGAATACAACAGCATCCTCTGCATTGCGAGATTCACGAGTGCCGAGGGAGGCGACTGGCCGTGGGAGATCAGGACAGGAGGTCCTGCTTTCAAGGCGAAAGAGAAGTTCTACGAGCTTGATACGGACATGCCGGGGAATCTTTTCACCTATGGCGAGCCAGTGAAGATAAACGTAGTTGTCAGGGACTCATCTGCGGCAGGTTCAGAAAAACAGGTTTCCTGGAAGGCCACCGACGTGAAGGGGAACGAGGTCGCTTCAGGAAAAGTTCCATTTAAGATCGAGAAGGAGGGACAGAAGATCCCGATCGAGATCAAGACAGATAAGCGCGGTGATTTCCTGGTCGAGACTGATGTCGATGGATGGGGAAAGAGGAAGATCTACTTTGCAAGAATACCTGATGTGCTGGCTGTCACAGGCGGCAAGGAGACCAAGTTCGGGATGACCGGATATGGAAGAATGGGTGCGAATGAAGTCGATGAAGTTGCCGCTGCCAGCGCGAAGATGGGATTCACTGCCTGCAGGATCTTCATGTCTCTCAAGGATGCCGCGCCCACGAAAGGCGACCTGAGAGTTGAAGGTTATGACAGGATGATCGACAGCCTGAACAAGAAAGGCATCAGGCCATGGGTGTGCATTACGGCTCTTCCAGCCTGGATGCAGACGGGCAAGGCGTGCAACCAGGGATTCTTCCCGGTGCCGTTCGATGACAACGCATGGCGTGACACTGTAAAAGCGCTTTCGGAAAGGTGGAAGGGGAAGATAAGCGGATTTGAATGGCTCAACGAGATCGTGCCCGGCGAGAAATGCAAGGATCCTGTTGCAGAATACCTAAGGCTTTGCAAGATAGCTACCGAAACTTCCAAGGCAGTGGATCCGAATTTCAAGAACCTGCTTGCCGGAGGACTTTGGCCGAGGAACTACAGGACTGCGCTTCTCAAGGAGGGGATCGGCAAGTATATCGACATCCTTTCAATACATTATGGTAACGGACAGGGCATCCTTGAGGCAAAGGAGGATCTCGAGGTCAACGGGCTGAAGAATGTCGCAGTGTGGGACAACGAGACTGCGCATGGACTTTCCACCTGGAATGTTCCACCGCAGGAGAGGATCAGGCCCGACTATCAGTGCAACTGGGTGCTTGACCAGTGGTCGGACGAGCTCATCGCAGGAGCTGACAGGATAATCTATTTCGGTGGTCAGGGCGAACCTTGCGGCAACTGGTCATTCATGATGGGTGACATGAATCCGCGTCCGGTGGCGGTCACCCTTGCCGTGATGATCTCTAAGCTGCATGATGCGAAGCCGGTCGGAAAATTCTTCATAAACGAGAAAGGTGTATTCCATCTTTTCGAAAAGAACGGGAAGCCTGTGCTGCTTGCGTCGATAAGTGGGGCGCAGGAAGACAAGGATTTCTATACTGAGGATACGGAGAGTGCCGGCATCCCGATCAAGGTCGGGAGCGGTGAAGTAGTTGTGAGCGACTATCTGGGAAATGAGACAAAGGTCAAATCCTCTGACGGCATGGCGCAGCTTGCTCTGATGAAAAGGAAGGTCTTCGTAGAAGGTGCGGAGCTTGAGACATTGAAATCGTATCTTGTCCCGGCTGTTGAAGTGACATCGGGCCAGATGCCGAAGCCGTTCTCATCGGTCACATTCCTGAAGAACGCCGATTCGAAGATAAACGTCCAGATGAACAACATCTGCAAAGGCGACATCTCCGGAAGCATAACTGCAGTTGTTCCGTCTGGCTGGCCGGCGCAGGCGCCGTTGCAGTTCAAGGTGAAGGCCGGAGAAGTGCAGAGCCTGAAATTTCCTGTTGCACTTGGAAAGGATCTCGCGGACGGGATTTATCCTGTGAAGCTTGTCTTCAAGTATGATGATGCGAAACTCGCAGTTGTAGAGAAGCCTGTGAACATCAATCTGATCTCTCCCGCAATGCTCGGAAATCTTGTGAAGAACAGCGGTTTCGAGGAGCAGGGGAAGAGCGAGGACGAAGCGGCCAACTGGAGCGGAAATGCCAAGAGGACCAGTGCTGAAGGACTCGGTGTAGGTCTCGGGAAATATGTCGCAAAGTTTACAGGCGGCACCGGCTGGCAGCATTATGCCCAGTTCATCGACAACGTTCCCCCGGGACGCATCTACCTTTATTCCGCATGGATCTGGAGTACGGACATGCAGGCTGGGAGCAATGTCGACAAGACCATGACAGATGGTACGAAGAAGACTCTGACCATACCACATATCTTTGACGCGGGGATCAATTCCGGCAGTTGGAAACTGCTGGCATGCCATCTCGATGCTGATGCGAACCTGAAGGGGTTCGGGGTGGTTCCAGTTGCCAATGGAAAAGGTCAGGCGCTCTATGACAATATCAGGCTGACCGTCTATGAGGGAACTGATTTCGCGGCCGAGGCACACAAGCTTTCGAAACCAATCTCCATCGATGGAAATCTCGCCGACTGGGACAAGAAGTGTCCGCTTCCGCTGTTCGGAGACAATCTGGTGATGAAGCTTGACGACTCCTACAAGTGCTCTGCGGAAAACCTTTCCGGAGCCGCGTATCTTGCATGGGACGACAAGAATCTTTACGTGGGAATAGAGGTGAAGGATGATGTCCACAGGGCTGAAGCGACGAATGAAAAGACGATCGATGATGATTCAGTGGTGCTTGCATTCCTGCCAGGCAGGAGCGGAGTGCCGGATTCCAAAGCGTTCTGCTATTACATCTCAACTGCTGCACCCGGCGGTGGAAGTGGAAAATCCACACTGTTCCGGCCTGCGGACAAGAGCGGAGGTTTGACATCCGGACAGCTTGCCCGTGACTCATCAGTATATGAGATCGCGATCAGGACCGAAAAGAACATGACCTATTATGAGATACGGATGCCTTTGGCGGATATGAACGGAATCGTTCCGGCTTTGGGCACAAAGATAGGAATGTCAATCAATCTGAATGACAACGACGGTGCCGGCAGGAAGGCCGTAATGAAATGGGGCGACGGGATCTATCCCGGATGGTCTCCGAAGCATTTGGGACTGGTCACATTCGTCGAGTAGTTGCATGTTCCTGGGCTTTTTGATATAATGAGCCCGGGCACGGAATTAACGGGGGTGGGCATGCACAAAATAGGAAACATGGCATCTATGGATTTCGGGATGCTGGATGCAGGATGCAGGAATGTTGAAATTCGAGATTCGAAATTTGAAATTCTTAATCCAGTATCCTGCATCCGGTATCCAGCTTCGTTTTCCCTCTTTACCCTAATCGAGCTCCTGGTAGTTATCGCGATCATCGCAATTCTCTGCGCTCTCCTTCTGCCGGCACTGAGGAACGCGAAGGAGATGGCTTGGGGGGCCAGTTGTACGAACTGCATGAAGCAGATGTATGTCGCCTGTATGGATTTTGCATCGTCGCGTGATGGCAGGGGGCCCGGCGGAGCAAATGTCGGGCCGGGAACTGCAAGCGTGTCATGGCACAACATCCTGAGTGATGAGGTCTTCAACAAGCCGAACATGATCCCGAGAATTGTCGATCTGACCAAGCCCCAGATATATTCCACGTATCCAAATTTCCTGTGGTGCGCAAGCCCGAAGTCGATTGTCACTTCCGGTATAGGCAACTATTACAGGATATGGGCGATGAACCAGGACGCGAGTGGAGGGTTCTCCCCAAGCTTCAGCACAGGCAAAGTATATGATGATCCAACTACAGTCGATCCTTCATACGATCTCTATTATCTCGGAGCGAAGCTTGATCATTTCAAAAATCCTTCCTATAAGTTCTACATCATAGAGCAGCAATATTCCGTAGATACCGTCAATGCCGGATTCCCATATGGCGGCCCCCTTTCTTTGAACGATGGAACAGCTTCTCCGACATGGACCGGGTATTTCAACTCCGGTGCGGATTCAGGAAGATGGGCCTTCCGCCACAACTTGAGAGGCAACTTCATTTTTATAGACGGTCATGCGGACACGATCTTCTGGCGTGATACTGCTGATTTCAATACCAGGGAAAGGTTCAACTACAACTACTGATCCTGAAATGTTGAGAATCATGGCATGCCTTTTCTGGCATTAGTCCGAACTGATGCAATATTAACTTTCCTATGAAATCATTGCTGAACAAATTGCTTCTGTCCATGGTGTTATTTTCTGCGCAGGCCCTCGTCTCACAGGATGCAGCGGCTACCGGGAAGAAGAAAGCGACATCAATCCGTTTCCATTCAGGCACTTTGCTGGCGGCGGAGTTAATGCCGGAGAACTCATCGTTTCCGGTCGAGGTCAAGAATGTCAGCCCAAATGAGCCACCCTCCAGGATTACTTCTGATGTGGGATATGTGACACTTACCGTCAGGCTCGATCCCGGCAGAAGCCTTAGCATATACGACTATGTCCTTGTCAGCAAAAGGAAGGATGAATTCAAGTGTATCGGTATCCGCGAGGCTGGTGCAGATTATGACTATGAAAAATGGGAGATCCCGGTAATCAGCCAGGACAAGCTTTACAATCTGCTCTTCAGGGTCCAGATGCCGGCATTCAACGAGAAACATGAATATATCCTGAAGTTCGCCCTCTCCAGGAACAATCCGGACCAAGTAATTGTCCCTCTCTCGAAAATAGGTGGGCCCTTCTCTCCCCCTGAAAGTATTCCAAAAGAAGGAGCAATTGGTGCTGATTCCGCCAACACCGATACGGCGAAGATCGAAGTTAAGCCCAATGAGGTGAGGAAGCCTGATGATGCAAAACCTGCCGAGGCAAAAGTGGATGTGAAGGTGGATGCAAAGGAGGGGTTCAAGACAAAATCCTCAAAATGGTGCAGCTTCATCTTCCCCGACAAGATCAGCGTAGGGCAGACCATGGACGTCAAGGTGTTGCTAAAGGGGCTCAAGGGTGCGACCAAGCTTTGTGCCGAACTTCATTGCCGTACCACTGGCAGGGTCTATGCGGGCATTTATGCCACCGCTGAACCGCAGGCCGTCACTGCTGATGGTGAATATTCCTTCAAATTCGATATCAAGGACAAGGAGAACCTCGAATCTCTGAATCTTTTCATCTATCTTTCGCCTACCGGCAGTTCCAATGACCAGAAGGAGTCAGATACCGGACCTGATATTCCGGTTTCGGGAGCCACCAAGGTTGAGAAACCGCCGGAACCTCCGAAAGTTGCAGAACTGGAGAAGAAAGAAACAAAACAACCTGAAAAGAAGGACAAGCCGGACGCAAAGCCTGTCACTCCCAGGAAGCCGGGCCAGGAAGTGAACCTGATGGCTGACAAGTCTTCCGAGAATTACGGTTGGACATCCGACAACGGACAGGAGTTTCCCGGTGCGACAGTGAAGCTTTCCGTGGACAAGAAGGAGAAGAACGCGCTAAAGCTGGAAGGCAATTTTACAAACGGTGGTGCGTATGTTCAGGCGGCCTATCAGCTGAAATCGATCGACTTCAGCGAGATTGACTTTGACCTCAAGTATCCTGATCATTCCACTCTCTGCCTGAGGGTGGGCGACAGCAGTGGGCAGTGCCATCAGATCAATATCAAGATAAAGGAAACCTCCGATTGGCAGAAGTTCAGCCTGAAGGGATCCGATATTGAAAGCAAGAATCCTCAGGTAATAACAAAATATGAGACCTGGGGCGGCTCAGCTGACAGCAAATGGCACGGACCTGCGACATTCATCGCATTCATCATCGGAGCTCCTTCCGGAAAACCGGAGAAGACAGCCGTCCTCTGGTTAAACAATGTCAAAATCAAATGATTTTCCACTTTGCCCCTGTAACCCTGCGATTGAAATTGCCGTAAATGAATATACGTTAGAACTCTTTAAGCTGTTAATTATTTGACAGCATCATCACAGGAAGAACATACCATGACTAATATTTTATTTCCCCGGGGGGCCGCAGCTGTCGCATGCATTCTGTTTTTTTTCTGTTCCTGTTCCAAGAAGGAGGAGGTCAGGAAAAAGGAGGCTGTGCCGATACTGGTGGGCAAGGTTGAGAGCAAGCTGATCCCGATCCAGATAAACACCTATGGCACAATTGAGGCGTATACTGTCGTGCCGATAAAGTCCCTTGTCGGCGGACAGATAATCAAGGCTGATGTCAGGGCCGGACAGGAGGTGAAGAAGGGCGACATGCTTTTCTCGATAGATCCCAGGCCATATCAGTCGGCTCTGAAGCAGATCGAAGCCAACCTCGAAAGAGATACCGTGCTTGCGGAGGACGCCGAAAGGCAGGCGAGGCTCAAGGCCGAACTCCGTGCCAAGAACGCCGTTTCCGAGGACGAGATGTTCAGGACCAAGGCTATCGCCGAATCCCTCAAGAGGTCCGTGAAGGTCGACGAGGCAAACCTTGACAGGGCGAAGCTTGATCTTGAATACTGCTCGATCAAATCGCCGATAGACGGCCGTGCCGGTGATCTGCTCATCGATGAGGGAAGCGTCATAAAGGCCAACGATATGACGCTTATCGTGATAAACCAGATCAAGCCGGTCTCAGTCTCCTTCTCGGTACCACAGTTCTATCTAAATCTTCTGAAAAAGCATATTGCCGAGAAGAAGCTGATACTGAATGTGAAGGCCCAGAACGAGGATGAGGAGCCTGTGAAGGCGGAATTTGAGTTCATGGACAACACCGTTGATCCGACCACCGGAACCGTTCGCATCGAGGCGAGGATTGAAAATGAAAAGGAGCTGTTCTGGCCGGGCCAGTTCGTCAACGTCACGGCAAATATGGTTTCTGAAAAACCTGTGCTTGTCATCCCCTCGCAGGCAATACAGCCCAGCCAGAAGGGCAACTACGTCTTCGTCGTCAAACCTGACAAGACCGTGGAGATGAGGCTTGTGAAGATACTGAGGAGCGTCGGGGAGCAGACCGGGATCGAGGAAGGCCTGAAGGAAGGCGAGACTGTCGTCACCGACGGCCATGTCAAACTGGTGCCCGGAAGCATGATCGAGGTCAAGAGCTCCATAGCTGCGGCGGTTCCGGCTGACAACGGGCAGAAGAAGGACGGCAAGAAATGAATCTTTCCGCGATCTTCATAAGAAGACCCGTGATGACGACGCTGCTGATGGCGTCCATTATCATATTCGGCGTCATCGCCTATGAGAATCTTCCTGTGAACGATCTGCCGAACGTGGATTTTCCTGTCATAATGGTGCAGGCGAGCCTGCCTGGTGCGAGTCCAGAGACGATGGCTTCCGCCGTGGCCACCCCGCTTGAGAAACAGTTCTCGACAATTGATGGCCTCGATGTGATGTCCTCGTCGAACATGCAGGGGAGCACTTCGATAATCCTGCAGTTCAACCTTGAAAAGAAGATCGATACTGCGGCACAGGATGTGCAGGCCTCGATCTCGAAGGCGTCAAGGGATCTGCCAGCGGACATGCCGAGTCCGCCGGCATACACGAAGGTCAATCCTGCGGACCAGCCGATCATCTTCATCGCCCTTACAAGCCCGACACTGCCGATGTATACGTTGGATTATTATGCGGAGGTCGTGATCTCCCAGAAGCTCTCCACTCTTCCCGGTGTCGCACAGGTCGGGATCTACGGCATCCAGAAGTATGCCGTCAGGATCAAGCTGAACCCGAAACAGATGGCCTCCCTCGGTGTAGGGATAGACGAGGTGCAGAAGGCCATAGAGGAGGCGAATGTAAATCTGCCGACAGGCCAGATGGATGGGAAGCATCAGTCATTCACGATCCAGGCCGAGGGGCAGTTGTACAACGCCCCAGCCTACAGATCCATTATTATCGCCTACAGGAATGGGCAGCCTGTAAGGCTCGAGGACATAGGCACAGTAGAGGACGGGGTTGAGAACGACAAGGTTGCTGCATGGTTCTGCACACCGGAGAAACGGCAGCGTTCGATCGTCCTGGCGATACAGAGGCAGCCCGGCACGAACACGGTCCAGGTCGCCAATGTGATCAAGGAGACATTGCCGGTGATCCAGAAGCAGCTTCCTGCGTCAGTCGAGATGAGCATCATCCTCGACCGCTCTGAGTCAATCAATGAATCTGTACGCGACGTCAAGTTCACTATGCTGCTGTCGCTGATCCTTGTTGTTGCAGTGATATTCCTTTTCCTGAGGCATTTCAGGGCGACATTCATTCCAAGCCTTACGCTGCCGATGTCGATTATCGGCACATTCTCGATCATGTATCTGCTGGGCTACAGCATAGACAACATATCCCTGATGGCTCTTACATTGGCCATTGGATTCGTCGTCGACGACGCGATTGTCATGCTCGAGAATATCTTCCGCCACAATGAAATGGGCAAGTCGGCGATGCAGGCCGCCTTCGACGGTTCAAGGGAGATCGTATTCACGATCATCTCCATGACAGTATCGCTCGCTGCCGTCTTCATTCCAGTGCTGTTCATGGGAGGCATCGTCGGAAGGCTTTTCAGGGAGTTTGCGGTCACGATCGGAATCGCGGTGCTCGTTTCCGGAGTGGTGGCGCTTTCGCTTACGCCGATGATGTGCAGCCGTTTCCTGGGCAAGGCTTCCAAGCAGTCCCATGAAAGGACGGATACCTGGTTCCTGAAGCTGTATGAGAGGACGCTCAGGATTGTCATCAGCTTCAAGGGAGTAGTGCTTCTGCTCTGCCTTGTCGTGCTTGTGCTTACCGTCTTTCTCTTCAAGTATATTCCGAAGACATTGCTTCCCGACGAGGATCAGGGATGGCTCTTCGGACAGACCGAAGCGGTGCAGGGAATTTCCTTTGACGCGATGGTCGAGCATCAGGAGGCGGGGGCGGCAGTTGTCCAGCAGAATCCCAATATCGAGAAGTTCATGTCCCGCGCTGGATTCGGCGGAGGATTTGGCAGCAGGAACGGAGGAGTGTATTTCATCAGGCTCAAACCGCGTTCGCAGAGGACTTCCACGGCAACTCAGATTGTCCAGTCCCTCAGGATGAAGCTTGCCCAGATCCCCGGTATAAAGACATATTTCCAGGTTCCGAGCAAGATACAGGTCGGGCGTCCGTCGAAGACCCAGTACCAGTACACGCTTCAGGGATTCAACGCCGATGAACTCTACAAGTTCTCCGCGGAGGCCGAACAGGAGCTTTCAAAGCTCCCGCTCCTCCAGGATGTGACCACCGATCTGCAGATCTCCAATCCCCAATTGAACCTCGATATCGACAGGGATAAGATAGCGACTCTGAAGATCAGCGCCGCCCAGGTCGAGAATGCTCTTTACAGTGCCTTCGGTCCACGCCAGATATCCACGATCTATGCTCCTGACAACCAGTACCGTGTCTTCCTGGAACTGCTGCCGGAATACCAGATGAACCCCGAGTCGCTGAACCTGCTGTATGTACGTTCGGGAACAGGAAAACTGATCCCCCTGGGCGAGGTTGTGAAGATAAAACAGGAGCCCGGTCCCCTGAGCATAAACCATACCGGTCAACTCCAGTCGGTTACCATTTCATTCAATCTAAAACCCGGTGCCGCGCTTGATCAGGCGATGGCTGAGATAGAGAAGGAATTGAATCCGAGGATGCCCGGCTCGATCACTGCAAGCTTCCAGGGAACTGCCAAGGTCTTCATCGACTCCTTCAAGGGGATGCACTGGCTTCTCATAATAACCATTGTTGTCATCTATATCATCCTCGGGATCCTGTATGAGGATTTCTTCCATCCGATAACGATCCTGACGGCGTTGCCGTTCGCGGGATTCGGCGCGCTTGTAACACTAATGATCTTCAATGTTCCGCTCTCCCTTTATGCGTATGTCGGGATAATAATGCTCGTAGGCATAGTGAAGAAGAACGGGATCATGATGATCGACTTTGCCATCAATGCCCGGAGGAATGAGGGTAAGAGCGCTGAGGACGCGATCGTCGAGGCCTGCATCATCAGGTTCCGCCCGATCATGATGACTACTATGGCTGCCCTGATGACCGGCATACCGATCGCGATCGGGTATGGAGCAGGCGGCGAGGCCAGGCAACCTCTCGGACTTGTCGTTGTCGGGGGACTTCTCTTCTCACAGTTCCTTACGCTCTATGTGACGCCTGTGTTCTATGTCTGGATGGAAAAACTGCTCCGCAGGTAGTAGATTCTGGCTGATATTTCAAGATATGAATGGAGGAGGCATATGAAACTTGTCTGCATAATAGGAAGTCCGAATGCGCGTGGGAGCAGCGCGAAGATCGCAGAACGCATCTGCGCCAACCTTCAGGCGAAGGGCGTTTCAGTTAAGACATATTTCCTCAACAAGATGAAGTATGTCGGATGCCAGGCCTGCATGGCCTGCAAGGGAAAAGCTGAGATCTGCGTGATCAAGGATGATCTCTCGCCGGTACTTGCGGATGTCGCCGAATCGGACATCGTCATACTTGCGACCCCTGTTTATTTTGGCGACGTCAGCGCCCAGATGAAAGGATTTCTCGACAGGACATACAGTTTCATGAGGCCCGACTACAGCAGCAGGCTGGTTCCAGGAAAGAAGGCTGTCATGATCCTTCCGCAGGGGGATCCCGACAAGAAGCACTTCTCCGACATCTTCAGGCGATACAGGCAGTTCTTCAAGTGGTTCGGATTCGGTGAAAGCCATGTGATAAGGGCGTTCTTCGCCAAGGACAGGTCAGCAACTCTGATCGATGATGCTTATAAGAAGGCGGACAGGATATCCAGGAAGCTTGTCAAGTAATCATCATTTCAATCTCATCATCGCAGCGTTGACAGCTTTCTTCTGCGAGTCGTTGTCTGAATTGGTCAAAGCAAGCTCATAGCATATTCTGGCTTCTGCGTTCTTTCCCTGCATCCTGCGGCTTTCTCCAAGCTGGTAATAGTAGTTCACCTTGCTGCTCCTTGATTCCGGTTCTGGAATCCCCATGAGAAGCTTCTCCGCCTCGGCGGGCCTGCCGGTCCCGAGCAGTGATGAGGCGTAATTGATGGCCACGGTCGGATTAGCTGGATTTTCCCTGAAGAGCATACCCAGCACCTTTTCGGCCTCGGAGAACTGCGAGTTCCTCATCAGGTGGTTCGCATGGTTGATAACGGTGGAGGCCGATCCGGGATTCATCGCATATGCGATCCTGTAGCAGTTGCCGATATCCTCGTTGTCATATCCTCCCGCAAGTTCCATGGCGTTCCCATATGCGACAAAGTCCTCTGCACGCATGATGATCTTCTTTGGAGATGCGAAAATGAAAAGCGAGGAATATGCGACTGCCAGTACGAGTAGGGCGACAAGCCTTTTCCTGAAATGTATCAGGTTGCAGACAAGGTAAGTAATCGAGTAGCCGGCAAAGGCGCACATTGCAGGAAGAAGAATAAGCCTGTATCGTCCTAGCGGGATGAAGACTACCATGGGAATTGCGAATGATGCGATGTAAAGGAGCAGTAGCGCCCTGCTGCCGCAATCCCTCCTGTGGAAAAGGAGTATTATCATCCCGAGTGTCGCGAATGGGATCAGGAACAGCGGGCCCGGCATGAATTTCAGTGGTTTCAGGTATTCCCTTATGAAATAGTAGTTTAGGTTGTCAGGTATCTCGTATGCCTTGAAAAGATACAGTAATTTGCCGGTGTAGTTCTCGACGATTCTTACAATATCCCTTCCGCTGTCTGGCAAGAGAGGCTTTGGTGCCACGGCATGGCTCGAGAATTCGACGTCAGCACCTGCGCGCAGGACATAGCTCGATTTGGGGAATGCCGGGATCGGATTAAGGTTTGATATCCGAATGGCATTGAATATCGAGACAGGAATCAATATCGCGACAAGCCCGACCAGAGGCAAGCAGATCGGGGCTGTCGGGATCCTGAGGGTTGTTTTTTTTGCGTGGCGCATGCCAAACCAGATTATGAATCCGAGAGAGACGAGCATCCAAGGCAGGCCTGAGAATCTTACGAGCGCAGGGAGCGCTGCTGCAGCCCCGGCAAGGAACTGCCATGTTCTTGAAGAAGGATTCCTCGTGAATCTGGCCATGGTGGCAAGCGAAAGCGCTGCTGTGAAGACGAACACGGACTCAATCAATGTCATGCTTTCATACATCAGTTCGGGGGAATAGAGCGCGGCCAAAATTCCAGATGTCACGGCAACTGTCCTGTTCCTGAAGATGACAAGGGTGGAATATGTGATAAGAAGAGTCGTGATCACGCCGAGAACTATTTGGCAGAGGACAAGCGCCACCGCACCGCCGCCGCACACGGAAACGCTACAGAACAGGAGCTTGTATATTGAAAACTCGGATTTTCCTTCGCAGAAGCTTGTGGCGAGTGAGAGTACGGTCTTCATGTCGAGACCGGATATCTTATGATAGCATTTGAAAGGGGATTCAAGCCAGCTTGAGAAAAGTATGAGCCTGACGGTCACCGCCGCAACCAGCGGGATCAGATAGACGAGCCATAGCTTCTTATAATTGTCATGTCCCATCTTGAGCTCCATGGAGCGCCGGCGTCCCGCCGGCAATCCTTGCGTATCTAATTACTAATCGTCCCATAATAGTCTCTATGAATTTCCTCATCAACGGAGCGCGGGTTTTCCCGCCTCAGGCGGCGCTGGAGGCGACCAGGGTTTTTCAACCCGCGGCACTCTTTTATGGCGGGTAAGAAAACCCGCCCTCCGTTATAATCAAACTCCATTCTATTTCGAGACTATTAGTAAGTTCACAGGCAGGATGCCTGTGATATATTGGAAGTTACAGCAAACTTGCCGGTGTTGCCAGTTCATTATGGAATTTTGACTTGATGATGCTATTTTACTCCGACGGGGCGGCGATAATTTTTAGATCGTGCGCGGTGTTTCGCCGCGCTTGCATCACTACCCGGCTTAGCCCGGTGTACTTAAAAATGCTTTTTAAGTACAACGGGCATGTAATGGCTGCGCCACAAGGTTGACAAGTAAAGACGCCGCCCCGTCTCATTATTCAGGAGATGAAGAACACGTCTTACGACGTTAATCCGCTTCAGGCGGATTAACTACAAGCTTATTCAAGCAATTTGGAACCTGCTCGTAGTTAAGCTCGTGAGAGCTGTTCTTGTATTGTGTGTGGCGTGACTGTTTGAATTTTGGAATCTGAACTTTGGAATTTACCGATTCCTAGAGGTTGACATGGGGTTGTTAAACTGGTTGTTCGGAAAAGGCTCCCATAAATACAATTATGGCCGGGTCGAAGAGATCCTCGGGCCATGGCAACCTTATTCCGGCACTTTGAATATCCCCAGTACAAAACTTCCAAAGTCATTCACGATTCCTCTTTCCCTCAAGAAGAACAAGGAAGATCCCGATCAGACCACATTTTCAGCGGCATTATTCCCATACTGGCTCAGGATCGATCCGTCTCTTGCCGCATTTGTCTGCAGGAAAATAAAAACCGGTGAGATGTACAAGGAGAAACAGATCCCCAGGGAAGGGAAGAACCCGAGGATCATTTCAGTTCCTGCTCCGATACTCAAGTTCATCCAGAGGCGAATCCTTGAAAGGCTGCTCGAGCAGATCCCCATCCATCCGGCCGCACAGGGGTTCGTCAAGGAGAAAACGATTTTTACTGCCGCGGAACCACACGTCGGGAAACGCGTCGTCCTCTCAATGGACATCCGTGATTTCTTCGGTACGATCTCGTTCAGACGTGTTGCGGGGATGTTCAAGAGGCATGGGATTGCGAAGAAGCAGGCGTTTCTCCTGGCAGGCCTCTGCTGCTACCAGAAGAAACTTCCCCAGGGTGCACCGACAAGCCCGGCGATAAGCAACATAGTCTGCAAACGCCTTGACTCCCGCTTAGCCGGACTCTGCAGGAAACATGGATTCAGCTACAGTCGATACGCTGACGACCTGATATTTTCCTCAGAGAATGGGAAGATCCTAAGGTTCATTAAGATATTCAAGGAGATCATCCAGAAGGAAGGTTTTACTGTTGCCGAGGAAAAGACACTGATAAGGCGAAGCGGTTCACGGCAACAGATTCTCGGTCTGAATGTCAATACGAAAGTCTCTGTCCCAAGAAAGGCGAGACGCCTGATCCGCGCCATGGTCCATAAGCAGGCACAGGAGGGAAGACCGGACGGGGAAATGGTTGATTTCCTCCTGGGACATGCCGCATTCATGAAACCGGCCCATCCCGAACAGGCAGCAAAGTTGAAGGGCATTCTTGATAAGACCTGGAAGGCATATCTTGCGACGAAATAGCTTGCGGAAACAAGGTTGACTATGTTATCTCAATGCAAATGTACGCTTGCCCCGCGAAATTCGCAGAAGCAGATCATCGATCTTGTCTTCGGTGACAAGGGACATGAGGACAAGCTCTATATCGTAAGTCCCCCGGGTTCCGGTAAGACGCTTGTCGGGCTAATGGTAGCCGTCAGGATGAACGTTCCTGTCCTTGTGCTGGTCCCGACAACTGCTATACAAAGCCAGTGGATCGAGAAGACAAAATACTTTCTTCCTGCTGACGGGAAACCTGTTGCTTCAGTTGAGCCAGCAGACAATATGCCGATAACAGTCCTTACCTATCAGGCCCTTGCCCAGACGAAGGACATGGATGATGTAGAGAGGGGGATCATCATTTCCGAATGGATGAACGAGCTTGTTGACGGCGGCGAAGAGGAGAAGTCCGCATGTGCCTGGCTTGCTGATTTCGAGCAGAACAATCCGGAACGCTTCTATCTTTCCCTGATGCGGCGCTGGAAGCAGAAGCGGCTTGATGGAAACAATGGTGAAAATGATTCCATCGTAAACGAAGATTCTGCAAGGCTGATGTCCGGTTTTAGAGAGAAAGGCGTGAAGCTTATCATCTTCGACGAGTGCCACCATCTCGTCGGATACTGGGCGCAGGTCGGCATAGCTCTGGTGAAGGCCTTAAACAATCCGCGCATACTCGGACTTACCGCGACTCCGCCTTCCGCCGATGACCTCACCGACAGGGAGATCGAACTGCACAAGCAGCTTCTCGGAGACATCGACTACTGCCTGCAGACGCCGGCATTCGTCAGGGATGGCGCGCTTGCCCCGTATCAGGACCTCGTTTATTTCACAAGACCGGCTGAACAGGAGATGGACTATGTCCGCAACTGCTCGACTGAACTTGCAAAGGTCCTGGATTCCCTCGAGACTCATTCAGGTAAAACATTGTCTGCCTGGCTTGCCAGTGAGCTTGAAGCAATTCCGCAAGAATCTTTTTCGAGCACATTGAGGAAGCGTTCCGTGTTCATCTCGGAGGCGGTGAAATATCTGAAAAAACTCGGGAAGCCGGTGCCGCGCGATCTTGCGAGTTTCGCAAATGGAACACTTTCACTGGAGGAGAATGCGGATCTCGCAGGACGCTACGCCTCGAAATACCTGCTCGTGAGCAAGGATGAAAATGACAGGCGTCTTTATTCTGGACTTTCAACTGCATTCCGCCCGCTCGGATATGTCTTAACCGAAAAAGGACTCCGCAACTGCCAGTCGACAGTCAGCCGCATCCTTGCACTTTCCAAATCGAAAATGGATGCGCTTGTACAGATTCTCTCAGAAGAGCTGAAGAACAAGGATGTCAGACTGAGAGTGCTTGTGATAACCGACTTTGAACGCTCGAGCGCGACTGTCGCAAAGGAGATCTCGAGCCTGCTCACTGACGAATCCGGAGGTGCAGTGTCAGCGATGCGGACATTGACTTCGCATGACTGTGTGGACGTCCTCGATCCGATACTTCTCACCGGCCAGTCAGTGATTGTCGACGATGATCTCCTGCCGAAATTCGTGGAGGAGGCACAGAAATGGTTCGCTGAAAGAAAATTGACAGCCGAACTTTCCATGGAACAGGAAGGTGGCTTCTACCATGTCAGCGGATCCGGGCGCGACTGGAGCACCGGCAACTACGTTGCGATGATCACATCCATGTTTGAGAAGGGGGTTACAAGATGCCTTGTCGGGACGAGGGGACTTCTCGGCGAGGGATGGGATTCGCTTACGGTGAACACGCTTATCGATCTGACAACGGCGGCGACGGAGATGACGGTCAACCAGCTCAGGGGCAGGGCGATCCGGCTTGATCCCGGATGGCCGGAGAAGACATCGAACATATGGGATGTAGTCTGCATGGCGCCTGAGTTCGAGAAGGGATTGAGCGACTACGTGAGATTCTCGAAGAAACATTCGAATTATTATGGGATATGCGACGACGGTGCGATCGAATACGGACTAGGGCACATTCATCCGGCGCTGACGGAAGCCGGACCCGAGGATGTCGCATTGAACGCAAACATCTTCAATGCCGAAATGCTTGAACGCTGCCATCAGCGCATGAGGTCCAGGCAGAACTGGAGGATCGGCGAACCATACGAGAACCGCCGGATCAAGGCGCTTGAGATCAAGACCGACGACTCATTTGCGAACTTTGCAGTTTCCGGGACGCTGAGGAAGATGCACGGTTACCAGCTCGAGACTTCGGAGAAAGTGAAGAACATATGCCTTGCCGTTTTCGATGGTCTTAAGGATTCCGGACTCCTGAAGGAGAAGGATTCAAAGCTGAAGGTGTCCGGTCGCGCCGACAATTATTTCAGGATATTCCTGGACAGCCGCGACGAATCCGACATTGAACTGTTCTCGACCTGCATCGATGAGCTTTTCAGGCCTCTCGGTGATCAGCGATATATTGTCCCACGCTGGGAACAGCTGCGCAAGGACAACTGGCTGTCGAAGATGCTGCCCGAGATACTCAGGAAATACGTGATGACGAAGGAAAACAGGATCGCTGTCTATCATCCGCTGCCGGAATGTTTCGCGGAATCTAAGAAGAACGCGGAACTTTTCAGCGACAAATGGAACCTCTACGTTTCTCCTGGGCGTGCGATATTCGCAAAACGCGGCGAAGGGGAGAATGTCCTGGCTGAAGCGAAGAATAAGAACCAGACGATCCAGGACGCCCGCGCGAAATTGAAGTCGGTCTGGAAATGATTCAAGGATTTATTTATCGAATTAAGACAAGCTAAAGCTTGGACTCCAACATTTGCTTTGCATTCAACGGTTTGGTCGGGGGATTGTCGTAGGAGTACAAGCTTTAGCTTGCGTGTTTGGAATTTGCAGGCCTGACGTCGTCCTCCGCTAGGGCTGAGATTCGAATCCAAGCGTGAGCCTCCGCAGGGCTGCGACATAGCTATCTACATGTTTTGCAAAATCAGATTTTACTTGTAAGTTTGTTCAGGCAAAAGTGAAAGGCTATTGATTGTCTTCCAATTCTAAAAACTGGCTGTTATGGCGGGACGGGGCGAGAGCGCCGGCGATGAACATGGCCGTTGACGAACTGCTCCTGGAGAAATCCGATAAACTCGGTGGCAGGATACTGCTCAGGATCTACGGCTGGGACCAGCCTTCCATCTCAATCGGATATACGCAGCATTATTCCTCGGTCCAGGGCGAAGAGGGGAAATATTCCATCGTAAGGCGACCGACCGGTGGTGGAATTGTGTACCACGACCGTGATCTAACTTATACATTGATAATACCGCAGGGGCACTCAGTAGAAAAGCTCGATCGTACTGAAAGCTACCATGTGTTCCACAGGGCGATACTGGGGACAATGAAGAAGTTCGGTCTTGAAGGAAGTCTTGCGCCGACGGCTGCGAATGTCGCAGACAGGGCGACCATGAGATGCTTTGTAACGCCGACAAAATACGATGTCCTCTGCGGAACTCGCAAGATGGCCGGCGCAGCCCAGCGCCGCACCAAGAAGGGCATCCTGCACCAGGGAAGCATTTCGCTGGAGGTGTCAAAGGGGGATGCGGGAAAACTTGCACTGGAGCTTGAGAAGGGATTTTCAGAGGAGTTCAGGATCGGCTTTGATAAATTCGATGCCGCAACTGATTTTCTAAGGGAGGCCGGGGATTTGTCATCTGCGAAGTTCGCAGCAGATGCCTGGAATAAATCAAGATGATACAATCCGTCCTGATATCTTAACTGATGGAGAGGTAGATTTTTTTGGTTTGACATTATGGTGAACAAAGGATCCTGGTGCTACTTGGGAGGCTGGATTGTAAGCTCCAAGCTCCAGGTTCCAAATTTCAAACAATATCCAAATGCGAACAAGTTCCAAATAAGATTTAATATCAGGTCTTCAAATAGGCTTGTTTAAAATTTTCTTCTTTAAATATTGTTTGGAATATGGATGTTGGAGCTTGGGATTTATATGGGGCAGGTTGCATAAGGGGATAAGAAAACAAGTTATTGGTAAATTGCCATGAACTACACAAGGATATTTCCATTCCTGAGATGGTTTCCCCTGAAGAAGGATAATGTGAGGGCGGATCTGATCGCCGGAGCGACGGTCGGATTCCTTCTGATACCGCAGTCGATGGCGTATGCCCAGCTTGCCGGCCTTCCCCCGCATTACGGGCTTTATACTGCATTCGTACCTGTCATCATAGCGTCACTGTTCGGCTGGTGCAGCCAGCTGCATACCGGGCCTGTGGCGATGGTGTCACTCATGACTGCGGCAGTTCTTGAGGGTAGCCGTCTGGCAGTGCCTGAAACCCCGGAATATGTCGCTCTTGCGATAATGCTTTCCCTGCTTGCGGGAGTGATCATGCTGATGCTTGGTCTGCTCAAGCTTGCTGCCGTGGTGAATTTCTTCTCACATCCCGTGATGGTCGGATTCACGAACGCCGGTGCACTGATCATAGCGCTTTCACAGGTGAACCTCTTCCTCAAGCTCCCACTTGGGCGCGGAGAATCCTTCATAAAGGACTTCTATATGATGATCAGCAAGTCAGCAGACACGCATCTGCCAACGCTTGTGTTCGGTGGACTCTCTATAGCCTTGCTGCTTGCCGCAAAGAAATTCAGGCCAAAGTGGCCGGCAGCGCTGATAATTGTCTTCCTGGCCCTGGGAACCAGCTGGCTGATAGGGTTCGATACGAGGTTTGGCGGAGATGTCGTAGGAAAGATACCGAGGGGATTGCCTGAACTTCGGACGCCAAAGGCCGGCCTTGAGGATATCCTCAAGCTTCTTCCCGGATCGTTCATGATTGCCATGATCGGATTTCTTGAAGTGCTGGCTATTTGCAAGGTGATCGCGGCAAAGACCAAGGAGCGTCTCGACATGAACCAGGAACTCGTCGGCCAGGGGCTGTCGGGCATCCTGGGAAGCTTCACCCAGTCATATCCGGTGAGCGGATCCTTCTCCCGTTCAGCGCTGAACCTCTATGCCGGGGCTCGAACCGGAATGTCGTCGATCTTCGCGGCAATCCTTGTGATGATTGTGCTGCTCTTCCTGACGCCGTTCCTCTATTATCTTCCAAAGGCGGTGCTGGGAGCCATAATACTTACGGCAGTCCTGGGACTAATCGATTTTACAGCCTTCTTCAGGATATGGAAGACAAGCCGTTACGATGGGGTTGCGGCTCTGGTTACATTCCTTGCAGCTCTTGTAATGGCACCGAGGATAACCGAAGGAATACTCATCGGCGCTGGACTTGCCATCATCTTCCACCTCTACCAGATCATGAAGCCGGAATTCCATATCCTCGGAAAGGATTCGGACGGCACGCTCAGGAACGTCGACAGATACGACCTCAAGACCGAAGGAAAAATACTCGCCGTCGGTTTCCGCGGGCGTCTCGTCTTCGCGAACGCGTCGCATTTCGAGGAATCGATCCTTCGTGCGTTGTCAGCCAGGCCTGATACCAGGGCTATACTGCTGGTCGCAAGCGGCATCAACAGCATAGATGCCACTGGCGAGGAGACCTTGCGTCACATCGTCGAGGAGTTCCGCAAGAACGGGATCGATGTTTTTATTTCGGAGGCGTCTGACAGCGTTTTGGACGTGCTGAAGCGGACAGGACTCCACGGGCTTATCGGGAAGGACAATTTCCGTGCTTCTTCGGAACAGGCCTTCGACGAACTCAGCATGAAATACAGGTAGGATGGAAGACGGAAGAACAGAAATCAGGAGTCAGAAGTCAGAATATGGAATGACGAATATCGAACACCGAATATCGAATATTGAAGTTCAGAATTAAGACTGTAAATTCTTCGGGTATAATAAAAAGAAGATTCCTGATGAAGCATCTTGTGGTCATATTTCTAACTGCCTTCTGCCTTTCCGCATCTTCCGCGGAGAAGCTTCCTCTCTACAAGCTTGCACTGGAGAAATGGGAGCCTGATCCTTACAGGGCTGTCGTGATCTACAATAAGGATAATCCGGCAGAAGGCAATGAGGGTGTCTCGTTCATCAGAAACAAGATCGAAGACAAGCTTTGCTCGCTAAACCTTGTCATCGGCATGGCCGACGTAACTGACAGGAAAATAATTGACGCCAGGACTTCGGAGATACTGAAGAACTTCAAGCCTGAGAAATATCCTTTCACAATCATTTATTTTCCACAGATCTCGGACGTCGACCTTCCTCTCTGGGCGGGATATATGACTCCCCAGACCGGCGAAGCGCTCTGCGATTCACCGGCAAGGCGCGAGATCGCAAGGAGGATGCTGAAAGGGGAGGCCGCGGTCTGGCTGATAATCAAGTCCGGTATCGAGGAGAAGGACGCCCACGCCTTCCATGTTCTCACTGAAGAGCTGAAGAAGGATCCGGCTGCGGCAGATCCTGCCACCCTCGATAATGAAGCCAAGGATGATGTCATCATCCCCGGACTCAATCCGGCGAAGATGTCGATAATAATGATCTCTCGTGACGACAGGTCCGAGATGCTCCTCCTTGAGATGCTCAACTGCATGGAGCCTGAGATCATGAGCACCTCCAATGAGCCTGCCATAGTTCCGGTCTACGGCAGGGGCAGGGTCTTCGACATATTTTCAGGATATGAGATAAGCAGCGAGAACATAAGGCGGACTGTGAGGGAGCTGATGACATGCCCCCCTGACAATGTGAAACGTCCGGAAACAGGCACGGACCTCCTTATGGCGGTAAGCTGGGATGCTTTCCTCAAAGGGGAGTTTTCTGTCGACAGGATCCTTCCGGCGCCTGATACCGCCGACGGCGCTGAGATTTTCGAATCTCCAGGCGTATCTCAGATCCTAGATGACAACACATCGGTTCCGAGAGCGGAAATCGAGATAACCTCCGATGAGGATGTCCGCTACATCACACCGCCTATGCAGATGAGGGTGATCAACATCATCCTCATATCGGTGATAGTCCTTCTGTCGGCGCTTTTCATCACCGTAGTACTCAAATGGCGGAAGTGATGCTTTCAGGATTGGTAATATGAAGAATTTAGTTTAGATTTGTCGTTGTCTGTCCTATCAATTATATCTTATAAGGGAGGTCATATGAAATCAAAGCTGTCCAAGGGGTTCTATTGCCTGTTAATGTCAACGATCGCAGCCGTCGCTGTCTGCTTCGTGCTGTCGGGATGCCTCAAGAGCAAGATGGTGGTAAAGGTCAAAAAGGACGGTTCCGGCGACATCATAGTGACCAATATCTTCTCCAAGGAAGTCGTCGCGATGATCGAGAACCAGATGAAAGAGATGAAGAATGCCGGTGCCGAGGGGGCGAAGATCGACATGAAGGATCCCTTCTACAACGAGGAGCAGATCAAAAGGGAAGCCAGGAAATACGGACCGGACGTGCAGTTCGTGAAGGCCGTTAAATATGACAAGGACGGTTGCAAGGGTTTTGTTGCGCAGTACTCGTTTCCGGACATCAGCAAAGTCACCATCCCCATGAAGAACAAACCTTTCGAGCCTGATATTGAACCCGGAATGGTGGGCGATGAGGAGAATGACGAGATAGCCATGGGCAACAAGAACAAGGAAGGTTTCAAATTCAAGTTCGAGAAGGGCGACACGGCGAAGCTCAAGATCGCCGGTCCGGCGGTTCCCGAGAAGAAGCTTAATGCCGCAAAGGCCGATGAACCGGCCGCAGCAGTTGAGCAGACTGCAGAGGACAAGGCCGAGATCCAGCAGATGATGGCGAACGGAAATCCCCTCGGGCTAACCGGCAATGAGACGCAGGAGCAGGTCATGAAGAAGTTGTTCGGGGGAATGAAGATGACCATCCAGGTCGAGGTGGACGGTACCGATGTGAAATCCAATGCCACATACAAGTCCGGCGACAACAATTCAAGATGTACTCTCTTTGACATGGACATGGACCGCCTGATGGAAATTCCATCCTTCATGAAGATGATGAAGGATGGTCCTGGAGGCGGAGGCAATGGAATCCTAGACATATATGCCGTCACACCTGAGGACAAGGGGATTTCCATTGAGAAGAACAAGGAAACCGTAGTCGAATTCAAATAAGTTTTCTTAATAGTTCACTAAAATCCGAACTCAACAAACGGTCCTGGCAGGCATGAACCTCCAGCCTCCGAATGGAGTGACACGCTGGCCGCGTCCGTATTTAGGAAAGGTCAATACCCATGAAAATTCCGGGGGTCCCTGTTTCTCGCCGTCTCCTGAACTCTTCAATCATCATCGCCTTCTTCTCAGCAGGGATCCTGTTCTCCCAGGAACCTCCGGTACCACCTCCGGCAAAGGGCAAGGCTAAAGATAATAAGTTGGAACAGAAAGCAGCAGGGCAGAACGCCCAGAAGGCAGATGCACCCAAGATCAAGGATTACAGCGCCGGCTTTGAGAAGTTCTACAAGCTCGGACTTCCGGATGTGTCAAACGCGAAGTATGTGAAGCTTGACGTCTACAGCAACTACGGGCCGTCTTCCATGCTCAGCTACCAGCTCCGCGCGATGGGGATCAAGGGTAATGCATGGCAGCTGAAAGAGGACAAGGCCGGCAAGAATGTCTTCATTGTCGACCAGTGCCGCACTGTCGAACTCTACGATTACGAGGTCCTTTCCAAGATAAGGACCAAGGAGATGGAGGAGAAGCAGAAGAATGAGAAGGACTCAAAGAAGCCGGTCAGGATCGAATTCAACTTCAATGATGATGGCAGGAACGCCGGAAAATGGGAGGATGCCGACCTGAAGCAGGATCTCGCGAAGATCCTGGAGTTCCTCAACAAGAAGAATGAAGATGCCGAAGGCAACAACAGGCACTCATACGACCAGCTCTCGATGGAGGGCGGATACGGGATCCTGCTCCTCACCGCAATCCATGCCTACAAGAAGGGATTCAAGGATGAGGCGAACCAGATCGCCGGGAAGCTGTTCGAGAGGGCGAATGAGCCGCAGAAGGTCATTGGCCAGGCGATGACGATTGTTGCGGACAGCAGGTACAACGAGATCATGGACAGTTTTTTTGCGAGCGGTGACTGGAACGCACTGTCGAAGGATCTTGATGCGTTGCTTGCTACATTCTCATCCGGATGGCGCAATGCAGGGGCAGTCAAGATGCTGGCAGCGAATGTCAAAAAGCGCGCCGCGATGACCGCTCCTCCGGAGCTATCGGATCCGAAGCTGACCGACGAAGACAAGAAACTCGCAGTGGAGATAGCCAATGCGGACAATTCCAAGGTCGGACAAATGATATACCGGAGGGACCTCTGGGTGTTACCGAAGGGCAAGGGCAACCGCCAGCCTTCTCAGGAAAGCCTGAACAGCAGGATAACGGCGCGCGGCATGAAGTCGGTGCCTCTGCTTCTTGCACTGCTGAAGGACGACTATCTTACGAGGATTGACACTGTAAGGCTGAAAGGCTCCTCCTACATAAGCAATTATTTCAACAACAAGTCTCCTGAGGATATTGCCAACGAGATCTACCAGCAGATGAGGCGCCCGGCGACACGTGCGGATTTCGCATATTCCGTGATCCAGCCTGTCGTCGTATCCGACCGCAACGAATATGAGCTGAGGAAAGAAGGTCCGGAAGCCATGTATGATGCCTGTTCTGAGTGGTATGAGGCAAACAAGGACAAATCCCCAAAGGAACTTGCGAAAGCCTACCTGACCGATGACAATTCCTCCCACAAGAGCGAGGCGATGTCGTTCCTGATAAAGAATGGCAATGAAGAGGATTATAAGACATTGGAAAAGATGTTCCTTGAAGGTGAGGCGACCGAACATTCCAATGTACAGCTTGCCATGATGTATGCGCAGAAGCGTGGTGAAAAGGCGAAGGATTTCGTCGAGAAGATGATCAAGAAGATCGAGGAGATAAAGCCGGAGGACGATGCCGATCAGGGCAACAAGGACTACATGAAGAGGTGGACTGCTGAAACAATAAAGAACCTGAAGGATTCCATCTCCACCACCACCGCGCAGGATGTCGTGAACGATATTCTCTCAGGCAAGGCCAAGATCGACGAGAGCACCATGCTTCTCATGAAGAAACTTGCGAGGATGAACAAGGAGGATGCCGAGAAGATGATGCTGAATGCGGCTTTACAGGCGAAGGACACCCAGATGAGCCTCCGTTTCATTTCATTCGCAAATCCCGGGATGTATAACCGATATGATGATTTCGGGGATGAGGAGGAAGAGGACGTCGATGTGGTCGGTGATGCCGCTGTTGCCTCGGAGAAGGAGAAGAAGGAGGAAGCACCCCAAAATATCGAACTGTGGAAGAAACTGCTTGCGGATTCCAGGACGGTCGAAGGGCCGGGAGCAGATGGCAAGTTCACAGTTGGGGATGCTGTGGCCATGCAGCTCGACTCAAGGCTTCGCAGCATCTCAGGCAATAACAGGTACAAGTGCCTTGCCAGTCTCGGATATGAACGTGTGATGCCGATAATCAAGGAAAGGGCTCTGAAAATACTTGAAGGCAAGCCCGAAGGCGAACTGCCAGCATATCCGGATTCAGGGAACATACCTGAAGAAAAGAGGCAGAAGCTGATCGCCGATCTAAAGGCGTCGCCTGAACCCGAGAAAGCCATCGCCAAGCTGTCAAGCGATGAGTTGATGGCTGTGATTGAAGAGTCTGACAAGAAACCTGAGGAGACAGCAGGGTTCTTCAATGCGTCATGCAGGATAGGCAAGGTTGATTCTGATTTGACAGGAAATGCCAAGATCGAAGAAATGAAAAGCGCCGAAGGCAAGGTTCTCGACAAGGCCCTGCTCGAGAAAATGCTGGCCGTCTCCAGGGAGCTTGCGGCAAATGGTGTTGACATGACCGCCTTGGTCATGAGGAAGCCCTGCCTCGGAGGAGTCACAATAAGTTTCAAGAAAGTTGATCCGAAGAACTATGTTGCGACGCAGTTTGGCAGGGAGAAGGGAACTGAGGCATTTGTCTCGGGAATATGCAGCATCCAGGGAAGCAAGCGGGGATATTCATCTGCGACCTGGCCTCTGACCCAGCCGGAGAAGAAAGTGAAGGATAAGAAAAAGACAGATGACCTTCTCGAGGAGGCGTTGGAAGAGGCTGAGGCCGACACTAAGGACATGGTTGTGCAGAGGCAGACCGAATTCTGGAAGAGCATCGATGAGTTCTGCGCCGGGAAAGGAAATTCACTCAGGAACGCGGTGATCATGTTCAGTGCTGTTGCAGAGAAGAAACCCCAGCCGGAACCCGAGAAGAAGGCGGATCCCGCAAATCCCGTACAAGTCATTCCAGAGAAGAAATAAATAGAACCACAGAGGAATTCAGAGAAAATTTTATTTGTAATTCAGGAGAAAAGCTCTGTGCCCTCTGTGGTGAACTTCTTAATCATAAGGAGAAGAAATGAGCCAGGCAAATATTGAAAGATGGGAGAAGGTCAAGGAAAAAGTTTCACTCATGCAGGACGGCATAGGGCAGGTCATCGTCGGACAGGACAAGATCGTCCTCGAGATGATGGTTTCCCTCCTCTGCAAGGGGCACTGCCTTATCGTCGGTGTTCCGGGGCTTGCCAAGACGCTTCTTGTCAGCACCCTCGGACAGCTCCTCGGACTTTCGTTCAGGAGGATACAGTTCACGCCTGACATGATGCCTATGGACATAATCGGCAGCGAGATACTTCAGGGGGACGATTCAGGGATGAAGCGCAAGTTCGAGTTCTCGCCAGGTCCTATCTTCGCAAACCTTATACTTGCCGACGAGATCAACAGGACCCCGCCTAAGACTCAGGCCGCTCTCCTCGAGGCGATGCAGGAGAAACAGGTGACGGTCTCCGGCAGGACGATGAAGCTCCATGAACCGTTCATCGTATATGCCACCCAGAATCCGATCGAGCACGAAGGCACATATCCTCTGCCGGAAGCGCAGCTCGACAGGTTCTTCTTCAACCTTTTGATTGATTATCCGAGCATGGACGAGGAAAGAGTGATCGTTCAGAAGACTACCGGCAGGCATGCCGTAGAGCTCAAGAACATCCTCAGTCCGGAGGACGTGATCGAACTGCAGGACGCTGCACTCGACGTGCCGGTCCCGGAAAATGTACAGGACTTTATCCTGAAGACAGTCAATTTCACAAGGCCGGTATCGAAGCTGTCCGACGACTATATCAGGCAGTATGTTGCGTGGGGTGCGGGACCGCGTGCTTCGCAGAACCTTACTCGTGCTGCGAAGGCGCTTGCCCTGCTCAAGGGTAATCCGGTGGCGTCGGTCGAGGAGGTTAGGGAGGTCGCAAGACCAATCCTCAGGCATAGGATTATTCCGAACTACAACGCGACCGGTGAAGGGATAACCGTTGAGATGATAATCGACCATGTGCTGGAGAAGGTGAATTGAAGAGTAAACTCCAAGTTCCAAAC
This sequence comes from uncultured Victivallis sp., assembly GCA_964600895.1. GTDB lineage: Bacteria > Verrucomicrobiota > Lentisphaeria > Victivallales > GWF2-50-93 > GWF2-50-93. The sequence goes on from CAZRKP010000016.1 coordinate 36,680, forward strand.
CTCCAAGCTCCAAACAAAAGGGAAAACGGGAAAATTTCAAACAAACTCATGTAATCTTGGGAAGATTCCTGGATTAATATATTCTTGTTTGGAATTTGGAGCTTGTTTGAAGTTTGGAATCTGGAAATTGGAATTTTCCCCGAAGGGGGCTTATGGCCAAGACTGTCCACAAATATCTGAAGTCAGAGGATATAAGGAAGCTTTCGTCGTTCGAGTTCGCGCCGAAGGCCCTGGCGGAAGGATATCTTTCCGGAAGACACAAGTCGTTCTCACGCGGCAATTCCATCGAGTTCCGCGATTACAGGCAGTTCGTGAGCGGCGATGATCCGGCACACATCGATTGGCGCGTACTTGCCAGGACCGACCGCCGGTATCTCCGTACCTACGAGCAGGAGACGAACCTCGAGTGCCATGTCTTCCTGGACAGCAGTGCGTCGATGGCATACGGTAAGAAGATAAGCAAGCTCGAATACGCATCATTCTTCACCGCGGTTCTCTGCTATCTCGTCGTGAAGAACACCGACAAGGTCTCGCTGCAGATATTCGATGACAAGATCCGCCACTATTTTCCCCCGGGGAGCACGGGCAGGCACATGAACTCCATACTGCATGCTCTTGAGAAGAATTTCGCGGGCAACAGAACCTCGGTCTCCGAGGCGCTCAAAAAATCCTTCCCTCTCCTGAAAAGGAAAGGGACGCTTGTGGTGATATCCGACTTTTTCGACGAGCCCGCATCGGTCTTCTCGGCCCTGAGCCCGTATCTCCACAGGCATTTCAAGATACATCTCTTCCATGTGCTTTCACCGGAGGAGATGGATCTCGCCGAGATCGGATACGTCACCTTCGAGGACATGGAGACCAGCCGGAAGATCGTCGCGAATGCCGACACGATCCGCAAACATTATAAGAATGCGATGAACGATCATATCAATGCCATGAGACAGCTTGCAGTCCGCAGGAATGTCGATTACGTGGTCGCAAAGACGGACGCGCACTACTTCAACCTTCTGGACAGGCTGGTGAAATGAAAGTCATATTGCAAAATTCAGTGCTGATCCCGCTTCTGGTGCTGATACTTGTACCTTTGCTGATCCATCTCTTCGCGAAGGGCAGGCCCCCTGTGCACAAATACAGCTCAATCGAGTTCATCCTGCGAATCATGAGGAACACCATGAGGATCAAGAAGCCGCAGGACTACATCCTGCTTGTGCTCCGGACACTGCTCGCCGCCGTTGTCGTGCTGATCTTCCTGCAGCCTCTCCTTTTCATGGGCGGAAAGGCAGGCGGACTCTTCAAGAAGAGCAATATCGTTGCGATAGTTGATTCCACTGCATCGATGGCGTATATCGATGGTGCGCAGACCCGATTTGCCGCAGCTTGTGCTGAGGCCTCTGAGATACTGTCGGGACTGGGCTCCAAGGATACTGCGAACGTGATATGGCTCTCTTCCAAGCCTTCCTCGGCTTTTCCGGAGATGGGGGTGAACTTCGGTTTCCTCAGGGAGGAACTGCGAAAGGCTCAGGTGACTTCCGAGGCAGGCGACATCGGCGAGGCTTTTCGAATGGCCTGTGAAATGCTCAGGAATGTCGAGGGTAGAAAGGAGATCTGCGTGATTTCCGATTTCCAGAAGTCCGCATGGGAAAAGGCCGTGATAGACGTGCCATCCGACATTGAGGTTGTCAAGATAAAGGTCGGCGATTCCGACGCTGCGAACATCGCAGTAACTTCGTTCAGGTGCGAACCACCTCATCCGCTTGCCGGTGAAGAGGTCAGATTCTACTGCGAGGTTGCCAACTATTCCGGGCAGCCGCGCCAGACCACATTGTATTTCGGTGTCCAGGAAAGCCGTCTCTCCCATGATATCATGCTTCCCGCCCATGGAAGGACCACCGCTGTCTTCAAGCACGTGTTCACAGGTGCCGGGATTTTCAAGGCGACGGTGAACCTGAATGAAGATGCATTTGCCGGGGATGACAGAAGATTCCTGAGCGTGAATGTCAGCCAGAGCATGAGGATCGGGATTCTTGCGGACGAGAAGAATACCGCTAAATCATGGAAAAAGGCCCTTGATTCGCTTAGCTGGGCCCGGACAGAAATCATTTCCGAAAAAGATCTTTCGGGTGAAATTCCATATGACGTGATAATGCTCTCAGGCTGGAACGGGGCAGGGGCCCAGGCGTTGGAGGAGAAGTTGAAGCAGGGAGGGATTGTGTTCTGCATGCCTGCAGACGGCGTACCTCTTTCAGGAGTTTTAGGGCTTGCAGGCAGGAAGGATTCTGCGGATTTCGCAAAACAGCTGGTGAGGATGGAGAAGTCGGAGGAGAAGACGCACCGCCTGAAGATAACGAATGAAAAAGATGAGGTGTTCAAGATCTTTGCCGGAGGGGAAAACGTCAGCCCTGCGGCTGGAGTTTTCAAGGGTAGGCTCAATCTCCCGAAGTGGACTCCGGAAAATGAAGTCCTTGTCACATATGACGACGGTGTCCCGGCGCTTGTGAAGGTCAGGGATTCCGGCACTCTGTTCATATGGAACATGCCGCTTGGTCGCGACTACAGCACGATGCAGATGCAGTCAGGATACCTGCCATTCGTGGCGGAGATGATATTGTCATCCAGGAATACCGGTAAAATTCTTCATGCTGATACTGTTGAATATTTTCCGGGAGATTCAATGACACTCCGAACTGAGAGGGATTCTCTTGCATCCGATATTTCGCTGAAGGATGAGAATGGGATTGAGATCCCTGTGGAGATGAAGACTTCCGGAGGAAGGGGATTCTTCATGAGCAAGCCGGTTCCAGCTACAGGTTTTTATACTTGGAAATACAGGGGACGTGACGCCGGGGCGGGTGTGGTGAACTTCCCTCCTGTCGAATCCGATCTTACCGCTGTGGCTCCCGACAATGCCGCACGTACGAAGGATTCTGTGGTGCTGTCCGGAGGCGGAGACGTCCGCAGGATGCGTGACGGACTCAACCTATGGCCATTGCTGCTTGTGATAGCGTTCGGGCTCGCCCTCACCGAAGGCCTCGCCCTCTTCTGGGCGGAGAGGACGTAACTGTATTCAATATCTAAATCCGAACCAGGATTCAATTTCCTTAATGGAATAAAAAGAACAGGATAGGCAAGAACATCCCTTGCGGCATTGACTACAAGCTTATTCAAGACTATTCGGAGCAAGTTCGTAGTCAAGCTCGTGAGAGCTGTTCTTTATCCGGAGCATTATGAATATTAGAATCTTATCTCTGTCGTTACTGATCATATTCCAGGTTTTCCTGATTCCAGACGGTTCCGGACAGGCAACTGAATCAGAACCAGCTTCCGTTATACCTGTAGCAGCTCCGCCTCCGGCCGCGGCTCCGGCGCCAGAGGGCGCAGGGCATTCCTCGATGATGGTCTTCGCTGACTACATTCTTCCCGGTACAAGCCATTACGTGTATGTGCCGATTGGGATATGCAGTATCCTCCTGAGCATCCTTGCAGTCTTTTCCGCATACTATGGATATAGGAGATTTATCAGAAGGGACAATGAGTGTACGGAGATGCTTATCGCGTTCTCTGGTATGTTCATCATTTCATCATACTTTTCAGGGCAGATGGAATACAGCATATCGAGACATTGGCTGATGTTCAATACTGGCGCTGCATCCGTAGGGATTTTTAATTATCCCTCCAGGTGGATTGGCATCGGGATCGCCCTTGCTGTCGGTACCATGAGTTTCATTTTCCTTTGTATCAGGAAAACCAAGTGATTTTAGTTTAGATATCTAATCGGAGCGGAGGCTGTCCTTCGTAGTTAATTTGACGAAGGAAGATCAAGCTCGCAAGAGCTGTTCTTAGTCACTGGGTTCCAGGAAATCTTTGTGATATTTTGTTAAAACCGCTTGACTTTTAAGGGGATAAATGCATATTTATGGCAATATGAAATTACAGATAAAATTACTTGTCTGTGTTCTGGGAATTATCTCCCTAGCCCTTATTTCCTACGCCGCAGTCTCACTGGCCAAGAAGCCTGTAACACTAGAAAATCTCCAGGCATACAAGGATGTACTTCCTTTGAAACCCGAGGACGTAATTGCGTTCACCAAGACTGCTGAAGGGAAAGAAGGCACCTTCAAATTCGAATCATATATTGTTCTCGACCAGCCTCCCAAGCAGAAGGATGCCGAAAAGACCAAGAAGGAACTCGAGAAGTTCAAGGAGAAATATGCCAAGAAGGGCACTGTCCCGTTCAAGGTTATGGTTGATGTTGAACTTATCCAGAAGAAGGATAACAAGAAGATTCAGTACACAAAGGACAAGAGTGAGATCTATGTCATAAGCGAAACTGACAAGAAGGCCCTGATCAAGACCAAGGCCGACAACGCCAAACTGTGCCCTACTTGAGGGGGCGGAGGCGGGTACCTCGGTGAGGTGCCATCAGGTAACTATACCGTTGTCGTCGGCTTCGAATACGCAAAGGGCAAATACATCGGTGAAAGTTACAGCATAAATCTCACGCTTGACGACTTGAAATGATAAGTTGAATTTAAGATGCGGCTCGAAAATGAGCCGCATTTTTTTTGTCCTTGGGATTGCAGAGAAAATGTAGAGTTGCCCGTCGCGGGCAAGGCTCTTCGCCGGGGCGGCGAACCCTACATCAGGACTGAAGAGCAGAACCTTCCGCTCTCCACAGAGGTCCAGTTGTGAATTCTTAGATGTTCCCCTTCTTCTTATCTATTAAAATGAAATTACTGGAGAAGCAAGTCTTCGGACAGATTTTCCTGCAGTCTCCGCAGCTGATGCATTCCGGACCACCGACTTCCTTCCTGACATCAAGTCCCACGGGACATACCTTGTCGCATTTCCCGCAGTTTATGCAGTTCGCGGGATCAAAAGCCATCTTGTGTATGGAAAATCTGGAGGTCAGGGCATAAATAGCCCCAAGGGGGCAGACTGCCCGGCAGAAGATCCGTGATATCAGGATGGCAGCAATAAGGAATGCCGCAAGAATTACGAAACGCAGGTTCAGGAAACTTTTTTCGGAGTAGACGCCTGAAGTACTGCTGCCTGAAAGGCGGGAGGGCAGAGCCGCGGTCAATGTCCCGTTCGGGCAATGTGTGCAGAAATAGAGCTTTAGAACGGGTTTCTGCATTACCAGGCTCTCCGGTGAGCTGACCAACAGATCGGCTTCAGCGATCTTATTTGGCAGTTCTACCGGATCCAGCTTTATATTTTCCCCGGGCTTGATCTCGATGCCGGTAAAGTTTCTTTGTTCCGAGGAGATTTTGTCTTTTTTCTCCTTGCCGACATATGTGAAATCTATGGAAAAACCTTTGACAGCCTTGTCGCTGATGTTTTCAACAGTGACGGTTACATCCACGTTTCCTGAATCATTCTTCTTGATTTCCGGTTTTGGAATCAGGAGATATCCGGATTTCTCAAGCCCGAATATGAAAGGGAGCGCTATTACAAAAAGCAGCAGGAAGAGATATTTACCATATCGGAAGAGTCTGGGCAGTTTCAATTTTGGGGAGGGTATCCTGTGAAGGAGTTCCTGAAAAAGTCCGAATGGACAGATGAATCCGCATACCATCCTGCCGAAGATGAGCCCCACTGCAAGTATGAAGGATATTGCGAGCAGGGGAAGCTGGTGTATTGCGGAACTGAATGTGAATACTCCTATCGGACATGCCATGCTCGCCCAGGGGCAACCATGGCAGTTGAATCCCGGAGTGCAGAACTTCTTGAACGAGAGCCCGAACACGTTAAGGTTCATCAGCCATGTGGCGATGACTGCAGTATAAAAACGAATTTTCATAAAGAAACTCATATTCGTAAAATCCAAACTTCAAAATCCAAATTTCAAACAATTCCCAAGTTTGGTAAATTTCAATTATGTATTTTTTAAGTGTTGCTATGTTTGAAAAAATGTTTGGATCTTGAAAGTTTGGAGCTTGGATTTTATCCTCTTGATGGATGGGTGCGGCACGCGCACCCGAATTTTCACTTTCAAGTGGGACAATCCTTCTGCTGGAGGACTTCCGGTGTCAGGCTGAAAATGTCGTATAAGTTCCCGTCCTTGCGCATCAGTCCGTCGAAGGACGCGGCTTCGGTATATTCCAATGCGTTCAATCGCTTCGGCTCAGTGTTGCCGGGCATCATGGAAAAGGAGATGTGTTTTTCTGCGAATATCGCAAAAATCAGTGCAATCAGGCAAGCGCCAAGCAGAATGATTTTCCTGTATTTCTTCATGCGGGTAAGGTACATCTCATTGCAATTATAACAAGGTCACTGCCCATGACTGATAACTGATTACTTCTTCATCAGCACTCTGCCCTTTGGGAGTCTTTTCGTGAAACCAATGCCGTCGAACTTCTCCAGTATGTCCACGGACATGTTCCTGCTGGCGCCGGTCGCGTTCCTGAAATCGGTGATCTCAAGTAAGCCCTTGTTGGAGACTATTTCTGTTATCTTCCTGCGGCACTCCTCGAATGTCCTGGCGCTTATCATGTGATTTCCAATGACGACTATGAGTTTTTCATCAACGAGCATCCTGATGATTGATTTGAGTTCTTCTGGATTTATTGCACCGCTTTCGAGCACGGTAGCCTGGGCGACACAGTTGATTCCGGATTTCTCTACGAGCTGGAGAAGTTTGTCTTTCAGTTGCATTATTCTTGTGTTTGCAGCTGGAACGAAAGTCTTTAATGCTACCTTGTCATTGGTGATCTTGATTCCAGAGTCAGATGAGGAGACAAGAATTTGAATTAATTTTGTGAAGTTCGCAGGCCTTATGCAGAAGGAACTGCAGAAAGTCTCTGTGTCCATGCCGGAAAGCTGTTTCTGGTTCTTGTGGAAAAGGGCAAGCCCCTTTAGGATCTTATCTTTCAGTTCACCCAGCCTTGGAAGCACGAGGAATGTTCCTCCTCCAAGATCAGCAAGGAATCCAGAGGTGATTTTATCATTTAGAAGCTTATCGGCAGTTTGTGCGACCAGTCCTGTGAGTCTCACGGCCTCGTCATGTTCCAGCAGGCAGTCAGGTGCGCACATGGCCGCCGTCTCGAAGAACCTTTTGTTCCTTGCATGCTCTGCCGCTGAGATGAGGGTTTCCCTGCTGGTCTTGATAGGCATACTGTAGCCGGCCACTACATTTCCACCGCCTATGGTTGTCGAAGGAGATAGCCTCCTGAGGACGAATCTGTCACCGGGTGCAATCATTACCTCTTCCTCGAATTTTATTTTCACAATTGCCGAAGCTCCAGGTTCGATTAAAGTCTTGTCGATTAGTGAAACCTTTGTGTTCACCTCAGAAGTTCCGGCATGGAACTTGAATTCGGAATTGTGCTTTATCGGAAAATCCCTGCTTATGTTCATCAGGTCTATAATTGCGAATTTCGCAGGACGGAAATATCCGGGGGCTGCGATCACCATTCCCCTGGAGATCTCCTCTGCCGGTATGTCCTTAAGGTTGATCGCCGAGCAGACGCTTGCATATGTGTTGTCGGTGTTGTGCTTGTAGTTCTGGATGGATTTTACGGAGCTTTTCTTGCCGGACGGGAGGAGTTCTACATTTTCCCCGATATTTATCTTACCAGACAACGGAATCCCGGAAACCACCGTCCCGAATCCCTTCACGGAGAAGACTCTTTCAATGTTCATCCTGAATGCGCGGCTGTCGGTCTCGCGCATGACCGAAGAGACCATTCCGTCAAGTGTCGACCTTATCTGGTCTATGCCGTCAAATGTGACATTTGAGACAGGGATTATTGGAGAACCGCCATATCCATGTTCATTCAGGAAAACTGAAATTTCGTCCTTTACCGATTCAAGGGCAGTGGCGTCCACAAGATCGGTCTTCGTAAGTGCAACCATAAGACGCGGGGAGCGCAGGAGCTTGATGATCTGCATATGCTCGAGCGTCTGCGGCATGATCCCGTCATCGGCGGCGATCACGAGTATGAGGATGTCTATCGAAGCCGCACCTGCGACCATGTTCCTGATGAAGTCGATATGTCCTGGCACATCAATTATTCCGACGACCCTGTTTCCCGGAAGCAGGCAGGGGGCGAATCCGAGATTGATGCTCATCCCGCGTTCCTTCTCCTCTTTCAGCTTGTCGGTTTCGCAGCCTGTGAGAAGTCTGACAAGACTTGTCTTGCCGTGGTCGACATGGCCGGCTGTCCCGGCGATCACCGGCGGAAGATCGGGTCTTTTGATGACAGGGCTCATTTGAAAATACCGGGAAGTATTGATGACAGGATATTGTAATCATCTGAAGAAAGACTTCTCATGTCAAATATAATTGAATCGTCGCTTATCCTGCAGAAAACTGAAGGCATGTTTCCACGGAGCTTCACAGCGATGTCATCAGGAGAGAAATTACCGCTTACCTTCACGATCCTGCTGGGTATCCCCTCGTCGGGAGTCGAACCGCTTCCCATGTAGGCAAGATCATCTTCAACCGACACTTTAAGATTCCTGTTCTTGGCTAGAAGAGAGGCAAGCCTCCTGGCTTTTTTATCAAGAGATTCCTTTTTCTCAGACAGCATCCTATAGAGGGGAAGCTTCTCCCTGTAGGTGCCGTTAACGAAATGGACCAAGGTGGCTTCCAGCGCGGCGACAGTCATCTTGCATATCCTGAACATCCTTGCGTATGGATTCTTCCTGATCCTCTCGATGATCTCCTTCTTTCCGCAGATTATTCCTGCCTGAGGACCGCATATCAGCTTGTCACCGCTGAAGCATGCGACGTCGGCTCCGGCAGATAACGAGTCCTTGACCAGCGGTTCGTCCGGCAGTCCGAACTGAGAGAGTTTGATGAGAGCCCCGCTACCGATGTCATCGATGAGAGGGATTCCGTTATGCTTGTCCAACAGTCTGCGAAGTTCGCAGACCTTCGGCGTGCCGGTGAAGCCTCGTACCTTGTAGTTGGAGGTATGGACATGGATCACTCCACCAGTATTTTCTTTTATTGCATTGTCATAGTCCCTGAGATGTGTGCGGTTGGTGGTGCCTATCTCCCGCAGGATCGCTCCGCTCTTCTTCATGACGTCCGGCATGCGGAACTCGCCGCCTATCTCGATCAACTGTCCGCGGCTGATGATTATCTCCTTCCCTTCTCCGAGGGTGTTCAGGATGAGCATTGTGGCGGCGGCGTTGTTGTTGACGACCGTTGCGGCTTCGCAACCAGTGAGTTCCATCAGCATCTTTTCGATCTTCTCCTCGCGTAGAGAGCGCCTTCCGGAACCCAGATCGGTCTGAAGGACTGAATATCCGGAAAACACCTGCAATTGTTCCAGGGCCTCATCGCATAAGGGTGCCCTGCCGAGTCCGGTATGAAGTAGTATCCCGGTGGCATTGACCGCCATCCTGCCATCGGGGGAGATTATCCTGGAAAGTTTTTTTTCAGTTTCGGTGACAAGGAACTTTTCAGTCGGTACGGAGGATGTTCTCCCTTTGAGGATTTTTTCCCGAACCTCGGAGATGACCTCTCGCAGGAATAACTTTGTCATGCCTGCACCGTATCTCTTTTTTAAAGTGGCAAGAGATTTTTTTTCAAGCATCACCCCGAGCTGGGGGAGGGATTTCAGCAGATTTTCCTTGTCGTTTTTCATGTTGATATGCCTTTCCATGGGATGCCTACATCCATTGCCCGTCGGGGGGATGAATGTGTCGACATGCAGAATATAGACCAATAAACAAACTAGTCCATGTGGGATGAAGGAAATCCAGGACAGGTATCCAAGCTTGTTTATGAGAGAGCGGGACTTGATTCTTATATTCGAGAAGGTATTTTTCATAAGGATGGAGAGAAAAAGATAAAAATCTAACTGCAGAACACAGGTTTTGAAATAATGAGTGAAAAAGGTGTATCAAGTCCGTTGATCAACCTGAACCTGAATGTAAGGGGAATGTCCCAGTCGGCAACCCTGAGGATCAATGAGGTCAGCAGGAAAATGATGGCTGAAGGACGGAGGATCTACCGGCTCGGGCTTGGACAGTCTCCTTTCCCTGTCCCACAGGTTGTGCAGGATGAACTCAAGGCGAACAGCCACCAGAAGGATTATCTGCCCGTCCTCGGACTTCAGGAACTGCGTGAAAGCATAGTCGAGCATGTTAGGCGCCATCAGGGCACAACTTTCATGCCGGAAAATGTCATCGTGGGGCCGGGATCCAAGGAACTCATGTTCATTCTACAGCTTGTCTATTATGGAGACCTGCTTATCCTGACCCCGAGCTGGGTGTCATATGGACCTCAGGCGCTTATCATAGGGCGCCACATTAAGTGGATTCCGACGCATGCATCGGACGACTGGAGGGTGACTCCCTCTGCGATCGAAAAGATATGCAGTGCTGATCCGGATCGTCCAAGGCTGATGATCCTCAACTATCCTGCCAATCCCCACGGTGGAACATACACCGAGGAGGAATTAAGGACTATTGCTGAAATAGCTGCAAAATACAGGATAGTCCTTCTATCCGACGAGATATATGGCCATCTGCATTACGAAGGCAGGCATGTCTCCATATCACGCTACTATCCGGAAGGAACCATTGTCAGTGCAGGATTGAGCAAATGGTGCGGGGCCGGCGGATGGAGGCTCGGATACTTCGCATTCCCCCAGCCTCTTGCCCAATTGAAGGACATGATGGCAGTTGTCGCCAGCGAGACATATACTTCTACATCTGCACCCATACAATATGCGGCAGTAAGGGCTTTCAAGGGAGGGATTGCCATAGAACAATATCTCCAGCACTGCCGGCGTGTCCTTCGTGCTCTTGGTGGCTACATGCGAGAACGCCTCCTCAATTCAGGGGCCGAAGTGATTGAGCCAAAGGGGGCATTTTATCTCTTTCCCGACTTCGGGCCATTTGCCAAAAATCTGAAGGCCCGTGGAATCACCACAAGCGAAGAACTATGCGACGGCCTTCTCAAGGATACGGGGGTCGCAATCCTTCCGGGAAGTGCCTTCGGAAGGGAACCCGAGGAACTGACGGCGAGACTCTCATATGTTGATTTTGACGGTGCCAAGGCGATCTGTGCAGCCCAGGAGATTCCCGTCTCCCAGCCGTTAGATGAAGCTTTCCTGCGCAGCTACTGCCAGAACTGCGTTGAAGCGACGGAATTGATGTGCAATTGGGTTCTTCGGAAATCCTGAAATGCCAATGAATTGCAAGCTCTCCTAATCCTTCTGAATAGAGAAGAACTTTTTAAAGATCTCCACAAGCATTTACTTCGTTTAGGGGTATATTTTGTGCGGAGGTGTTAGGGGGCTGGGTCCCCTCACAGTCTTCAAAACTGTTGCTGGTCCGAAAGGGCCTGGGTGGGTTCGATTCCCATACGCCTCCGCCAGACCGTTTCCGCATGGAGGCGGGACAGGTTGTAGTTAATCCTGAAAATAGTTAGAAAAGTTGAAAAAGGAGTTTGACGATGGTGATGCTCCATGAAAATGAAGCACATTCCTGCAGTCTCAGGAATGATTTCCGTCACCTGATGTGAACTGTGCGCTCTGGTATGGGCGGCGGTTCCATGCATATGTCAAATGGACCGGTGCCCGGACCAGGAACGCGGTGCGTTCGAAAACAAGCGTTGACTGGCGGAAGGCATATTTGTACAGGATAAGTTGATGTTGATGCTTCAAAGTATTTGACTTGCGACTCCTGACAAGCTGAAAAACGCCAGATCGGCAGATCAAAAAAAGGCGAATACATGCTTTCAGGCAGAATCATATCATGCTCATTTTTCTTCCTGCAGTTTTCACTTGAATTGCCCTTATGTCGTTTTTTTTTAACAGAATTTATATAAACAGATTAGGTGTTTATGAACAAAGAACAGGCAGAAAAAAGAAGGAAGATAATGTCACGGTCGATACTGTTGGGGCATTGCGTATGCGATCCCCGCAAGCCGTGTCCGTGCCCGAATTTCAGGGAGTTCGACGTATGTGAATGCGCCGGTGAAAAACTTCCCCTTGCGAAATCCGCAGGAAAAATAAGGCTTACCGAATATGTGAAGAGCGCCGGATGCGCATCCAAGATCGCGAAGAAGGAGCTCTTCGAGATGATCAAGGGGCTTCCGGAGATCAGGGATGACCGGGTGCTTCTGGGGTCCAATTCCGGAGACGACGCGGGAGTAGTGATGTTCCCCGGGGCTTCGAAGGAAGCAATGGTACTGACAGTCGATGTCTTTGCTCCTTCTGTTGATGATCCCTACACGTTCGGACAGATCTCGGCCGCAAATTCGGTGAGTGATATCTATGCCATGGGCGCAAAGCCGTGGAGCGCTCTTTCAATCATTGGATTCCCCTCTGGCCTCCTTCCGAACAGCGTAATGCGTGACATCCTTCGTGGCGGACTGGACAAGATGAAGGAAGCCGGAATTCCCGTGGTGGGAGGGCATAGCATCAACGATGAGAACATCAAATGCGGGTTTGCCGTGATCGGATATTGCGAGCGGGACAAATTCATAAGGAATGCCGGAGCCAGACCCGGAGATGCGATAGTGCTTACAAAACCGCTGGGCGTTGGTATTGCGGCGTTCGCTGGACAGATCGGACAGGCTGAGCCGCGGACGCTGAAGCAGATAGCAGATTCAATGAAGGCGTTGAACAGGACCGCTTCGGAACTGATGCTGGAACATGGGGTACATGCTGCGACGGATGTCACTGGCTACAGCCTACTCGGACACATGAGCGAGATCGTGAAGAACAGCAAGGTTGAAGCGATGATAGATTTTGATTCGATCCCGCTGTTCGATGGAGTTGCCGAACTTGCGAGAAAAGGCATATGCCCCGGTGCAGTCGAAAGGAACATGGAGGCGGTGTCGGCTTCAATACTGGATATGCATGCTCTTGCCGAAGCCCAGAGGAACATTCTGTTCTGCCCGGAGACTTCCGGCGGGCTCCTTGTCTTCCTGCCGGAGAAAAATGCGGAGAAATATGTCCGCCAACTTCACAGGAATGGCGTGCGTTCTGCCAGCATCATCGGACATGTTAAAGGGAAATCTTCGCGAGGACTGATCAGGATCACATCGAAATATGCAGGAAAATTCAATCCTGTTAAAATAAGGATGGGAGACGATATGAAGAAGAAAAAAGTTGAGGTTGCTGTTGCTTGCTGCGCCTCGGAAGGGGCTGGAGTTTCAGAGGAGGCAAAACTGCCTATACAGTCGGCATCAGACGCATTTGCGTCTTATATGGCGTCAGTGACATCGCCAGGAGCGATTAATGGAAAGAACAAGAAACTGATGGCTCTGGCGCTCTCCGTAGCCACCAAGTGCGAGCCGTGCATCAAGATAAATACCGACGGCGCAAGGAAGGCAGGAGCGACGGATGCGGAGATTGCCGAGGCTGTGGCGATCGGTATTGCATTTGGCGGGGCGCCGACCGCGATGTTCTACAACACATTGAAGAATAAGTAGGGCGGTTTTTTAAGCGCCAACTACTTGTCGGGTTAAAGCCCGACATACTGTCAAGGATAAATAGTTTCGTGTTACCAGTCTTGACGGTTAATCGATACTAAAATTAATTAATGGGGATTTATGAAGAAAAGTTGTTTCACATTGAAGGACGTGCAGGATGTATACAGCGGTCCCGAAGGTGAACTCTGGGAGCTCATCATGGGCGAGCAGATCCATGTCGGCGGATGGAAGAGCTCGGTGGAACTTGCAGACAAGGCTGGTATCTGCAGAGGGATGAAAGTGCTTGACCTTTGCTCGGCCCTTGGTGCAGGGCTCAGGTTCCTTGTACGGAATTATGGAATTGAAGGATTCGGCCTGGACGCCACTGAACATATGCTCAGGAAGGCAAGGAAAAGGACGAAGGCGGAAGGACTCACCGGAAAGATCAGGATGAAGCTTGGAGATGTCACGGACATTCCGTGGCCGGCAGGGAAATTCGACATCGTCTGGGGCGAGGATGCCTGGTGCTATGTCGTCGACAAGGAGAAACTTGTCCGTGAGGCTTATCGCGTGCTCCGGGTAGGTGGCAGGATAGCTTTCACTGACTGGATAGAAGGCTCTGCAGGTCTTTCCGGATCTGAGACGGCAAGGATAAACACGTTCATGAAGTTCCCTTACATGGAGAGTCAAGACGGCTATCTTGAGCTTCTGAAGGATGCCGGGTTCAGGATCAAAGTCTCGGAGGATCTTACTGCGGATTTCGCAGAGCATATATCGCTCTACATGAAGATGCTGTCGGAGCAGCTCATGTTCGACGCACTGAGGATCATTGGAAACGACATGAACCTAATGGAGCAAATGTCAGGAGAAATGTCATTCATGCTGGAGATGGCGGAAAAGAGGAAGTTCGGACGCTGCAGGATAATAGCAGTAAAATAATAGCGGTAAGACACAGAGGCACAGAGGCACAAAGGCACAAAGGCACAGAGAGAGGAGTTTTAGAAGTGGATAAATGATTGCAGAAGAAATAAGCAGATTTCAAGATCAGGAGATGCAAGCAATAAGAGCGCACCGTAAAAATGGTGGGCTTGTTGCAGCTTATTTCTATCCTCAGCTTCCACCGGAGATCCTGTCCGGTCTCGGGTTTTTCCCGATTAGGCTCGCTGAGGGGGCGACATATCATGCTGAGCGGGAGGGTGAAAAAATAATCAGGCCTGACGCCTGCCCATACTGCAAATCGCTGATCGGCAATTTTAAATCTAAGCACGGTATTTTCGGATATGCAGACGTGGTGGTCGGAGCCGTGACATGCGATATGATGCGGCGTACTTTGGAAGTGATTTCATCTGAGTCCGGGATTCCCGTGTTTCAGCTGCAGATGCCTGCTACGAGGAGCATGAACTCCGGGAGATATTACATTTCTGAAGTGCTACGGACAGCAAGCGATCTCGAGAAGGTCTGTGGCCGCTCTTTTGACGGAATGGCTGCGCGAAGATATTTCGATGAAAGGAAAAGTTGTTCTGAAATCCTGCGAAGGATGGTATCAAGTGCAAGTCTTCCCTCAAATACAGTTCATAGCCTCATGCATCTTTTCAACATCGCAAGACCCGGACAGTTAAAATTGTTCCTTAAGAATCTGGAACAAGGGAGGAAAGTTAGACGGAAGAAGAAACGAATTCTTCTTGTCGGTTCCATGATCTGCTTCGAGGATGACCTGCTGCTTGAGATCCTCGATGGCAAAGGTGTGGAAGTTGTCATATCTGGGATTTCAGAGAACGGGCCTTCCCGGTTTTATTCCGGAGCCGGCCTGAAATCTTATGGTGGGAAGAAATTAATCATGGAGCTTGCAGAGCGTTCTTTCAGGTCCGACGTGTGTATCCGGCACAGGCCGAACACGGAAGCTTATTCGGTGATCAAAAACTCGGGAAGCAGGATGAAATGTGATGGGGTCATCCTCAAATGCCTTAAGTTCTGCGATCTCTGGTACACTGAAAAGGAGCGGATGAAACAGTCGCTTGACGTGCCGTTGATGGTGCTGGATACGACATATTCCGATTCGGATGAGGAAAGGCTAAGGAACAGGATTGAAGCGTTCCTGGAGATAATTTAGACACATCTCGCACAAAGGCACGGAGACACGAAGTTTATTTAAAGAGGGATAAGACAAGGAAACCATAAACAAGACATGAAGTGATGAAACCAATTCCTAGTCCGATCCATGCATATCTTTTGTTTTTTTCGACAAACAGTGCAAATGCGCAGATAGATAACGACAATATGGGCGCGATGATTAAAATGATTCCTGCCAGGAACCCGTAGATGGAGCCTCAGCCGAAACCCGGGGCCTTTAGAAAGGAGCATGCAGCATAGACAGGATACGCAATCCAAGGGCTGATCGCGGTCCAGAAACCGATTTTACCGATGTTGATGTCTTTCATGGAAATAAATTAATCCGCATGGAGATGTTTTGAAAGCTGTTCAAAGAATAAATTCTGACACATGGGATGAGAGGATCAAAAGGATCCCCGAATCTTTCCGCAAGGAATGCAGATACCTTAGGAGCCTCTGTGACGGAGGAGTTCCATATCTTTACACACCTTCTGAGTATGCCCGGAGGGGGGATAGGCTGCTTGACAGGCTCAAATTTGATCCTTCTCCGGCCTCGCTCAGGCTATGGTCGTTCATCTTCAGCGAAAAGGACAGGCTTTTCATGGCGAAGGATAAAGGATGGAAAATATTTGCCGTGATGAAGGATCTCGGGCAGACCCCGGTGATTACATATTCCTTGCCTGAGTCCCTGTCATTCTATGCCGATGCGCTCTGGTGGGCGCCATGTTTTGCTGAAAATCCACGCCTTCTCGATGAAGCTGAAAAACTTGGTGCGACTAATGAACTGTGTTTCGTCAGGGCGGCGCTGGGGGCCTTCAAGACCCTCGATTATTTCCCGATGCCGGACTTGTGCTTCGCAGGTGTCGGGAGCTGTTGCGATGATTTTTCCGCGGTGATGCAGCTGATCGAATGGCAGGGCGCAAAGGTCCACTGGTGGGAGATACCGGTAAGGGCGGACAGGAGCAGCCTACAAGGGGCTGGTAGATTTTTGAAGACACCGTATGGAAAGACCGACTATCCTGAACGGACAGTTGAATTCCTTGAGCGTGAATACCAGGGGATAGTCAAAGTTCTTCAGAAGGAGACGGGCCGGCATGTCAGCCGTGAGATGCTGAGTGAAAGCATAAGGAAGTTCAATAGGATACGCGGGCTTGTAAGGAAGCTTCGGAACATGGTGTATGGTGCGGAAAAGGTTCCATTGCCCGGGCTCGAGATGCTCCTTGCGGAATTCATAGGCATTCATGCGTGCAGCGAGCCAGAAGAGTCAGTTAATGTTTTGGAATGTCTGGTAGAGGAGGTATCCGGTAGGATACGCGATGGAGTTTCACCGTTGAAAGGAAATCCGGTCAGGATATACTGGGTGACACCTCCCACAGATGCGTCATTGATAACTCTGCTTGAGGATTCAGGGGCATGCATTGCAGGCAGTGATTACCTGATAGGGCATTCCTATCACCCGCTGAGGACCAATGTCCACCCGTTGAGGGCGATCGCTGAGAACTACATGGATGATCCCATGATAGGTTCGCTGAAGCGCAGGGCGGACAGGATAGCCGAAGAAGCGGAGATGTTCCGAGCCGACGGAGTGATGATAACCGGTATCTTTGGTGCCAGCCATTGTCCTTTTGAAGAAAGGATAATCGGTGATATGATAAGGGAAAGACTTTCAATTCCAGTGATTTCCTTTGATGTTCCTTATTCACCCGGCGCTCATTCGGAGCAGGTCGTCAACAGGATTCAGAGCTTCATTGAAATGGTCAAATCCGGGAAAGGTGGGAGATGAAGGAGCAGGATCCATTCAGATATTTCGAGAACGCGGTTGATCATGAGATTGCGTTCGTTGAGAAGGAGAAGGCCAGGGGGCGGAAGATAGTAGGGATCTACTGCGAATATACCCCGAGGGAGATAATACTTGCTGCCGGAGCCATACCCATATGCCTCTGCGGAACATCAAACAGCACTGTCGCGGAGGCTGAGAAAATACTTCCTTCCAACCTGTGTCCGCTGATAAAGAGCTCTTTCGGATATTTCATAACTGACAGCTGTCCATTCATGACAATGGCCGACATGATCGTTGCCGAGACCACATGCGACGGAAAGAAGAAGATGTATGAGATCATGGGCCAGCGCAAGCATGTGGAAGTTCTGGAGCTTACACAGAAATCAGGATCGGCGTCGGCACTGAAACATTGGATCAGCGAGCTCAGGAAGTTCCGCAGGACACTTGAGGAAGAGTTCAAAGTAAAGATTACGGACAACGATCTTCGCAGGGCGATCAGGGTGATGAACAGGGAGCGGATGCTTCTCAGGAAGGCTTTCGATCTGGGGATGGGGGATCCTTCTGTAGTATCAGGACTCGAACTCGCACTGATAAGGTTCAGGGTCGCCGGATTCGCAAAACATCTTGAGATGCTGGAGAGATTCATCGAGATTGTCGAGAAACGCAGGAAGAACAGGAGGATGGAGGGCAGGCCAAGGATCCTCCTGACCGGCTGTCCTACCGGAGACGGTTCCGGGAAGGTGATCGAAATAATCGAAGAGTGCGGAGGTGTTGTCGTAGTTCAGGAGGCATGCAGCGGGATAAAGTCGGTCTATGAATTGACTGAGGAGAAGGGCGATCCGATAGAGGCTATAGCAAGACGTCATTTCCATCTGCCATGCTCATGCCTCACACCGAACCGTGGCAGGATTGAACTGCTTGAAAGACTTGCCGGAGATTTCAAGCCTGATGCAGTAATAGATCTGATCTGGCAGGCATGCCATACCTATAATGTCGAATCACATCTGATAGGTGAGTTCGTCAGGAACAAGCTGAAACTTCCGTTCCTTAAGGTCGAGACCGACTACTCGCCATCCGACAGGGAGCAGCTGAAGGTCAGGATAAATGCTCTTCTGGAGATGGCTGGGAAATAGATGAATATCGAATTATGAACATCGAATATCGAATAACGAATTTTAACCCATTATGAAAAAATCGAAGATAACCTGCGGCGTTGACATAGGTGCAAGATCAATTGACATCGTTCTTTTTGACGGGAAGCGGATAATTGATTCCATTGTCATAAACACAGGGGCCAAACCTCGCGAAAGGGCATTGTCGGCATATCGGAATATCCTTATTAAGAATGGTGTAAGGAAAGGAAAATTGCATAGGACTGTTTCAACAGGATATGGGCGGAATCATTTTTCCGAGGCGGATGAGGCCATATCGGAAATATCATGCCATGCGGCAGGTGTCGCGTATTGTTTTCCGGACGCCGAAGTGGTGATCGATATTGGAGGACAGGATTCGAAGGTGATAAGGATGAGTTTGGGCGGAAAGGTTCTGGACTTCGGCATGAACGACAGGTGTGCTGCAGGCACCGGCCGTTTTATCGAGATGGTTTCCGGCATTCTGGACATAAAGATAGAGGACATCTCGAAAATGTCGTTCAGGAAGGTATCAGGATGCGAAATAAACTCAATGTGTGCGGTCTTCGCCGAATCCGAGATCGTCGGCCTTCTCCAGAACGAGGTGCCTGTTGAAAAGCTGCTGAAGGGTGTTTTTGTCTCTGTGGCGAAGCGAGTGGTCTCGCTGATGGGAAGTTCATTTTCCTCCAGTGAGATCATATTCACCGGCGGTGTAGCCATGATCAATGGTGTCGCAGAGGCACTTGAACAGGAGACCGGCTCAAAGATGACAGTTCCTGCTGAACCCCAGATCACCGGCGCGCTCGGGGCTGCGATCCTCGCAGGGAAAAGATGAGAAGGTATCTTCCCCTAGTATTCTTTCCTCAGGTGTGAAGGCGGGATGCCAAGTTCCTCGCGGTATTTCGCTACCGTGCGCCGGGCCACCTTGAGTCCGTCCTTTGCGAGAAGTTCGGCTATCTGGAGGTCGGAAAGCGGTTTTGCAGTATCCTCGCGGGAAACAAGATCCTTTATCTTCTCCATTATGCTGCGGTTGGATAATGATTCGCCGTCCTCGGCCTTGAAACCGGTCGAGAAGAAATATTTGAATTCGAAGAGGCCATATGGCGTCTGCATATACTTGTTTGCGATTGCGCGGCTGACGGTTGTCTCATGGATGCCCAGCTTATCTGCCACCTGCTGCATTGTGAGAGGACGCAGGAATTCCACGCCCTTCTCGAAGAAGTCGAACTGGCTGTCGACGATCACCTCGGCGATGTTCTTTATGGTAGATTGCCTCTGGACCAGGCTTTTGATCAGGGTTTTGCCCTGGATGAGCTTCTCCTTGATGTATGACTTGGTCTCTTCGGAGGTGTCAGGATTCTCGAGAAGGTTCAGGTAGAACTGCGAAATCCGCAGGCGGGGAAAGTTGTCGCCCTTGGATATTACCACATATTTATCATCCCTTTTCTCAACGAACACCTCCGGTATGACGAAGATGGGATTGTTGGGTGAGAGGGAAAGTCCAGGATAAGGGTTCAGGGCACGCACTTCGAGGAGAAGTTCGTTGAGCCTTATCATTGAGATCTTCATCTTCCTTGCAACCTGGGGTAGCTTGTTCTGTCCGATCTCCTTTAAATGTGACCGGATGAGCTCCGCCGATAGAGACTTTGATTTTCCCTTTGCCTTGAGCTGGAGCAGGAGGCACTCCTTAAGGTCCCTTGCGGCAATGCCTGGGGGGTCGAATGACTGCACGAACTCGAGTATCTTCTCCATTTCCTTCACGGAAACGTTTCCCGCAGTTGCGAGATCCGCAAGATGGCTGCGTAGATAGCCCTGTTCGTCTATACTGCCGATGATGAGTTCCGCCAGTTCCTTGGTCTTGTCATCCGTGCCGGACAGCTTGAGCTGTTCGAGAAGCTGTTCCTGGAGAGATGCCTCGTCGGTGAGCGAGTCGAAGAAATGCTGCCTCTTCTCCTCGTCGTCGCTCGAGAACTGACGCTGCGAATGGGATGGGACGAGGGAATTCTGCCAGGAATCCGATAGTTGAACGAGTTCCTTGATCTCTCTGTCGGTCTTGTCTGAGTCGCTCTGCTGGCCGTTCTCACCGTCGTCTTCCGAAGAGGTTTCCGATAAGACGTCTCCGGCAAGTTCCTCGCCTGCAGGCTTCTCCTGTTCGAGAACAGGATTGTCCTGGAGCTCCTGGCTCACCTTCATCTGCAGTTCGAGGAGCGGGGCGACAAGGATCTCCAGGGACTGGATCTGCTGCGGGGCCAGGATCTGTTCCTGTTTCAGCTGCTGAGATTGAAATAATCCTTGATCGGCCATTGTGAAATCCTGAAATCCTATTATCTTACGATTCTTTTCAATTTATAATAAAGGATACCCGACATTCGTTAATATAGCCAGTGTTTTGATTTTGGGCAAAGCGGGGGTAGAATAAATGTCACGGATTACTTGTAGGTATAAAAATGAATTTTGCCATAACCGTGCTTGGGAGCGGCAGCCGGGGGAATGCCATACTCATCCACAACAGCAGCGATGCCATCCTGGTAGATGCGGGGTTCAGCAGGAAGGCCCTGCTTGAGAAATTGTCGGATGTCGGTGCAGATCCTCATACAATAAGGGCGCTCCTCATAAGTCATGAACACGGCGACCACGTGAACGGCGCACGGCTTTTTTCCGACGAACTTGGAATCCCAACCTATCTTACTCTGAAGACCGCCTCATTCCTGGAGGATGCCGGAAAGCTTGGCAGCAGAAAGATGCTTTTTGAGACAGGTTCCATATTCGAGATCGCCGGTTTCCAGGTCAGGCCTTTCACTGTGCCGCATGACGCCGTCGAACCGGTAGGCTTTGTAATATCGTCGGGGACCGGGAGGATCGGGATCGCGACCGACCTTGGTCACCTCAATTCCCTATGTATCCAGAGGCTGAAGGACTGCGATGCCATTGTCCTTGAATGCAACCATGATGTCGAGATGCAGCAGAGATCCGACAGGGATCTCCGGCTTAAGCGCAGGGTGCTCGGAAAGCACGGACATCTCAGCAACGATGATGCCATCAACGCGTTCAGTGAGCTGGTCACGTCCAGGACTAAATATGTTTTCCTGGTCCATTTGAGCAACGATTGCAACGAATCCGGACTTGTCAGGAGTTGCGCCCAGGCGAAACTGGAGGAGATCGGAAGAGCGGATGTCAAGCTGGTCATTGTGGAACAGGACAAGCCTTCCGAGACGGTATGGCTTTGAGCAGATGTGAAATTATGCCATTTTTGAGCAGGAATTGCCTTTATGCAGGTTTAAATTTCGCTTAAATTGTGCTAAAATATTAGTTTTAGAAAATTTGCAGGATTTTTATTTAGAACGGAAAATATGGCTGAAGATTTCAAAAAAGACGATCAGGAAAGCAGGAAGAAGACCCAGCGGGCGCCGGATTCTCTCATGCTTGCCCTCGACAGCGACGACGATGTCCAGACAAAGATCAGGACAGGAGCCGGTCTTCCAGTTGCCAGCGATGCCAGCGACAAGACAAAGACAGGCAAGAAGATGACTGGCGAGGACGAACAGGATAAGATAAAGACAGGAAAGAAGATACCTGCTCCTGCTCCGCGTGGCGCTGAAATAACTGCCGCTCCATCAGATGATTCCGAGGAACCAATATCATCCGAGACGATCTCTATCAAGAGAAGTTCCCTCATCGAAAAGAAGGAGAAGATCGACCTCGAACCAAAAGCTCCTGAAAAGAGGGTCTGCAAGATCACCTGCTACAAATGTGCCCAGAAGCTTGATCTTACCGAACTTGAGCCGTTTTCCAAGGTCAACTGCCCTTCCTGCAACGTGGAGATAATTGTTCCTAAATGGTTCGACAACTATCTGCTGGAGGAACCGGGTGGACTTGGAGGGATGGCGATAGTCTATAGGGCGCTTGATCTCACGCTTGACCGTGAGGTGGCGATAAAGGTCCTTAATCCGGATGTCGCCAGCCAGACAGAAAGATCCCACCTGTTCCTGCACGAAGCGAGGACAGCTGCGACCGTCAATCATTACGCAGTCCTGCCTATCTATACATGCGGTGAATTCGAAGGACAGCCATATATCGTGATGCAGTTCATGGACGGTGGATCCCTGGACAAGAAACTCGAGGAGGACAAGGAACCGTTCCCGATAAATGATGCTGTCAGGTGGATCAGGGATGTTGCAGAAGGTCTCGACAATGCGAGGAGGCACGGGATCATTCACCATGACATCAAGCCTGCAAACATCATGATGGACAAGGACGGGAACGTGAAGATCGGAGACTTCGGCATAGCTCAGGCGATGCGCGATTCGCGTTCGGAATCCATCAACAAGCTGACCAAGGCATGGGCAAGCCCGCATTACGTCAGTCCTGAAAAAGTGCTTGAGGGAAAAGAAGATCACCAGGGTGATGTCTACAGTCTTGGTGCGACGTTCTACCAGCTTATAACAAATCATACGCCTTTCGAGATTGAAGATGTCGATGAGCTTGTAAGGAAAAGGACGGTAGAAGATCCGCCTAATCCCAAGAAGTACCGTCCGGAAATACCGCAGACCGTATCCGATCTCATAATGAAGATGCTCAGCCGCAAACCGGATGCCAGACCAACATATAGGGACATCATCAACTGCCTCAACACCCTCATCAAGGAGCATGACAAGAGGAAGGATGCCAAGGAAAAGCATGTGAAGAAGCCTCTTGTTTCCGAGAAGAAGAACGGGAAGGTCTTCGGAGTGAAGAAGGGTGAAATCCAGATTGAACCTGTCAAGGCGAAAAATCCTCTTATAGCAATTGGAATACATGTTGCCATATCAGTAATCATGCTCGGTTCAGCGTACCTTGTATGGCAGAGCGGCATGCTTGATAAATACCTTTATAAGGGTGGCAGGATGCCTAAGGACATGGTACCGGAAGCGACCAGCATGTTCAGGCTCGGTGACTGCAAGCAGGCTGGAAAGATTGCTGAAAGGGTGTTGACAGATGGAACCGCGAGAGTTGCCGCTAGGAAGCAGGCCGGCATTCAGCTTGCCTTCGCGAAATATCTTTCCAATGATCCCGAGGCTGAAAAAGCATGTACCTCGATATATGAAAAGCTTATTGCAGCAGGAGTAAATGAGGAGGACGTGTATCTGGAAATCCTAAGGTTCTTCGGTGGAAGCTCTAACTCTCCGAAATCATTGAACGACAGGGTCGACGTGGAAGGAAACAAGTTCATTGCGGTTCTTGCATCTCTTGCGATATATGTAAGGGATATTTACGATAAGAACTCATGCGTAGAGCTCATGAGTACATCCAACACTTATTTAAGTCTGACTGGCGGTGTGCCGGTCGAGTTCTGGGGAGCGGCCTGGAAGGAGCGTGTGCCACAATGGAAGGAATGGACTGAAAAGGCCAAGGGCGATCCCACAAGGCTCGAAGAGGCAGTCTCCGATTACAAGGTCGAAATGAAAGAAATAAAGACGGATGTAGCGACGACTACCACACCGGTCGCCCCTCCTACACCTGTAAAGCCTGCTGACAACACTGCACCTGTTGCAAATAATGTTCAGAAGCAAACCACTACTACTGTTGACAGGATGAAATCGACATTCGATGATGTATCCATCACGCTTTCAGAGGATGTGAAGAATCTCAAGGTAAGCGATCTGACCGAAGAATGGCTCAAGGAGCGCAGGGCTTTTGCTGAGAAAAGACCAAGACCTCAGGACTACACCTTCAGCCTGGGAGGATTCAGGACATATCTGGAAACCATTCCTGAGGACAAGCGTCCTTTGGAGGAAAGCAGATACAAGCAGGTCAGCGGAATAAAGAACTACATAGCCGCTCTCATGGAGAGGAATGCATATGACAAACCGTTGAAGCTCAAGAACGGCAGGATCGTTACAGGCGATCTCATGATAAATTCAAATTACATCTCAGTCAAGAACAGGGCTAACAGATATGACAGGCTTGGATGGGACATGATGCCCCTCGATCAGGTCTGCCAGATGTTAGATCATTTCGGTAACCTCAGGCTTACTGCAAGCGGTGGTGCGACTGTTTCCAAGACCCAGCAGAAATATGAGGCCGCCGAGGACTTTATGCGCATAGGGATATTGTGCGACTGGTACGGGGATTACACTTCAGCCGTGAAATATGCTCAGAAGGCCTATTCCACTGATCCTAGGCTTGA
Organism: uncultured Victivallis sp.; assembly: GCA_964600895.1. Lineage (GTDB taxonomy): Bacteria > Verrucomicrobiota > Lentisphaeria > Victivallales > GWF2-50-93 > GWF2-50-93. The sequence continues at coordinate 61,243 of CAZRKP010000016.1, forward strand.
GGATAAGATCAAGAAATATCTGATGCAATAAACCTAATCACCACAGTTGAAAATCTATAAAGCTCATCGAGTCTTGGGAAAAAAGAGAAAGAAAGATTTCAGAAATAAATACGGCCAACTGCGGTAATTAGGATTAAAAAATCCGCCTTGCGGCGGATTCTTCTTGGTTCTGGAAATCAAAAATCTCAGATCGGGAATCAGTCAAGCTCCATCAGCCAGCCATGCCTGTCGGGAATCTCCCCATTCTGAATGCCGGTGAGTTCATCGTAGAGCTTCTTCAGCACTGGACCGCATTTCTCCTTGTCATATTCAAGGCTCTTCTTTCCGTAGACGATCTTGCCTATCGGGGTGATGACTACTGCGGTTCCGCACGCACCGACTTCGGCGAAATCCGAAAGCTCGTGGAATGCGACTTGACGTCGTTCAACCACGATCCCCTTGTCCTTTGCAATCTGCATCAGCGACTTGTTGGTTATGCTCGGAAGTATGGAACGTGAATTCGGTGTGACATATTTCCCGTCCTTCGTGATCCCTATGAAGTTGCTTGTGCCGAATTCGTCGACATACTGCCTTGACTTGGAATCAAGATAGAGCACAATGGGGAACCCCATCTTCTTTGCTATGATGTTGGCGTGGAGTCCCGCTGCATAGTTGCCTGCCATCTTGATGTGGCCGGTACCCATTGGCGCGGTCCTGTCGAATTCCTCCATGATTATGGCGTCGACCGGCTTGATCTTCCCTTTGTAGTATGCGCCGACAGGGACAACCATGACCAGGAATTCGTACTGGTCGGCAGGAGAAACTCCTATGCGAGGTCCTGTCCCGATGAGGAGAGGTCTGACGTACATCGAACCGCCAGTTCCGTATGGAGGAACATAATCAATGTTCTCGGAGACAGCCCTTTTGACGGCTCCTAAGAATATTTCCTCAGGGATTTCCGGACAATGGATGTAGTTTGCGGTATCGTTCATCCGCCTCATGTTTTCCGTGGGTCTGAACAGCCTGACCTTGCCATCCTTGCATCGGAAAGCCTTGAGCCCTTCGAAGCAGGCCTGTCCGTAATGGAGGCATGTGGCGGCTATGCTCATGGTTATCTCCGGCTTCCTGCAGGAAGAAAGAGCTCCCCATTTGCCATTCTTGTAAGTGCTTCTTATATGGGTGTCGGTCGATATATATTCGAACCCAAGCTTGCTCCAGTCTATCTTTGACATCGGAAATTACCTGTGTGATTAAAAAAGCTTAAAGTTTGTTTTGTCGTATATTAAGGCATATAATAACAACACATTTAGTACCTACAAATAAAGTTTTAAGAGTTTTTTTAAATAAAGTTTTGGCAAATCAGGCATTTTAAGCTAAAAGTAAGTGAAAATCTTTAAATATTTTTTAACGGAGGTGTAATGTGAATAGATGGTTCAGGATTGCAATGTCAGCGGTTCTACTCTCGGCGATTATCTCTACAACAGGCTGCTCCACGATATCACGCTGGTTCGGGTGGGGTGATGACGATGAGACCACTCAGGGCACTTTGCCGCCGCCGACCACCGACCTCCAGCCTGGTCCATGGGGAAATTCTGGTGTGCTTCCTCCGGGAACAAGGGCTGAGCTGAAGCCGATTCCGGGCATGACGCTTCCGACGATCTATTTCGCCTACGACCAATCCACGATCGGGACCACCGAACAGGCAAAGCTTGAACAGGTCGCTAACTTCCTGATCCAACAGAAGGATATCAGCGTGATCATCGAAGGTAACTGCGATGAGCGTGGCAGCATCGAATACAACAGGGGCTTGGGTGAACGCCGTGCCCTGGCAGTAAAGACGTATCTTGCCAAGCTTGGTATTGCCGATACACGCATGGTTACGCAGAGCTACGGCTCGGAGAAACCTGCCGTACAGGGGCATGACGAATCCGCATGGGCCAAGAATAGAAGGGCGGACCTGATTCCGGCAAAATAAAGTTATTGAATTAAAGAACCTGGGTTCCGAGCCGCCTGCTTCGAACCCAGTTTTTTTTTAGTGGCATCTGGTTATGGTTTCATCAAGAGAGATTAGTTCCAGGGAAAGAGTTCTGCATGCCGTCAGGCATGAGGAGGGCGACCGCCTTCCCAGGTTCGTGAATTTCTCCCAATCGGTCGCGTCAAGGCTCAATATGGAGCTTCAGCTGAATGATCCCGCCGTGCTCAAATCCTATTTCCAGTCGGACATCGAACTTTATGAAATGCAGTATGACTGTCCGCACTTCGATGGCAAGGACCTGTTCGGCATAACCTATGAACGTTCGCCGGAAAAGAAGAAGAAGGTCAAGTTCCATCCCCTGGAAAGCATACAGGGCGAGGACGACATAGTCTATCACGAATGGCCAAGCCCTGACTGGGCAGACTACGGCATGCTCAAGCGCAGGCTTAACAAGGCACGTGCTGACAAGATGTATACGGCTGTAAGCAGCGGAGGAGGCGTTGTGGATCAGGCCTTCAATCTGATAGGTTATGACAATTTCATGTCGGCTGTGAACTACAGCCCCCATCTGATCAATGCCGTCATATGGCGTTTGAACGAATTCTTCCTGGAGATCGAAAGGAGGATATTCACCTGCGATCTCGGGGCAATCGACATGTGCTACCACATCAATGATCTCTCGTTCATCAACAGGGATATTTTCTGCGATTTCTTCGCCGGTCCGCTTGCCGAACTCAACAGGCAGGCGAAAAGTTTTGGAATCAAGACCATGATCTATACGCCTGGTTCGCTTCCGGAAGCTCTAATCCCCGATCTCATAGAATGCGGATACGATGTGATTGCGCCGTTCCCCTCTAATGCTGGAGAGGAGGATGCAACTAAAGATTTGAAGGATAAATATGGTGACAGGATCACGCTGATGGGGCATGTCAATGTGGATTCCATCCTGTCGCTCAAGTCACCAGATGAGGTCCAGGAACACGTCAGCATGATCTGCGAAGACATGAAGCCGGGCGGTGGATTCATCATAGGACCGGACGGAGTTATCGACGACAGCGTCCCTTCAGTGAATATCCTTGCCTTCTATGAAGCGATCGACATGTATGGGAATTACGACTGAATCGTAATTTGAAATTCGAAATTGGAGATTTGAAGATGCTGCCCTTAATTCAAATCGCCTGAATTCGTCATTCGATATTCGACGTTCATAATTCGACATTCAATCAGTTGTTCAGGCTATGGATCGGAGCAGGTATCTTTCCGCCCCATCTGATAAGTCTGCTGGATTTTCCGACATTCCTTACCGGCAGTATCGCACTGCTTCCGAAAAGACCTCCGAACACGGCGATGTCGCCAGCCTTTTTGCCCGGGACAGGAATTATCCTTACAGCTGTCGTCTTGCGGTTGATGACGCCGATGGCCATTTCGTCTGCTATTATCGCGGAAATTGTCGCAGCATCGACATTGCCGGGAATCGCTATCATGTCGAGTCCGACGGAACAGACGCTTGTCATCGCCTCGAGCTTCTCAAGTGTCAGACTGCCCTTGCGGACAGCCTCGGAAAGCTCGGCGTCCTCGCATACCGGAATGAATGCGCCGCTTAATCCGCCGACTGACTGGCTCGCGAAAGCTCCGCCTTTCTTGACGGCATCATTCAACATTGCGACTATCGCAGTGGAACCAGGGGCTCCGATATCGTCCACTCCCAGTATCCTTAGTATTTCTCCGACACTGTCGCCAACCTCAGGGGTAGGGGCGAGTGACAGATCGACAACTCCGAAGGGCACCGCTAACCGTTTTGCAATCTGCCTGCCGAGGAGTTCTCCGCAGCGTGTGACGCGGAACGAAGTCTGCTTGATTTCCTCAGCGAGATCGTCGAGGTGGAGGTTTTCAGCGCCGTCCTGTCCGATCTTCCTTTCAAGGGCGCGTGCGACGACGCCAGGGCCGCTGACACCGACATTTATGACGCATTCAGGTTCGCCGTGCCCATGCACAGCTCCTGCCATGAACGGATTATCTCCAGGCTGGTTTGCGAATATCACAAGCTTGGCGCAGGCGAATCCGTCCTTTTTGGCGCTTCCCTTTGCGAGCTTAACTATGACTTCTCCGAGCATGCGCACCGCATCCATGTTTATTCCGGCCTTCGTTCCGGCGACATTCACCGAAGAACACATCTTGCCTGTTGAGAACATTGCTTCCGGGATGGAATTTATGAGGACTTCGTCGGCCTTGCTCATGCCCTTCTCGACATTGCAGGAATATCCACCTACGAAATTGACGCCGACGGCGGTGGCAGCCCTGTCGATGGATTTTGCAACTGACACATATCCTTTAGCGTCGAATCCGGCGCACACATGGGCGAGGGGTGTGATGGATATGCGCTTGTTGACGACCTGGATGCCATATTCCTCTCCGACCTCGTCTGCAGCCTTCACAAGGTTCTTTGCATAGCTGCGGATCTTCTTTTCCACTGCGGTGCAGGTCTTCTTCACATTGCCGCACCTGCAGTCGAGAAGGTTTATTCCCATCGTTGTCGTCCTGAGGTCCAGATGCTCCTTCTGGATCATTGATACCGTCTTCAATATCTGGTCTGAACGAATCATGAATTATTTCCTCGTTTGTTAAGGAAAAGAAGGCAGGCAAGATACCTGTCTTCTTTGCCGGACAAGGGCCAGTGCTCCTTTGAATCCCCGATTTCCAAATGCGAATTACAAGTTACCAGTTACAAATTTCGAATTTCCAATTTCAAAGGTCAAATTTCATTTGTCGCCACGAAGATATCCCTGTGCTGGAGTTCAGTGAGGAGTCCTGTGCTGACGCTGAACTCATCAAGCGCCTTCCTCACCTCCTTCATTGATTTCACTGAGGACATGTCGAGAAGGAGGATCATCGTATAGCGGTCCTCGTGGACCTTGGTGGAAAGGTCGAGTATGTTGATTTTGAATTTTTTGCAGAAGGAACTGACCTTTGCGACGAGTCCGACCTGATCCTCACCCTCTGCAGTCAGTATGTACATTGATTCTCCGGAGGAGGTGTTTTCACGCTTCAGAATCCGTGACTCCTTGATCCCGATCTCGAATGAATATTCCGGATTCCTGTCACTGCCTTTCTTCTGGAGCGACTCCTTGAGCTTCTGCTGGGATATCCCGTCTGGGAATGAAGCGACAAGTATCATGGTGAAATATCCGCACAATGTCGTCTGGCTCAGGTCGGCGAGGTTGCCTTTCATCTCGCTTATGACGCTGGTGACATCGGCGACTATTCCCGGACGGTCCTTTGCCATCACTGAAATTATGAATTGAGTGGCCATGTGAGAATTCCTCTTTTGGATTGGATAAAATACATCAAAAAGGAGTTTTGGAAAGTCAACCGGTCTTTTCCTTCAGTTCCTTGGCTTCATGCTCCTGTTTTTCCAGGCAGTCGTGGCAGATGCCATGCGTGACCATCGTCTTGAATCCCATCTTGTAGAACTCCTCCTGGGTATACCATTTTCCATTGAACATGATCCTCTTGCACCAGGCGCACATCTTGACCAGGTTTTCCAGGTAGAAGAGCCTTGCAAGGACCCTCTTAGTCATCATGTGCACCGGGATCCAGATAAGAATGACAACAAAGGCCTCAAGGATGGCTTCTCCGTAGATATGGTTGTGTCCGCTGCCGAATATCATGGAGGGAAGTCCTATCATTTCATCCAGCCATGAGATCGCTATTATCAGCATGAAACCAATGTTCTGATAGAGCAATATCCTCTTAGGGATCCTGCTTTCCATGATTTACCTCATCTTTTCGGAGTCATAAGTTGAAACCTTGTGAATTCAGGAAATTTTTTATGAATTCCCATATCGCCGGCATCTTATATATGATTATCGCGACGAGTGCTCCAGAGAGCACGTAGGCGAATATGATTAGGGGCTTCCTCACCTGCGAAACGAAGGTGTTCCTGATTATGAGCACCAGGACTAATATCAGTACGACGAGAAGTATCGCCATCAGAATTTTCTCATTCATTATTTTAGTCCCTCCAGGAATTTCTTCAGCCCGGCCACATAAATTTCCTTCGAGTCATCGAATCCCTCGTTGTGTGTACCCCTGATCTCCAGGAATTCCTTCGGCTCGCCGGCTGAATTGAATATCTGCTTTCCATGTTTGTATGGGATAACCTCATCGTCAGGACTGTGGATTACAAGAAGCGGACACTTGATTTTACCCACATATTCCAATGTGCTGTAATTATACCTGCACAGCATGCGTACTGGTAGGAATGGATATGCGTCAGCACCGACATCCTTGGTTGAAGTGAATGTCGATTCAAGTATGAGCGCCCTGGGTTTGTTGTCTTTCGCAAGATTTGCAGCGATGGCGCCTCCAAGGGATCTTCCCATCGCTATTATGCTGTCTTCGCTGATCTTTTTTTCCTTCAGCAACCAGTCATAGACTGTCTGTGCATCCTCATAGGTGGCCTTCTCAGACGGACTTCCTTCGCTTCTGCCATATCCCCTGTAGTCGAAAAGCACTACGTTGTAGTTCATCTTGCTTAAGTTCTCCACGACATCCAGGCTGTAGCACATGTTTCCCCCGTTGCCGTGTGAGAATATTACTGTTCCTGCCGGATTTTTTGAAGGGACATACCATGCGTTGATCTTCTGTCCTCCTGGAACCGTGAGCATCAGGTCCTCGAATTCAAGTCTCAGGTCAGCCGGTGTGCAAACCAGCTCCTTCCTCGGGAAATAGACCATCTTGGACTGGAAGATGAACATCAGGAGGAGCAGTCCGAAATAAACACCGAATGCGATTGTAAGAAAAGAGAGCATAAATCTCTTCAACGTCTTTCTGGGTGGAACATTTTTTGGTTGTTCAGGTGGATTCATAACACTTCATCCATTCATCCAAACATCCAGTTCTTTAGAGGTGCCCCTTAGAGATACACTTTATGTTTCCTTGAGATATTTCCACATCGATTCGCGCCATGAAGGTCTTTTGAAGTCAAGGATCCTGTCTATCTTCGAACAGTCGAATCTGGAGTTTGATGGTCTCTTTGCCGGTGTCGGATAATCCGAACTGAGACACGACGTAAGATCTTTCTTCAGGTTCATGGTCTCAAGTATGAACTTTGCAACTTCATATCTGTTTGCATATCCGTCCGCTGCGAAATGATATAGTCCCACATGCTCTTTGGCCGCAAGGCAGAGCAGGGCTCTTGAGACGTCAAGGGTCCATGTCGGGGAGCCGAACTGATCGCCGACGACCTTCAGCTTTGGAAATTTTTTTGCGGCATCAAGCATCTTGGTTATGAAGTTAATCCCGTTTTTTCCATATGTCCACTCGACCCTGACGATTGAATGCCTGCATCTCGATGCGATGAGGAGATCCTCTCCCTCGAGCTTTGTAGAACCGTACCAGCTGAGTGGGTTCGGATTGTCCTTCTCGGTGAGTTTTTTGGACGTCTTGTCGCCGAATACGAAGTCCGAGCTTATATGGATCAGATACTTGTCGTGCTTTCTCGCGCATTTTCCAAGTGTAGCGACAGCTGTGGCATTGACATTCCTGCAGAGATCCTTCTCGGATTCAGCCTTGTCGACCTGTGTATAGGCGGCACAGTTGACGATAATGTCCGCGGTGGAGATGGCCTTGTTGACATCGCTCTGGCTGGTTATGTTGAATTCCGGAAGATCGTAGATCGACACCTCATGGCCTGCGGCTTTTGCCAGAATGGCAAGATCCGTCCCCAGCATACCCTTCCCCCCGAGTATGGCGAATGTCCTCATCTAGGTGGCTTTTCCTCTACAAGTTTTTGTACGAATGACAAGGATTCGAATGTTCCGGCATCGCTCCACCAGCCGTCCATCCGGCTCCATGTCATTATCCCCCTTTTTATATATTCGTTGTTGACGTCAGTGATCTCCAGTTCGCCGCGTGCGGAAGGTTTCAGTGTCCTGATGATGTCGTACACTTCACCGTCATAAAAATAAATTCCAGTGACAGCCAGATCCGATTTTGGATTCTTCGGCTTCTCTTCAATAGAAACTACCTTGTCGCCTTTGACCTCGGCAACGCCGAATCTCTGCGGGTCCTTGACCGACTTGAGCAGTATGCCAGCACCCTTCTTTTGCTTGAGATATTTTATGAGATAGGGTTTCATCGAATCCTCGAAGATGTTATCTCCGAGTATTACCGCCACCGGAACTCCATGTGCAAAGTCCTCTGCAAGGCTCAGCGCCTGGGCGATTCCGCCGGCCTGGTCCTGTACCTTGTATGTGAACCTGCAGTTGAAGTCCTTGCCTGAACCGAGAAGTCCGACAACATCGCCCATGTGGTCGACCCCGGTTACAATCAGTATGTCCTCTATTCCAGCTCCTGTCATCTTTTCAATGGGATAATATATCATCGGTTTCCTGCCGACCGGCAGTAGATGCTTGTTGGTTACGTTTGTCAGGGGGCGCAGGCGCGAGGCTGTTCCACCAGCGAGGATGACCCCCTTGATCTTGTTGGAAGGTTTTATGTTCATTTGATCCTGTCGGTTATGATAATGTCGGAAAACTCTCAAAATATAATGCCTGTTCCAGCGTAGTTCAAAAAGGTAGGGAGATTTTAAAGTATGAAAAAAGATGAAAAAAAAATGAAAAACTGTTGTTATGAGTCTTTTATGAGCTAATATTTAGCGCTTTCGGGTTGGGGGAAGGGGGTTTCTGCAGATACTGTGGAAAAATGCCCGGAGAAACGGACCAAATGGCCACATGCAATCTGAATCATTTCGAATTTAGTACATAACGACATAACGGAGTTCCCATGGGAAATACTGTTAACAATGTGATCAAGAAGTACAACGGCGACGAGACCAGGCTGATGGACATGCTCATGGACATCCAGTCAGAACTCGGATATCTCTCCGACTGGACGATCGAACAGATATCAAGGGCCCTCGATATTCCGAAGGTCAGCGTCGAGCAGACCGTTTCATTCTACCATTTCTTCACAAAGGAGCCTCGAGGCAAGTATACCATTTACCTCAATACAAGTGTACTCGCAGTCTTCTGCGGCAGGGACAATGTGGCCAAGGCCTTCGAGGAAGCTGCCGGATGCAAGTTCGGAACAGTGTCTAAAGACGGCCTGATCGGTCTTTTCGACACCGCATGCATCGGGATGAGTGATCAGGAACCTGCTGCAATCATCAACGAGGAGGTCTTTACTTGCCTTACTCCTGAAAAGGCCAGGGAGCTTGTTGCCGGGATGAAGGCTGGAAAAACCGTCGATGAGCTTAAAGGCAATAAATATGGCGACGGGCAGAATGCGAATCCACTTGTCCGTTCCATGGTAAGGAACAATATCATGAAGAAGGGTGAAGTGGTCTTCGCCGACTACACACCCGGTTCGGGAATCAAAAAGGCCGTCAGCATGAGCTCCAACGAAATCATACAGCTGGTCAAGTCGGCCTATGTCCGCGGACGTGGTGGAGCAGGATTTCCTACCGGAATGAAGTGGGAGGTCGCGAAGAAGGCTCCCGGCGATGTCAAATACATCTTCTGCAATGCCGACGAAGGCGAGCCGGGGACTTTCAAGGATCGTGTTATTATCACAGAGTTTCCATATCTGGTGTTTGAAGGCATGGCGGTAGCAGGTTACGCTGTCGGGGCAAGACACGGGATCCTGTATCTGAGGAACGAGTACCGTTACCTCAGGAAATATCTCGAAGATGTCCTTGAGAGGATGCGCGAGGAAAGCCTTCTCGGGACATTCATCTGCGGCAAACAGGGATTCAACTTCGACATAAAGATCCAGTTCGGCGCAGGAGCTTACGTCTGCGGTGAGGAATCTGCACTGATCGAGTCTGCGGAAGGCAAACGAGGTGAACCGCGCGACAGACCCCCATTCCCGGTTGAAAAGGGATATCTGCAGAAGCCGACGGTGGTAAACAATGTCGAGACGCTTTGTTCAGTGGTGAGGATTCTCCTCAACGGTTCCGACTGGTATAATAAGCTCGGTACGAAGGAGTCGAAGGGGACGAAGGTCATAAGCGTTTCAGGAGATTGCAAGAAGCCGGGTATCTACGAGATAGAATGGGGCTTCTCGGTGAATGACATAATCAAGATGGTCGAGGCTTCTGATGTCCAGGCAGTCCAGGTCGGAGGCCCGTCAGGTTCATGTATCGCACCAAATGAATTTTCCAGAATGCTTTCCTATGAGGATCTGGCTACTGGTGGTTCGCTGATCATCATCGGCAAGAAACGCGATCTGCTCAAGGATGTTGTCCTGAACTTCACGGAATTCTTCCGTGATGAATCCTGCGGCTCATGTGTTCCCTGCCGTGCCCTGTCAGGCATGAGCAAGGTGATGATCGAGAGAATCATCGGAGGTCAGGGGACAGCGAAGGATGTTGAAGCCTTCAACAAATGGCAGTCGATAATGAAGAAGAACCGTTGCGGACTCGGACAGACCGCGCTTAATCCCATCGTCACTACCATAAAGAATTTCCCGGAAGCATATAAAAACAGTATCAAGGCCAAGGATGACAGGTTCTGTCCTGCGTTCGACCTTGAGAAGGCCGTGGCTGATTATGAAGCTGCGACATCGGAAGCGAGGTAGAACATGTCAACATTTGTAAAATTCACCATTGACGGGATCGTCTGCATGTCCGAAGAAGGCAAGCAGCTTGTCGAGGCTGCCGCAGAGAACGGAGTCTTCATCCCGACACTCTGCAATTATCCGGGAATCCCTCCAAAGGGTTCTTGCAGGATATGCACTGTGCTGATTGGTGGGCGTCCCGCTACTGCATGCACGACCAAGGTAGTTGAAGGGATGGAGGTTAAGAACAACGTTCCGGAACTGGAGGAGTTCCGCAAGGCGGTTGTCGAGATCCTATTTGCCGAAGGAAACCATCTCTGTCCGTCATGCGAGAAGAGCGGTTTCTGCGAACTTCAGGCGCTGGCATACCGTTACAAGATGATGGTTCCTGAGTTTCCATACATGTTCCCGAAACGCGAAGTTGAAGCATGGCACCCGAAGATCCTCAAGGATCATAACCGGTGCATCCTCTGCAAGCGTTGTATCCGCGGGATCTTCAACAGCGAAGGCAAGCCCATATTCGATTTCGGCAAGCGTGGAGACAAGATTGTGATAAACATTGATCCCGACACTTCCAAGGATATAAGCGATGAACTTGTGCAGAAGTCGATGGACATCTGCCCGGTCGGAGCGATCCTGAAGAAGGAGAAGGGATTTGACGTCCCAATTGGAAAGCGCAGGTATGACCTGGCGCCGATCGGTTCTGAAGTTGAGAAGTAATTTTCCGGAGTATAAAACATGCCAAAAAAGATAGTAGCAACGGCGTCGCTGGCAGGCTGTTTCGGCTGCCATATGTCATTCCTTGACATCGACGAACGGCTTTTAGACCTGATAGAGATCGTCGAATTCAACAAGTCGCCTATCGACGATATCAAGAAATTTACAAAGCAGTGTGACATCGGTCTGATCGAGGGCGGATGCTGCAACGATGAGAATGTGCACAACCTGATCGAGTTCAGGAAGAACTGCAATGTTCTGGTCTCCCTTGGAGAGTGTGCCATCATGGGAGGACTGCCGGCAATGAGGAACTGGATTCCCCTGAAGGAGTGCCTCGAGGAAGCCTATCTTGGCGGTCCGACGGTCCATGATTGCAACGAGAAGAAGATCATTCCGTGCGATCCGGACATCCCGAAGATCCTCGACCGGGTCTATCCATGCCACGAGGTTGTTAAGATAGACTACTTCCTGCCAGGATGTCCACCGAGGGCAGATCTGATATGGAATGCACTCTATGCGCTCGCAACCGGGAACAAGCTCGTCATGCCATATGAGGTCTTCAAGTTCGATTGAAAGTTTAATTATAAATCATGTAAATCCTGTTATCCTGTCTAAATAAATGAGGAAAAAATGCCAAGGAAAATCATAATTGAGCCGGTGACACGCGTCGAAGGACACGGCAAGGTCACGATACATCTGGACGATAAAGGGGAAGTCTCCCAGAGCCGTCTGCATATAGTGGAATTCAGGGGATTTGAAAGATTCGTGCAGGGACGTCCCTTCTGGGAGGCGCCAGTACTCGTACAGAGGCTTTGCGGAATATGTCCCGTCAGTCATCATCTGGCCGCCGCAAAGGCGATGGACGTGGTCGTCGGTGCTGGCGATGGTGAAGGTCTTAGCCCGACTGCTGACAAAATGCGCAGGCTGATGCACTATGGACAGATGTTCCAGTCTCACTCACTCCATTTCTTCCATCTTGCATCGCCGGATCTGCTCTTCGGATACGATGCGCCTCCGGAAAAGAGGAATGTCATTGCCGTTGCGATGGCAAACAAGGAGTTGGCAACGCAGGCTGTTATGATGAGGAAGTTCGGGCAGGAGATCATTCTTGCGACATCCGGAAAGAAGATTCACGGTACCGGTGCCATACCCGGCGGTGTCAACAAGAGCCTTACTGAAGCTGAGCGTGATTCGTTCCTCAAGGGCCCAGCCCCATTGAATGCCGACAAGATGATATCATGGTCACAGGATGCTTTGGCATTCTTCAAAGACTACTACAAGAAGAACAAGGATTTCATCGACAACTTCTCAAAGTTCGAGTCGAACCACCTCAGCCTGGTCAGGAAAGACGGCGCTTTGGACCTTTATCATGGTGTGATGAGGGCGGTTGACTGCAATGGAAAGAAGATCCTCAACGATGTGAATTATCAGGATTATCTCAAATACATCCGTGAGGAGACGAAGAGCTGGAGCTATATGAAGTTCCCGTATCTCATGAGCCTCGGAAATGAAAAGGGCTGGTACCGTGTAGGACCGCTTGCAAGGCTCAATACCTCCGACTTTATACCATCACCTCTCGCCCAGAAGGAATTTGAGATCTTCAAAAAGGCAACTAACGGAAAACCGAACCACATGTGCATGCACACGCACTGGGCTAGGCTCATAGAAATACTGCATTCAGCAGAAGTGATGCGCGATTTGCTGAAGGATCCAGATATCCTCGGTTCAAAGCTTGTTGTCACCGGAAAGCGTGAGAAGGAAGGCGTAGGCTTAATAGAAGCCCCTCGCGGAACTCTTTTCCACCATTACCGTGTGAACGACAACGACCAGATCGAGATGGCGAACCTAATAGTCTCTACGACCAACAACAATGAGCCGATGAACCGCGGTGTCAATTTCGTGGCGAAGGCGCTGATGACCGCCAAGAAGGAGATAACCGAGGGCATGATGAACGCAGTCGAGGTGGTTATCAGGGCTTATGATCCGTGCCTGAGTTGCGCGACACATGCCTATGGCAAGATGCCGCTCGAAGTTTCTCTCTATGATTCCGAGGGGAATTTGCTCCAGCAGAAAAAGAAATAGTCATCAGCCGCCGGTCTTTAGTCGTCAGTTGAAGAATTTCTCATTGGAGCGCCGGCGTCTCGCCGGCAATTGTTCTTTTCTTTATCATTACTTCTTGAAGGAGGCATCCATGCCACATGAAATTCCAGAGGAAAAAAAGAAACAGCTGTCTGATCTCCTGATGCACCGCAATAAGATTGAGGCCATCAAGCTCTACAGGGAATGGACCGGTGCAGGACTGAAGGAGGCGAAAGACGATGTTGAAGAAATTGAGGACGCCCTCAGAAAGCAGTTCCCTGATACTTTTCCCGCGCGTGGCGGAGGTTGCCTCGGGATGCTGATCCTGTTCTGTCTTTGCGCCCTTGTCCTGGTTCTCTGGATGACAAAGTCATGAAACGCAGTTCTGCCAGGTTGAGTAATAAATGCTCGAATATCCATGTCTACGGTATCGGCAATCCGTCGCGCCAGGATGATGCTCTCGGTATACTTTTCACTGATTCCATGAAGCAATGGGCGGAATCGCATAAGCTTTCAAACATCTCATTCGATTCGAACTACCAGCTGAACGTCGAGGATGCCCTGAATATTTCGGAGATGGATATCGTCATATTCGTGGACGCATCCGTCGAACCTATAGAGGATTTCAACTTCCGTACGCTCAGGGCAAAGAAATCAACTCCTTTCTCAACTCATTCGATGAAGCCGGAATCTGTAGTCGCCCTCTGCGAGGAGCTTTTTGGAAAGAAACCAAAAGTTTATCTGCTTACGATCAAGGGATATTCCTGGACGCTTTCTGCCCCAATTACGGAAAAGGCCCGTGCGAACCTCGCAAAGGCATTGGAATTCCTTAAGAAAAAGATCAAATAGCAGAATTATTTTATCATGCCCTTCTTGCGGGCGAACTTGAATATTCCGCCGGCTTCGACGACATCCTTGACAGCACCGAGATCCTTGAGCTTGCAAGTTTTTCCTGTCTTGCAGACCTTCAGTTCCTTCTTCTCAATGGAAATCTCGACTTCGTCCCCGGTCTTGAGGAACTCGGCAAGATTCTCATCAGTTTCAACGGGGAAGACTTCACCTGTTGAAATGCAGTTCCTGAAGAATATCCTGGCGAATGAATTGGCGACGACAATCTTCGTGCCAGCCGCCCCGAGGCTTATCGGTGCATGCTCGCGGCTCGAACCGCATCCGAAATTCTTTGCACCGATGATTATCGGGTATTCAGTCTCCATCTTGCCTTCTTCGACAAAGCGGATCTTGTATGAGTCAGGAAGCCCGCACAGGGCATAGCTCCCAAGCTTCTTGTATTCTTCAGGATTCGTGGGGACAAGGTTCAGGTATTGTGCAGGAATGATCTGGTCTGTGTCGATATTGTCACCGACAACGAAGACCTTGCCTTTGATTATATTTTGGTGTGACATTTGTTACTCCTTTCTGTTAGTCGTCAGTCGTCGGTCTTCGGTCGTCGGTATGAAGAACCGGAGACGCAATTAATCAGACTTGTTGTCATGCGACTAAATTGTTTAATTTTATCGGTTAATTCATTCTTAAATGATTCTTGAACATAATTAAGTTTATGAGATATCTCAATCTGTGTTTCAAGTTCGGCAGATGACCCCAGGGAAATATATAGGAATTGAGTATATTCCTTGTTATGTTGCCTGGTAAAGCCTTCTGCTATATTTGAAGGAATCGAAATTGCGGACCTTCTCATCTGAGAGACTAAGGCATAAAGCTCATCTTGTGGATATTTGCTGGTGATCATGTAAACATCAGTAACAATCTCCATCCCAAGCTGCCATATCTTAAGGTCACGAAAATTTTTTATCTTGTCCATGCTTGCCTTCATTTTGACTCATTCTATTCTGCCGACGGCCGACGACTGTCGACTGACGACCTCTTCAAACATCCCTTGGATCCGCGATATGGCCTTTTACCGCCGATGCTGCAGCTGTCAGCGCCGACGCAAGGATCGTCTTCGATCCTTTTGAACCCATTCTTCCGGGGAAATTGCGGTTCGTGGTGCTCACGCAGATCTCGTCATTGTTGCAGCGTCCGTATGTGTCTACAGGTCCACCGAGACATGCGGCGCATGACGGCGGTGCAGGTTTCTCGCATCCGGCATCCTCGAATATCTTATAGAGAGTCTTGCCACCGATCTTCTCGGTCATGCAGGCTTTTTCGACTTCGGCTGTAGCCGGGACAATGAACGTCTTGACCTTTACCTTCTTTCCGGCGAGAACCGATGCTGCCATCTTGAAGTCCTCTATCTTTCCACCAGTACAGCTGCCGATGTAGACTCTGTCGATCTTGAAGTCCTTCATTTCGGCTGCAGTCCTGCAGTTGTCCGGTGAGAAAGGCATTGCGACGACTGGAACGAACTTTTTCGCGTCGTATTTCTTGACGGAAAGATACTTTGCGTCCTTGTCGCTATAGAAGCACTCGAACGATTTCTTCGTCTTGGATTTAACATAGGTGATAGTCTTATCGTCCGGAGCGATGATCCCGTTCTTGCCGCCGGCCTCGATGGCCATGTTGCAGATGGTCATGCGTTCCTCAACGCTGAGCGCCTCGATGGTCGAACCTGCGAACTCCATCGCGCAGTACGTTGCACCATCGACACCGATGTCGCCGATTATCCTGAGGATGATGTCCTTGGCGGTGACTCCGGCAGGGAGTTCTCCGTCAATGATGAATTTCATGGTGGCTGGAACCTTCAGGAGAAGTTTTCCTGTACCCATGACAAATCCGGCGTCGGTATTTCCGATTCCAGTGGCGAACTCACCAAGCGCTCCATGCGTGCAGGTGTGAGAGTCGGTCCCGAAAAGAACTTCGCCAGGACGGCAGTGCCCCTTTTCCGGGAGAGTGACATGACAGACTCCGGAGTATGTCGACGTTCCCGGATCATAGAAATATTTTATCTTCTGCTCCTTCACGAACTTCCTCAGTGTGTCCACATTCCTCTGACACATCTGGTCGGAGGTGAAGATGTAGTGGTCGGGTATGATAACGACTTTCTCGCGGTCCCAGACCTTTGCATTTTCACCGAACTCACGCTTGAAGACCCCGATCGTCCCTGGTCCGCAGACATCATGCGTCATGAGTATGTCTGCGCTTACCCAGATGTTTTCGCCTGGATCGCAGTCCTTCTTTCCAGAAGCTTTCGCCAGTATTTTCTCTGTTATTGTCATAGTTTTACCTCTTTTGAACCGGCGTTTCGGAGTATCGGCGAACCGGCGATTCTTTGATTATCCATTTGTTGCTTTCATTTATCATCAACACAATTTGACTTAAAATATGTTCATATTTGTCTTCAAGAGACTCTAGTTTCTCCTTGCCAATATATCCACAGGCAAACGAGAATTGAAGCCAAACCTGAGTTTCACATGCCTCTGTTTCAGCGTCACTTAGTTTTGAAATAAATGCCGCCTGATATCTCCTTTTCCTCCAGGCTTCAGCAATGTTGGAACAAACTGATCTGGATGAACGCCTTTTCTGATCAATAAGTGAATACCTTTCTTCGGTCGGGAATGTCTTTGTCATCTGAAATATCTCCATTGCCGCATCAAAGGCATTCTTATACACTTTCAAGTCCTTATATGTATGAACAAAATTCTCATTCTTCATGACTGCGTCCCCCGTCTCTTCTCCATATTTTCTGTTCCGATGCTCCAATACGTAATTATTCGATTAATCTCTCGCAGTTACTCTGATACGCCGTGACACCGTTACTTCTTTTCGCCGTCACTCCGATACTCCGTTACTCCGGTACTTGTCTTAGAGTCCATTCTGCATTTTGCATGCCTTGACCGCATTATGCATGAGCATTGCGATGGTCATCGGGCCGACACCTCCTGGAACCGGGGTGATCCAGGAAGCCTTCTCTGCGACTTCCGCAAACTTCACGTCGCCGACAAGTTTGCTGCCTTTGGGGGCGGTCTTGTCCTCGACACGGTTGATACCGACGTCTATCACGACTGCGCCCTTCTTGACCATGTCACCCGTTACAAATTCAGCCTTGCCGATCGCGGCGATAAGGATGTCGCCCTGGCGCGTATAATCTGCGATGTTCGCAGTTCTGGAATGGCAGACGGTCACTGTGGCGTTTGCACCTTTTGCCTTCTGTACCAGCAGTGCCATCATGGGTTTACCGACAATGTTCGAACGTCCGATTATCACAGCATGCTTGCCTGCCGGATCGATCCCGCTCTTTTCAAGCAGGACCATTATCCCGTGCGGTGTGCATGGATAGAATCCGTCGGTGTCGCCATTGAGCATCTTTCCGACGTTGACCGGATGGAAGCAGTCGACATCCTTCTCCGGCTTAATCGCCATCACAATTGCCCCCTCATCGATCTGCGGAGGTGGAGGCGACTGCACGAGTATGCCGTGGATCTTTGGATTGTTGTTGAGCTCGTTGACGACTGCAAGCACCTCTTCCTGGGTGGCGGTCTTGGGAAGGACTCGCTTGTCGGAATATATCCCGAGTTCGAGCGATTTCTTCGCTTTCATGTTGACATATACGGACGAGGCAGGATCGTCGCCGACCAGCACTACGGCAAGTCCGGGCTGGAGCTTGTGATCCCTCGCCAGAGATGCGACTTCCTGTGCGGTCTCGGAGTGAACCATCTCTGCTATCTTTTTGCCATCGATTAAATTTGCCATGATATATTTCCCTTAAAAACTTGTTGATTTGGATAAAGAGACATAAATTATACATCATAATCACGATTTTTAAATTTTCCGTCAGGATAATTTTATAATTTATGCGACTTCTCGTCTACAATATCGCCTACGGTACAGGAGCTCCGGAATCACTATACCATAATTTAAGCACTGCACACCGCTATGTCCGGACCAAGGACACACACCTCCTCAGTATAATTGATTTCATAAGCAAGGCCGATCCGGACATCCTCGGGCTTGTAGAGGTCGATACCGGTTCGTACAGGACGAAGTTCCTCAACCAGGTCGAATTCATCGCTGGACACATCAAACACCACCACCAGTCATCGGTCAAATACAACCACGGTTTTCTGGCAAAGTCCATGCCTATTATCCGGAAGCAGGCGAACGCTGTCCTTACAAGGCACAAGATCCCGGAAGGGAACTTCCATTTCTTTCCGGCAGGATTCAAGAGACTCCTGATTGAGGTGGACATTGCCGGGATAAGGTTTTTCCTGGTGCACCTGTCGGTACAGAAAAGGGCGCGCAAGGTCCAGCTTGCCCATCTTGCGGAACTCGCAAAAGGTCAGAAACCTGTTATCATTGCCGGGGATTTCAACACTTTTTCAGGCCCAAAGGAGATACATGCCCTTCAGGAGGAACTGGGACTCATTAATCCCAATACCGACAATCATCCCACCTTCCCGTCATGGAAACCGAATCGCCAGCTTGACTTCATCCTCTGCTCGCAGCAGATAAAGATCCAGAACTTCGAGATCCCGAAGGTGAAATTCTCCGACCATCTCCCGCTTCTGCTGGATTTCAAGATCTGAAGAAAAGATGATTTTGACAGGATAACAGGATTTGCAGGACAGGATAGAATTATTCTTCAATGTAATTCGGATTATTTATCAACTTGGTGCCTTAGTGACTCTATGGTAGAGTTCTCTCAGTTCCTCGGGGCGCAATAAGGGCCTTCAGGGAAAACCGCCACTTTCATCCCCTCCTTGAAGCAGGAGTCGAAGATCTTCCTGAATGATTGCTTGATTTCATCCTCTCCGGCAGAAGAACCGTTGACTGACAGCCTCGAAAGGATTTTCTGTTCAATCCCATGGGTGATGAAATGGAGGTTTTTCTCCCCAACCTTCTCAAGTGCCCTGGATTGCATCTGGAACTGCCACTGGTCCTTTATGAAGTGTCCGGGAATCTGGATGTCCATGATATAATCCCGCCACCTGCCGGAATATTTCTCCATCGTTGACTGGTATTCCGGACTTCCAATCCCTTCCAGACAGCTTCCCAAGGAAATGATGATCCCGTTCCTTTTGACTGCCGGTATGCACGAGACCATCCCCTTCACGCACTGGTAGAATGTCGCATCAAGCGGATATCCCCCGCAGGAAGTCACGGCGATGTCAGCCTCGGTTTCAACTTCCGGACAACTGCAGCTTGAGACGAATTTGCATGCATTGACATGCGACTCTTCGAGTTTGCCGGAAAATGCTCTGACAAGCTTCCGCTCGTTGTTGAGGACCACGTTCACCGAGAAGTCCACGCCTGCGAGTTTCGCAATCGAAGTGGATTCGAGATGGCAGGAATTACCTTTCAGATTTCCGTTGCATGAGAGAGGGGAGGAAAGGAATTCATAGCCATGGAATTGCTTTACGGTCTCCAATGAGACAAGCCCTGGGCATACCGCCTTGCGTCCGCCTGAGAATCCCGCCATGAAGTGCGGTTCGACAAGTCCTGTGATGATCTTGAATTCAGCTTCTGCAAACTCCCTGTTTATCCTGACCTTTGCTCCTGACCAGCTTTTCCCGGGAAGTTCAATGAGGGTAGCCTCGTCCTCCGCCTTATGATCCACTATCCGGTATCTATCGACAATGTCTTTGCCGAACATTTCGACGCGTTCCTCTTCTGTACTCGGACGGTGCATGCCGGTGGCGATGATTATGACAATTTTCCTTTTCGATATCTTTGCAGATTCAATTTCGTGCATGAGTTCAGGGAGGAAACGGGTGTATGGAATGGGGCGGGTGATGTCGGATACGACTACTGCCACATTTCCTTTACACCCCTTCAAGCTCTCAGCAAGCGATTTTGTAGCGATCGGTTTTCTCACCGACTGAAGCACTGTCTCTGCTTCGGTGTTTTCCGGCTCCGGGAATTTTGAAGCGAAGACTGTTGTATCGTCCGGGACTTCCAGGTGGAGCTTGTTCCTGCCATATAAAAATCCTATATTCACGATCCCCCCTTAGAGGTACCCTTTATGAATTCCTCGAGTTCGACAGATGCTTGTTCCCATTCCTTAATGGCAACTGGCAGTTCCGCGTGAATCTCACTGAGTCGCCGGTTGATGGTTGCATAGTCTATTCCGGCTTCATTATTCTCAAGCTTTAAGATATGCTCCTTCTCCTCGGCTTCAAGCGACTCGATACGTTTCTCTATCTCGTTGAGACGGGTAGTCAATTCCCTTTTTCGACGACCGCGTTCCTGGACAAATTCCGCACGTTCGCGCCTCTGGAGCTTCCTTTCAGAGACCTTGGGCTCCTCATTGGTTGCGAATTCCGCAGCAGGTATTTCCGCAGCCATCTTCTCACAGTAATAATCATATCCGCCACAGTAGAGCTTGATGCCCGGAGGACGCATCGCGGCTATGGATGTCGCAACCTGCCGCACAAACTGTATGTCATGGCTTACCAGGCAGATCGTGCCATGGAACTCACGAAGCGCCTTTTCAAGCGCTTCACGTGCCGCTATGTCGAGATGTGTAGTAGGTTCGTCGAGGATGAGGAAGTTTGGAGGATTGATCAGCAGTCTCGCAAAGGCAAGTCGGATCTTCTCACCGCCGCTCAGGACACCGACCTTCTTTTCAACTGCATCGCCTGAGAATCCAAAGCCCCCAAGAAGATTGCGGACTCCCTGCGAGCCGGTGTCAGGACTGACATTTTTTACGGTATCGAAGACAGTAAGCCCAGGATCCATCGTTTCGGCGAATTCCTGCGATTGGTAACCGGGAACGACATTGTGTCCAAGCGTCCTGACACCTTCGGAAGGTGGCAGGATTCCTGCGACAACCCTGAGGAAGGTTGATTTTCCTGTTCCGTTAAGTCCGACGAAGGCGAGCTTCTCACCACGTTGGATGCTCAGATCTACTCCGCGCAAAACCCAGGTGCTGCCATCATAGGTAAGACCGATATTCTCGAGGCGTGCAACCTCCTGGCCTGACCTTTCCGGTTTTTTAAGATGGATCCGTCCTGGGCTTGTCAGCCTGTGGGGAATTACGATCTCCTCCATCTTTTCCAGCATCTTTATCTTGCTCTGGACGAGTGTGGCCTTTGTATTCTTGGCACGGAACCTGTCTATGAATCTCTGCGCCTGTTCGCGGATCCTCTGCTGGTTCTCCGCGGCGGCAATGCGCTGTTCGTAGCGCAGGACTCGTTCCTTCACATAGTAATCATAATTCCCCTTGTATTTTTCAGTCTGGAAATTGGCGACCTCAAGTGTGACATCGGTTAGGGAATTGAGCAGGTAACGGTCGTGCGATATGAGCATCATGGTCCCGGTGAATCCCTTCAGATATCCGCGGAGCCATTCGATGGCTGGAATGTCGAGATAATTTGTCGGTTCATCAAGAAGCAGGAGATCAGGATCGGCGACTATCACACGCGCGAGTTCCGCACGCATCTGCCAGCCACCGCTGAACGAACTGAACGGACGCTGGAAGCTGTCCTCCATCAAACCAAGGCCGCATAATGCCGCCTGTGCCCTCGCATGGATCTGGTATCCGCCTCCTGCCTCGAAAAGAGTCTGGAGCCTGCCGATATGGACGAGGACGCTGTCTTTGTCTTTAATCCTGTCGTGTTGGAGTTCTTCTTCGAACTTTTCAATTTCAGAATGGATATCGGTGAGATCCTGACGCCCGCTTTCGGCATATTCAATGAGTGTCATGTCGACATCCTGCGGATTGAATTCCTGGCGCAGGTGTCCTATACGGACGGATTTCGGAAGTTCAATGCTGCCCTTGTCAGGGCTTGTTTCTCCGAGAAGCAGTGCGAAAACGGTACTTTTTCCGGCACCGTTGGGGCCTACGACGCCGACACGTTCACCGTCATTGATGCGGAAACTCGCTTCCTGGAGGACCTCGTGTGTCCCAAAAGCCTTGCTTATGTTTATGAAATCAATCATTGGATAAGTTCCAAATTTCAAATTCCAAAGTTCAAACAATATTCAGATTCCAGACAAATGCAAAGTTTCAAACATCTGGAGATTTGATTAGTTTGAGATTTGTTTGTGATTTGGATTTTGGAACTTGGAGCTTACTTCCTGTAGTTGTCTCGCTGAAGCCCAATCCTTCCGAAAGGAATCTGCTTGAATCCGGACCTGAGGGCAGGGGAACTGTCCTTGAGGAAGTAATTCCCTTTTTCAGGATCAAGGAAGCCGGGATCTGCAGCTACGGTGTTGTCGGAGACTTTCGCGCATTCCGGTTTTGCGTTCCACTCGATCTTGAGCCATTCTCCTCCGGAACAGATATTGTCCCTGATGATGATGTTTTCAGGAGGAACTCCCTTGCCTTCATCATAATATTTGTCCACGGTGGCTATCTCCGGATAACGGGTGCTGTATGGCGGATTATGGTAGTTCATGGCATTCAGACGATCCTTCATGACCTTTGTGACCATGTTCACCCACACAGGATTCTTGTCTATGCCGCGACCGTCGATCTGGATTGCCGGCTTGCAGTTGATGAAGATGTTGTTCTCAACCTTGAAGTCACGTCCACCTCCCAGGAATACCGCACGCGTCGAATTCTTCAGGATGTTACCCCTGATCTCAGTTCCGCTTACGCAGTCGTCCATGTATATCCCCATTGATCCCATGCCGACACCGCCGATGTCATGGATGAAATTATAGTTGATCTTGTTTCCGCGGAAAGTGTAATCCCTTCCAGTATATATTGCACCGACATCCCCGGTGTCCATGCAGACATGGTGGATTTCATTGTACTCCATGGTCATGTCATTTCCTGAAAACTGGATTGCGTTGTGGGGGCCGTCATATATCAGGTTGTTGCTGGCTGTCAGGCCTACTCCCGACATTCCGATGCCCGGTTGATAGCATTTCGACCACCGGCCCATGTTGTAGATCTTGCAGTTCTGCACAAGATGTCCTCCGGGAACAAGTGTCTTCCTATCACCGCCCTCGACATGTATCGCACCGTCTCCGGTGTTGTAGACATCGCATGAGATTATCCTGTGTCCGGTTCCACCCTTGGCGTGGACACCCCAGTTGCCGACATTGCGGACTTCGCAGCCTGCGACCGTGATGTTCTTGCCGTTCACGATCCTGATCCCGTGTGATCTTCCGCATTCAACGATAAAGTTTTCAAGGAGGATGTTCTCCGCGTGGTCAAAGGAGATGACCGGCTCATTCAGGAGAGAGACGGAAGCTTCAGACTTTTCAATTGGAGAAGGTGGATAGAAGTAAAGGATGCCCTTCTCGCGGTCAACATAGAATTCCCCCGGAACATCAATCTCCTCCAGAACGTTCAGGAAATAGAAACGCTGGTTCTTCCGGAAGTTGAAGACGCCGTATGGAGGAGTTGTCTTGACAAATCCCTTCTCGGGATCGATGCTTTCAACATGTTCAACGGTGTTCGCCCAGTCCCATGACCAGAAACCGTGTACCCAGATGTCCTTAGACGACTTCCATTTTTTAGGGATCGGATCAGTATAGGCAAATCCTCCCGAGAGCTCTCCAGTCTCCTTCTTCCATTCATCTTTGATTGCCCTGCCATAACCTGAGATTTTCAGATACTTCCCTTCATTCGGGTAACGGGAGAGTGTCATTGGCGCATTGTTGAAAAAGAGCTCCATGTGGGCTGTCGATATGTTACGTCCGAATCCGCGGCTCGAGAGCTTGCCGAAATCGCTTATGCCAAGTTCCTGCAGGTCTGACTGGACGATTTTTCCTGCAAGTTCCGGCTTGAGCCTTGAGAGAATTTCCTTGTCGGTGACCAGTTTGAAGTTTGTGACTCTTATCCCTCCGGAGATGATGGCCTTTCCTTTCTCCGATGCCCTGATGACCAATGGCGAGTCAGGCGTGCCTGAATCGTCGTTGGTGAATTTTAGGGATGACTTGAGATTGAACTTGCCACTTGCGATTATGAGCGGGGAAACGTCGACGGGGATTGTTCCCTCCTTCCTTAGTTCCCGGATCTTGTTCCGGGCCTTTTCTATTGTGGCGAAAGGCTTGTCGATCGTCCCGGGATTTTCATCATTGCCGTTTTCTGAAACATGGAATTTCATGGTCTTTGTCCAGCCTTTTGGTTTCATGGTTTCTTGCTGGGAACTTGTGCAGGAGGAAAGGATAAGTGCAAGGAAAAACGCCAGAAGGTATCTCATTTTTTATTTTCTTTCGGATTGTCTTTCTTTTCATCAGTAGATGGTTTTTCAACTGCACCAGGGAGCTCTGGGGATGACTGATTGGCAAGTTGTTTCACCAGATAAGCGAATAATAAGTTCCAGAACCCGAGAAGGACGAGGAATATGGACGGGTATATCATGTAGGCGTTTCCTGGCTCCCGCTTGCTCATCATGTATAGGATTATGGCTATGGCAAAGTAGGAGAGACCGATCATGAACAGATTCAACGGGCTCACACCTTTACCCCCGGATTTCATGTTATGGTAGATAAGTACCGGCTTGAAGAAGATGAGTATTCCCATTATTCCAATTATTATCAGGAAGGGTGTAGATGTTGTATTCATGGTTTCCTTATGCTTTAGAGGTGCCCGTAAATGAGTTTGTAACATACATCCTATTGACCGTATCTGCACAGAAATTGCCTGTTTTTGATAAGAAAATCTGTATTGCAGTATATATTATCACCTTTCTTAAAAAGCAATCAACGGGAGATATGCCATGTCAAAGAATGCAATTGGAAAAATAACTGCCCAGGCTCCGATACCATGGGAGAATAAACCTGCGAACTGTCCTGATGTCGTCTGGCGTTCCAGGAAGAATCCAATAATCGGAAGGCATGCGATTCCGACGTCCAACAGCGTATACAACAGTGCCGTCGTACCTTTCGAAGGGAATTTTGCCGGAGTGTTCAGGATCGACGACAAGAGACGTTTCCCCGACCTTTATACCGGACGCAGCGATGATGGCGTGAACTGGAAGATCGAGCATGATCCGATCGAATTTGGGTTTGAGGACAAGGAACTCGCCAAGCTCCCACGCGGATGGCGCTATGATCCTCGCTGTACTTTCATAGACGACCGCTTCTACATCACCTGGTGCAACTCGTTCAGCGATCTTCCCACGATCGGCATCGCTTATACCTATGATTTCAAAAAATACACGCAGATCGAGAATGCATTCCTGCCGTTCAACAGGAATGGTGTTCTCTTCCCGAGGAAGGTCAACGGCAAGTATGTGATGCTGAGCCGTCCGAGCGACAGGGGACACACTCCTTTCGGCGACATCTACTACAGCGAGAGCCCGGATCTCTGCTACTGGGGAAAACACCGGCTCGTCATGAAGCCCACTAAGTTCTGGTGGGAGAACACCAAGATAGGTTCCGGTCCTTCTCCGATCGAGACTGATGAAGGCTGGCTCCTGATCTACCACGGAGTCCTCAATTCCTGCAACGGCCTTGTCTATCAGGCAGGTGTTGCCGTCCTCGATCTCGAAAAGCCGTGGGTTGTCCGCTACCGCTCTCAGTCATACATATTGGCTCCGGAAGAGACCTATGAATGCGTCGGTAACGTGGGGAACGTTGTTTTCCCATGCGCTACGCTTGAGGACAAGAAGACCGGACGCCTCGCGATCTATTACGGCGCGGCCGACACTGTCGTCGGGCTTGCATACGCCTACATCGACGAACTCATCGACTACGCGAAGAAGAACAGCGGCAAGTAAAAAAATGTAAAAGGGAAGCAGATATCAAAACTGCTTCCCTTTTTATTTATACAGGAAAATATCTTACTTGCTTACCGTCTTCGCTGCGATCTTCGCAGGATTCACGGCACAGAGGCGTATGATGCCGGCGAGATCGGCTTCGGTCTCTGTCAGGCCTTTCATCCAACCTCCCTTGAGCCTTGAGGCAAGTTCGATCGAGATGGTGAGTGCACAGCAGCAGTTCCTTACGAACTTCTTCCTGGATTCGTCTGCCTTGTCGGGATCCGCATCGGTTCGGAGCATGTGGCAGTCGAATTCCACTACGCCTTTCCAGCCGACCTGGTCAAGCAACCAGAACATCTGGACGGTCTCCTTAAGTCCTTCCGGACCGACGAGAGGCGGGAAATCATTGTCGAACTGCGCCTTGATCTGGCTTCCGAAATGGAGGAATGAAAGTTTCTTCAATGTTGTGAGATAACCAAGGGCCTGGACACCGTTCATGAGCGCCATGCTTTCATGCTGGAGGAGTTCGGGATTGACTCCCCAGAAATCCGGATTCTTGAGTTTTCCGCAGATGAACCCGACCGCGTGCCCGGATGTCGGGAGGTACATGTGCCCTCTGGGTTCGTTCGGTTTCGGTTCGATCGTTGCGCCGATGTAGTTCTTCAGTTTTTTCGCCTTGATGTAGTCGTAGACATGGTCGAGGCCTTCGGCAAGCCAGTTGTAGACATCTTTCCATTTCACGGCGACAGGTACCTCGAAGCCGTCGCGTGCGACCCAGTATGTGTAATGTTTCGCGCCAAAGAAACTGCCGATGCGGAGGGTTCTTTCGACCTTCTTCCTCGCAAGTGCGCGAATCTTGGGATCGGGATTTGTAAGGCCGCCATTGCGGAAGATCGGATTGCCATGGAGACTGCAGGTGGCAGTATTGACTGAAATGCCGGCCTCGTCGAGCATGGACTTTATTGTCTTCATCGTTACGTAGGCATCGCTGTTCTTGTCGAGATCGTCCTCGGGATTTTTCGGGTCCCATGGCACGAGATCGTCGTCGTGGAAGCTTGTCGCCTCAATAAGCCCTTCATCCGCGGCCCAGCACAGGATCTTAGCGACCTCAATGGAAGAGATTCCCGGAAGAACTTTTCCTCCAAACGGATCCGCGAGTGGATTTCCAACACACCAGAAAGGCATTGAACGCAACGTCACAGGACCCTGATTGTAAGCTTTCCTCTTCATCTTGCTTTTTCTCCTTAATATTATGATTTAATCGGATTTTGTTCCAAAGGATAATTATAAGTGCTGTCCGCCGTCGACGAAGATTATCTGCCCTGTGATGGAATTATTTTCCGCAAGGAAAATACATGCATTGGCGACATCTTCGGGTTTCGGAGCCTTCTTCATCGGTGTCATGTCAATCTGCTTTTTCATATTCGAGCCTGACAGGAATTTAGGAGGAAGGACAGCTCCCGGAGCGACGGCATTCACTCTTGTCTTCGGAGCCCATTGCAGTGCGGCCGTCGTTGTTGCTTCGGCAAGGGATTTCTTTGACAGTATATATGAACCATCATCCGGGGTGGTCTTTGTGATGCATCTGTCGAGGATGTTTATTATGCAGCCTTCCTTGATTTTCTGCTTGTTGAAATTCCGCATCAGTATGAGCGGTGCCCGGAAGTTGATGTCCATCTGCCTTTTAGCATCAAGAAGCTTTTCCTTTGATAGAGGGCAGGGGACGTATATCGAAGCGTTGTTGATCAGGATGTCTGTCTTTCCGAGCGAATTGATGAGGCATTCAGCCGCATCGAGATCGGAGAGATCACATTTCACAGCGCAGTGTCCGGCTTTCTTTCCACCTATATCATTCAGAAGCTTCAAGGCTTTCTTCCCGGACTTATTATAATGTATTGCGACTTTCGCACCGGCCTTGACGAATGCGATGCAGATTGCCCTGCCTATCCTTACGGCCCCGCCGGTGACGAGTACGTGCTTACCCTTTAAATCCATTCATGCGCTCATTTGTTCTGGGTGGACGGATGCTTGGATGACTGGATGCTTGGGGTGGTGGATTTGAAATTTTGCCATTCATCCATCAATCCAATCATCCATTAATCCAATCAAATTTATAATCTAATGCACCCGGGGGCATAAATCAAGCAGGATAATCTTTTCACGTGCAGGTGCAGTGGGTGCCGTTTGACAGGAATATTCTTGAAATTATCAATGTCATATGTTACTATGCAGGGAGTGAAAAATTATAAATGGAGAACACCGTGCAGAAAATATTGATTGATACCGATCCGGGGCAGGACATTGACGATATTCTGGCGATAGCCTTTGCCCTGAAGAGGCCGGAACTCGACATAAAGGCGATCACTACCGTTACTAAACCTTCTTATGAACGTGCAAGGATAATCAAGAGGTTGCTGAGATATTTTGATCGGAAGGATATTCCGGTCGCGTCGGGCATGGACTTGCCGATGAGGCAGCTTTCCGCCGAGGAGCTCAGGTTTCAGGATGATCGTAATCACACGATGAACCATTATGCCTTTGCTGAACCCGAGGATCCTGCCGACGAACCTGATGGCGAAGATGCCGTCGACGTGATCATTGACACTGTCGAGGAGAATCCCGGGGAAATAGTCCTTGCCTGCATAGCCCCTCTCACAAACATCGCCTGCGCACTTCGCAAAAGGCCCGAGATCGCCGGCAAGATAAAATATATTGCGATGATGGGCGGTGAACTGAACCTCAACCGAGCGGAGCACAATGTGGCTTTCGACTACATAGCTTCCGACATTGTCCTGAATTCAGGTGTCAAGATCTACATGGGCACATGGGAGGTGACACGACGCTTCACACTGCCTATTGATGAGTGCAAGGCGTTCCACGAGCATCCCTCACCACTGAGCAAAGCCTTGGGGAAGGCCATCGACCTTTGGTATCCCGGCAGCCGCAACTGGAAACCAGGTCCGGTGATGTACGATATTTTCCCGATGATCTGGCCATATGACCAATCTTTTTACACCACAAAGCAGATGTTCGTGCAGGTCGAGACAAAAGGTGAGTTCACACGAGGTATGACTGTGCGTGGCGGCAGCAACCCGAACATCGAGGTCACTACCGACATCAAGGCCGCTGAACTCAAGGATCTCTACCTCAAGACGGTATTGGGGGATTAAGTAATAAACGATCGCAGTCGACTGCAAACGATCACGAGCGAGTGTAATTGAAAAATGAGGGGATGATGGAACTTTTTAGAAAATCCGCCGGATACCGTTTCCTGGATGTCTACTTGAGGGTGATTTTACTTGCAACGCTAATGCTTTCCGGGATCAGCTCCTTTGCCCAGTATAACTACAAGGGTAAGCAGATTTCAGAAGACAAGTTCAACGAATTATATTCCTCTTGTTCGAAATCCCTTTTTGCCTACAAGGAAACTGTAATCGATCTGATGGACGACGAGGGGAATGTGAAGAATTTCGACGGCAAGTCAGGCATGCTTTCTGCAGCCGTTGCAGAGGCCTGGAAGGACAAACAGCAGGCTTTTGTGATGGTGGATACAGTGACAAAGGTCTCATCTGAGAGTGCCATCGAGAATCCCTTGAGCAAGATCGGGGCCGCAACTCCGGGCAAGATGAAGGAGACGAAGACGATGACTGTTTCAAAGCCTTATTTCGTCATAAAGATGCTGCCTGAGGATTTTGGCGAAAAGTTCAATGCCCCTATACTTGTCCTCGACAAGGTCAAGGAAGGATTTGACAAAAGATTGGCCCCTGAAGACAAGCTTGCCGTCCGCTTGCTTCCTGTCACAAAAGAGCAGTTCGCGAAATATCTTGCAGATGGCAACACGATATATAAGATCAATAAGATTGAAGCAGTCTACGATAAATGTCCTAAATGCCAGGGGAGCGGTAAAGTTAAGAATCCGAACTACAAGCTGGGGAAGACAGATCCTAAACAGCAGTATATCCCCTGCGAGAACTGCAAGGGAACCGGGAAGATAGTAAAAACACCGTCCAAGGCAGAGAAGACAGAAATTACATTGAACTGATGTTGAATTCCTCCACTGTTCCACATATTTTACCTTTCAATGGGAAGCATGCAATCTTAATTGATTCTTTCAGGGGGCGTTATGGCTGTAAAAGAATTTAAATTCAAGCTCTCGAATGTCAGGGAAAGGAAGCTTTCCCTTCTTCATGATACAGATGACAACAGTCTGCAGGTCCTTGTTGACGGGGTTCTTGCTGGAAAGGACGAGAAGGGGACAAGATATGTCATCGAAGATGACAACGGCAACGGAATAGTTTTTGAAGCCGGACTCGATGATAACTGGAAGCCATGGCTAAAGGCCAACGGAGAGGACATACATCTTGCCATGCCTCTTGCCTGGTACCAGTGGATATGGATCGGACTGCCGATAGTTCTTGTCTTTACTGGCGGCATGATTGGTGGAATGATAGGTGGCGCTGCAACCTACCTGAACATGGTCATCATGCAGGCTGCACGTCCGGCTATCTTTAGGTATGTGGCAACTTTGTCAGTCAGCATCGCTTCTGTTTTCTGCTATCTGGTGCTCGTAGTTCTTCTGAGTATTGTTTTCGGAACGAAGGAAGGCAAGTCAATTGTGGATTCCTTCAAGAAGGGATATGAGAGTGTTGCCGAGTCTGTAAAGCCTGAGCCCTCAAAATCGGCAGATATTCCAAATGCTTATCTCGATAACGGTTCTGCCTCAGTTCTGGAATTCTCAGTCGATGGAAAATCCCGGGGTGAGCTCAAGCCTTTTTCATACAGTCCGTTGAATCTCAAGCCGGGGAAGCACAAGTT
The DNA here is from genome assembly GCA_964600895.1 of uncultured Victivallis sp. Taxonomy (GTDB): domain Bacteria; phylum Verrucomicrobiota; class Lentisphaeria; order Victivallales; family GWF2-50-93; genus GWF2-50-93. The sequence goes on from CAZRKP010000016.1 coordinate 91,921, forward strand.
CGTTTTCACGGAGAACAAGAAGGAGTTTGACGCGATCGATGCCCAGATTGAAAACAACAAGGCATGCGTAATAAATCCCAAAGGGCTTTCAAGCTATGTAATTGAAAAGGCTTCCTACAGCTCCTTCACTCTCGTATATGGTTCAGGAGGAACCTCCTATGAGAATGTGAAAGGACAGAAGACGGCATCCGCCGATTTCGGCCTCAATGAGGCTTTGCCCGAAAAGATTCATGTCAAGGTTAAACCAGGCGAGACTGGTAAGACGGAACTCAGGACGAAGCTCTTGAGAGTCCTGCCGGTTGACCTTTCCAGCCAGCAGGCCTATGCCATATTGAAGGATGAAGCCATAAGCCTTAAGACTTTCTATTATGATGGTAAGGAAAAATTCATGATATGCCTTCTGACGGCGCTTGGGAAGGAACCGAAGAAGCCCGAATACCGAGACATGCTTCTGGATTATTCGAAGAAGACCGAAAGATATGTGCTCGAAGCAGCTCTCAGATCACTCAGCTCCTATGCTGATGAAATACCGGATGAAACCCTCCTTGCTCTCGCCATGTCGGATGAGAAAGTCAATTCTTCCGGGATGTCTATGGACAGCCCTGCCGTCAACGGCAGATCCGGCTGGGCGATGAAGATCCTGCTCAAGCGCGGAAAGCTTGCGCTTCTGACAAAGGATTTTTCAAAACTCCAGAAAAGCCAGCAGGCAACATTGCTTAGGGTGACACTCATGGAAGGTTCGGATTCATTGAAGAAGTCTCTCACCGACTCAGTGCTTGATTCACCGGCAATTCAGGACGAATTCATGCTTAGTAGCCTTCTCGGAATCATTGCATCAAAGGAGTTCTCACCCGACGAAGCGCAGATGGAGAAGATTGATGCAATGATCTCAAAGATCGAGTTGGACCGCGTGAAAAAGCACTGGGAGAAGACGTGGCAGGAGAAGATCCAGAATATGGCGGCTGCAGGTGCCAGCAACGGCTATATCAACAAGAAAATCATGGAAACCTTCAAGTCACCTGACCGCCAGGACTACAAGGTGCTTGTTTCCTTTGTAAAGAACGGAAACTACAAGCCGGTAATGGAAATATTTGGAACAATTCCCGGATATGCCAAGCTGGATGTGCTGAGATCTCTACCCCATGCGAAGGATGGAAAGGTGCCTGACGAGGCCTTAGCCATAGCGTGGATGATTGTAGATGATAAGGATGAGAACATGTCACGTTACGGGCTGGAATATCTTTCAGTTAACTATCCCTCACCCTTGGAGTTTCTAAGGAAGTCGTGGGCGTATGCCGAGAAGCTTTCCGAAGAGAAAAGAAAAAAGAAGTTCATCAGCGACCTGATGGGTTGTTCATACCAGTATGTCGACAAGATGTCACCAGAGGAGCTTTATGCGGTGATGGGAGAGACGCCCTCCGAAGAGTTCGTGAAGTCGGCAATAAGGAAGCTCGAGCGCGATAGTGACAACCGCCCGAAGAACTTCAGTGGTCTGGCGAAATTCTATCCTTCTATCAAGAATGAGAACAACAGGACGATGATCATGAGGCAGATGCAGGAGGTGTCATACCTGCAGTTCGCATTCCGCAAACAGGACGAATTCAACGCCTTCAGGGATCTCTTCCAGCTGGGACTTGATGACAAGTCTGCATCGGTGAAGGTGCCTGCGCTTGAAGCGGCATTCAAGATGCAGAGCGCCGACTTTCCATCCGATGAGACGGCCCAGAAGATCATCGCTGGAGTTGAAGGCGACACGAAAAAGCTCCTCCAGAAAAGGTACGATGCCTGGACCATTCAGGTGTGGAGGGATAGGACCAGGGACAGGAACTACAGGGCGAAGGCGCTCATGAAGCTCTCTGCGATCCTTGAACGGACGGACGACAAGGACATTGCGAAGTTCGCAAACAGTTCCCTGGATCATCCAGATCCGATGGAGAAAGATTATATCGATGCGTTGATCAGGATTGCCGACAAGAATAATCTTGCTGATGCGAGATCCGACTCGTTGATGCGTCTTTCGAGCCTTGGAGACAAGATGGGACCGACTGTCCTCGCACAGATGATGAAGTCCCTGGATGATCCCGATCGGAATGTAAAATACCAGGCATTTACACTTTTGAGCTACAGGATCCGCGAGGACAAGGAAGGGAAGGTTCTTGCACGCATGCAGGCGGTAGCGGTAAAGGAGACAGATCCCAAGACCAAGGCCGACATGGAACGGATATTGAAATCATATCTTCCCGCCGCTCCGGCACAGCCTGTCAAACAGCAGAAAACTCCCGTGAAGCGCTGAGACAAACCTGCCGCACAAATTGCTTTTTCTGAGCCATTGTGTCACTTGCAATGATTCTATCCGTGATGTTCTATTCCCTTGCATCTAGTTGGCAATGAATATGTAGCGATGTGAGATAATTCCGCTGGCATGCCTTGTGCTACTAAGAAGTATAGAAAGAAAAAGGAGGAACTGAATATGAAACATCTACCAGCAATAAGGAGAAATCATACTGCCATGGCAAGGCCAATGGAGCATCCGTTCGAGGTAATGCACAGGGAGATGAATGAGTTGTTCGGTGAATTTTTCAGGGATTTTGCTCCATTGACCCTGCCTTCAATGGACAGGCTCTGGAAGGGCTGGGGCATGGTCACTCCGAAGTTCGATGTGAAGGAGACGGGCAAGGAATATGACATTACCGCAGAACTTCCCGGACTTGAGGAGAAGGACGTAGATCTTAAGATAGACCATGGCATGCTTGTCCTGAAGGGCGAGAAGAAACATGAGCGTGAAGAAAAGAAGAAAGGCCGTTTCTTGTCGGAGAGCAGCTACAGGCAGTATTACAGGGCATTCCCGCTTCCACGGGAGGTCGACTGTGAAAGGGCGAAGGCGACCTTCAAAAAAGGAGTCCTCAGGGTTACGCTTCCAAAGGACGAAAAAGCGAAACTGGAGAAGAAAAGCATAAGGATACTACCTGAGTAAGGCTCCTTTTTTGACCATATGGGGGAAACCGGTTTGGAGGGCCGGTTTCTCTTTTTTAGAGGGGATGACGGATGCAGTTTGGCGGTTAGGAAAACATCAGGAATTTAAATTGATAAATTTTTAACAATTATTTTGGAAAATATCGTTTAGATGTGTTAGCTTACCCAGTTTTTCGGAGATTGTCTACAGGGAGCTTCTGGAATATCGCATGAGGTTCCCGGTTCTGCAGGGAAACAGATTGACAACCCCCACAGTTTTTATCAGACAGAAGTCAGGGGGGATTCGTGCTTGGAAGGAAAAATAACAACGGGTGAATGGATTATTGGATGACTGGATGAATGGGATTGAATTCGATTCAAGCAATCATCCAACCATCCATCAATCCAATCATCCAATGAGATTCAATAAAAATAATTTATATCAAAAAGGAGAAGAAAAATGGCTGGAAAAATGGTGACGATTGACGGGAATTATGCAGCGGCGCATGTGGCCTATGCATTCAGTGAAGTTGCTGCGATCTATCCTATCACTCCCTCTTCGAACATGGGAGAATATGCTGATGAGTGGATGAGCCAGGGCAAGAAGAACCTTTTCGGCAAGCCGGTCGACGTGGTTGAAATGCAGTCCGAGGCAGGTGCGGCAGGCGCCGTCCATGGATCCCTGAGCGGTGGAGCTATGACGACTACGTTCACGGCATCCCAGGGACTTCTGCTCATGATACCCAACATGTACAAGATCGCAGGTGAAATGATTCCTACAGTCTTTCATGTTTCAGCACGTTCGCTTGCATGCCAGTCCCTCTCGATCTTCGGTGATCACTCCGACGTAATGTCCGTCCGCCAGACCGGTTTTGCGCTGATGGCCGCCGGTTCGATCCAGGAGACGATGGACCTCGCCCTCGTTTCACATCTCGCGACTCTCAAGGCGCAGATCCCGTTCCTCAACTTCTTCGACGGATTCAGGACCTCCCACGAAGTCCAGAAGGTATATGGCATCAGCCACG
>CAZRKP010000017.1:0-95632 GCA_964600895.1 uncultured Victivallis sp.
TCTCGAGCTCCTTGTTGTCGATCTCCATCACAGTAACCTGAACTTCCTTCACCTCTGGCTTGTCGTTGTATACCATCAACGAGCAAAGAAGGGAAATAACTACAATATGAGCAATGAAAGAGATGACTGGTCCTGTGAGATGTGCCTTGATGTCCTCGAAGGTTATCTTCTGGGCTGCCATGATCTCCTCATAGCTGGGACCGCTGAGGATCTGCTGTTCCTGCGGAACCTGATCCATCATCTGCTGGTCTTCTGGCAACTGCTGATATTCTTGGTTCATATATTTCCCCTCCTAAATATTTTTCTCTTTACCTTTAATATTAATGCTCAATAATAAATGTCAAGTAAAATTATGAATATTATTAAATACTATTAATTTATACTAATATATATAAGCTTTTCATCATTAACTTATATTCATAAATTAAAATATTTCCGAAGGCATCACTTTTGATAAACACCGATATTAATGCATATTTCCTATTGAACCTTATCATGAAAACTGAAATAACAATTGTCCTTGACAGGCTTCGGAGCGCATACAATACTGGTAACATTTTCAGGATTGCCGACGCCATCGGCGCAAAAGAGATCATCTGTTGCGGTTATACTCCATTTCCTCCGCATCCAAAACTTGCGAAGACAGCGATGGGTTCCGATGAGATGGTGCGTTCCCGTCATTTTGAGAATTCAACTTTGGCGGTTGATATGCTTCACACAGAAGGAATCCGTCAGATACTTGCAGTTGAAACTGGACTCGACGGGGTCTGCGCCTGGGAGAAGAAATATGAATTCCCTCTTGCCCTGGTGTTCGGAAACGAAGCTCTTGGTATCCTGCCTGACACCATCTCAAAGTGTGATGGCATTGTGAATCTGCCAATGTTCGGCATTAAAAGTTCGATAAATGTAGGAAATTGCGCCGCTGCAGTATTATATTCAGTGCTGGCGCAAGCTTCGAAAACTCGGAGAGGACATTCATGAGAGTTATTCTATGTGGAAGATTCCTGGAGGACATACAGCCTTTCCTGAAACCGGCTGGCATAAATGTTGTTAAAAAGAATCCCGATGTCATCATCGTGCATGGTGGCGATGGAGCACTTCTCGGAGCAGAACGTCTGCATCCCGGCATACCCAAGATTCCGATAAGGGACATCCGTACAGCCCCACTCTGCAATGCGCATACCTCCTACAGAAAGATATTTGGTCTTATCAAACACAATAAGCTCAAAAAGTCCGAACTCATAAAGCTTTCAGCTGTTTGTGGTAAATTCAGCACAAAAGCAATCAACGACATATTCATCCACAATCTGAACCGCGTAAGCGCCATACGATATAAGGTCTTCATCAACGGCAAGCTATATGGCGAAGAGATCGTCGGTGATGGAGCCGGCGTATCCACAGTTCATGGCAGCACAGCATACTACCGTAGTATCACACACAGTATTTTCAGGATCGGCATTGGACTTGCATTCAGCAACAGTATGGAACTCACTAACCATCTCGTCCTTCCAGAGGATACTGTCATTGAGATCGTTCTGACGCGCGGCCCGGGCGTCCTTGTCGCCGACAATTCTCCCGAATCGCATGAAGTAAGGACAGGCGAAAGGGTAATCATGAAAAAGACTGATGACAAGGCCGTAATATATGGACTTGATATTTTCATGTGCCCGAAATGCCGTAAGCTCAGACACCCGAGAGAATAGCACCAGTATACCTGGATGGGGCTGATGGATTCTAATAAAAAAATCAATCTCTACTTCTTTTCCGGTACCGGCAATACATTCTGGATATCAAGACAATTCGCCGAGGAAATGCAGAAGTCAGGCATCGAGACAAAGCTCATCCCACTGCCATGCCCAGTTCCTGAGAAAATTGACGATGACACATTGTTGGCGATAGCATTTCCTGTATATGCGCAGACAGCACCACCATTCGTCTGCGACTGGATCCGCAGTCTTCCTGAAACAAAGAAGGATACACAAGTCATCCTAATCTCGACACTTGCCGGGATGTCAGGTCTTGTGAAGGTCCCATTCTTCCATATTCTCAAGAGAAAAGGCTATAGCCCACTTTCAGTGAAAGAATTCATAATGCCTCCAAACTATTTCCATAAATATGGTGCAGCAAAGAATTTCCAGATAATGGATCGCGCCAAAGATGCTGTTGCTGATTTCGCAAGGGAGATATCAGAAGGAAAATCCAATTGGCCGTCCAGGCCTGCTTTCCTCAATTTCCTGCAGTCAGCTGCCGAAAAATTCTTCAAGTACGGTGGAATCGGCTTCCTCGGGAAAGGATTCCGGGCTGATCACAGGAAATGCACGAAGTGCGGATTGTGCGTCAAACTTTGTCCTGTAAACAATATCGCTCCTGGAAATGAAGGCTTTCCACTTTGGTCAGGCAAATGCCAGCAGTGCCTCAGATGCATCACATACTGCCCAACAACCGCCATATCCAATTTTAGGATGAAATTCGTTGCCTATCCCGGCTACAGGTGCCCGGAAGTCCTTCCAAGCGATCTTCTGCAACCCTCAGCAAACCAGAAAGCTCCCAAAGATTAGAATTTCTTAATTCCCACCATTATTCCTTGATGTTCGTCCCTGTTGAATTAAATTTTTCGAAATTACTTAAATAAAAAGAAGTCATAAAGGGGGAGAGGGAAAATGAAAACAGCATTAAAACTCGTGATGGCGGTAAGCATTCTGGCTATTGCTGTATCTGCAATGGCGGAAGAGAAGGTGGTATGGAACGCAAAGGACAAGATCGGGAAGAACCAGATGTGGAAGACAAAGGCCACGGCAGAAGTAGCAGATGATGTCCTCAAGATCTCGCTTACCGAATCTGAATGGAGCGGGGTCGGTTTGAATTGGGAAGGCTACTGGCCGGAAGATGCAGGCATCAAGGTTTCCGACTATAAGTTCCTCGTTCTCGAACTCAAGGCTGAAGGGAATCCCGACAACCTCCAGATTGCGCTCAAGGACAACAAGCACAAGCCAAGCGGCAGCGTAGAGGTCAAGAAGTATTGTCCAGACAACAAACTGCCGTCCGACTTTAAGACGATCAAGATTCCGATCGCGGATCTCCTGACTGACAAATCCGAATTCATATCCGGAATTGCCTGGGAATTAATGGTTCACATGTGGTCACAGGACCCGAAGAAGATGGATGTCAGCATCCGCAAGATCGCATTCAGCAACGAATAGCAGAGCCTCGGGATATACCGGTAGTCGCATTCAGGCAGGATTAATTGATTCCAGATATCTTTTGGTCTTCCTGTATCCTCCTTTTTTGCCGTTAATCCTTGATGCCCTCGCCTTAGCCTCAGAAGTCTTTAATCCTCCGAGCCTGCCCAATATCCGGGCATGGATGTTCTTCATGCTACCACCTTGACTTTTTCACCTTTGATCTTGCAGATGTAATACCCGTGCGCCCTGATCATCGCCTGGGCAATCACCTTCAGCACCCCTTTGCATTCCGCCAGCTTTATTGTCTTCATGTTTCCTCCTTTTTATGTATTTAATATAACCTAAGCGCTTAGGTTGTCAAGTACAAAATCAATAATAATTTGAATCTTCAGAAAAGTTGAAATAAGGATTGCCACACCTGTAAGCATGGATCTTAAAAGCAAGTATTAAAGTTTTTCATGTGAACGGGTTGATTTTATCCATTAGGAGATTAATGATGAAGAAATGAATTGAGCATGACATAAGGCGGAAAGCAGATTGACGATGCTTAGGAAATACACTTGTCGAGGTTGCAAAATAGAAGAATCTTCAGTCGCAAACCGCAAATACATTGGGCCATTCCAATGCTTTGCCAATGAACAAAAAAGGATATCGACATGAACTATTATTCCAAGATTAGGCGGGTTGTAATGCTTATCGCATTATTCCTTGCAACATTTACCATTCCTCTCCTGGCTCAGAATATGGCTCTCAAGGATGCTCAAGATCTTCGCAAGGATGCAGACATCGCGGCAAACGCGGTCAACAGCGTCATGCAGAATACTGATCCGAAGGAGGTTGACAGGAATGCGAAGATTGCCAAGGATGCCCTCGGTCGCGTCACCGAAAAACTCGATAAATATATTGAAAGCCTCAAAAGTACCGGAACTTCACAAACGTCGACTGATATTTACAATGGTGGCAAAAAATATCCTCCGGCCGCAAAAGTCCAGATCAAAAATTTTGAAGTCCCTGTAGGAACCACTGTCGTTCATGTTCCTGTCACTCTCGACAAGCCTACCCCGAATACCGTCATTGCTCATGTGCGAGTTTTTAACGGGAAAGGCGGCCGTGCCAATCCTGACGCAACCAAGTCAGTCATCTTCCGGCCAGGAGATCCACTCACCAAGACGGTCAGTTTCAATGTCAGCAATATGGGTGATGGCAACAGCGTCAGTGCCGTTCAGCCCTCGGATGCTGACGGTGGAATCCGCGATAGTGGGACTATCCAGATCACGGCCAAGGCGGGAGCCGTCAATGAACCTGTCGTAGGCGGGCGCGAACCTCTTACGTTCAAACCTCTTGGGGAACTTGCATATTCTGAAACCGGCAAGACGATCCAATTTGACGACAAAGGAGGTCCTAAAAGTTTTTCAACTGCGCTCTCCCATGGGCGCACCCAGCCAGGAAATGGCGAGACCGGCTATTATGGCACGGTAGCCATGGGGGGATTCGTTCGCAATTCCGATGATCTTGTGCTCTCCTCCCGTCGGCTTGAAAAACCCGTCAAGGAAGGCACCCCTGCTACCGAATATCCCTTCCTTGCTGTAAATCTCTCAGGACATCGGACGCCAGAGACGCAGTTCAAGCATGGTAGCGTTGAATGGGATGTGAAGATGCCAAACAGGTTCGCTTCCTGGCCGGCGCTATGGCTCCTGCCGACCCAGGGATGGCCACCCGAGATCGATGTCTATGAGGGATTCGGATACAACGGATCCTGGAAATTCCCGTCCTGCCTCTCGACAAACATCCATGGGGGTGAAAAGGGAACTCGAACGTTTACTCGTCCCGCCATGTATATGAAAATGCAAACGTTCGGACTGCCCAATACGCTTGACAGCGAATTCCACAAATTTGCGGTCACGGTCGAACCGGAATGGATCACTATGTTCATTGACGGTGTCGAGACGATGCGCTATGCGAACCCCTTTGACGGCAGGACTTGGTATCCAGTCACAAATGTTGCGGTCAAGGCGAAGGTTGATTCGCTTTATAATGAAGGCTCCGGTGATATGACCATCCGCTCGATAAAGATCTGGCGGGCTGACTGACTCATGGTTTCTAGCTTCGCCCCCACCCAGGAGGTCTCATCCCTCTACAGGACCAAGAGTGGATTTGCGATTCAAACCATGTTGAGAATCGCCAGGCAGACTGTCCTTGGACAGTAGCGGAGAGGGAGGGATTAACGTTCCTCATGTATTCGTCACTACCGTGCTAGCGCACGGTTTCTCGCTACGCTCTCGAACCCAAGGGTTCTCATCCCTCTGATTCAAGACGTGGAATTGCGATTCAAACCATGTTGAGAATCACCAGGCAGACTGTCCTTGGACAGTGGCGGAGAGGGAGGGATTAACGTTCCTCATGTATTCGTCACTACCGTGCTAGCGCACGGTTTCTCGCTACGCTCTCGAACCCAAGGGTTCTCATCCCTCTGATTCAAGACGTGGAATTGCGATTCAAACCATGTTGAGAATCGCCAGGCAGACTGTCCTTGGACAGTGGCGGAGAGGGAGGGAAACGCAACCCCGCAATTCATAACGCGTTGCAAGTCAATAATAATGAATCCGATAAGCCATAAAGCAACAAAAACAATTTAGCACGACAAATGACGCTTTCAAGCGAATTTATGTCGCGAATATGACACTGATTCCCTTGTTCGCAATAACCCCTTATTTTTGATAAGATTTTTTTTCGTTAGAAGAAATATAGCCATTTACATCAATAGAAGACTCATCGATGATCCGTTCAACCTGACGAACTGAGGTTCGAAGAATTCCTGATTCAGAGCTGTTCTGGATTATCTCTAAAAGCGGAATTAACATGTCAAATGATTTTGATCTGGAAATGGCTTCGATTAATTCTCGTCTGGCTTCTACAGACAATTTTTCATCATGAATATGATTAAGAACAAAGCTGAACGATTCTTTTGGAAATTCTGAAATTTTATCAGACACATTTGAAAGCCCATTCTTCTTATTATCAGAATACGCTTTCAGCATTTCTTCAACTGATTTATCAACTTGTTTTTTTAGCTCTTCAAGTTTTTCTTTTGAAAGGCTGCTTTCGGGTTGTTTATATTTTATCAATGATCGTGCAATATCAAGCATGGCTGTCCTCGTTTTTGTGTCAGATTCGTCCTTGGCAAGATTAACAAGACCAGTAAAATAGAATTTTTGCAATTCAGGAAGCTCTTTTTTATCCGCCTTGATTATTTTCTTCTCAATATCATTAAGAGCGATTATTCTAGCATATGGCTCCGAAGCAACCTTTTGTATATTATGGATGCTCTTCAATTCATTTTTTAGTGATTCTTTGTCAAAGGGATTACCTGCTATTTCTTCATTTTCAGCATAATCCTTTTGAAGTTTTATTAATTCACTGTCATCGATTTCTATCTTGCCTCCTGTTTCAATGATTTTTCTTTTTAATTCCATTAAATCATTAGACCAAGAAGCTGGTAAGGGAATATTTTTCCTGGCTTTCCCAGTCCTAGATAAAATTAAAAATGAAGTTTCTACCTTCATTCTTTCAATACAACCAACAAGAGCAATACGATATTGTTTTTGCGCTTGACTATTTTGCGAATTGTCAAGATAAAGATCTCCAAGCATTTTATTTAATTGCCAATAAAAACCATCATCTGATATTGCATCAACAAGGTTTTGTAGCGAGGAAATAGCATTATCTGTTTTCCCCAACGACCTAAGTTCGTGAATCATATATATATTGGCAATTATTTCAGGGCGCATTATCCCCCATAATTTTACACCATATGGTTCAACTGCTACCTTTTTATCATGAATTTTGGTGTCTCTCATCTTTACAAGCGTATGTCGACTTATAATTTTTCCTATCGCTTGCATAGCTTCTTTCTTCTTTCCTGAATTTTGCAAATTTAGATAAATAAAGAAATCAGCAATATCAATTGTGAGAAAAGCATATTCTTCTAGATGGGAAACATATCTTTCTGTGGATTTATCGTTGGATAGAGTTTCATGTGACAAGGGATATTTTCTTGTTTTATATAAGATGTTTGATATAAATAGTTGCTTGTTTTTATCCATTCTTATTGGACAAAAAGGATCCATTATATTAACATCAAGAATGCTCTTCGAACTAGAATATTTATTTTCAATTTCGCCAATTCCATCTAAAATGGATTCGATTTTAGCTTGCTCAAAACATAATAACCCACAAGAATAGACCGTTATTGCATCTGCACTTCTCTTGTTATTGCCATGTATAACTTTCAAGAGTTTAGATTTTACTCCTTCCCACTGTTTTTTTGTTTGTTCGTTAACAATTAGAGTTATCAAGTTCGAATTAGGATTTAATCCATCAATAGAATAAAACTCAATAAAAGGCTCCAGGGTTTCTCTATCATTCAAAATGCTGGTTTCTATTTCTTTCATCTTCAGATCATGTGTGTCTATCGCAGGCATATTGTTAGCCAGAAAGATAACGAGAAAAGCATTTAATGTTATTGTTAGAACTTTCATAAATAATCTCTTTTAAATATATGTATTTTAATACCCAAATGGTGGACCTTTAAAATCAGGGATAGGCCAAGTGTCTCCATCTATGTGTATGCGATGAGAATCACTTTCGCAACCGACAGATTGTCCCTTTTGATTTTTCTGCTCCTCAAAAGTAAGGAGGGGCGCGGCTGTTTTTAATTTATAATAATGGTCAAAGCATTTATCTTCGTATTTTCCCCAACTACCGGGTTGCTTAACACCTGCGCTCGGATCAAAGATTATTCCATTAGCCTCCACCCATTCATGATACCCCCATCCATGATGCCATAAAGAGCCATCTCCGGCAGATGCTTGCCATAGAGCCCAAGTTAACGGCCCTACTGGTTCAAAGCGATTAGGATACATTGTAACCATATCACCAATATTAGAAGGAGTTGCTAATCTAGACCATTTATGTAATTTTGATTCTATTCCTAATGCTTTGCTTGCATGATCGAATTCTTTAGCAAGATACCAGCAATTGCCTCCTGTAGTGTAGTGATATTCCCCTTCAAAACCAAGGCTTAAAATAGCATTTAAAATAGGATTTTCCGAGCTTTCTCCCTTTGCCCATTTACATGCATAATCTAAGGTCAACTTTTTAAAATCAGCGTCGTCATTAAACTTATGGTCATCATAGATGGTATATAACCCATACGTTCTTCCTCCAGCGGTTTCTTTATGTTCTGTTTTTTGACTATAACCGGTTTCTTCTTCATAAGCATTTACCCAATCGCCTGAAGAGCGTTTTACTTTAAATGTCCAATGCATTTCAAAATCTTCGTATTCGAATACCTTCTTGGGAAGATTGTCATCGGATTCTAATGATATCTCATCATAATCTTCAGTTGACCACTTATCAGTATTGTCTTCAAAAGTTGTTTCATCAAATTTGTTTGAGATACCCCCGTATGTTGCAACGGTAGTGATACGGATTGGGGTTTTTACTGAAAGATTATTGGTAGAATCACTTGTTTTATCACCGGCCACATCTACTTCTGTCTCCATCCCGCATTTCATAATATAGCAGACAGGGGAATTCTTTCCTGCAATGGCATCAAATTCGGGATTTGCTTCTGCTCCCGCGCCGTCAGCAATTTGTTGTTCCTCATCAAAGAAATAGGTGTCGTCAACAAATCTCACTCTTACAACATATGGTCGAATTGTCTTCAGCTTTACTTTCTTAGTGCGGATAACAGGTCCGGCGTCAGACCCCATTATTTCAAGTGTCAATGTAACATCTGTCTTATGCCCGTCAGGAGCGTCCCATTTTACTTCAAGATGATCGTCGCCTGCGCCCTCTGGGTCAATTAATGTTCCTCCAGTAGAGCTCCATTTAAAATACAGCTTGTCGGCCGGCTCTATATCTGTTTCAAACTTCATGTAGCCGGAAGCCACTACATTGGCAGGATCAGGAAGGTTTTGCATATCTGCAATCTCTCGGCTTGATTCACCATAAACATAACCATTTATGGGGGCATCTTTTACCAGCAGAACTTGTATTGTGAATTTGACTTCGTCGGAATCCAAACCCCCGTCGGAATTCTTATCGCAACCTGCTTTCACCGTGAACTCACGGTTATCTCCCCAAATACTATATGGATCAAGAGTGACTTCCACTTCTTTGCTACTGAAATTTCCTTCACTGGGAGTTGCGTAGTCTCCGTCTATTTCCCATAGTATTTTTTCACCATATCCTTCGGGAACAATCTCAGCTCCAAGTTTAATTTTTGCGTTTTTTGCAGACGTTTCGCAAACATACAGAAGCTTGTCGGGGGCAGGATTACTTTCATCAGCGATAACCTTGTTCGATTCATTTCCAGTTTCAGATACAGTTAAAGACTTAATATCCGGAATCACCAGCGACATTTCGTCGGATGCGCCGTGATCGTCCTTTGCAGTGAGCTTATAAATACCCGGGGGGATGGGATTTGCACCAGTGAAATCACCTTCCGATATCTGGAACGATGTCCCGGATACCTCTCTAACGGTCTGACCGAGACGGTCTACCAGTTTCCACTGGATTGTGCGGGAAAGTGTTCCGCCCACATGGGATGGAGCACTGGTTCCTCCTTCAGTTTCGAAGGATACTGCGGCACCCCACGGAGAGATTACCATAACGTATTCATCGTCGGAATGAATGTTGATCCGATCACCAACAACTTCCCAGGGCGGAGGAGTTCCAGGTTTAGTTCCTGGTTTTGTTATATTTCCATAGACCGCTTTCCCAAAGAATCCCGGGGATTTGAGAGGGTCGGAAGCGCCATAAAACTTCGCTGTCGCCTCGTCTTCAGTCAGAGTTATTCCCGTCCAACCGTTGCCAGTATCAGGATTTTTAACAAATTTACAGCCTGAAGCCGGTGTTGCGGTGACAGAGTATTCCGTAGCGTCGTGATTGAAGTTACTGTAGAATGTCCCTCCGCCGGAGGGGATATTGACAGTCTCAGCAAAAGCGTTTAACGCCAAGCAGAGCCCGAATACAAGCAAAAATATTTTTTTCATAATTTGGCTCCTGTTTATTTTGATATTTTTAATTTTTTGCTTCTGTGTTTGACACTTTCCCACCGAAAAATGAAAGCAAATTTATAGTAAACCTAGAATCCGGATATTCTTTTTTGAATTTTTCGAATAATTTTTCGGAGCTACTACGCTGTCCAAGTTTGAGATTTATGCGAATTTCATGGAATTGCAATTCTTCGGAGAAAACGCAATCTGGAGAGATCTGGAGGCATTCTCGTATGCATTTCTGGGCTTCCCCGTCGGCTCCAGGCCAGTTTACACTCATGTAGACGATGGCTTTGTGATGGAGCGCCGTGGCTTGTATTGAATTGGATTTTGTCAGCTTCAATGCCATGTCGCATTCTTCAATCTGGGCTTTCTTGTGTTCTTTTAGTCCGGGCCATTCAAAATCCATGCAAGCGGCCCGTCCTATACGTGCGACAGACTTTTCGTCATTTGACGAAGTGGGATCGTTGAGAACATCGTTGAACAAGGCTTTTGCATCTTGGAACTTCTCGCAGATAAAATCAAGCTCTCCCAGAGCTATGCGAAGTTTATTTCTGCCTTTGAGATACTCTTTGTTCTTTGCGGGAAAAAGCATATATTTTACGTTGCAGGCGGAAATCAAGCGCCAGTAGACATTTGGCCAGTTAAGCCCGATAAGCTTTGCAACATTAGGATCGACTTCTTTCACCTGTTCAAAGTATTTCTTAGCTTCGTCGTATTTCCCATCTATAAAGAAAAAGAATCCTACCATGAAAAGACAGTTCTTCTCGTTCTCGGAGATATACCATTCAGGAGCAGTTTGATGATTGATAACCTCCTTGATATCAGGCTTTCTGTATTTGGTAAGTTTCCATTCATCAAGGGATGAAATGGGGCCCCTGGGGGCGGCAACCGCCTTCACGTTGTCCGGAAGGGCGTATAGACCGATTAAATTTTTCTGATCCCTAACCGCCCTGAACCATTCAAGCGCCTTGTTATAATAAAAGGCCGATTTCTTCTCATCCCATTTATATTCAAGGAAATGTCTGCCGAGTTCCATCCATGCTTCACCCCTGTAGAGACCATATGGATTGTCTGAGATGAATTTTTCAAGCTCCTTTACTCCTGATGGAAGCGATTTGTCCCCCATTTCCTCTGCCATGTCATTGCCGAGAAGCATCCTGCACCAGTAAAACCTTCCCGCCTCCCCATATACTGTTTCAGGAAACTTATCTTTCAACTCAATCGAGAGAGGAAAGGCATGATACCAGTCTTCCTTATCATAGAAGGCACGCATTTTTACATAGGCTGCGTAGGCTTCTCCAAAATTTTCCTCAAGCAGATCAAATGAAAGCACGAAAAGCAGGTCGTTGATTCTTTTCTTCAACCTGTTCCAATTTTCAGTTCCGGGAACCTTTTCAGCCTTTTCTGCAAGAGAGACCTCCTGAGGCTTGAACCATTTATTTCCATATTCCAGTGCCTTGTTGAGGTATGTCTCCGAACGCCTGAATTCCTTCAAGTTGCGGAGGAGTTCACCCCATTGGCATAGGGTTTCCGCCTGATCTATGCCCTCGGTATGTGATTCGGCATATGTCAGCATCTTCAGCCCTTGCTTAAGTCCATCTGACTGTTCCTTGTCAGTTGCCTTGAAATATGCAAGTTCTATAAATGGGAGAAGCTTGGGATTGAAATATGTCTTGAGGTTGGTCTTGCCATATGTCCAGTCACTGACTGTCGAGAATTCCTCGAAGGATGCAAGATCCCGTTTCAAGTCCTTGAAGTATTTTTCATCAGTTGTCTTTGAAGTTCCTTTAGAGATAGCCTTGAGCGGGGCGGATTGTTTCGGTTCGTAGCCGAATGCACAGCGGGAAATGCGCGAGAGAATTGCAAGGGCTTCGCAACCGGCCACGAATTTATCGTCCTGCTTCTTGCCCTTTGCCAACTTTGCGATTGACGCAAGTTGATCGAGCCCTTGTGCCCTGGTGTTATCATCCTGAAGAAGCTTTTCAGCTGAGCTGAGTTTCTTTTCAAAAGAAGAAATGTCTTCTGCCCCGAAAGAGTGCATGAGGGGAGTTGAAAGAATGAAAGCAAAAAGAAAACATGGGAGAAGCAGACGTATAATAATATTCCGCATTTGAAAGCGCCCCCTTAAGGCCTATAATACAAAAAATGAAAACAAACGACGTATATTAACTGCTTTTACATATATTTCAAGTAAGTTACATGATTATTTGAGGGGGTGTTTATGAAGAAGATTTTTGGATTTGCGCTGGCAGTGCTTGCCTTGCAAGCTGTTGCCGACAATACGTTTGAAAATATCGGCGAAGTCGATTCAATATTCAGCATCGGCAAGTTTAACGGTAAGCCAGAAAAGATTGACTCTGAACTGGTCAAGGATGAATTCAAGACCCTCACGGAAACTGGAGATACGGTTCAGGTGAAGAAACCAGAACAGTTTCCTCAACTCCTTCAAGCCAACCAGAGGATTGCAATTTTTCTTGAAAACATTGAAGCTGGAACAGATTTGCTTGTGGAGGCTTCCCTCGTCGTCGGACAGGATACAGATCTGAAAACTATTCCTTCGATTGAAATGCGCTATAACAGCAATCTCTTCTACCGTGAAAGGCAATCTTCCAAGAAGAAGCTGCTTCAGCTTTTCATCCCAAAAACATGGAATGAGAAGGGAGTAAACGTCCTCGAAGTGCGCAATATGGGATTGCGCCCCATTGCATTCGATGCCTTTTCCATCAGGAGATTTTTATTTCCGGCGTTGAAAAATGTTCAGCCAGCTCAGGCTGAACTTCCAAAAAAGGTTGCCGGTATTGCGTCCAGCCTGGAAAGCGCATCCGAAAGCAGCAATATTCTAAGGGACAAGGCTGCGAGATTCCTGCCTAACAAAATAATAGAATATCTCAATGAAGGCGGGGGATTTTTTTCGCTGGAGGAATTCTCAGGGCTTGATGATTTCTACGATCCATATACAGGGAAGCCTGTTCTGGCATACTATGTCCTGGGAGCAATAGCGCCTCTTTTCGAAGGAGTTCCGGAAAAAGTGATTTGCACTATTGTCCCTATTGGACAGGATGATATTCTTACATGTACCAAATGCGTGGCTGTGAGAAACAATGAGAATACCATGACAGTTGCAATTGCCACGACGCCGGAAGACATGAAAAAATATGCAGAGATCATTCTTCCAGTTCCATGGAGCGGCGATACTGAACTTGAAGCTATATCGGGAATTCTGCCGGAAGGGATAAAATACTCTTCATCATGGATAGGCAAAAGGTCATTGAAAAAAGACAAGATTGCCGTCAATGGCATGATGTTCAAAGAGAAATTCAGCATGCAGGATCTTGCAGTTTTCCGACTTGTGCAAGCAGGAAAGAAGGCACCTGAACCGATCAAGTTTGCCGTGAAGGCACAGGACTGGCGCGAGCCTCCTATTGAAAGAGGAGTATTCCAAGTGCTGTTGAAACATCCTCCGTCAAATAACATCCTGATTCCTCTCCTTGACATCAAGAAGGCACCGGAACCAAACAGCCCATCTGGAAACTACAAGACCGAGGTTATTCCTGCGACGAAGGGCGACATTGACAACATCAAGAATGTAGTCCCCTGGGATTCGAAGAGCCTGAAGGTCGAAATTTGCTATCCCGAGGGAAAGCCCTTCAATGAGGAATGGGCGGGAATAAGATTCCTTCAGGTTCCGGAAAAATGCAGCCAGTTCAGCTTCTGGGTATATCCAAGAAGTGAAAATTCCAAAATACAGAAGACTTCTTTGATATTGTATTTTAAGAACAACAAGGATGACAAATATCATTATTTTGCAGCAGATCTCAAGACCGGCCTATGGCAGAGGGTTGTCCTCCCTGTAGAAAAATATAAGGGCATTGATGATTTCAGGATTGCAGGTAATCCCAGATTGCCAGAATACAAGGATAAAAACAAGGTCTCATATGAGTTCAATGGATTTTCAGGAATCGACACTGTGTGCAAGCCTGGCTATTCGAGCATGAGAATTGTATCTGGTTCTGAAAGCCAGACTCTTCCCGTCCAAGCTGTGGATGAAGCGGTAAAACCAGAAGGCGATAAGAAAGCTAAAGAAGCAAAAACCGCCATAAGAAAAACAAACACAGCCATTCTGACTGGTGAGCCTGGCATGGCATTTGAGTACCGCCATATTTTCAAGGAGCCAATGGAGTTCAAAGAAATATTCCATCTCTCCAAGGACAAGGATATCAGTGCGGTTTGGCGGAAAGACGCGCAAATATTAGTTCTTAAGGGTAAGTTTCCAGAAGGAGACTACCAACCACCGGAGGAACTACTTAAAATGCTGACCGCCGCCGAGAAGGATTCAATGGCAAAGAAGGGGACTGTGCCGATAGGGATCAAGTTCATTGGGGAGTGATTTGCTCTCGTGTCAATATCATTAACAAAGGAAGAAATATGAATGAGTGGTTCTCTCTACTTATAACCGAAATATGTCATAAATGGGGAAAGGAAAAGGTTGCATCTGAAAAGATTGCTGAAGACATCAGTAATGATGTCGGCAACAGAGGCGAAGAATGTATTGTATACAGATTAAGCCTACAAGATTATTATGCTGAAAGATCGCCAGGTAGCCGGACTCCCGCCGATGTCTATGCGATTAAGGATTTAGGCAGCTTCATCCATATTGCACTGGCATCAGTAAAATCAACGGCAACAGAGAAAGATGCCGCGCTTCTCGATAGCGGAGAACAAAAAGATGCTGAACGCTTTCCTTCATTTGTGAAAGATGTGGTCGAAAAATCAGGTAGAATCCCTGAAAAGATAAAAGAGAGAAAAATTATTATATCAATCGGGTATGCAGGCATTGTGTTCAAAAACTCAAAAATTCTTAAATATCCAAGTGTTATGGCTTATTGCATCAAATGCGAAGGAATAAATATTCGTCAGTTTGATTTGAAATTTCATGGATACAAGACTGTTGAAGATGTTTATGCTAAATTGAGCCGATGAGATAATAGCTCCCTTGGAACAGGCTTGAGCAATTTGCATGAACAGCCTATTTCCCCGTCATATCGTTAATGCGCAGAGAGGGGTGTTTCTTCCGGATAGAGTCCTCTATAAGATCAATGTCTGGTTCTGAGAAAATTGTCTTTAACCGTTCAGAGGGATCGTCAAATTTAACAGCGGCAGGGTTGAAGATGTCAGGCGAGTAAATTCCTCTTGCTGGATTATTGTATAACTCGTCAAGCCACTTGACGGTGGATTCATATTCCTCGTGGAAGGGATCAGCGAGGATATCCACAAGTTCATTATATCCTTCGAGTCCGCCACAGTCTTCCGGCGGGCATGCCATTCTTCCGGCGATGCAGCGCGGATATTTTCTCCCAGGGACAGCCGGTAGAATCTTCTCCAGCTTGACCATGTGCTTCCATGAGTCCCCGAAATCATATTCGTATTCCATGAAATCATCAGGGTACTCAAAGTATCTTGACAGCTTAACCTTCCATCCGGGGTTTATTTCAGCAGCGTCAATGAATCCGTCCTCGTCTGGTATGCCTATTCCCGAGCCATTGTCAGGATGCCGGAAGACATGCAGATGGGAATCGAGCCACCCCATTGAATTCTGTATTGCCACATGCAGATCCCAGAAAGAATAATACTCCGGAACCTGTATTCTCCGCCATATTGCCGGAGAAGTTCCTTCCAGAGTAATCTTGAACTGATAAATCTTCTTCGCCTTTGCCATTTTCTGTTTCACGGATGCCTCGTGGTTTGCGATTCGAATAATTTGCCAGCAATCAAAAAAAGGTCAATCTTTCTTTTTCAGTTTTAACCTTCCTTTTGCCCCTCAGGGATATAGGCGGTCAGATTAAGTCTTGACAAGTAAATTATTTCTCCCATTTCCTACAATAAGTCTCATTAAATATAGATACTCTCCGCCAGTATTCCTGCGGATTATTTTCTTTGAGAGCAAGAAGTTCTGCCAGTTTTGATGTCGCCTCAATCATCAATTTTTTCATTTCATTGTCAGTTATTCTCGAAAAATCTGGATTTTCGAGCAATTCGGTATGCTTTCCTGCATGGAGCTCTTCAATATAGCCGTTCCTGACAGCAATGCAGATTAGAGCATTAGCTTCCTCCCTCGTTGATATGGGGTGTTTCTGTTTTATAGAATTTTCCTTGTCCGTTTTTCTATTCATAGATTCATGGAATGCTTGCTTGTTTAAAAGGCTTGCTAATATGGAATTACCACAGGCAATCCTCGGCACAATGCCTTATGGAAACTATCCTGCACATGCATTCCGATCTTTTTGGCTTCCGGATTTTTCACCATTCATCAATCCCAGAATGACATCCATCCATTCATCCTCATCTGGAGATTTGTCTATATCATCCACTTTTCCCTCCCGGAATTTTGATTGTTCTTGCCAGCTGCCTGAGGAGCATCTCCACCTCCGGCAACTTCCGACGGGCACTTCCTGCAAGCGGGAACTTGACATGGCATGAGGTTATCCTACCTTTTATCTTGACTATGCCTTCTCCCACTTTAAGACGGTCAATGTAGACATCCTCGTCTTTCTGTAGGAATAGGGCTTTCTTGGCTGCCATCAAATCATCTTCGTTCTGAAGCCCGAGGATTATCAATGTGTTCGAATTCCCCGTCAGATAAATTGGTGTCAGGGACGGGTGTTGCGTAATAAAGACAAGCCCTTCACCGAAGCTTCGGATTTCTCTAAACAGACTTTCAAGGGAACTGTTTGCCTGCGATTCTATATGATTTCTTGGAAAAAGATTGTGAACCTCCTCAAGAAATATCACATGCTGTAGTTCATTTGTTTCACCCTGATGAAGCCTGTAAAGATGGATAAATCTCAAGATTATCTCTGAGAGAAATGACCTCAAAGGCTTGGGCAGTTCAAAGTCGAGCTCCAAAATTACCGGTTTTTCAAGCAAATCCTCAAGTTTTAGGGGTTCTCTGGCATTAAACGACCTTGAAGCCGGACCGAAGGTAAAAGTCTTTAAAATACGCATGCAGGAGTCTTTCCAGAGCATTCTTCTGCCTTTGAAGAGACTTCTCTCAAGTTCCTCCCTGGCATCATAGAAGTTTGGATATTTTTCCATTTTCCCGTCATAAAAGCCAAGCTTCTCAAATTGCTTGTCGAAAAGGTCAATAAAAATATCGGCAACGCCAGGTCCAGAAATGTGAGTTTTTTCCAAAACCTCTGTCAGGATGCTTATCCATGTCTTAGGATGGACTCCTGGCGGCGGCCTTAATGGATTCCAGTTAAATGGCGTCTCCGAGCTACGTCCAACTGAATAAACCTGGATGTCTTTTGCTTTCCCATTGGGCAGATTTTTAATCTGCCGATACGAACGCTTCCAATCAACAACTAAGAATGGAATATCCTTTTCCAGCAGGTCCAAAAGCAATATCTGTGCAACATTTGTCTTTCCTCCTCCTGTGATGGCAAAGATTCCTATATGCTTGATAAAGTTCTCCCTCTTGAGATAGAGAGGATAAAGCTCCTTATGGGCATAATTCACTGTTCCAAGCTTAAACTCTCCGGAAGACTCTTCTATTGACGGCGGGGGCAATAGAATATCCCTATTGCTAACATCCCTTCCCAAATGACGGGCAACAAACATAAAAATAAGGGATTCAGCCTCCTGCCTGGCCTTCGGCGTCTCCGACGTGGTATAGGCAAGCCAGAGATTATCAGCCTGCTCACCAATCAACGGCCTTAGTTTCGTGCATAAGTCCTTAAGCTTTAAGTCTATCATGCATGAATTCCTCCCTTTTCTTTTGGAATTCACCCTCGATTATTTTTTCCAGTCCTCCTGTTCCCCCTGACTTCATGAGCTTTGCCCTTGCTGTTGACTGCTGATGGGCCTCCCATCTGCTGATAAAATGGTTATTCATGACGTCTGTTACGTCATTCCAGCAACTCAAGTCCTGCTCCCGTCTTTCCTTCCTCAGGGCAACAGACATGTCCTGCAATTTCAAGAAAGAGTCTCTGTCAGTGTAATGGAGGGCTCCGCTGTTCCATAATGTCCTCATGCCTCCAACCAAGTCTTCAAGCCTTCCTTCCTCATCTTCGATATGCCTGAGATTGTTCCTTCTTAGACCAAGTCTTGCCTTTACTTCAAGAAGCAGCATTCCAAGTATGCTTTTCAGTATTTTGCTTCTCTGGTGGATGAAATCATCAAGTGAATCATCCTTCTCTTCCTGGAAATCATATTTTGTTGTCATTTTTCGGTTAACTCCATGCTCTAAGGCAAGAGAATGATTTAAACATGTTCCAGAATTTATTGGGAATTCCTGACGCTGAAATTCCCAACAGAAACCGGAGTAGGTTTATTTATTGAAATATTCGTTACCTGTGGGTGATGAAAATCTGGGACTTAAACTGGATGAGAAGAGGAAGGCAGAAACAGGCTATCTTTCAGTCTATAAGATATCCAATGAGTCCTTCAGAGATTCTGAAAACAGCAAAGAAACTAAATCCAAGGATAACCTTCGGAGATGTTTCAAATATTCTCCGTGAGGCAGAAAAAAGAGGGATAGTCTACTGCCTGACGCCAATTAGGCTGACAGGCAGGATTTATTTCCTGACACAGGAAGGAAGAAAAGAGGTGAACAAGGCATATGAACTTAAAATCAAAAAGGAGGGCGATGGAATTGACTGGCATAGATTTGCTGGCGTTGCTGCTGGAAGGACCAGACGGGACATCCTGTCTGCTCTATATGGAGTCAGAATTCAGAATGGTCCCAGCCTTACTCTCGCACAAATCAGGAGAAAAGTGAACAAGGTTTATCCAATCACACTAAATCAAACCTTGGATTCAATGTATTTCCTTTTGAAGAATGGAACTGCAAGGATTTCAGGCTATACAAAAAAGAGGAACTCAAAACAATATGAGCTGACAGATCAAGGAATGAGGATGGCTGAATATCTTGAAGGATTTTCCCAATAGATATTGGGCTAACTATTTCAAGCACGCTTACTATAGCTGTGCATGGAAAACAAAAACGAAACAGAAGCAATGGTTCAGTGCATCGTTGAAAGGCTCACATCCGACCTTTCCCCGAAGTTCGAAGACCTGTCTTCAAAAATCCAAGATCTTGAGGAAAGCGTCAATGAATCGCTTGAAGCCCTTAATGAGAGAAGATACCTGAACGACAACAGGGAGTTCTTCGAGGAGTAATTTCTATATGGTAAATTTCAAGAGGTGGTTGCCGATATAGAAAGAAGAATCTGGATTAGAAGCGGGATAGTCGAAGAGCTGGATGCAAGA
Organism: uncultured Victivallis sp.; assembly: GCA_964600895.1. Classification (GTDB taxonomy): domain Bacteria; phylum Verrucomicrobiota; class Lentisphaeria; order Victivallales; family GWF2-50-93; genus GWF2-50-93. Next base: position 19,514 of record CAZRKP010000017.1, read on the forward strand.
CAGAGAAGGATGCTTGAGCATGTACTGGAGAAGATAAGATTTTATTACAGGGAACTCCATGGCACACGTCCATGCTATCAGAAACCGCTGTCATTTAAGCAGCTCAGGAAGCTGTGCAACCGGAATTCCCCGTCGTTGCAGCATGCACTCTGTGTCCTCGCCAATACCGTGCCATATGGCTCGAAAGAGGAGCCTCCAATTTATTACGACAGGATCATGTCAGGTAAAAATGGCTCTCATAGACCGTATAGGATATGGATAAGGATAAAGGAGTAGGCTTTGGAGTAGCTCTAGATTCGGGGTCTCCTTCGGCAGATAGGCTCCCCTCATGCTCGAAGAAATGAAAACAGCAAATCAAAGACCTGGAAGAAAAATGTGCGAAAGATTACTTGCACTACCAAAAAGGCACAGCAAATATTGCTTGTTTCGCAACGTGTTAATAAATAGCGCGTTACAGAAAACTCTGTACTGTCAAGTTAATAAAATACGCAAATAAAAAGTTTGGCAAGTAAATATTCTATTACTTGGGAGTCAATTTTTTGATCTCCTCAATAATACCGGACAATAGACCAATCAATGCTTGTTGAACAGTTTCCCATCTTATAAAAATTATGACTGCAGAAATAATCAGCCAATAGCAGGTCCAATACAGAAGATCGTCGAAATCCGGTTTAATGTTGTTTTTGAATGCCAAATGCAAAAGATACAGGTACATTAACAGAACAAAAGCCTCAATTGGGAGCCTTGCGCCTGAACCTTTCGGCCATCCCATTGACTTTCCCCATTTTTCAAGCTTATCCAAAATAGAAAACATAAAATCCTTTAATAATCTTGATTTTTCGTTCTTAAGTATTTGTCATATGCACGACCTAAGAATATTTCTCCCAGTATAAACCCTCCACCTATGGCTCCAAAAAGAGGCCCTATCCTAATACATCCTTCGCAAAACATTTGCCCGAGACAATAGCTAATTCCTCCAACAGATACAATAACGCTCCCAGCATCAACTATATTCTCAAGTCGTGAAGCAGTAATTTTTGTTTCCCCTTTTGATCCTTCGTCAGAAGGTTCGATTACCATAGGTCTTCCATCCTCATTGGAGGCAAGTACATACTCGTTTTTAAAGTTTATGTCATAGGGGTATATAGCTGAATACTTGGATAGAGTTATCGCTTTAGCGATATAGCTTTTCCGACTGATATATCCAATCTCCATGTGAGAGAATTGACAGGAAGACGAAGTGGATGATATTTCTTTATTGAGAGTTGTTTTTTCATAAGGATGAAGATGATACCAAGATAGAAGGGTATCGCAGTCTTCGAAAGTTGATTTGCAAGGATGTTCTAAAGACACTTTATCGCTTAAAACAGGAATATCTACTTGGACATGTTCGCATTCCTTATTACTTGAGGAGAAGGCGGGACTAAATGCAGCAATTTTCAAAATCGGTTGGGTCAATAAACAGTTCAATTTAAACCCCTGTGCTCTTATAATGTTCTTTGAGGAGAGTCGCTTTCAGTAAAGAAGCCTTCAGTCTTTCAATAAATTTTTCTACACCTTCAGGTGAAGCCTGAAAAACAAATCTACTTGGAGTTCCAGAATCCAAGGTAATAGCAATAGAAATTATAGGAATAACGGGATAATTCTTGTCAAGTTTAACTTCTTTTTTGTATTCTTCAACTTTTTCATTGCCTTCAATTTCACGATTAAACACAGCGCGAAGCTCAACTGTTGTCCCCATGGATTGTAAATTTGGGAAAAGGCCTCGCTCGAAAGTATTCTTTAGTATATGCTCGTCATACCATTTTATTTCTTGTTTAATTAATCCGAGTAAAATTTCAACATTAGCAGATTCATCTGCCTTAAGTCCAAGCGAAATCAGATCACATGCAATCATCTCAGGAGAATCATTTTTGGTGGAATCGTTATTGAATATTTTAAAAAAGTAAAGGATTAATCTGTAGGCAGACATGGCAGTTTGAAGATTCTGTACAAGTCCAGATGATATCATTCTTTCTTGAATAGCCAGCTCATCTTTCTCAGTTTTTGCTAATATGACCTCCTTGACAGATTGAATTATCTGAGGAAAATTCGCCTTGCCCACTTTACAAATAATCTCTGCATCATCTTTTAAAGCCCTTAGTCCTTCATCGTTGAGTTGATTAACCGCAAAAGCCTTGCTCTTAAATTCTTTCATTGTTTTTCGCATCCATTTTTTTCTAAAAATTTCTCATTAAAAACCTTAATTTCAAGTCCAATAAGCCTAAAAACATAAAAATTATATAGATTGAAATTAAGACGCTTCTGGAAAGCCGAGAATGGGCCACCCAGCTCGTCGGAGGCTTTCCGATGAATCGTGGTTAAAGATTCCGCTTTCCTTGAAAACAGTAGAACTTCCTGTTTATAAAAAGGATACCCCTGTAGGCAACTGGCAGATCAAACATCAGCTGTTGCAGTCTAATTCAGGTATTGATGAGGAAAGAACTACCTGCTAACTATTTGAAGTCTTTTGGAAAAACATTGTATTTACGCATTGTTGAAAAAGCATAAAACACAGGAGAAAGACAAGAAAAGCATAGAAAAACAGTGCGACATGATGCAGAGAGATTATAAAAAGAATCGAAATATTGGAAAAATCTACTGTTGCGGAATGGGAATATTCCCACATTACTGCGTATTCTAAAGAAGTCTCCTCCATTTTAGTTAGCTGAAATAAAATAAGCTCTCTGTATACAACCTCAACAGGAACAAAATGGCTTTGTCAAATCATGGGGATTTATCGCAATTATTTTATCTTCTGTCAATTACGGACGTTCAAATTAAGCCGCTATGAATAATGAACATGCTTTAGAATTTGAGGTATCTTCTCTTTTGGGAACCCAAGTTCTCTTAAGACCTTTTCATGTGTTGGCTTCTCGGAAATTGGAGAATAATCTACTTCCATTTCGCCCATGTCATCACTTTTATCAAAACTTCCATCAGTATTTACTGGACATGTCAATAGTCTTCCGTCTCCAACAAGGTAAGCTGCCCCATGTATTTTTACTGAGATTATTTTATCTTGTTCCATCTCAAACTGTAATTATGGCCCTTTATAAACATTTCGAGTCCATTATATCTTTCCACTGGTTTCGATTAACTCCTGTGAAATATCCGATTAATGAAATGCTCGTGACGCAGGGGGAAAGGGAGTAGAAGGAGGATTTGGAAGACAGTTGCAATGCCACAAAATGAGAAAAACATAATGAAATGAAACCATTGGGGAAATTGTTCGTTTTGGAAAAAGGATTTCCCCACATTACTACGTAATGTATTAAGACCCCCTTTTCATAACACATGATTTTCATTTTCAAAGCCGAATGATTCTTTTTGTAAAATTCAATTGTGAAATACCCTCCCAAGGCATCTTGCAGAAATAATTTATACTAAGAGGAACCGAAAAATATATAAACAAGTGCCTCCTAAATATTTTAGATTGTAGGATTTCAGGGAAAAACCGAGTGAAATGGGCCTGAAAGTTTTTCTATATGCCTGGTCTGGGCGTTTAGAGAAAGTTTCAGGCCCTTTTCTTTGCGGAGTTCATATAATCCCCAATAGAAACACTACAATCCTTAAATTCATAGGAGACTTATAATGGATATGAACATACACAACTGGAAAAGGGCACACGAAAGGCAACTGGAGTTGTTAAAGGAAAGCAAGGAGATTTCTGCTGACAACAAACAATTGGTTCTTGAGTTCAATGACTACATGCTGAGTGAAGGCATTGGAGCCAGCAAGATTGGCAGATATATGATTGACCTTAGAAAGTTCTGTTCATTGCTTAAAAAGCCTTTAAAACAGGCAGGAGAGGGTGATTTGAGAAAGGTCGTGGGGCAGATTGAACAGTCAGACCTTGCTCCTGAAAGCAAGAGATGCTTCAAGATTGTTGTCAGGAAACTGTACAGGTTTTTAAGGGCCTGCAGGAGGAAGGGAGAATATCCGCCTGAAGTTGAATGGATTTCAATCGGGATGCAGGCGAACACCAGGAAACTCCCGGAAGAGCTGTTAACGGAAGATGAAATGAAGAAAATAATCATGGCCTGTGGAAGCGTCAGGGACAAGGCGCTTATAGCTTCTCTGGCTGAATCAGGAGCGAGGATTTCCGAAATAGGGACAATGAAAATCAGGAACATTTCCTCGGAGAACTACGGAATGAGGTTGACAATCTCCGGGAAAACAGGTGCAAGGAAAATTCTTGTAGTCTTCAGCGCTCCATATCTTCAACAGTGGCTGAACATGCATCCGCAAAACGAAAATCCGGATTCATTCCTCTGGATAAATGCAAGAGGAGAACTGATGAGCTATGCGAGGATGTCAGAGATTTTGAGGACAGCAGTGAAAAAAGCAGGTATAAAAAAGAGAGTACATCCGCACCTGCTGAGACATTCCAGGGCTACGCAGATGGCGGCGATAATGAGCGAAGCAGCGATGAAACAGTACTTTGGCTGGACGCAGGGAAGTAAGATGGCTGCGATATATGTCCACATGTCTGGCAAGGATACCGACGAGGCAGTGCTGAAAGCTAACGGCATTGTAATCCCCAGGGAGGAAAAAGCATCGGTGCTGACACCTATAAAATGCATCAGGTGCGGAACGGTCAATGAAACTACAAACAGGTTATGCGGGATATGTGCACTGCCTCTTGACGAGGATGAAGCCAGAAAAATCCTGCTCAAAGATGCAAAATTGCTGGATGTTTCAAAAATTATGGAGACTCTTCTTCAAGACCATGAAGTTCTGGCATTGATTTCCAAGAAGCTTCAAAATAATAATTCCATTGCTGAAAGCAACAACCAGGAAATGATAGAGGACATGAGTCAGAGGATTTATGGAAGTGAGGTAGATTCAATTAAATTAATAACAGGAGGTAAAAATGAGAAAGCCTAAAATAATCTGTGTGAAACTGAGAAAGAGCGAGTCAATCTCCTGTGACAGTGTGAGATCTGGAAGATATGTGGACATCAGGCCGGTAGAAAATGAAGAAGATGAAGGTGTTTTCTACAGTGAAGAAGAATATCAGGAATTTTTAAAGAACAAGAAGAAACAACAGAGAAAATAACCTTCATGCATCCACTGGCAAATGAGGGGGGCAAAAAGGAAGAGGGGCAGTGAAGACAAGTTATGCATCATATACTCAGCCTGTTATAAAAGTTAAAGGAAGGTAAATAGGCTCTTTATAAAATCCTGATTTAAGACAGCAAATTGATACGGAGCCAGGTATATTACTTATCCCTGTCCACGCCAATGAAATCCTGAAAAGCGATAATAATCTGAGTGACTTCATCAATTCCGTTCCTGAGCTCTGAGACACAGAACTCATTCTCCTCTCCGGCGCGTCTCTTTAACAATTTTGCATGGTACTCCAATAGACTCACCCGTAGGATTGACAACGCCTTAACGCAAGCAAAAACATAGTCGACGCTTTCGCGACATTTCCATGCTAGAGTTGCTGGAATCTGAACGAGTTCTGCATCCATGCCAACAGGAGGACGTATGAATAATTGTTGGACGTTTTCTACTGTCCATTGCGAGGGCATGGCAACTGCAGGAAAGCATAAAAGAGACTTTCGGCGAACCCTCTCGTCAACACGGAAGTCATCAACAAGATTTCGAATCTTTTTGACGAGTTTAGAGGGAAATGTCTCTCTAAGACGCCTTGATGCATCGAACAGAACTGTAATGCGCCTAACATTATCTTCATTCATCTTCTTCGTAGAAGCTAAGCATGATTCTAATTCCTCCGAAAAAAATGAACTTACGTTGTCTTTCCGTATTCTTGCCCGTCCAAGCGAAAGGACACTTGCACAGTATTCATCAATTGAGAGAGCCGCGAAGTTCTGACCAAGCAAGGCATCAATTGCTGGCAATGTTCCTCCAAAGGATCCCAGGAGCTCGATTGCACTTACCTTGACATCCATTGTACTGTCAACCACCAATAAGTTTGCCACCGCTCTAATATCATCAACGGTAACCAGAGATAAGACATTATGGCTCCAGCGAAGAGCAAAAAGGGCAGCGACACGATCTTCTCGCGATACGTCGCCACGGATTAACTCGAGGAGTTGTTCATAGATATATCTCTCGTCTGCATCTGCAAGAGGAAGAAGACGTATACCAAGAACACGATCATGTATATATGGTGCAGCAAGCAGACGCGACAGTGTTGCCTTCTTCACCTTCGGTCGATGGTAATCACGACTGCTGTCGGTTCGATCAATTTGGTTAAGGGCTCGAAGTAACACGTCTTTGCGTTGAGCACTGAGACTAATCAAATCAGCGTTAAGTCCTGCTTGAATGGCTGCTATGCTCGCCCATCTACTTGTCCGTGAATTTTTGTCATCTATACCGTTGATAATGTCACCCCAATATTCTGAAGCCATGCTTGGCAGCACAGATAGTGCTTCAAACGCTGCTCTCCTACAACGTCCCGATTTATTTAGGCATCGGGGAATTACTTGCAGCGCAGTTTCAGTCCTAAGTGGCTCTGCCCGAGCCACCGCCTGACAGATTGCACTGAGAATACTCTCCTCAGACCGAGCACAGGCTCCTTCCACAGCTCGAAGGATGTCTTGAGAAGAATATCCCTCTTCACAAGCATAACCAATCAGATCCAGCGCAGCGGCGCTTACAGCCTCATCAGTTGAACCCACTAATTTGGCAAGCATCATATCATAATCTGAACTGCCGCAAACATTAAGCAACAAACGCAGTCGCAGTCCTATCTCAGAACGAACCCATGGATCAAGCCTAGCCGAACCTGTAGAAAGAGATGCATAGATGTTGTCCCTCAGTAGCCGTTGTGCTGCCTCAGAAGGAATGTCACATTCTAGGGCACAGTCAATTGCAAATAGGAGAGCCCTTGCATCAAAATCACGTTCAGAAGAATGAGGAGACATAAATCGCGCAATAATAGGAGCAACATCCTCGTTCTCGCCGATTATGCCTGCCAGCAGTGTGAGAATCTCATGCCAGCGTGGCTCGGTTACGAGGGAACCAACATCAATTGTTTCTAAGTCCTTACTTAGTCCGATTGCAGCAAAATATTCGAGAAAACTATGGTGCATGAAAGCAACAACAGCCTTGTCATCCGATTCCCCCTTGCGTGGTTCTATGACGATTAATCCAGTAGACTCCGCTACAAGTTGAATGAACGCGTCAGCCTCAATTGCCGTAACATCATCGTGATGTTGACGCATCATGGTTGCGCGAACAATTGACCGTACTTCCGAACGAGAAGGTAGAAGCCCCGACTCCTTCCTGTAGACAGAAAGTGCAACAGCTCCAAGTCTTTCTCGCAGGTCCTGGAGTGACACTCGCCTATGTCCTGCCTCATGACTACGAACAGATGCAAGTGTTTTTATTGCCTCTTCATAAATTAGATGACGTTTTGCGGAAGGTGCGCCTGAATTTGCATAGATGATTATCAATAACGTCAAGAGTAACGGATTTTTAGCCATGCGAGAAATTCCAGCATTTTTGGCGCAATCAGCAACGAGTTGTGAAATCAGTATATGCTGATCTTGTCTCATTGTGCCTTGGCTTAGATGAATACCATCTTGATTTCCAGAAAGGTTGAGATTAAGAAGACGTTCGGCCAAAGTTCTCATTTCCGATTCTGTCAGTCCCTGAAGCTCAAGTCGGTGGAGAGATGGCAAGATGTTGACCACTTGAACGGCTGCTGGTCGTGACGTGACAACTACCCTATTTCCAACAGTGAGTCGTTCGGTAACCAGTTCATTTATTAGCTTGACCACGAGGGATCTCTTTTCAACTGATACCACTTCGTCTACACCGTCGAAGAAAAAGGCAAGACGCCCATCCAAAGACAGCCTATTCATTTCGTCCGATGGGAGCAAGAGACCACGTCGCTCAAGAATTCGAGAAATAATTGGAAACAATCCTTTTGAGTCCAAATCTTGTTCAGAAACTACTTCAGAAAGAGAAACCATTACTGGAATGTGCCGCGAGTGCCAATCTGTCGTGGTTTCCGGGGTCTTCTTCGGAGACGGCAATGACCTCCTACAATAAGCAAGGATTTCGCTTTTTAGAAAACAAGTCTTTCCTGAGCCAGGATCTCCTGTGATAAGAACCGCTCCATATTTTTGGCAGAACTCGCGGGCTTGAGATGACTCATGCTTTCCGCCCTGGTGTACTGATGCAAGAAGCTGTTTTTGAATATGTGACCTGAGTTCGTCGGATAGGGGATACGTGGCGAGGTGATCGTCAATAAGTTGTTGTGCTCTGTGTTCTACCTCATTGTCAACCTCGCTGGCAGAAGCATTAACGTAAAGCTCGTCGAGGGGCATTTCGGAGAATCGGATACCAACGCTTGCGAGAGCAGCATACTTCATAACATTATATTCATTGTAGCATGCGGTAAGATATTCGTTTTCACAGAAACGCCTATCAGCTGACTCTTCGGTGGAAGTTTTCTCACCAGCATAGGTCATCAGTGAGAAATCAGGGGTGCCTTTTCTCAACGCAGTAATAATTGGATCTGTCACCGGTAGGCGATTTCCATTGCTTGGGATAACATAGAAACAGCGCGAGCTTCCTTCTTCATCGACGACAAGTATATAGACGTCCCTCTCCGACAACATTAAACAAACGGAATGCTTGGCGGCATCGAGTCGAGAGATAGATTGACGCTGTTCGTCGGAAAGGACACGATCAGCTTCTTGTGTGAGACCTTTATTGGTCAATACTTCTAATGGTTTGCGTGTCTTTAGGCGAAGGTACATCCTTTCCGCATCAGAAGAAATGTCACCTAGGGAAATTACCGTTGCACTAGCAAAACCTTCTGTGTCTAATTCAGTATTTATCGATTCTACTTCTTTTGATGAAAGAATGTGATTAAGCCCTGGAATAAAAACAGCAAGATCACGCTGCCCGTTAGGCAGCTCGATTTCAATTCGAAGCTTCCCATCACCTGGAGTGCTAACGTTAAACTTGGGCTCTCCCTTCTGGAAAAGTGCACTTAAATTACGGCTAATAAGGAAAAGCCTTCGTGTGATGCCTTCTCCAAGTTCGCCTACTGGTATGATGCGCGTCGGGGATGGTGCAGAACGGCGAACTGCGCTAACTGGCACTTGAAATCCTAAGCTCTCAAGAGTTCTGGTCAATTGGGGAAAGTAAAAGCAAACAGGTTCTGTTCCCGTTTTGTTTCCGTCTATACAATCCGACAATTGAACCGCAGTAGTGTCAAGCCATCGGCCTGCAGTAGGCTGCCATGAATATGATCGGACACGTAACATGGAGCCAAGGCTACAATGGGCAAATGTGTTCTGATAAGGAGATGTAGATTGATCTTGAAGGGGAACCAAATAAGACGCACCAAACCCCATATTACGAAGCGTACCGTCTGGATTAAATGTTACGCTTAATTCATGTTCATGACCATGAAATAATACACCCTTTTTATCCTTTAGAAAAACCTGGAAGGGACGCTGATGATCCCTGAAGAGACACTTAATTGGGTGATGCGCAAGAACAATACATGGCTTAGACGGTGTAAGAGTTCCAGAAACAAAACGTAGTGATGTTATTGGAGAGGGTGCAGTTTCCGCTCCTGCAGTTTTCTCTCGATCGGAGAAGAAAGCTGTATTTGTCGCAAAGACATCGAACGGGTATTTATCGAGGTGGTGCAGGATAGATACTTCACGTGAAGGGTTGGGGCTAATGATATCGTTGGCGGAGACAAACTCCCAATATGCATTGAAGACACTTGCCCGCCCAGATCGAGCTTTTTGCCCGTTCTCGTTCTCGCAAAAGAATATATCCTGGTTCCGTTTACCAATGCCGTCCCAAACGATAGGAAGCGAGGCATCGCAATCCACATCATGATTCCCAGGAACAGCAAATAGAATGGCGTTGGCGAAAGCAGGAATATCACGCAATGGGATAAGGAAATCCTTCTTAAAATTATCGTATTCCTCTTGTTTGCCGGAATATGCTATGTCCCCTGTAAAAAAGACTGCATCTATTTTTCCAGACTCCTCCGCGCTTGCTTGTTCTACAGCCTCAATGAGCGAAGCAAGCGCTTCAGCTTGGGGACCATGAGGTTTCCCAATATGGAAGTCAGAGAAGTGAAACCATTCCATTGACAATCCTCCATTCTTTCATAACATGCTACAGAGTGCAAGAGCGTATCAACACTTTAAGAAGGTATTTATACAAGTTATCGAATAGGTTCATGTTGATTTTATATAAATAGTACTCATGTTTTAAGAATTCAATGGGAATCCGGGGTTTTCAAACTAGAAAGCATTTGTTGTTGTCCCCTCATACAATAACTTCCAATAGAATCCCTATCAACCTTATAAAGCTCCTTGCCCTATGGATACCATCAATAGCATTCAATAATATCCTTCCGTTTCCTGAGACTCCGGTTTCAGGGCTTAAAACTCCGATATTCATTGAATCTTACCCCGAAAGACACACTTACCTATCAAAAACCAGCTGATCCGTCGGCGATTTAACACATAGGCAAGGCAAAAACACTCACAAAACCGCGTTTTTACCCCGGTAAAGACCAAGCACCATAGCTGTGCATTTTTGACAGTTTTTGGCTCAATTTTGACGGAAATATTTAATTCCAGCAGGAAAAGATTAATTCTAATCCTGCCCAACCGATGGCAAATGACATACCGTTATCAGCAAACACGCATAACACTCAGTCATTCAAGGACATGTATTATATAGCGATAATTGGAACCCGGATTTAATTCTAAAAAACGATTTAATTCCAATCCGATTTCACCCTTCATAAGGCTTAGAAATAAACCCAAAACAAAGAAAGGAGGTGGTTCTATAGGCTGAAACAGGGAAATCACAGTATTTGAAGAACTGGACTCCACTTGGAGTCCTTTTTTGTTTAAAGACGAAAAATCAAAAGAAAGAGGTAGAAAATGAAAGAGTATGCAGACGTGTACCAGAAAGTGACCGACAGAATAATCGAAAAGCTCCAGATTGGACTTGTTCCCTGGCAAAGACCTTGGGAAGCAGAAGTCGGATTTCCGATGAATCTCGTAAGCAGAAGACCATATCGGGGAATTAATGTCTTCCTGCTTTCGAGCCTTGGCTTCGGAAGTCCCTATTTTCTGAGCTTCAAGCAGGTCAAGGAGCTTGGAGGTTCAGTAGGGAAAGGAGAAAAGGCAATCCTTGTTGTTTTCAGCAAGTGGATTGAAGCAAAGGATGAGGAAGGGAACATCATGGTGGATGATGCAGGAATACCGGAAAAAAGGCCGATCCTGAAATACTACTACGTGTTCAATGTCCTCCAGTGCGAGAAAATCCCTGAAAGCAAGATTCCGAAGACAAAGGTGAATGAAAGGGATTTCAATCCAATAAAACAGGCTGAGATGATTGTGAAAATCATGCCTCAGAGGCCGAAGATAGACTATAACAGCAACAGGGCATATTACAGCCCAAACACAGACTCGGTCCATATGCCAAAGAAGAACCTCTTCCATTCAGACGAAGAGCTCTATTCAACCCTGTTCCATGAACTTGTCCATTCGACAGGCCATGAGTCAAGGCTGAAGAGGCAGGGAATATACGATTCTGAACATTTCGGAGACAACAAATATTCCCGGGAGGAGCTTGTCGCTGAAATGGGAGCAGCTTTCCTCTGCGCCATTGCAGGAATAGAAAATAGGACAATAGACAATTCGGCAAGCTACATAAATTCCTGGCTTCACAGGCTTAAGAATGACAGGAAGCTTGTAGTGATTGCGGCGGGTTCAGCCCAGAAAGCCTCTGACTTCATTTTAAACAGGAAAGCAAAGGAGATTGAAAATGGAAACGAAGACAGAATTCCTGAAGCAAGAGCGGCCTGAAGAGGAGAATAAAATCATCCCCTTCATTTCGTATGAACTCTGGTTCGAATGCCCTGTCTGCGGAAATGCAGGACAGAAAAAGGACCTGGTGATGTTCGGGCGGAGCTGCTGCCGGAAATTCATAATGGAATTCGACGAAGCGGTCTGAAAACATAAACAAGGAACAAGGGCGCATCCTGACAAGATGCGCCTTTTTATTTCCAAGGAGGAACCATGAATAGTGAATACACGAACGAAGAGAATGATTTCAAATTGAGATTTTACATGCGGGAGAATCCCACTGGAATCAGGCTTTGCACGCCGGAAGCTGTCTTTGATGAATTGAGGGAGATAGGAAAGGCTGACCAGGAAAGTCTCTGGATAGTCATGCTGAATGCCAAAAATGCAATGATTAGAAAGGAGATGGTCAACCTTGGAGCGATGGACAGCGCATGCGTAGACGTGAAAATAGTCTTCAGGAGGCTTCTCCAGCATGGGGCGACAGGATTTGTGGCATGCCATAATCATCCAAGTGGGGAGACAGATCCTTCTCAGGATGATCTCAGGCTCACAAATGCCCTTAAGGAAGCTTCAAAGCTGCTGGATTTCAAGTTCCTGGACCATGTGATAATCGGCGATAAAACATATTTTTCCTTCAGGGAAAAAGGAATGATTTAAGAAAGGAAGGCTTGAAAATGAAAACAGACAATCAGTTGGAATTGTTCAACGAGGAAGTGCTGATGGAAATGAAGGAGATATCCGATTGTTTCACCCCGAGAATTCAAAACCTGTTAAAGGTGATGGTTAAGATGGGGATGTCACCGAAGGCGGTTTCAGGACTTCTGGAACTTACAGGATTGGGCAGGGAGCACAAGCAATATTTCGGAGCACCCATAATATCCTCTGAATCCCAATGGAGGGAAACTCTTCCTGACTGGCTAAAGAAAGCTGTCTATCAGGAAAGATTCGACATAATCTGCAAGGAATACAATGAAGGAGAGATTGGAATTCGTGCAGGTTTTACAGAGGCTGTCACTGTCCTGATGCCGGCTTCAATGGAAGCGCCTCTGAGCCATGAGATGGCGAACATATATCTCTGGTGTGCCAAGGAGGCGGGAATCAGATATCAGGGGAAGTCTGAGGAAGACTTCAAGGGCATCTGTGATATCAGGGAACTGGACAGCGATGAGAAAAGACAGCTGGACAGGCTGCTCGCAGATATAAGGTCAAAGGTCATCATAAACCACTGGTGAAAGGGAACGAACATGTTTGAACAAATTGTATTTCTCCAAGATGACGAAGCTAAAGAAGCATTGTCAATCCTTGACGAAAAAGGAGAGCGGGAAACCATTGAGTTTATGAAGCAATGGCACAATCCCGATGCGCATGAAGTGCGCGATGAATCGTCCGCAGGCTTCGAGGATGAATGCTTCTGGCAGGGAAACTACTGCCTGAGCTACAACACAAGCCTAAGATACATAGGACTGGAATACAAAACATATGAAAGGAAATAGAAATGCCATATCCATTCGCAGGAAAAATCAGAAATCTGGAGGAAGCATCGTACAAGCTCAAGATTCTGTCAGTTGCAAGGAAGGAGCCTATTTCAAAGGTCATAGCCAGGGCAGTTGACGGAATCTTCGGGAAGTGCGATCCGCAGGAGATTCAAGAAGCGATTTCTAAAATCGGGAAATCAAAGCACGCTGAAAGGAAATGAAACATGAACACTGCAATTGAAATACCTCTGCTTGATGAGCTGAACAGGCAATGCGAGTTCACGTTCATCCGGTCAAATGACGAAGATATCCAGGGAGTTTACGTCTATGTGAACATGATAAAAGCCTGTTTCAGGATTGAGACAAGGGCATTCCTTCCAGGAGCAAGACGTGTCTACAGCTTCAAGCGATACGGCATTGGCCGATCCTGGGTGATGAATGCGGTAGAACAGGCAAGGCTTGAGAACAGGTGCGAATCAGTTTTAATCGTTCCTGGCTCAACTCCTGAAGAAACGCAGCTTCAAATGCTCTTTGGAGCTCAGATTAAAAGAACAAGGGAGGTAACGAAGAGAAAATGCAATAACAAGCACGAATTACCCATTAACTACGGCGACAGCCTGATTTTCAAAGCAGGACAGCCGGGCAGAGTCCTTCTCGTGGATGATGTCTGTACTACAGGCAGGACTTTAAGATGGTTCAGGGAATACCTGGAAAGACAAGGATATGAAGCAGTCATGTTCTGCCTCGGCCTGAATGTGAAGATGCTTCCGTCTGGAACAGTTTCTGGATTTGTGGAGATGATTGGAGGAAGTGGCGGACTGCCAGAAAACCTGGAGGCTGCCGGATAAAAAGAAAGGAGGTGCAAATAGGAAAGAAAAGTTGGGATTGAACGTGGGACGCTTTATGCGTCCCTTTTTTGTGTCGAAAATTATCAAAAAAGGAAAGAAACAATGAAAAGCAAGAAGTCAAAGAAGCAAACATCAAACAAAGGAGAAAAGAAAATGAGAACTATCAAGGCGAAGGAAATACTTTGCGAGACAGACAGGGAAATCACCGAACAGGACATAGCTGACAGGGCAAAGAGCATCGAAGGCGTGGGGCTAATTCATTCTGTCAAGATACAGCCGCTTGTCCATGACAAGTACAAGTTCAGGGTTGTCGCCGGCAGGAAAAGTTTCCTCGCCCTGACTCAAATCCTTGGAAAGGATGAGCTGGAAATACCTGATGAGATTTCCTTCATCAAGGGAGATCCGGAGCTGATTGCATTCGCTGAGAACGATGAGAGGACAAATCTCACTCTTGCAGAGCAGATTGAAAAGCTTTCAAATCTCTCTGAAAAGTTCGGGATTGCTGAACTGGCCTCGCATCTGAGCCATTCTCCGAACTGGATAGCTGCAAGAATCAGACTGAAGGAGCTGTCCGAAAGATGGAAGAATGCCATGAAGGGGAACATGTTCCCTGATTTCACGATAGGCCATTACGAGGCTGTTGCGAAATATCCAGCAGAGATACAAGAGGAAATACTTGATTTCTGCTACGGATGCGGGATCGAGGAGAAGACCTCTCTTGCAAAGTTCACGAAGCTCCTTGAAGAGAACTTTACGTTCATGCTGAGGAATGCTCCTTGGAACACCGACGGAGAATACAAGGGCTGCGGAACATGTCCTGCCTGTATTGACAGGGCGAACAATGGATTCCTTTTCGAAGACACGAACAGGGATAAGGATGCCATATGCCAGAACAGGAAGCATTATTTCGAGAAGCTGAACGAGTTCATTGCCGGAAAAGTCGAGGATGTCAGGAAAAATGAACCTGAAACTATCCTTGTCTCCCAGAGCAACAACAGCTATCCCGAAGGCTTTCCCGTGGCAAAGGAGGAAGTTTATCCTTCCTATGCTTGGACAAAATCCAAGAAGAAGACAGGGAAGAAGGCTCTTGTGGTCAATGGGCCTATGACCGGAAAAACCGTATATGTCGAGGTTGAAAAGGAGTATGCTGGCAAAGGTAATAATCCATCTGCCGACGGCTCTACCAAACCCGACGCTGGAAGTGAAAGGAAACCAAGAAGTCTCGAAGAAAGGAAGGAGTTGAAAAACAGGCAGAGACAGAGGCTTGCGATTGATTCCCTGATTGCATTTGTCGAGGGAATAGAATATAAGATTCCGAAAAGGGATGTTATCTACAAGCTCATTGCCTGTCTTGGAGTTGACTCCATATGCAGATATGACTGGCAGAAACCTGAGAATAAAATCAAGGTTGAAGGACAGGGCTTGGAGGCATATTCAGAGATTTGCGAGCTGGATGAACTTGACAAGGCTGTCTGGCAGAAGCTTGTCAAGAACATAGTCCAGAATCTCAAACTCGGGCAGTCAGGGACAGCCAACGCCCGCTGGAACGAAGCCGGGATTATCAGCAGTCTCATTGACTTTGACCTGGAAAAAGCGTTCAGCGAGGCCATAGAAGCCTTACCTGATCCAAAGAGCTGGTCAAAATTGGAGGAGAATTCCGCCGGTGAAAAGGCTGCTTGATTGAATTTAACCCAACCCTGCCCCGGAAACGGGGCGGGATTTTTCTTATTCCATTGCTTTTATGTTTCCATTTGGTGGATTTGCATAACAATATGCACAGAGATGAGAACAAGTGTTATATTGACCTATGTCCTTGCTCACAATACAGCCACATTCCTTTCGTTGCCCCTTATCTTTCAATGCATTATTCAGTGAGACAGTGGAAAACAAGTCGCCATGACATGGATCATTTCTGTATTTAGACAGGAAAGATATCAGTTCCTTATCTTTTGTTAATTGCAATATTAATCCGTCGTCAATGCATTTATTATGAGCTATCCCAAATTGATCAAGGTTAATTTTTTCACAACATGTGGCAATCTCTATTTTCCATTCCTGATTGAATCTTTTCATGCTCCTTGCGATAATTAACATTTTCTCGACATCAAAATCGACATGCATTATGTTTTTTCTTATCAGGGAAGCATGTACATTCCTGTATTCGTTTATGTCTGCATAACTGAAAACAAGTTTGTTTGTATATTTGTACAAGTTATTTCCAAGACTATATATCTTATCAAGTAATCCCTCTATGTTGTTCTGTTCTGTTAACAATAGCGGATCGCATCTCCATATCACTCTTTCTCGCCCAATCAATTGTGAAAGAAGTTTAAATGTAGCAATCCTTTCGGATAAGGGAGGCAAATTAGGTTCAATATTGCTAGGATAGTCATTTAGGGTGAATTGGAAATAGTATGAATAATTAGATTCATCTAAATATTTAATATAAGGTATAATTGGGGCAGGATTTTTTGACCAAAAGACAATATGCTTCATTTTTTTAAAAGATACATATTGAAACTTGCCGTTAAATGGGTTTTTCCACCTGCAATATCCCCTTTTCAAAGCCTTGATGAGCCACTCAGAATAAAAAGCCGGAATGTCTGTGGAACGGCTTGCTGAAACAATAAGAGGCATGATTGCCTCGATATTGCCTTCTTCTGTTAAAAGAATTTCTTTTTCCCATTTCATGTTCTTGGTGTGACGCCTGTTATTTCTTTACAGCAATTCTTATTGACACGTCTGCGGTTATTTTAGGCGAGGGGAACTTGGTGTAGTATTTTCCTAAATCCTTCTTCTCTTCCTCGGTAGGCAATGATATCTTGCTGTCGCGATTGAAAACTATATCATGATTCTCAGAAGCTAATGTATTGAACCAATCATAAATATGGGAGTCATTGTTATCTATAAAAAGTATAACGGAATTCTCCTTGGCTTCGGAAAATAATTTCCTCATATATTGCACAGCCGACTTCTTCCTGGAATATATTTCAGACATGAAATATATCAATGTAAACAAATCTGATTCAAGATGTTTCTTCAAGGAAGAATCTCCGGCTGTTACATCAAATATTTGATATGAGGCTGAAATTTGCTTGTTTAACTTTGTGTCAACATCACTCCATGAATCCGACCAGCTGTTTTCCTTATCAAGTATATAGAATTTGACATTGGGGCTTATCTTGTTCATGTCGCAATATTTAATAACACCAAGCAGATCGCTGCCTGGGCCTCCTCCGAGAGATGTGATTTTAAATGGCTCTCTTTTAAACAAATCTTCGAGGTGTTGAGATTTTTCGATGCAAGTTGAGACTAAATTGGCATGTGATGTTGTATACCTGTAGAGATATGCAAATCTTGTTGAAGGGTTTGAATAGCTAATGTTATCATGAGACTTAATATCTCTATATTGTTTTCGGAGTTCTTCCAGAGAAATGGCAATTGCTTCATCTTTTTCAGCTTCTGTTCCAGGAATCTCCTCGTATATCTCATCTAATACAGTTTTAATTAGCTGGAAACAATTCATGTGCCCCTCCTGTTTCTTATTGTCATATATGATAACAGAACAAGTGAAAAGAAACTTTCAAGACTATCTCTTTCCTGCCGTCTCATCAATCATTATTCTGGCCCTCTCAAGGAAGCTGGAATCCTTTTCCGCTTCCTCCTTTATCTGGAAGGCAACAGGTAAATCGTCCTGTTTCTGTTCGTCAGAACCATTTTTCAGAATCCAGTCAATCCATCTGTTTACATCTCCGTCAAACAGCCGGAACAGAATCAAGAAGCCAGTATAGTATTGCTTAATATCTCTCATAAGTATACTAAATAAACTATCTGCGAGGTGCGCGAAGTCAAGCAACACCCTGAAACTGATAGAGAAATTATGTTTTACTACGAAAAAAGTTGAGGTATTATGAGTTTCGTCGATAAAGAGACGTTTTAAGGCCTTATCGCTTTTGCCAATGATTTGTCCAGCGCAATCTTGAAATGCCTGGCTGCCTCCTAGGAATCGAAATATGCGCACAGCTCCATTGTCCCAAGTTCAACCTCCATAAAGCCACCTTCGGCGAAGACAAACTTCTCAGCAACATTTTCCCCATTTCCGCAACAGTGCCTCCCGGCTGAAACTGGGCGCAGGAATGGCTTTAAAGTTCCATCCTCTTATTTGAAAAACTTTCCAGAAGCTGATTAAAGCCAGCGGCTATTTCTCTTTTCTCAAAATAACCTTCCACCGTCTGGCTTTTCATCGACATGTTGATAGTTCCCACGCCCTCGATTATCATCCACTCATGCCTTTCGCCATCATAAAAGCCAGTACCGATATATCTTATTTTTGTCGCGTAATATGCCGACAGCAATGAAAATAATGCATATGAGGCCTGCTCCTTGGAACAGTTCCGCCTCGGAAGAGATTTGGACATGTCAACCCGCAACCTGTAGATTTTATCGATCTTCATGTGAAGAATGAGGCCTCCATGTATATAAAACTATGCATCGAGAGGACGAGGACCAAAATGCATTAAATAACGGTGAAAGCAACAACAATTTTCAAGGTTCGCTGACACTATTCCAGCCATAGGTGCTTGCAGGAGGGAACGGATTCACCTACACTGAAGCCCAATACTTACAGAATACTGCACTGGCATGGCACTGTTATTCAAAGTGAACATGCTTTGTAAACCGGCAATAGTTATACTCATCCAGTGATTTCAATGGATTGTCTGTAAATGCTTCGAGTTTTCTGATACGAACCATCTGTTGCTGTGCGATTTCCATGAAGGCGAGATATCGCTCTGCATCCGTGCTATGACGATGAAGCCCGCTCTCCATCCCATAGTCCTTGAGAATTGCCGCATCCCAAAGCGGAAAATAGCGTGGAGCAAGTAGATGCAGGCATTTCGCAGCTCCAACCCTACCCAGGACACTGGTAAAGTCGGTGAATATCTCTCGTACATCTTCTGTGGGTATTTCACTGGAGTGATTCAGTGACTGAAGACGAAATGCATTAAGACGGACAAAGTGCCTTTCTACTACAGACTCAAGGTCGGCGAAATGGCTTTCAAAAGTCTTACTAGAATAGCGACTTTTGAAGAAGCGATAATAGTTCCTATTCCATGAAGTAAGCAGCATCATCAGAGCACAGACCAATTCATTCACTACTACCGGCTTGGTTTGTGTATCTAGGATTGAAGAGACAAGTTTCGTAATAGACCAGTAGAAGAAATCACGCGGCTCGATACGCATGAACTCAATGCGAGCCTTCTTCAAATGCGCGAGTGTTGGTTGGGGCAGTTTCATATCTGACTCCTGTATGACTAACTCTCAACTTTTATCAACCCTATGGGGTTAGACTGGACGAATGAGAATTGCTATTTGCATTTAATTTATTCAAATACCGTTCTATGAATTGAGCTTCGGGTGAATCGACTGTCCAGATACAGGTATAATACATTTTAGACGGGTCGTCAGGAGCAAACATTACTGTATATTTTTTGCCTATGGTCAGATCGGGAATGTTCGAACAGGGCACGTTTAGAATTTCATTATTTCTGTCCAAAACCATATAGGGAGTAGCGATATTGAAGCTAACTTGGCTGGTGCTTGAATGCCCCTTCAGGCATTTAATGACGGTGCCTCGCAAGCATAGTTCTCCACGGGTATAAACTCGCTTGTCCATCACAAGTTCAGTCTTTATTTTAGCCCCTCTTGAGTTAACGGGGAAATCTCCGGCAACTTCAGCTTCTGTAAGTTCAACAACAGCGAGTAGTTTAACGGTATCAACATCATTGATGATTTGCAGTCGAATCGTTTCACTAAGTCCCTCTCCATAATCATACGAATAACATCCGTTGAGAATCAATATGATTGTAAGAATGAATGCTTTTTTCATATATTGCTTCATACGCACCATGGCAAATGACCGGTGATTCAACGACTTGGCCTACCTTTTTGCAGGATATTGCCTTTAATCCATGCCATGCTTTTTAAAGTAATTAAGCCTTTGTTTTTAGTCTCGATATCCCAATTATCTGATTCGAAGACAATCTTGCATTGTCGGCCATTTGCAGTCGTGACGAGTGCCGGTATCCTGGCAGGGCACTTAATCGAAGGCATAGGTTTCAGCATCCAACATGAGATGTCACGATCTGCTGTGCCATTGGTCGGATTATATATCAGACGAATCTCGTCCATTAGAACATTCTCAGTATTAATCTTAAGAAATATCATTGCATAGTCAACTCCCTCTTTTTGCCATTCAGCTTTTCCCTGAACAGTTCCGGTGAATGTCCAGTCTCTTCCTGCAGCGGTTGCGGCTATTAGCAAGGCTCCCATAATAATGAAATTAATCGTCTTCATGTTTTTGTCTATCGAATCGCAACTCCCTCAAGTACAGAGGTGTGGGGAGGGACCTAATCACTCTCCTTTATTCGATTATCAACATTATTTTTCAAGGCTTCATTTTCCTTAGAACTCATTATATCAATAAAAATATCGTCTCCATCAAGCCAGAATTTAAGATTCATCTGCCTGCACATATATTTTATCAGGTCAAGCGTAGGGACATCCCATACATTCATGAAGGCAAAATCATCCCCACCTTCTCTTACAGTTGCTGCTTCCGGGGTAAGAAATATTCTAAGAGGAGCTTTCACAGGATATTGCTCATTGAAAATTTTCTTTATAATTCTAAACTTGTTTGATGCATCCCCATAAATATCCATTCCTGTAGCTTCTCTTGAATTTCCTTTAATGACAAGATTCCTCCAGTTGTTTTCGTCATCTTGACTTTGATCATTGGGTAAAATATGATTGTCAGCATCAGCAATGGTAGAATTTGACTTGCATGATGTGAACAGTACCAATGAAAGGCAAATTGATATAAGTATATATTTCATATGATAACGTCCGATAATGACCGAACCGGAGAATACCGGTTCGGTCTGATATCGTTATGCATCACTTTTCTTGTTTTTTATATTTCTTAAGTTCATTAATTGCAGATAATAAATCATCTTTTAATGGATGATTGGGGTAAAGCTTAAGAATAGCCTGGTATGTTCTGATCATTTTATCTATATATTTATCTTTACTTTCAAAAGTTACTTCAACTGTAAACGGATTGTTTAACCTATCTTTCCAAGTCTTATAATATTCATCCGCTTTTGATTGGATATAGGTTGTTTTATCTTGGCCTGCTTTAAGAAAAACAATATATTCTGCTAAGGCCGCTTCACATAAATAATCATATTTTGTAGGAGCACGCCCCATTATTTCCACATATCCCATATACCCATCATCTCTATCTCTGTTGCTTTGAAATAAGGGCCAATGCAATTCCTCAGATGATTTGCTTTCAGTATCGACGGTATTTTGGATAACGATAGGCTTATTATTGGTATTGCATGAGGATACAAAAACACATATAATCAAAACTAATATTTGTAAGAGTTTCATATTATTATGTGCATAACTTCTTATTATACGGACTTCGGCTTTTGCTGATCAAAAATGGGGTTTGGAGACGTAATGTCACTTCCACCGCACCAAATCTAGCCTCATAATCATCAAAATCAATTATACAGTTATTAGGAAGCTGCTGGCAGAGCGTAAAGCATCCGAATTAGATTAGTATAGTCGGCACTGCAATATCAGCATAGGTTTGAGGTTAAAGGCTCTTTAGTATTTCCTGTCGCGTAAATGAACGGTTAGACAAATACTTTAGCTGATATTCTTTCCCACAGGATATTTACTTTCTTCTTTAAGGCCTATTCTGAATATCCTTTCGGCAAAACCCTTCCTAAAATATCCTCTCTTATCGGCTCTGGTCACCATTTCATTATATAGCTTTCGGGGAATAGGGCATTTGACATATTTACTGGGACTTGTCATTTTTTTGGGCATTGTAGACTCTTTCTAATATAAATGATATCAATAATTAATAACTTCTACTTTATAATTGAATTTGCGTATTTGAGCAGCTTGTTCCTATCGCTCCGGGACATTCTGCTATAGAGTTCAAAGATTCTGATGAGTTCCCGTCCTTTATTGTCCTCAAGGTACCGGGAAAGCACTTCTTTTGCAGGATTGGATTCATACTTGCTGATATCGATCCCTTCTTTCTGAATATATTCTAAAATTGCTTTTTTTGCACGAATACCGGGATTTCTGGTCCTGTTTTTCCAGTTGGAAATGCTTTGCTGGCTGACTTTGCATTTCTCAGCTAGTTCCACCTGTGATAGAAAAAGCCCCCCTAAGAGCTCTCTGGTGATTAAACTCCAATCATACGTCTTCATGAAAACCTTTCAATTATGTAATGTTATATGTGATTAAAATCGTGATACTTTCCATGTTAAAATCATTAATATGACGCCTGTCGAGGCAAATCCTATAGCATATTTATCTTTCCAGATGATTTTCATAATTATTTCAAATCGAACACCTCAGCCCTCAGGAAGACGGCGGAGCCGGATTACCTGAAGGCGTTTGTTTGAGTTTAATTAATTTTCTGTTCTTAAAATAAATTATTAGTAAGTTCAATAGATGAGCAAACAGAAAATATGCAATAATTTGTCCTATGTAAAATGAAATAAGATCTCCTGAATCTCCTGGTATAAACTTGGGGAATAAGGATAAGCCAATCCAGCCTGGTGCGGCTATTAAAAGAAGCATCAGGGCAAGGCATAATGGAACCCATTTAGGAATTCCTCCACCGTCAAAAGGATTTATATGCAACTCGAGAGATATCCAAGCGCCTAATACAGCCAATACGACGATAGCCATGACAATGGGTGGAAGAGCTTTTTTTATATAAAACCGCACGGACATTCCTTTTTGGTAATTTTTCATGATGAATTCTATTAATAATACCAAAGCAGTTATCTGCATAGATAATATTAACATGACTACAATAGAGTATATGATGAGAGACTTCTGATCCCCACAGGCGTAATCTCCAGAAAATATTTTAAATAAATAATATCCATTTGCTAAGAAGAGCAAAATTATAATTGTTTTTACCGCTCGTGTCATTGGTTCTTCTTATTGTTAATCGAACGCCCGGGCATCTGCGACGGCGTACTCGCCGTTCGCCTAATGCCATTTAGTTATGCCTTTCCTAT
The DNA here is from genome assembly GCA_964600895.1 of uncultured Victivallis sp. Taxonomy (GTDB): domain Bacteria; phylum Verrucomicrobiota; class Lentisphaeria; order Victivallales; family GWF2-50-93; genus GWF2-50-93. The sequence goes on from CAZRKP010000017.1 coordinate 42,832, forward strand.
GCTACATGCCTTGGAATAATCTCTCTAATTACTTTTATCTTAATCTCATAATCTTCCCCCTTTAATTTTAAGATGTAATTCTCTTTTTGATAGCCGTCTGGAGTTTCCAAGCGAAACTTTATTATTGTTTGATTATCTTTGTTTATTATTTCGCCTTTGTTTTCTGTCCCGGAGTCATTAATAATTATTGCAGTATCGATGTCAGTTCTTGGTTCTATAATGAAGATCGAATATCGGCCCCAAAATATTTCACTTCCATTTCCAGCTATGAGCTTATGTATGTCCTCATTTATTATGATGGAATTATCCTTGGTATCGATAAAATGCCATACCTCGTCAGGGGCAGATGGGCGATGACATATTTCATAGTCTGACTCGCAACCGCATATAAATACGATTAAAGTTGAAATAAAAAGTATAGAAATTGTTTTCATCATTATTATCTATGGCATAACGCCCAGGCATCTGCGACGGCGTACTCGCCGTTCGCTACATGCCATTTAGTTATCCTTCTTTTGAATCATTATAGTTAATATCAATCGGCCAATCTCAAGCAACATAGCTATAATAATCACGGGGCTGAAGTAATAAGTATTTTGCATGGGGAAGATGACAGCTATAAAGCCAAAAGACAGAAGGAGAAATAAATATCTGAATGGGAATTGAACATATGACAGGATAAATCCCCATCGCTTTTGGCATGCAAGTCCGAAGCCTGAGGCTAAAAATGATATTATGAGTATTGATTGAGTCATATAAAATATATTGAACCACCAGGAATCCTCAGGAGCTTGGAACGTAAATCCGAACCATATTTTAGACAAGAATCTTCCAAACAATATTACATCAAGCATGGCAAAGGTTATTAATATTTGCTTTTTATATTTCATATGTTTGGATAACGTCTCAGCCCCTGGGAACCGGAGCGAGGTTGCCAGAAGGCGTACTAGTAATAATATTATTTACTATCTTTTAGACTACTCCGAAAATGTTCAAATGCCTTGGAGTCGGATTCATCAATACTATTTCCATTAATGCCTTTAATTTCCCATTCAATAATTGCACTGTCATATGCTATCCAATAGGTAATCCAACCTGACAATGTTCCTTTATGAAAAGATAAAACCCTGACTTGTGAAGCATCGGATAAATGCTTGATTGCAAGGCATATTCTTGGATCATCTTTGAAAGGATTGAGAACTTCGTCATAATTGAAACCGGCATTTTGCAAATTCATCTTAATTTCAGCATATATATCATCAAAACAATTTAAACCTTTTCTTTTAATTGTAAAAGTGTCAATACCACCTGAAGAAATTATCGAGTCCTTGGACCTTGCATCTTCCGTGACTGTACATGAAGAGATTAGGCATAAAGCCAAAAGCATGTAAAAGTATTTCATGTTTATAACGCTCAGGTATCTGCGACGGCGTACTCGTCATTCGCCTAATGCCATATAGTTGTGCTCATTTATTTTGTCTCAGCAAATACATAGGAACTTCCGTTCATTATAGTAAATGTCTTGTCTCCTCTTTGAATTGACAACTTGTGGCTTGGCGGCCTTTTTCCTGCAGATGATTCATCAACGATTTCCTGATGGGCTACCAATTTAAATCCTTTTATCTCTTCGTTCACACGTCGAAAGTAGACCTTCTGATCATTGTTGAACTCTAGGCCAAAAAAGTAGCTGCCATCTTGACCTTTGTGAGCACTCTCGAAATGGATGGTGATTGGAACTGATGTTGATTCTGTTGATTTATCAGGCACGGACGACCGATCTGTATAACAGCCAAGCAATCCAATGCAAAGAAAGATTATAATAATATTTTTCATCATTTTTAGCACAACGCTAAGGCCTACCGAACGGTACTCCGTTCGGTGAGGCCGTCTGGTTAGTGACTTTAATACGTAATCTCATAATCATCTATGATCTCATGCTTCTTAAGATATTCCGGATAATCTCCAGAATTAAAGGAATAACAATAAGTTTGGCCATTTTTAGAAACTTCTATTCCAAGTACTATTTCTTTTAGAAAAAGATGAATAAATGGGCAAAGTAAACCAAGAAAAAGACCGGCAACAAATAGATATAATCCAAGATCTCCTGCTTTATTATTTAATCCAATAACAAAGGCTAAAACAGCAATTAGAAAAATAAATAGCACAAGTAGCCGTATTCCTATAAGTTTTTTAAAGCAGTGACTGCAAAGAGGAATTTTAATTGACTTGCCCAAATCCTTTAAGGCAATAATATGACTGAATAATCCTGCAAGTGCAATAAATATAGACTCTTGCTCTTTAATATCCATGTGGATCGCTTTGCATGTTTCTGATTGGCAACGAAAACATATATTTGGAAGGTTTATAGGCTTGTCGGTATATATATTGTAATTCATTTTATTATTCACTAACGCTCTCCTATCTGCCGACCTGCGAAAGCAGGTTGGCAGCATGGGAATAGTTGGGATGCTATGCTCCAGATTTCTTTTCTTTGAATTTAAAATCCTTATCGAGTATTATCCATATATATCCCCCAACAACTGGAACTAATTTGCCTTCCTTATCGGTGCTGTAGTTCTGGCACATAACCCAGTAATCCGAACCTTTTATCTTAACATTATAAATTATTCCTTGGCCATCTTTTCCATCAAGATTGTTATTTCCCTCTTTCTTCAGAACTTCAACTGAAGCTTGAATGGCCTTGTTTTCTTCAACCGTAAGACTTTTATCAGAGGCATGATGAAAGCCCTTCATATCCTTAGGAATGGGAGGCAACTCGTAAGCCAGGCATGATGCTGACATAGCAATAAGAAACAAAGTAGATATTATTAAATATTTCATTATGTTCCTGCTCCCAACTTCTTATTATATGATTCCTCATAAGCAGTGGGTCGAAATTACAAATTTGTAATCCCTGCCGCAGATTTAGCCTCAAGCTTGTCATCCCATGTATATAAGACATAGGATAAAACAGTCTACTCACTTAGAATAGACCATAAGGAGCGGGAATGTCAAGATTCTGGCCGCCTGTCAGGCATGGCTACCTTTCTCTCATTGGATGTATCCATCATGGATTCCCATGACAGTACCAACTTGGAATCCTTTTCGACCAGCACCCGCATGTAATGCGTCCTGGTAACTGTTTTAGTCCCGCCAATGTCCTGGTCATAGCTCATGATTCCAAGGTGCCATTCAGTATCGGAAATCTTTTTAATCGGCAGTTCCTTCCAATGCCTGTGATGTATATCGCAGAATGCGTCCCATATCCTCTTTGCATTGGCATTGTCACGCAAGACAACTTTGTTCGTAATAAGCAGCTTTCCAAAAGGCTCATAATCACCGCCACAGGAAAAATCCTCCTCGATCTTCCCGTTGTCTATGTTTATGCCGACGGTTTCCTCAATCAAGAGACAAAGACCCACGATATGAGTTCCCGGTTCCGCAGATTCAGACCATGATATCGAATAGAACTTTAGCTTCGGGAATAACATGGATGCCGGTTCAGATTCAATCCGAATCCAGTTTTTGAAGGAAGGGATTATTTGACCGAACTTCTCATAAGGGTTCCTCTAATAATTGATTGAACTCGGACTACAACGACGATCATCTTGATCTATATTGAAAGCAGTTGAAGAACAAACAACTGCAAAATGGAGAATAGGATGCTTAACGGATTTTTCGATATAGACTTCCGACTTGAGGAACTGGACAAGGCCGGAGACCCGCTGACGAAGCTGAACGAGGTGGTGAACTGGGAGAGCTTCCGGGAGGAACTTGAGACAATACGCGACGAGGAGAGGAAGAGCAATGCGGGGCGGAAGCCTTTTGACGTGGTCGTCATGTTCAAGATACTGATACTGCAGTCGTTGTACAACTTGGGCGACGATTCGACAGAATACCAGATACGTGACAGGATATCGTTCATGCGCTTTCTCGGGCTTTCGCTCGGGGACCGGGTGCCGGACGCCAAGACAATATGGCTCTACCGCGAGAATCTCGGGAAGGCCGGACTTGTCGACAGGATGTTCGCGAAGTTCGATGCCCAGCTCAGGTTCAGAGGATATACTGCGAAGCGGGGACAGATCATCGATGCGTCGATAGTGTCCGCGCCGAAACAGAGGAACACCCGCGAGGAAAACTCCGTGATAAAGGAGGGCGATGTTCCGGAAGACTGGAACGAAGCCAAGCTCCGGCAGAAGGACACTGATGCGAAATGGATCAAGAAGAACGGCCATAATTACTTTGGTTACAAGAATCACATAAGCATAGACGCGAAGCACAAGTTCATAAGGAAATACGCTGTTACAGATGCGGCGGCACATGACAGCAATGTCTTCGAGGAACTCCTCGACAGGAAGAACACCAGCCGTGATGTCTATGCGGACTCGGCGTACCGCTCCGACGAGAAACTGAAGATGCTTGAAAAGAAGGGATATCGCGAGCATATGCAGAGGAAAGGCTGCCGCAACAAGCCACTGACCGAATGGGAGAGGCAAGGCAACCATACGAGATCCAAGATACGGTCGAGGGTAGAGCACATTTTTGGAGTCCAGGCGCAGATGGCCGGAGACCTTATAATAAGATGTATAGGAAAGGTGAGAGCTGAAATCAAGATCGGTCTCAGGAATCTCGCATACAACATGTTCAGGCTCGGAACTTTGGAGGCCATGTCCTGATGAAAGTGGACGGAAAACAGAAAAACCGCCCGGAAACCGGCAAGACAGAAGGCATCCTTGCCAGCTTGAGTTGCCAGAGAAAGAGAAATCTTGATTTTGAAAAGATGAAATCATTTTTAAAAACCGGCTCTCTAACAGTCAATCTCTCAAAAGTGAATTTTTAGAGGTTCCCATAATTGTGTTTTATCAGTTCCTGCTTCTCCATCAGGGCCATATAATGAGGCTCTCCTTCCTTTACAGCCAGCTTCGGATCATATCTTATCTGACTGTAAACGGTAAAAGTGACAGACAAAGCAGTAAATATTATAATCGAAATCTTCATTATCGCTCTTTCAGTTACCTATTAAGTGACTTATGACTTCGCCAGTTTTTGCATCAATCACTATCTGGGAGGCAAAGTCCGGGCCAAGTGTGTCCTTGGGCAATCTGATAGGGAATGTAACGGTGTAAATCCCTTCATCCAATTCTACGTCGATCGTGCCCCACCGGTCATATTTTAACGTATTTTCCTTTTTAGCAATCTCAAGCGCCTGCTTCCTTGAGATATAACCTTCCTTCATGATATTGTCAGGTCCATTTATCTCAAGCAAAGCACTTTTGGCCTTTATGACATTCTTCCAGCAATTCTCCCCATATTCGGGCATGTATTCCAGATCAAGTTTATATTTTCCCGGTTTGAGTTGAGGTCTGACTAGGTCGCTCAATTCAATCTTCATTTCATATTTTTCACTGGGTCCCAGCTTTACAAGGTTAAGGTTCTCCCTTTCGGGTTTCCTTCCTGGAAGGCCTGCAAAACAGGATGCTGCCTCGCCATTCTCTTCTCGGCAAGAAATATGGAGCGATTCGATTCTTTTGCTGTCCTTGTCTGTGATCAGCAGCAGATCCTGTTCAGATGAAAGCTTGCTGGTAAATATGATTTTCAGAGGGATCCTATACGGTTTATAGTTCACATCTGACAGTAATTCAATTGTAATTTCTAGAGGAACCTGCTGGGGCGGTTTCCTGGATGAAGGATCAATATCAGGAGGCTCAATGGCATAATCGACAGGGGCAAGGTTGAAGCGGGGATACCCCATCCCGTTGCATCCGGACAGGAGCAATGGACTTGCTATTATTCCAATTGTGAATATATATTTCAACATCTTGGTGTCCTGGCACCTCCTACGGCTGGAAGAATGCCAGTTTTCATCCTATTTTTTTAATATGTTTCCCCATTCACTTTCAGCAAAACCTTCAATATTTCCATTAACATACAAGACATTGACATCGAAACGGCCTCCTTTATGGTTTGATGCCTTGTCCCATACAATCGGGATGTCTCCTTTATCGCGGTTTTTAAGTCCTCCCCTGTAATGGTAATCGACCTGTTCTTCTGTCAATGAAGGGAAATAACCATTGTTATCAGCGGCGTATGCCTGCAGGGCTTTTCCCATGTCCCTTAGATGTGATTCGCATGTTATTATACTATGTGGGGGGAATTGAGAATGATACCATTGAATCCAGCTAATTATTATTAAGGATAGAATGAAAATAGAAAATATAATGACTTCAGTCTTTTTCATTGTTTGTATAGATAACGTTTTCACTTGTTATTGGTAAGAGTGATAAGCCATTCTTTTACCAGTACTCCATCAATTGATACTCGATACTTCCATATGCCTGGAACAATGATAAAACCATCTGTATCCGTTTTGGTCTCAAAAAAGGCGAAACGGCCTCTGCTTCCCCTCAGTTTCCCTGGGCAAAACCAAGTCTCATTCAACGGGCTACTTCCCCCATCATATTGGTCAGGCAAGATGATCTCAATATTTACCGATATATCTGGTTCTGCTGTCCGATATTCGAATGTAAAGCCGCATCTGGCAAATTCTCCAGGCAGAGGGAATGTAATTTCTATTTGCTCTTTTGTAATCCTGGAACTCAATTCCCGATTGTCCAATGTCCCGTTCTGCAATGCGTTCTCCTCCCAGAGAGGATCTTCCGAATCGATTAGTCCAAACTTGAAGTCCCAGGCTTCATAACGAGTTCCTTTTATTCGATCTGTATCAGTTGTTCCCATATCCAGTTTGCATCCCTGCGCAAAACAGACCGCAAGGCATATCAGATAGACTGTGGTTATAATTTTCATCCACTTTTTCCCATCGTCTTCCCCGAGTAAAACGAGTTTACCGGCAGCATAGTTGGAATCCTAATATGTAAAATTGTTTTTAATTATGATTTCTGACCATTCACTTTCATAGCAATGTGATGCGTGACCATCAACGAAAAGTACGTTTCCACACCTGCGCATAGATGACCTTGTGTTCATAAGACTTACATTCGTAAATCTTATCCCTATTGAGTAATACATATGAACCCCGTCGCGAAATTCATTATCCCGTGCAACTGGAATTTCCATAGGATCTTTCGATTTCAGCCCAGGGACATACATATATGATACACTCGCAGATGAAAGGTCTGTACCAGTTGGAATATCATCATTGGTTGCAGGGCATGTATACATTCTTGTGTTTTCGAGATATCCGCCCGAGCGAAGCATTTCAAATCCTTTTCGTCCTTCTCTGGTCGGGTAAATTTTATTGCCATCTTCTTCATACATGCGGAGAGCAAGACCAATTTGCATTAGATTGCTGGTACAACTGACTATGGAGGCTTTTTCTCCTGTTTTGATTTGAACCATTGAAAAAAGAAGTACAAGCAAAAGAATGACCAATGAAACAACAATCACTACTTCTTTTAATGTGAAATTGTTATTCATGTATGATTCCAACGTAATTGGACTGGCAGCGGAGCGAAGTTGCCAGAACCATAACTAGTTAAAATTTAGTCTTTCCATCCATTGTCATAGAGTATCTTATAGCTATCTGTACCTTTAGGCCCAGAGCAGAGAAAATAGAAAGAATTATCGTTCACCCATACATGTTTTATTGGATAACCATATTTATCTGTAAATACAATGACATCATATGTCTTTTTAATTTTTCTCATATCGTCTTTTACTGTTACTGTTGTTTGCTTGTCTAGATTCATTTCTACTGGTAAAGCGCCCCAATTCTCTTTCATGCGAAGAATTGCGGTGCCGTGCTTTTCTTTTACAAATTCGATATTGGCTTTTTTGTCATATGGCTTTGCACATGAAGCTATGAAGAGAACACCAACAATGAATATCAATAATATATTTTTCATGATTTTAACGCCCAAGCATCATGACGGCGTACTCGCCGTTCTATGAATGCAATAGTTGGATTTTCAATTAATATCTGGTGTCACAACTTGGTAAATAATAATAATACCGTCATTAAGCTCAAAACTAAAATTGCTCAGATTGCAAATTATGGAGAGTATTTGAAAGGCGGTTGCACCTGATGCTGAAAATGTTATTAGCCGATCCCTGTCTTCTAAGGCAGGATCGAGTTCTATTTGAATCCCTTGTTTAGCTGGATCGTATTCCACAAGTGTCTTTCCGAATTCCTTTATTGCATCGAATGGTGACTTTCTGTTGCAGACATAATTGCCTATATTGGCGTCTTTGAGAAATTTTATCTGTTCTTCGTTGGTTTTTCTCCAGTAATCTTCAGAATTTGCTTTCAATATTTGCCTCTTGTAAGGATAAATATTTACTGTTCCTTCAATTATCTTATTATCACCAAATCCATAAAAAGCATCTCTAACATGTAATGTAATTCTGTCGTTATCTACGCTCATAAGGGTATAGGTAATTGATGCATGATGGCCGTCGGAAAGTATGCAGGATTCTCCAACTTTCAGTTTTTTCCTGCTTGGTGTATCGAGATTATATTTGTCCACATTGTAAATATGCAGCCCTGAAGCCTCATCAATCAAGATAATCTCATTGCCGGGCTCAAGCCTTACTTCTACAATTGAACGTAGTTTGCCAGTCTTATTTGTGTAGGCAATGTCACTATCGGCATCTATATCGTCAATAACAGAAGAGCAGGAAGAGAGAATCAATAATGATAGTAAATAATATTTTTTCATTTATTAATCCAACTTCTTATTCTACTGATTTGTGCTTTTGCCGAAAAAAACCGGGGTTGGAGACATCATGTCGCAGTGCCCCCTGGCGTGTCCAGCCTCAAACCTGTCAGGATATGTAATAAAGACATATCCAACAGCCGTATATGCGGAAATATAATAGACCCCGCCATACCCCAATGTCAAGGATCCAGCCTCATTTATCAGGAGCCGCCCGTACGGATATTGAAATGCAAATTACCCATCCGAAATTATCTTCTTTTCCATTACTAATGAGGTCATCATATAGTTAACATTCTCTGGGTAGGGATCCTCCTGCGGAGAACCGAGACGTCCGCGGCGCTTTCGGCGAAAGCGCCCTGCCGTAAACAATATCATGCACACAGTAGTAACAATATAAAAGAAAGGGTAGCCACGATGAACAAGGGGTGTCAGAGTTTCGAGACATTTCTAATGAAGTAAAACCAATAATATAGGGAATGGGCGTACCAGTTCTTCGAATGAAATATTCTACGGTTCGCTGACACTATTCCAGCCATAGGTACTTGCAGGAGGAAAAGGGTCTCCAAGGAATGAATCCAGATACTTCTGTGCCCTTTCCTTGAAATAGGTGGCATGTCCGTCGCAAAATGAGAATATTGCCCCTTTTGAATGCGAAAATCTGCTCCACATGGAATAACTCGGATCTGAAAGATATGTTACACGTTGCATTCCACACCAGGTTCTCCCTTCCATGACAAGAGGAATTTTGCTGCTGTCAGCGGCCTTGCTTATCTTTACGAATTTTGTAGCTGTCCACCCGCACATGAAGGCATGGTTGGAACAATATCCGCCGGTCCCAGCCCAATTTGCTGGAAAAGCAGGATTTCCGTTGACAAATGAATCCTCCCGACTCGGACAGCCCCACACATCAGGCTTTGCCGTGGTCACGTCACGCCCATTTCCTCCGAGATACAGATCAATATTATTGTACCATATGTCAGATGAATTTGGAGCACAGCCTCTCGGGCAGTAGTCATTGTAGTCCATGGAATAGCCGACAGTTCCATATCCAATCTGCTTGAGATTGCCCATGCAGCTTGTCTCCCTCGCCTTTTCCTTCGTATGGGCAAGTGCCGGGAGAAGCAAGGCCATGAGAATCGAGATTATCGCTACGACAACCAGGAGCTCAACAAGTGTAAAGGTTCTCCTCATTTTTCCCCTTCGATGTTAGAATGATAGGACAGATATTGACGGAGAACCTTTTCCAGCGGGGGAGTTAAGTATTGGTCTGGGTTCCCCGAACAATATCTGCCCTTAATTTTACTGGTAGCTGTCCTGGGCTATACGCCCTTCCATGTGATAGCCGTTCCTCTTGCAATACTGGCAGCCGCAGTTATTGACCTTCTTCTCCCAAAGGCAGACAATCCATTTTATCGACGAGTTGGCCGCATTCGCCATGTCAAGAAGGCTCTTCAGGTTATAGTCCTTGGTGAACTTCCCCTTGACCTCTACAACCTGATAGTCCTGCTCCTTGCCATCGACAACGACGGTAACACCGAGCCAGACTTTCTTTGGCGCAAAGCCTGTTACCCTTGCAAAAGAATCGTTTCCGCCGATCTTCTCAACCTTTACCTCCTGCGAGAATGACTTGCTGGAGATTCCCGCGAAAAGCAGGATTCCAAGTATTGAAATGAATATTGCTCTGAACATCTTTGTCCTCCATTCTTGTGATTCAGTTGGAAAGTTTTACCTTGGTGGGATTTGCAAGCTGCATTTCCAGATAGTCCTTGCATTCAATCTCCTTCACGCCTTTGATTACGCCCTTGAAGCCTGTCACCTTGCAGTTCAACACGCTCCAGAAAACATAGTATTTCTCGTCAACAACGTAGTTTGGCGTGAGAATTATGTCTGCCCCGCTCTTATTGCATGCATCATAAGCGGCGGCAGCTTTTGCCTTTAATGTTAGATCTGTATGGAAGAGCATTGACAGGCCTGCTGCAAACCCTTCATTCTGCCCCTGAATCTGCGAGGAGAATTTTACATTGTCTGCATATTTCGTATCTCCGAGGACAAAGACTCCTCCCAATATCTGCGTTACAGTCGCCTCTCCAGAAATTCTCTCTCCCTTCTCGACATCAGGAGTAGAGACGATTGTCTTTGATATGACCGCTGCCGGACCTGACAGCTTGCTTGCATTTGTAGTCGAGCATCCAGAGACAACGGCAATTGCAGCCAGCGCAAAACAGAAAACAATAAGATTCCTTTTCATAATTCCTCCAATAAGTTTATAGTTCATCTCGTCTTAAAACACGTTTTCGTGTAAATTCGCCATCAACACCCCCTTTCAAAAAGAGGGAGGACCGCAAGGAGTAGGGAGTGAGGAACTCCCCGGACAAGACGCGTTTTCTCTACGGCCCTCCCAAAATTCTAAAGTTTCTCGGATACAGCCTTTCTCTTTGTCTCATATTCCTCAGGAGTAATCAGCTCCTTGTCCTTGAGATCTTTCAGCTCCACCAGTTTTTCCGAGGCTGTTTTCTCATCCTTCGCATCCTTTGTTGTCTCCTCCTTTGCAGGCTCCTTCTTCTTTTCACCTGCCTTCTCTGGAAGGTTTGCAAAGACAGTCGGGGGAAGCTTGTACATCGCTCCAGTGAGGGGATCGACAATCACCAAGCCTATGAGTCCTCCCAGGAAGATGTTTCCGCAGTACCAGCCGTTCAAGCCTGCATTCATGTGGATGGTTTGGGTTTCATAGCCATCCTTGGAAAATTCGAAGATGTATCCGGCTGGACAGAAATAACCATCCCCGCTTTTAAGAGTCAGAGTTGTCGGAGTCTTGGTCTTCATGATTTGAGCGCCCGATGAGTTTTTGACTGAAACAGTCGCCTCATTGGGTTCGCTGCTGATTGTCACAGGCCAGTCAGACTTGCTGACAATGCTTGCGCATCCTCCTGATAGAAGCCCTGAGATGATGATCCCTGCCGCAAAGATTGTTGCCATTAATTTCCGCATACCCGTTCCTTTCTGTTTTGTTTATGTTTTATTCCTGTAAAGTGCGTCAAGTGCCTTCTCGGTGTCATCCTTAAGGAGAGAGATATAAATTTCAGTCACCTTGATGCTGGAATGACCAAGTTGCTTCTGGACAAGCTTGAGGTTGTGTCCGGATTTTAGGAGAAATGTCGCGTAAGTATGTCGGAGAGAGTGAATGCCATAATTAAACTTGATTCCGGCATTATGAAGACAGCGTTTGAATGCTTTTTGAAGAGCCCTCTTGGAGAGTCTCTCTCCAGAGCATGAAGATAAAAGAGGATTGTTCCCCTCGTTTGGAAGTCCTAAGTGCTTCCTCAGCTTCAGAAAATCCCGGCAGATGTTCCTAAATTTGAGACTTATCCAGACATTTCTCTTCTTTCCGCCTTTGCCATTTCTGACGACGACGGAAGAATATCCTTCATCGATGAGAAGATCCCTGAGCTCAAGATCGCACATTTCACTGACCCTAAGGCCGGTGAATAGCCCAAGCTCAATCATGAACCAGTCCCTAACCTGGAAGAATTTCCGATGTCTGATACCAGCTTCCATCATTTTCCGCCCCATGTGCCTCAACCTGTTGACCTCCTCAAGAGGGAGAATCCTGTCTTCGGTCAAGGTCCATTTGAATGATTTCTTCTCCGGTTCATCTTTCCTCAGAAAGGTGAACCGATTATGAGGCTCCATTGAGGATGGAAATGTGAGGGTACTTTTAAAGCTTGTGGTGTTTCGACGGAGAATATGAGGATTCAGGGAGTTATGAGATATGAATAGAAAGCATGGGGAGACATTGTAGTCATCTCATTTGCAGGAAGATAGGGGGCGCAGAGTGGTTCTATCAAAGTTGAATTATGAGGATAATAGAGTAGAGTATAAAAAATGAAGGAGTTCACCTTTCTGAGGTAAAGCGAACTCCCTGTTTCAAGGGTTTAATTTTATCCAGATTATTACAATTTCAATCTGGAATCTAATAATTTTGACAAAGTTATGCTTGGAATAGGGACAGTGCGTCAATTTTATATTCATAAACCAGGGAGGGCAGAACAATGAAAAAGAAAAAGGGATTCAAGACGGAAGCAAACACTTTCATCCTCAGCGATGTTCCATCTGCCCACAACTGTTCAAAAGAGAAGAACCTCGAAAGACTTTTCAGTACAAGCATTCTGACCAGCTTTGTCAACGAGAACAACGGAACATGGGACCATCAGAAATGGCTTGAGCTGTGCGATAAGGTCACGAAGGAAGGCTATGAGCCAATCGACTTTGACCAAATGGGGCTCATGCTTGAGAGGCTGAAGGCCGATTTTAATGCAGAGCCTATATGATTTGAAACATGCGGTGCTGGATTCCTGGCGGTTCCATACTTTATGAAAAATGAATCACATGATAGCACCAAGACTATACCAATTCCGCGTATGCCTGTTGAAAGGAAGACGATTCCCGTCATATGCCCCTGGTGTAACCGCATTACTCTTCTGAGGAAATGGAATGTCGAGGAAGGAAAGGCGGTAATGCCTACACATGGCATTTGCCCCAAATGCCTGAAGAAGATCAAGGACAGAGAATAGTAGAATTGCACACTGGAAATATCAGCTTTTGTGATCCTTGAGCTGCTTCCTGAGAAATCTTATTATACCTTCAAGCGTTCTGTCGGCGTCAACCGGCCTGTTGTGCTTTCCAAGCAGTTCCTCCAATGCAAGTTCCGTCTGTCCGAGGCGTGATTTGACTTCATTAATCAAGGCGCGGTTCTCCTCATCCTCGGGAAGGCTCGCGAGTTCATTTTTCAGTTCATCCTTCAACAAGGTGAGACGTTTCATTTCAAGCCTCTTGTCAACCTCAAGCACTGTTGAGATGAAATCCCTGTTCCTGATGTTGAAGGATATTTTGTCCCCGCTTGTGAGGACGATGGATATCAACATGGCATTTGTCACAAGGAAACTTTCGCCCCTTACTGCCAGCTCCCTTGCTTGTGTGCTTGTCGAGAATGACACCACATCCCTTATGAAAAACGAGTCTGTAAATTCACCGTACATAGCGCCTATGATATGATTGTAGAATGTCGAATATATGTTTATCTGATGCTGGCTCGGGATTATGAACTTATAGAAGTTCACCGCATAGACATCCTCTCCTGATCCAGTCCGCCTCATTGCCCCAATATGGCTTGGATAAAGGTTCTTCAAGCCTTCAGGTGCATCCTGCTGGAGGAGTGCCGGTTCGCAGAAGGGCTGGAGCTTCTCGGAAGCCTGTATTTCATCGACGGGTTCTCCCATGATTGTCATAGACATCCTCTCCATGCCGGTCTTCCTTATCGTCTCCGCATCCTCCTCCAATACTGCAAGTATTTCACTGTCCCCTGGCCTTGGAGGTATCATTTTTCTCAGGTTTAGGATATTGCCCCTGAGACACTTGATGGCGCTTGTGCATTTTCTTCTTATATCAGAAATTGCCTTTTCCCGTTCGTCATGCAGGGAATCGGTTTCAGCTTTTTTGCTCCGGTGGGCGCCTTCAACTTCGTTCATGCAGATAGAATACTTTTTATATTGGAAAGCAGCAAAGGCTGCAATGCAGATGCCGAACAGGATCAGGAATGCAGGATTGTATGTGCCCCCGCGTCTCTGGGAATTTACCGCCAGCTCGATAATCAGATACAGGAAAAGCATGGAGCCGGACAAGATGAGCCACTGTTTCTTCAGCTTGTAAATGCTTTCGTGAAGAATGCCTATTTGCCTGTCGTATTTCTGAATGACTTCGTCACTCCTTCGCGCAAAATCAGGAATTGTTATCCGTTCAATGTGGCCTTCAACCGCACCAGAAAGCTCAGCAGCCAGCATCTCGTCCTCAGTTCCGACATTGTCATAATGAGAATAGAAGAAATAATCCCATATTGGTCGTCTCTTTGCGGAAAGAGATTTTCTCACGCAATATTCCTTCACCTCCGACTCGAAGATCGGCTGAAGATCTCTCCTCTTTGATACTTTGTCAATCAGTCCAAGGAAGCTGTCACTCGTCATTATCGTATTAGGTTCAACAGATTTCATCGTTATTCTCCTTCGGTAATTTTGTGTCCGTGGGCATTACTGGCGGATGCAAGCGCCTTTTCCTTAATCTGTCCTGGAACATTAATGTGCTTGAGGAGTTCCAGATGCTCCCTTTCGATACCGTCATGACTGATCAATCCGATATCCCTGCGGGGGAATGAAGCTCCATTGAATCTTTCACAGGAAATAATCGCTATGTTCAATATGACTTCCGCGATATGACCATATTCATCATCAAGCGAAATTGAAAAAAGAATATCAATTATTCTGGGTATTTCCTTAGAATGCAGGGTACAGGGATTCCTGCCCTTGAAGGAGGAGATGACTTCGAGAAGCTGGAGTTGCCTGTCCTGCGGATTGGCTTGAAGCTCTTTTTTCACGGTTGAAATTGCGCCATGATAATCGCCTGCATCCATGAGTCTGCGTATTTCAGCAATCTTGTTTCTTGCGGCGGGGGCTGGATCAGAAAATCTACGACCTTCAGCCTTTACCCTTCCACTGGCGAGATAGTCCAGAAATTCCTGCCGGCTGAACTCATTGTTGAAGCAGTCCATGATGAGGAGCTTTTTGAACTCGGTTGGAAAGTCCATGCCGGCAAGGAGTTCATAGGATTCGTTCAACCCTGCTATTCCCAGTTCCATGCTTTTCTTCGAAAGTTTGCTGTCACTCTTTTTCCGCATTGACACCTTGAAGGTTCTGTTTTTCTAAATAACTTATATCCTGTAGGAATGCTTTGCCAGAAATAAATACAACTTGGAGATACGGCATGGATGGAATACGCGACAGAATAAAGATATTGTCCGCATTCATCAGGGAATGCGAAGACATGCTTCAGACTGCAAAGGGCCTGCCGGACATGGAACAGAGCATATTGAAAAGACTAAACACATGCAAGAGGAATCTCGACATCCTGCTTGCGGAGAAGATCTCTGGAACCGTCAAGGAAGAGGCGAAGAAGCTGGACGACAAAATAGATGACCTCTTGGAAAGAGCTTCAGAAGAAACTCAGGAAACAAGGAAACTTGTTGAGGCGGAACACAAAATTACCCGTTCCAAGATTCTCAAGCCGGTAATCTGTGCTGAATACAGGACAAACTGGCAGGTGGTGATAAACAAGCAGCAGAGAAGAGTAATAATCAAAACATACTGCGAGGATGAGCCTGACCATCCATACGTCCTGCCCCGGACAATGTTCGAGTTGTTTGTCGCCATTTCTCAGATTGACAGACCGATAGAACAGAAAGGCTGGATTACATGGAGGGAAATTGTCAAAGCAACAACCGTCTGGAAAAACGCGGAAACGAATTCAAATCATGTCATAAAGGAAATAAAAAGGTTGAAGAGGAATTATTTAGAGGAGGGAGTCCGAAAAATAATACGTAGCAGGCAGAATTTTGGCTACAGGCTGGAGACTCATCCTGAAAACATCATTGAAAAATTCTTCTAAGGGGTTATTTCCTGTAGCTGACACCAAGCTCCATGAGTTTCATTCCAATCTCCTTGGCAGTATTTTTGCTGATGCCCCAGGAGAAGGCAAGTTCATCTTCTGAAAAAAGTGAAAAGTCCTCGGCCCTGTAGATCCCCTTGCTATGAAGCTGGTTTACAGTACGGGACGGGAGCCCCATCTTATCGACAGGCATCCGCTTGTTTTTGATAGTTCCCCTGTAGAAGTCCCTGACAACATAAGCTTCCTTCAGGGAAGAAATTATCTTCTCGGCCAGTTCAGGAGCATTATCCCCGCAGATATCCTCAACACGACTCCTGAAATATCTATATCCTTCATCCCCCAGTTCATATAGTGCACCGTCAGTGGGCGCAGATGATAAAACAGACTCAAGCTCGTTCCCGAGATGTTCAGATCTGCGCCTGTCCGTCTTGTGGTTTTTCAACTTGAGCAGCGCGGAACGTTCAATTTTCTCCGTCTGCCGGACCGATATCCTTCTTGTATACGCAACACTTTCATAGTCTACATTGTTCAATATGTCCAAAAGGAGATCTGTCTCCTCGCTTGTAATTACTCCTGGAGCGTCACGCCTGATTGCAATACAGGCTTTTTGAACTTTCAATCTCATATTGGTGCTTCTTCCAGAGGCACAACCATACAGGTCGCATATTTCATTTCTCAGCTCTGAATTTGATAGGCTCATGAATATCTGTCAGACTTCAAGGTTTATAAACTTTTCGCATTGTTACTACTTACCGGTTAATCCATTTTTTGGCCTCTTCTGTTATTTTGCCATCCTACGGGGATTTTCTTCCCACCCTCCCGACAATAATGCCATCTCTTCCCATTGCTAACTTCTCATCTCTCAGGCCTTTGATTTTTCCCCATCGTCATCCCCATCCCGGGCGCTTGGCGCTGTGAATCTGCGAGGCCGATATTATATCGATGAAAAGAAGTGTCGCAAAAAGGGAAAAACATGGCTGCTCAGGAAAACAACAGGAAGGATGCACGGGGATGGGAGGAGAACTCCTCCTTGCTCTCCATCGATTTCGACTATGACGGGATCGACGTAAATCCTCTGTTCCAGGGGGATTTCGGGATATGCCTGAGGAACGCCATCAACAGCTATATGACTGGGAAGCTCATATCCCTTCTCGCCGTGTTCGACTCCCTCAGCGACGAGGAAAGGAAAGTTCTTATAGCGGTGAAGGTCGATGGCAAGTCATTCCGACGGATACATGACGAGGGGATAATCAACAGGGATAAGAACATCGTGAAGAATCGCTATTTCTCGGCTCTGGACAAGCTCGGAAAGTCACCACTGGTGAAGATAAATGTCTCTCCTGAAAAGGAAGAATGAGGGCTTCAGGATTCACCGGCCTGACCATCAGATAGAAGTCAAAACATTGGAGGGAAGTCAAGATGAAAACAGACAGGATGTCGGCGCTGGCGGAGATCCTGATATTCAGGATCATCCCCTATAACAGGGAACATTTCCTTCTTGAACCGAAAACCATGAGATTTCCATCGTTCGGCCTTTCTGACTATGTGGTGGAAAATCCACACAGCATCCTCAGGATGCGCCCCCCACTGACATACAGGAACATATGCAGATGGTTCGATGACAATAAAGAAGAGCTGTCATGCAAGGATTGCATTGTAGCGGGTTGGAACGATCCAAGGACAGACGAGTATGCGCTTGAAATTAAAAGGGTCTTCAAGGGATTCGAGTCCGCAGGCAGATATGCCATGACTATTGGTATTGAAACAGTCTTTCATCCGATGACGTCGAAATCTTACAAAATCAATAACAGGAGGGCTGCGTAATGGACATAATGCATCTCACGTGGACGACGCTATGGAATCTTTCCATGAAGATAGATCCTGGATTCACATCGCTTGCGCTCAGGCTTGACCTGATATTCGCCCTGTGCATTGCGCTGGGATTCATGCTGATCGTTCTTTTCAGGAAGGGAATTCTAAAAGACACATCGCAGTGCCAAACGCTGATTCCGGTAATTTCCGCGATGGCCGGGCTCTGGATTCCTCTTGGATTCATATTCCGGATGGATGCGGATTCAAGGACAATGCTCCTGTTTTCAGCGGCCTGCATGCTTGGAATACTTCCTGCGGTTTCAGTCAAATTCATCATACGCCAGGCAGGGAACCAGATCAAGGCTAGAAAGATCTGCTATCTGGCCATCATAATCCTGCTGGTTGCACAGACCGCATATTCAATATTGAGGTGAAACATGATTAAATCGGCGTTTGAAAAGTTGAAGAAGATCTTCAAGTGTTCCGGGCAGAATAACATTCCACCGGGCAATGGCAGTCCGAATGATCAGGAGCCTGCATCAGCACAAGCTGTCTTCATTGAGCCTGAGGTTGGACAGCCCCATGCAGGAGGGAGTTTTGATGACCTTGCCGGAAAACAGTTCAGGGAGGAGGTCTTGAGCGAAAGGGCGGAACATATAGGAATAGTCGAAGGGACTGATGCGGAAATCCCATGCGGGAGCGAGAGGAGGGATTTCAGCGGCAAGGATGGCACGTTTGTAACCAGTACGAGGAAATACCTCTTCCTGACCAGCGAGGGCAATCTCGTGCCCCCGACGGAACTGGCAGGCCGGTGTTTCCTGTGCAGGCAGTATGTAAGCGCCGGGAATTTCTTCAAGTGTTCTGTATGCAGCCGCGTCCTCTGCCAGAGGGATGTCGCATTTTCAGGGAAAATCCCTCTCTGCCCTAAACACAAGATAGAGATGGAACTGAAGAAGGACACCTGGCTCGACGGGTGAAAGGAGCAATATGGAAGACAGGGCGGCAAATCCGAATGAAGCAAAATATCTACATGGCTATCTTTATGAGATTGCCAGGCAGGCAGGGTTGGAGAATGACATACGCGTTGTGAAGGCGAGGCTTGCCCTTGCTCATGATTGGAAGAATCCCGACACGATAGGATTTGCAAAGGATCTGTGCAGGCTAATCAAGGGACATCCGCAGTACATAAGAGCATGCCAAGCCAGACAGCTTCCTTTTTCAAAATGCCCCGAAAAAAGCATTATTGAAAGCGGAGAGGTGAAAATCGGCAGGGTCTTTGACTTTGTCAGGAGGCAGAGCTGCAGGCTTGGCATCTCCCTGATGAACCTCACTGAACATCTTCTCGTTACCGGGAGATCCGGCTCCGGAAAGACAAGCATCCTCCTTTTGATAATTCTCAACTTCATTCGGCTTAAGGTAAAATTTCTTGTTCTGGACAACAAAAGGGACTTCAGATGTCTTGTCAAAGTGCGTGGGTGCGAACAGGTTCATGTCTTGAGGGTAAACAGTCTCTCAATAAACATCCTCAGGCCGCCGCCCGGTGTGAATCCGATCACATACGCACAGATATTCACGGATGTCTTCTTCGAGATACTTTTCGGGGCAGGTTGCCTGAGCAGCAAGAATGTCTTCCTTGAGAACATGATCGAGCTTTTCAATGAAAATGATGAGCCGACGCTGTATGACCTGGACAGGCTGTTCGAGGAGAAGATGGCAAGCCCGAGATATACCGGAGCAAAGAAGGAACGCATCAGGACTATCCGTACAAGGTTCAGCTCGTTCCTCCACATAATGGGGCCGGGCATATGCGTGAAGGACAGCTACAGGCTTGAAGACCTTCTGGAGAAGCAGGTTGTCATCGAACTTGATTCTGTGTCATATGACTATGGCCGCCTGATGTCATGCCTTCTCTTCTACTGGATATTCTCCTACAGGCTGAAACTGTGCGAAAGGGGAGGAGTTAAGCATTTCATAGTCTCGGACGAATGCAAGAACCTCCTGTCTCTCGGGCTTTTCACGATTGCGCACCTTGTCAGCACCGCAAGGGAGATGGGTGAAGGGCTGATAGCTGCAGACCAGATATTCAATGACATCGATGCAAGTTTCAAGGGCAACATCGGCAATATGATATGCCTCAACATATCCTCCGCCATGGACATGGGGGGCATTGCGGCCTCCATGGGGCTGACGTCCGAGCAGAAGGACATGCTGAACAGGATTCCGAAGCAGACAGGAGTTGTAAAGCTGTCAAACTGTTTTCCAGATGCGTTCCTCGCGACATTTGATTCGATTAATATTGAGAAGAGTACGACGGACGAAGAGGTCGAAGCACATATGGCAAAGCTCGCTGTCCAAGCAGACAGGAAGTCTGCATCGGAAGTAGTTGTTAGAAGAAAACCGAATATTGCAAAAGAAAAGCCTGCTCCTGTCAAGGAATCAGGATTGTCCAGGGAGGAGGATATTTATCTTACAGACATACGCAACAATCCTTTCGAGGACATAATTACAAGAAATGCACGGCTGCAATGGACGAATCATCTTGCGAACAAGGTCGCGAGAATCCTCCAGGAAAAGAGGTTTGTTGAACCAGTCGAGATCAGTCTTGGGCTCCGGGGACGCCCCAGGAAGTTCATGAAACTCCTACCAGCAGCCGAAGCAATCGTCGGAAAACCGCTGATAAGGCATGGCAAAGGGGATTTCGAGCATTGCCTGATACAGCATTGTCTTCTTGAGTTTATCATAGGCAACATGCCAGGGCTCAGCGCGGCCATCGAGGAATGCCTTTCTGGAAAGGGAAGTTCCGCAGACGTGGGAATACTGCTTCCAGATGGCAGGCACCTCGCCGCCGAGGTCGTGGTGTCCAACGCCTACAAGGAATATCACAACCTTATTTCCGATATCGAATCCGGATATTCGGAAGTTGTTTTCTTCTGCAAGACCGAACTGCTTGAGAAGGTCAGGGAGGAATGTGCAAGGGAAGCTCCGCAATACATGGACAGGGCAGGCTTCCATCCCGTATCAGGAGCCAGCAGATACTTTTCAAAGTTCAATCAGAAAACGAGCTGAGAGAGGACAGCAGAGTTCACCAGTGGTGAATGGAATTTGAACTCAATCATGGAGGATAATGAACGAAATATTCACCGGGAACGTGCATGGATATAGGGCATAATCAATAATGAAAGGAGGTAGATGAACCAGGAAAATGCCGGAACAGGATCAGTCAAAAACAATAATCAAGGAGAACACACAATGGAAACCAGAATTTTCACAGGGTCAGTAGACAGGCGGACAAGGACGATAAATGCTGAGGACAGCGGATATCTTCCAGCTTCGGCCGCACCGCAGAGGGAAGTTGCGACGGAGCGCACCGCGAATGTCCTTGCGATTGATGTCTCAAGCTCAGTTGAAGGGTGCGTAAGCTCTGCTGATGCCAGGAGCAAGCTCATATGCGAGAAGGAAAGTTCAACCCTGTTTGTAAGCAATCTCCCAGCCTCAGCGTATTTTTCGCTGATATCGTTCGGTAGCATGGCGAAAGTCATGTATCCGATGCAGGGACTTGAGGAGAAACTGAGTGTAATCAAGGCTATCCAGTCCTGCCGTTCCGACGGGCTTACTGCGATGTGCGAGGCAATGCATAAGGCATATGATGAGTTCAGGAAGGCGCCAGTTGGATTCAAAAAGCGCTTCTTCTGCGTCACAGACGGCCATGCAAACGATGCTGACTGCCATGATATCGCCGATCTTCTGAAAGGTTCTGGAGTTCAGGTGCATTTCATAGGATTCGGCGAGGGGCTTGATGTAAACGAGGAACTTATGCGCGAACTGGCAAGTGTTTCCGAGACCGGGGAGAGCCTATACAAGCATTTCAGTTCGGCGCAACAGTTCAGCCGCTTCATGAACAAGCAGAGCAGGACCATAACATATTGAGAGGTGAAAAATGTACTGGCTGACATATGCAAAATCAGTCCGTGGAAGGCGCGAGGTCAATCAGGATGATTTCGCAACCTTCCAGTCCCGTGGAGTCAAGGTTATGATTGTATGCGATGGAAATGGAGGGGTATTTGGTGAGAAGTTTTCAGAAGCCATTCTCAAGTCATGCCTTGGGGAGGTGTCGTATGCTCTCCCTAGGATGGGAAAGATAAATATTGAAGGGCTACAAACCTTGAGTCTGGCTGCTGTAGGAAAAGTGTCGGAACACGCGGGAATGTTAAAGAGATGCAATCCTGAGCTGGCGGCATGTGGAACGACCATAACCCTGGTTCTCATCTACAATTCCGCGGTTGTTGCGTCGTGGGTTGGAGACAGCCCGGCAATTGTCTACCAGAGCGGAAAAATTACAAAGCTTACAAATCCGCTCCATAATTTGAAGGAGATGCTGATAAATGGGGGAGAGGACAAGGAGAGTGTTTCAAAACAGGATATAGGTTCAGTTCTTATGCGTTGTATAGGGCACAGGGAATGCGAACCGGATTTCAGGATACTTGAAATGAAGCCCCCGTTTCTTGTCCTAGTTGCCAGCGATGGGATTGCGGATTTGCCGGAGAAATCGATGGTTGAGATCATCAGGCGGAATCTCTTTGAAGGAAGCCTTCCAGACAAGCTCATAGGTGCAAGCCTTGAATATGGCTCTGATGACAACATCACTGTGGTTTCAACGCTGTGCATGGAAATGCGGAATAAGCTGAAAAAAATAAAAAGGCTTTACTGGAAGAGAAGGAGGTTAATATGTTGACAATCTTTAAAAATCTGCTTGCTAATTTTAGCATACCTACTTCTTCTAATTCAACCTCATTTACGGCACAGCCAAGAAGGAGGCAGAAGAGTATCTATCCAAAGCCCGGGGAACAGATAGGAGATTATACGGTAAGAGATTTGGCAGGACCGCCCGGGGGCACTGCCGTAGTGCTCATATGTACTGACAGGTCGGGAAGAGAACTTGCCGTGAAAAGATTTTATCCTGAGAAGACAACACCTGTCCTGAAGGACAGGGTAAAGGAGGAAATTTCTCTCGGCCTTAACGGCAGCAGATATTTAGTGGCTGCTGAATCCTGTTTTGAAGACAGGGGATATTTTTGTTCAGTGATGCCATATGTTCAAGGAGACACCCTTCAGAATGTCCTAGAAGCTTCGGGGCCGGTCAATGAAGAGGATTCGTTGTTCACGACAACCTGCATAGCCGAAGCTACCAGAGAAATACATAACAGGAACATTATATCCACCGACATTAAGCCTGGAAACGTGATCATTTCAAAACAAGATTCGTGCCCAAAGCTTATAGACCTGTCCTCGTTTGAGAGGCCGGGAGCCATGGCGGCTTCCTCCTGGGGGACGATGCCTTATGCTGCGCCCGAATTGATAGGGAAAAAATGCCTATCCAAAGCGACAGATACATATTCCATCGGTGTTTTGCTGTTTGAGATGATTGTCGGAAGCGAGCGTTTCTGTAAAATATCTGAAAGGTGGGAGGATAATCTGAGGATGAATATTAAACCGGATACCTCTTCCATCAGGAGGACGCATCCTGGAGTTTCAAGGATTGTAGAAAAGGCTTTAGAGATAGATCCCAAAGACAGATATACCGACGCGAAATCACTTATTGCAGCTCTTGATGCCTGCAATGGTCAGACTGTGAAACACAGTCGGAAGTTTGTCCTTGTCAATGGGAGAAGAAAGATTGAAGTTCCACTCGGAAGAAACATTGTCGGAAGGAATCTTTTTGCACCAGGTAATTTCTATATTTCGGAAGAACAATTTGAGACAGAATTATCTGACAGGCTGATGTTTAGAAGCATTTCATTCAAGAATAAAACGTATGTAAACGGGATGCCTGTCAGTAGCAACTGGCTGGAAATCCAAGGCAACGACGTGATTCAGATTGCGAATGTAAAGCTGAAAGTGGCGATGAAATAGGGGAAGCAGACTATCATGCAGGATGTAGTTGTACAAGTTGAGCCCCGCTGGGTGCGGAAAAAGGCGATATTGAAGATATACGATATCGGCTTCCGCAAACTTGCCGCCTGGACTCAGGCGGGCTACATCCGCTCGCTCAAATTCGACGACGGCCTTCAGGGAACCCGCTTGTATTACACTCCTGACGTGGAGGAGTTGATGTTAAAAATGTCTGCGGGACACAAGCCGATTCCGAAAATTGGAAGGGTGAAGCCGTAAGTTGAAGCTGATTACGCTTATATGAAGTCGACACTTGGTATCCCGCGAAGACATTTCAAGTCGTATGCATCAATAAGTGGGAGTAGACAGCCTGGGGAAGAAGTTAGTACATCCGGCAGAAACCATGATCAATCGTCGAGAATCTTCCCGAAATCTGAAATGGAAGAGTGGCATATCACAAGCACTTTATCTGTTGTTCAACGGTTATTGTTCGGGGCACGGACAGAATTTTCATAATATCGCCACGTATTCTCCGCCTCCATCAATTCTGCATTTTCTGACATTGCATCCATAGATGGCTCCTATCAATTCCGGATCAAGGACTGATTCTGTGCTTCCATCTTTCATAATTCTGCCATCCTTCATGAGAATCATCCTGGACGAATATCTAGCCGATAAGTTGATGTCATGGGTGATCAGGATGATAGTGAGTTTTCTTTTCCCGTTAAGCCTACAGAGGATTTCCATGAGTTTGGACACATGCCCTATATCGAGATGGGCCGTAGGTTCATCGAGGAGGAGTATCTCGGGTTCCTGGGCCAGCGCCATTGCCAGCATCACCCTCTGCTTTTCGCCACCGCTGAGGTTGCTGAACAATGTCCCGGAATATTGTTCCACGTTCATCTCCATCATCGCATCTGAGACAGCACGGCGGTCCTGTCTGGATTGGACACCGAATCTTGGCAGTCGGGACACTCTTCCCATCTCGACAATCTGCCTGACAGTATACGGCAGCGGGGTAAATATGTTCTGCGGAACGACGCCAAGCAATGCAGACCTTTGCTTACCATGCATTTCAAAAATATTCCTATCTTTGATCTTTACACTCCCCGACGAAGGAGACAGATAGCCGCCAAGTATTCTGAACACAGTAGTCTTGCCTGCCCCGTTTGGTCCTATCAGCGATACGAATTCCCCGCCGTCAACCCTAAAGCTAATCCCTGAAACTACCTCTCTGGCTGAACCCGGATATCTGCAAACTATGTTGTCGACGGATATCATACCCGATCCTCCCCGCTTCCAATTCTGGCAACTCTCCTGTTGAGCAACCAGATGAAAAAAGGCCCTCCTATAAGGGATGTTATGACGCCCACGGGAATCTCCCTCGGGCTCATGACAGTCCTCGCAAACGTGTCACAGACCATCAGGAACATTCCTCCATATAGGAGGGATAATGGGAACAGTCTTCTGTGATCCGCGCCAAACATCCTCCTGAGGATATGAGGGACCACAAGGCCGACAAATCCTATTATTCCCGATATTGAGACTGCTGCAGCTGTAAGCAGTGATGCAATTCCCAGAACCAGCAGGAGCAGCATCTTTGAATTTATTCCCAGATAGAAGGCAACTTCATCGCCAAGAGTCAGCGTGTTCACTTCCCGGCCGTAGAAGAAAAGGACGGCAGTCCCGGCAACAGCCGCAGTCCCGGCGGAAACCAGGAGCGCCAGATTGCCCTGTTCCAGATTACCAAGCATCCACCATGTCACGCTGTTGAGCTTGTGATTGTCGAGGACGCTGATTATGAACATGAGCATGCTTGAGCACAGTGTTCCCGCGACAACCCCGCTTAGCATGATGTTGTTCGAGTATTCAGAACCGACTCCGCGTGCCATCAGCAGTACCATCGAAAGGATCAGGATGGCGGAGATGAACGAAACGAACGGGAGGAAGAGAAAGCTGATCGTCGTGAGACCCAGCGCGATTGAAATCGCCGCCCCCAGTCCGGCTCCCCCGCTTATCCCGAGAATGAAGGGTTCCGCTAGAGGGTTTCGGAGCACCGCCTGATACGCAGTTCCTGACACCGCCAACGTACCGCCTACAATAAATCCGGCAAGGAGGCGCTGGCTCCTGAGTTCGACAATGACGCCCATCCCCGAACTTCCATTCAGGAGATCAATCGGATTTATGAATATGGTGCCGAAACACAGGCATATCCCAAAAACAACTGGCAGGAATACAATTGATACGCACACCAGCAGTCCAGTATTTATCTTTGCCATCTCTCTCATCTGTCCCCTTGTCCTGCGTCATTGGCCTTGTCCCTGGGAGCATCGGCAGGAACTCCTTCAGGATAGAAACATTTCCTGAATAGTTTTAATGCCTCGGTCATCCTGGGACCGAGCCTGTAGATGACGCTCTCATCCATCCCGGAATAAATCCTGCTGTTCTTCACGGCAGGGATTCCATTCCATCCTTGCCTTTTTTTTATCTCCGCTCCAGCGAACTTGCCCATCGCAGGCGCGACAATCACTTCCGGCTTAGTGAGGATCACCCATTCACGGGAACATTTAAGATACCCGATATCCTGTTCGCCTGCGACATTTATTCCTCCGGAAGCGGAGATAAGATCATTGACGAAAGACTTCTTGCCGACGGTCATAAGTGGATTGTCCCAGACTTCAAGATAAATCCTGGGTCTCTTCTCAAGCGGGATTCCTTCTGTAATCTTCTTTTCCTCCATAATGATATTCCTGACACGCTGTATTTCCTTCTCGGCCTCCTTTTGGCAGTCCAATGCCTTTCCGAGTTCAGATACGGCAAGGTAATATTCGTCTATGGTCTCGTTAGGAAGCAGAAGGAACTTGATGCCCAGTCCTTCGATGCTCTTCCGCACACCGTCATCTTTGATACCAGATGAGATCACATAATCAGGCTTCATCCTGGCTATGACTTCCATCGAAGGAACTCCGAACTTCCCAGCCACGGGTATTTTCTTCACCGCCTCGGGATAGTCGCAGGCTGAGCTCCTCCCGACAATGCAGTCTCCTTTTCCGATATGGAAGATCAGCTCCGTGAGGTTTGGTGACAAAGAAACAACCTTGATCTTGTCTTCCGCCCAGACTTGGAAACAAATCCCAAGCAGGACCACACAGGACAGTATGATTTTGAAAACTTTTTTCATTCTATTGAAGCTATCCCCATGCCCATGTCCCTTGTCTTCCTTATGTTTAGTACAAGCCTTTCCTGAAGGCTCCTGACCTCGACTTTGTATGTACCATCCCATCCGGAATACCTGTATATCCTGCCTATCTCAGGCTGGCCACCCCTGAGGACGTCCATCTTCGAGAGCATGCATGGCAAATCCTCCCTGCTGCAATCATCATTAACGAGACAGAATCTCTCAATACTGTAGGCACCTCCTTTGGAATATCCGGTTATCACTTCCATTGTGAACCCCTCTGCATCCCTATATTCCCGACTTTGTGGCTCCAATGACACGAGTTCGTATGCCTTGCCCGCTAATGCTATAGGATCCTTAGCCCTGCCTATGAAATAAACACTTATCCCTGCAACGAAGGCAATGACGATTACAGGAATCAGTATCGCCCTGCTTATGTGTTTCCTTTTCTTTGGCAGCATCAGCTTCTTCCTTTCTACAATCTGCCTTGAAAGGTCATAAAATGTTTTTCTCATCTTCATATTGAACTTCTCCATGTTTAGTTTTAGCTGGTTGCTCTCCGGTCATTCAAGCGGGATGTCGTCCTTCCAGGGATCGTATAGCGAATTGTCCTTCGGCCCGAAAAATCCTATCCGGTTGATGAGCCGCTTGTCGTCATCCGCATTGCCCCCCTCGGCGGATATGTAAGAAAGATCGAATTTTTCCTGGCTTACATGTCCATCGACCCAGGACACGTTTGCTGATCCGATATGTCTGAAATGAATCTTCGCGGTGTTGGTCGTCGTCGTAGGCTTTTTCGTCCTTAGCTTGTCGGCAGTCGCATTATTTATAGTATATGGCGGGCTTAATGCCGGATTCTCCTGGACTTGTCCACCCGTATAGTGGGCACCATCTCCCAAAAGTATTGTGGACTCCGGAGATCCTATCTGCTCGGGGCGCATAGAAGATCCATAATTCCATGCCGCAGAATATCCAGTCAGATAATGATTACTCCCAGCGCCATACCAGTTATATCCGTAAATGAAGCCAAGACCGTCATTATTTATTATCCTTGCCGAGGTACACCTTGCAATCTTATCGCCGTCCTTGAAATAGGAGGAAAGAGTGCCCTTGGCAGTATCCCAGGGAGCGGTCGTCGCGCTTCTGTATGCGAGGCAATGCTCACCCGAGGTCATCCCGCCCGAGGTTCTTGCCGGACAGTATACCTTGTAGTCCACTGAATAGCCGTGGCTGGCGAGTGCAAGCTGTTTCAAGTTGTTTGCACAGGATGCCTTCCTGGCCATCTCCTTCGCGAGTGACAGGGTTGGCAGAAGAAGCCCTGCAAGAATCGCGATTATCGCAATAACCACCAGAAGTTCGACAAGTGTAAACTTTTCCAGGCTCCGTCGTCTTCCCCTTCCTGTAGGCATCTTTCCTGTTCTGGCCTCCTCCGGCTGCAATCGATAATCATCAACGGAGATGATCATCTCCCATAATTTGAATCCATCCCCTGCGACCTGAACTTCACCTTTCTCCTCTTTCATTGTTCTTCCTTTTTCAACTGTGTTGCGCGCACAAAAAAACTGCCGATGCTTCCTTGTCAGAAACACCGGCAGTTTGAATTTCGTTCGCAACTGTTTCGTCCCTGACGCGGAGACATCCCAATAGTTGTCTTCAGCGAAGGTCTGGCTTTATGGTTCGACTAGCTCACCATATCACAGTGGCGCGACCGCCTCCGGATTCCACGGAGTTCCTCGTTGAATGCCGATAATCTTAACCCCTCCTTTATCAAAGTCAAGCATCTATTCTCATATCCACTCCCGCCTGTGAAATTATTCGCAGGTATCGATCAAAATTCTGACCTTGAACCGGTCATCTCGGGAGTAAATGTTCTTGGCTTCATCTGGACTGAGATGCGAACTGTTCACTGTCTTCAGGTGTCTTGAACATATTTTGACCGCCGTTTCCATCTGTTCCTGTGTCGGCCGAGTGTACTTCTGCCCTGGAACCGGAATGTAGCCCATGATATGGAATGGAATATCCTTGCTGAGACGCGAAATCCATTCCGCAATTGCCTCAACTTGATCAACATCGACCAAGCCAGGGACATAAACCACATTCGCCTTGAGCTCCATGCCTGAAGCATGCGCTCTTGCAAAGTTGTCGAATATCTTCCACTTGTTTTTGCCTGTATATCTCATGTGGACCTTCTCGTCCCATGCCTTGAGACCTACATTGGCCCCATCGAGATTTGCCATCGGTATATTGCTACCATTGGTATGTCCGAGGAATGTCTTGACGGAAAGGCATTTCTTTGAGAACGCAAGCAATTCCGGCAGTTCAACTGCAATCGATGGTTCCCCTCCCATGAAATTAACCCTTGCCAGCTGGACGCTTAGGAGTATTCCTTTCATTTCCTCCTCAGAGAGGAATCTTGATGGCTTCGGATGGTGCCGGCCAGGTTTTCCGCCAGCCCCGCTATGGAGCTTATAGCTGCATACGGGACAATTGAAGGAGCATCCGTAATTATGCAGGGTTGAAAATCTGAATTTCTCGTTGTAGGTAATCCTGTAGAACGGCATCTTTCATTCCTCCTTTGCTTTTAATATTTCAACTGGCATGATGAAGGATCGGCCCGCAGGTGTCCTAATGAATTCAGCTTTCAAGCTGTATACATCCCTAAGGACTTCCGGTGTTATTGTTTCGGATGCCGGGCCGGCCTTGAAGACAGCCCCGTCCTTGATGACTATGATCTTGTCCGAATAATGCATGGCAAGATTAAGGTCGTGGACGACCATCGCAGTAATCAGCCCCTTGCTGCTTGTCAATTTCCTCAGCAGTTCCAGAATCTCCAGCTGGTGCCCGATGTCAAGGTGGAGGGTAGGTTCATCCAATAGCAGTATCTTCGGTTCCTGGGCAAGGGCCCGTGCAATGACAGTCCTCTGGTATTCACCGCCGCTGAGCTCGGAGGAGATCCTGTCCGAAAGGTGTTCAATCCCGCATGCAAGCATTGCTTCATGTGCGGCTTCTAAATCCCTGCGCCCTTCCGAGGAGAAGCGTCCGATATGCGGAAATCTTCCCATTACAACCGTATCGAGGACGCTCATCGGCAGTCTCAGGCCAGTTCCCTGTGGAACAAAACCTATGACCCTGGCGATCTCCCTGCGGCCCATCGCAAGAAGATTGCATCCGTCAAGGAGGACGGTTCCAGCGGAGGGTTCCAGGAGTTTGTTGATACATTTGAGCAAGGTGCTCTTGCCGGCTCCATTGGATCCGATGATCCCGAGAATTTCACCGCGGCTGATACTGAAGGATATGCCCTTGAGAGCCTCAACCATGTCATATGAGAACCTGATATTGCCAACTTCCAGTATCATCAGAATCCGAGATCCTTTTTCCTTCGGCGCAGCAGGAATATGAAGAAAGGCACGCCTATCATCGCCGTAATAATTCCTACCGGCAGTTCCGAAGGCCTGATGATTGTGCGTGCAAGAGTATCCGTACACAACAGGAATATTGCGCCACCTAGGAACGACGCCGGAAGCAGCACCCGGTGATCCGGACCTGTGAAAAACCTCATGACATGCGGAATTATCAGTCCTACAAAGCCTATCGTACCGAAAAACGCAACCGCGCCGGTGGTGACTACTGATACCATCACAAGGATGATTTTTCTTACGTTGTCCACATCTACACCCAGGCTACAAGCCTGCTCCTCACCGGAAAGCATTATGTTGAGATCTTTGCCGAAACACAGGATTCCAGCTCCTCCTATAAATATCATCGGTACTATTACCGCCAGCTTCCCCCAGCTGCCTGTCCAAAGGCCGCCCATGAGCCAGAACATGATCTCCTGCAACTGTCTTTCGCCCGCGATATACTGGGTGAATGTGATGAGGGCTGAGAAGAAGAGGGAAACGGCAATCCCGGAAAGGAGAAGTGTTCCGACAGGCACCTTGCCTTTCACCATGGCAAGATAGTATACAAGAAACGATGTCGAGAGTGCGAATACGAAAGCGGCGGGAGTGCCCCATATCCTGTTCAAGTTCAGCGCTATGATGAGGGATGCGCCAAAAACTGCACCGGAAGATATCCCGGTGACATACGGCGACGCCATAGGATTCCTGAATATCCCCTGCATGGCACAGCCGGCAATGCCTAGTGCACCGCCAACCATTACCGCAGAAATAATCCTCGGCATTCTCACACTGAATACAATGGTTTCCATGGAAGGGTCCCATGTTCTTTCAATGCAGCAGAACTTGGACAAGATGATTCTGATGATAGTGGAGGGGCTTATGTGCGCAGAGCCGATAGCAAGCGTGATTACCGTGCTTGCCGCAAGCAGCATGAAAAGGATGACAATGAACAGCATCCAGCTGCCTTTTCCCTGGAGATGTGTGACTGACCGCGTCATTCCTTGAATTCCTCAGGATGGAACCACCTTGTGAACTGCTCAAGTCCCTCAAGGCACCTCGGAGAATAGTTTGTGAAATAGGATGGACACCTGTATATCCTCCTGTTCTTCACGGCCTTCAAATCCTGCCATCCGCTTCTTGCCATAATCCCTTCATTGGATTCCCCGAAGTCCTCGACCAGTATGATGTCTGGATTGGATGCTATTATGAATTCGCTGCTCAGGAGAGGAAACGGGACTTTCTCCTTTCCTGCGAGATTGATACCGCCTGCCTTATCTATAAGCTCGTGCGTGAGCGATCCAGGTCCTCGCGTCTTGCCTAAGGTTCCGGCTTCGAAATAGACCAGAGGCTTGTCCTTGAGCCTCTTGGTCTTTGTATCTATCCTTTCCAACTTCTGTTTCATAGAATCGGCAATGCCAGTGGCACGCTCTTTCTCCCCTAGAAGTTCTCCTACGCCCTGCACCAGCTTAATAACGCCATCCATCTCATTGGTACTCACGGAAAATACGGTTAGTCCTTTATCCTTGAGCAGGATTCCATCTCCCCAGCAGAACACCAGATCGGGTTTTAGAGCGATCACAGATTCGACATTCTGGATTCCAAAGGCCCTGCCAACCCTGGGTCTGTCCTTGAGCTTGTCAGGGCAGTCGCCTTCGCAAACTCCCACTATCTTGTCCTCCAACCCCAGCTGGCAGATTATTTCTGTTACAGGAAGACAGAGGGAAACTATTCTTTTGGAGACAGGCTTGGTCTGGTCGTCGGCTGCGATTGTCCATATCGCAGGAGAGATGGAGGCAATCAGGATCAGAAAGAAATACTTCACCTTGTGAACCCCGGATATATCTCCCATTGCTCCCTTGTAGTGCTGATATACCATTCCACATGTCCGTCATAGTGGAGGGCGTTGAAGCCTTTCTTATGCCGCATATCGACGCGGAGCATGGGGTTGGTGAAGGAATCACTGCTTCCGATCCAGCACGAGGCACCGGTGGTATAGATGCCGCAGTCCCCAACCCATATTACCGTCTTGTTCTTTACGTTCTCATCCTTGACCGAATACCAGAAGGAGTATGCTTTCTTCCTTGGATCCGTTGCAGGGAGAGCTCCACCTGGGAGATTCGGGCCTCCGGGAAAATTACAGCTGCTCATGCCATACGAAAGGTATACGTCCGTGATATCATACTGTGACTTGATCGGTGGATCCTGGCTCGGACACTGGTAGACCCCGTAATTCCCGACATACTGCTTGATGCCGGAGAGCCAGTATCTTGAATTCCCCATGGAAACCGGACAATTCCAACCATTGTAATCCTCGCGATAGTTGGCAAGGGCAAGCCCTATCTGCCTCAGATTTGAGATGCAGTTTGTCTTCTTTCCCTCCTCTTTTGCAGCAAAAAGCACCGGAAGAAGCATTCCGGCTATTATTCCTATGATTGCAATCACGACCAAAAGTTCTATCAATGTGAACTTCCAACTCGACTCTAAAAGACCATCTTTCATCTTCCTTTTTCTCCTTAGTATTTTATATTCCTGAGCTTCCATGAATTGTCCCAGTTGAAGATTGCCTGCACAGGCATATTCCCATCTCCAAGGAATTCAACCATTGCCGATATCTCATTGTCGGATCTGGTAAAGGCGACAATATCAAATTTCATCGGAGACGGTATCTGGGCCTTCAGCGCAGCAAGTTCCGCTGAATTGCCTTTTTCAATAATGTCCGGAATTTCACTCTCCATCCTTGCGGCCTGCTTCCTGGTATCGCTGTCACAACGATATGGATTAAGCACCATGTCTCCGGACTTGGCATATCTGCTTTCCCTTATCTGCTTGAGCTTGAGGAAAGCTGAAACGGCAATAATCAGAAACACCGGTATCAAAATGGAAACGAGCGCGACTTTGGAATATGGCATCACAATATCCAGTAGACTTTTTTTCCCCAGCTCCTTTTCAAGTTCCTTCTTGCTGCCAACAGCTTTTTCTGAAAGCTGAGAATGTTCTTCAATCTTGATTCTTGCCTTCCTTTCCTGTTCCTGCCTCTTCTTTGTCGCAATGCTTTGCGTAAGCTGTCTTGAAAGATTATTTCCCATCTTCTGTCCTCCATATGGATATTCCAATCCGAAGGCGCATAAGGTAGCACGAATATTATATTCGTGCTACTATTTGCCGCAACATTTCCTAGATTTAGGATATTCGTCAATTTTATTTGAGCCTCTTACTGAATCCCTACCAGGCCAAGGCCAAACTTGCCGTCCTTGGTCACTTTGAATACAATTGTACCTTCGGCGACGTTGCCATATCGGACAAGATAGCATGATGTATTCGGATCATAGGCCACCTGCTTTAGCTCGAAGTTCCCTGACTTGGCAAACTCATCCAGCCTTTTCGAGCCACATGCGATAATCTGCCTGGAAACACGGCTATTCCATTTCGACTTGATATTTTCTGAAGAACCTTTCAGTCCCGCATTGATTACTCCCCCGGTAAATTCAACCAGCTTCTCTTGCTCTACAGCATTCTGCACATCTAATTGATTGCGTTTTACCACGAAGCCGGAAAAGGCAATCCAAACGGCAACAGATGCAACGGCAGCTCCGCAGACAATAAATCCCATAAGGCCCTTCTGGATTCCAGATGACGGATTTCCCACCGGCCTTTTCCTGCACCTGTCATATGAGATCCTCCTGACCGGCACCTGCTTCTTCGCATTCTCCATCACCCGTCTCCTCTCATCTTCAGCACGGATTGATCCATGCCTAATGCGTTTCTCGGATATCTCCTTCGATAAATTCCTTAACTCTTGAATGTTCATCTTCTGTTCTCCTACATGTTTATCAGCTCCACCGGACTCATGGAAGATATGTTGACATATATTCCGATACGAAATGCTGGTTCTGGCTCTCAGTTCTATCACCGACCGTGTCTTCAAGCTTAAGCGTCTCCACATGCCCGTCAATAAACGGATAATTTGCCATCTTGCCATGCCTCTCTTTCTGGACGCTGTCCTCCCAATCGGAAACAGCCTTGAAGGCTTCATAGCAGCAACTGCTCAGTCCCGCGCCTGAATCTCC
Organism: uncultured Victivallis sp.; assembly: GCA_964600895.1. Taxonomy (GTDB): domain Bacteria; phylum Verrucomicrobiota; class Lentisphaeria; order Victivallales; family GWF2-50-93; genus GWF2-50-93. The sequence continues at coordinate 77,342 of CAZRKP010000017.1, forward strand.
ACGTTCGGAAAACATTATCCTCTTGGAACAGTCAACAATCTTGTCTTTCTTCTTCCCGAAAAGATACATCCCGTTGCAGACGTAGCTTATCCTGTCCTCCCAGTCCGCGTCAAAGCCTTCAAGCACGGCCTTGTCCTCCGTGCATAGGAGATACTGCCTTTTCATGCCGTAATCTGCGAGAGCCTCCCACCACTCCATGCATTCCTCATCAGGATCGTCATATGGCTTTACACCGTGGATGACCGGAAAGAATCCCTTCCAATCCTCGGTGTATAAGTTCATCGACAGCGCGCATTGCTTCTGGTTGCCTGCGCATTGTATCTTGTAGGCCTTCTTCCTTGCCTGGCTCAGCGCAGGCAAGAGCATGCCCGCAAGTATCGCTATGATTGCTATCACCACCAATAGTTCGATTAATGTAAAGTCCCTTTTCATTGCCTTTCCAATCCATATATTGTTTGATAGAAAAACGGAGACGTTCCTGGCATGTTTCAGCCGGGAACATGATTCATCATTTGGATTTCAGGAAGGAAATGGCGGAGCAGTAGGCGGGTTTGACAGGTCAACTGTCTTAGAAAACAATATTCCAGTCAGATGCTTGACATGAGCAGAATTTACTTTGTGTGGAAATGTAGGCAGGCATGAAAAACCTGCATCAGCATTGAAATATGCAAGGAACAAGCAGACAGGACATCCTCCTTCATCATTGCTTTCTCCGCTGGCGTCCACATAGCTTGAAGACATGAATTCTATATTACATGAATGTCTATGTTGGCTGGATTCCGGCTCTCTTCCATGATGCGGACATACTATGCCGCCCATATGGAGATATGGGAGCAGAACCGCCGCCATCAGGAACGCCAAGGCGGGCAGGATGCGAATTATTGTCATAGTTGATGGGTAATACATAGTATTACCGTATATCATGTCGCACGGTTTTCAAGCCCAACGTCTTGAAAGGATGGCAAAAAGACTAATGAGCCAAAAGAGGGAGAGTAGGCAACCGACTCCGAAGGAATAGGTTTGTTGGTTTGCAACTGTTGGCAAATGGCATGGAATGCGATGTAAGGCAGAATCTCGGACTATTCTTTGATATCTTATCGCCGCAACATGTCATATTATTGTTATTGTATCTTATCAACAGCCTTCTTCAAACGCTGCAAATTATCAGCAGTATAGACTCTCTGAATTCTGTCACTCTTATGACCAAGTATCGCCTCGCGGTCGAGGATGTCAATGCCCGCATCAGCCATTTGAGTGTTCGCATAGACGCGCCAGCAGTGGAAGGATAAGTCCTTCGAGACCTTCTTTGCTGCGCGGTTGTATGCCTTGTCGAAATAATGGGCTCGCTTGATATTTCCGTCCTTGCCGTTGAAATCCCCGCAGCTCGGAAACAGCCTGTCAGATGGATGGTTCTTCATAAGCATGTTGAGGAAAGGCTTCAACTTTTCGCTCACTGGAACAAGCCTTTCAGAACTTTCTGTCTTCAGCTTCTTATGTTCTCCAAATGCAGTCACTTTCAGGCAGAGAATACAGTTCTTTGTGATTACATCTCTTGCGGTGAGCAATGCAATCTCTGTCACCCTGCATCCGGTATACCTTGCGAAGACTGGAAGATATTTCCATGCTTCCTCATCAAAGAGCTTGCTCTTCGGTTTGGGCATATTGCAGAGCAGTTCAACTTCTTTTCCTTCAGGTGGTCTCTTGTTCTTTGTCTTGACTTCCGCTATGTCGATTTCAATTGCAGGATTGTCCTTGCGACCGATGATTTCGTCCTTGATTGCCTTGTCAAAGATATTTTTGAACATCCTTATCACATCCTTGACAGTATTTGGATTTATGGTCTTCTCGCCGTCCTTTGCAACGCGTATTCCTGACTTCTGCCAGCCGACGGGGGCAGACAGCAGCGAATCGCGCAAATGGAGGATGTCTTTTTTTCCGAAAGAGTCGGCTGCATCGTTGCGGTTAAGAATTCCGCAAACGGCAGATATTGCTGAATTATATTTGCTGACAGAGGCTGGAGCAGGATTCTGCTTCTGATAATGCTTCATGAAATAATCACAGATTTCCAGGAGAGTGGGGAGTTTCTCTGTCTTGTTCCTGTTGATAAAAGATTTCAGCCTGCCTACGCTATGTTCCAAATCTTTTTCAGCTATTTCAAGATAGCCGTGCAGTTGCTTAAGCAATTCTTCCGCAGTCTCAGCGGAAATGACCGGACGCAGATAGCTGTCCCTGAATTTAATCGCCTGGTTCACGTCGGAAGTGTTCAGCGAATGCCTAACCCTGTGGATTTTGAACCATTTCCTGAGACGCTGCGGAACCGGATAGTCGAAATGCCACGAGTTGCGGATGAATGAGAGATACCTTGTGTCCTTAGCCATTGTCAAAGCCCTTTCCTGTTCCTGCGAAAGCCTTGTTTTGCTGTCGCGCTTATGTAACATGGGCTTTATGGCTTATCTCCATTCTATTGAATATCAACATGTTAAATACAACTGGCGGAGAGGGAGGGATTCGAACCCCCGATACCGCAAGCGGTATAGCGGTTTTCGAGACCGCCCCATTCGACCACTCTGGCACCTCTCCGTCTAATCAAAAGGCAAGCCGGTAAAATAAAGGCGCTTCTGTAATTTGCAAGCATTTGAATGAACACGTATATGTAGTAGTTTCAGTCCACTATATTTCCTTACAATAATGATAATGCATATATGGAAAAATGGTTTTTGACATTACTATTCATTGGCAGCTTGTCTATCATCGCCGGCGATTCACCTTTTATCCCTAAATCCATGGCATACGTGCTCCAAGGCGAGGAGCTTTCGAAGAACAGGAAAAAGGCCGTAGCCCTGCTCCGGGATTCCGGAAGGGATCTGATAGTGATAGATGCATCATATGAGGTAGGTGCCGGGGATGGGGGGCGTTGGTCAAAGGAGGAGATCAAAGAGATACGCAGTGGTTTAGAGGGAAGGAAAGTTGTCGCATACATATCGATCGGTGAAGCCGAGGACTACCGGATTTATTGGAAGAAGGAATGGGATGCAAATAAAGATGGGAAGCCGGACAACGGAGCCCCAGATTTCCTCTGCGAAGTAAATCCCGACTGGGCCGGCAACTACAAGGTAAAATACTGGAAGCCCGAATGGCAGAAGATAATTCTCGACGAAATATCCAGGATATTGACACAGGGATTTGATGGTGTCTATCTCGACATAGTGGACGCATTCGAATTCTTCGAGTATGATAAGTTGAAGAAAGACTGGCAGGACGACAGGAAAGATCCTGACACTGGAAAGACATACCGTGAGGACATGATCGCATGGATAGCAAAGATTGCGGATTTCGCAAGAGAAAGGAAAAAGGATTTCATAGTCATCCCTCAGAATGGTTCCCAGCTTCTGAAAGATCCCGGATTCGTCAAGTCAATCAACGCCATCGGCATTGAGGATCTCTTTACGGAAGGGAATAAGATAAGGAAGCCTGAGGACGTGAAGGACAGACTCGAGCATCTTTCAATAATCAAGAAGGCCGGAAAACCCGTCTTCCTGATAGAATACGGGACGAATGAGAATGCGAAGGAGGCATCCCGCAAAGGAGCATTGGACCATGGCTTCATACTGCTCATCACCGACCGAAAACTGACAACCCTCGGAGAGCCGTGGAACGGAAATTCCAAGCTCCAAAATCCAAACTCCAAACAAGACTCAAAATAAAAAAACAAACGAATACCATAAAGGATATGCATATGATAAAGGTAAATGGAGAAAGGATCCCCAACAGGCTGCTTCGGCATGAACTGGAACTACTGAAATCCCGTTATACCTCCCATGGGCAGAAGCCCCCTGACGAATCAAAGCTCAAGGATGATGCCCGTGAAAACGCAATTGAAAAAATGTTGCTTATCCAGGAGGCAAGAAAAAGATTCAAGACAGCCGACGCCGCCGAAGTTGACAGGCGTTACAAGCAACTTCTCAGCAAGTTCGGAGGCCGTGCCAAGTTCCAGGAAAAGACAGGATACAAGGACAAGGATACATCCTGGATAAAGTCCGAACTCGGAGACCAGATAAGATATGAGAATCTCATTGATGAACTGAGCCGCGATGCCAATGTCAATGAAAATGAGGCAAAGGACTTCTACGAAAAAAATATTGCTGATTTCACGGTTCCTGAAATGGTCAGGGCCTCCCACATACTCATGAGGCCTGATGCATCAAAAAACGAAATGGAAATCCTTTGCGAGCTCAGGAACCTCCGAGATAGGGTTCTCAATGGCGAGGATTTCAATGTCCTTGCCTCGCAGAGCTCACACTGCCGAGACAGTAATGGCGATCTCGGATATTTCGCCAGGGGCCAGATGGTGCAGAACTTCGAGGATAAGGCATTCTCCATGCAGGTCAACGAAGTAAGCGAACCTTTCATTACCGAGTTCGGAATCCATATCGTCAAGGTTTTCGACAAGAAACCTGCGCATGCCCGTGATTTTGAAGAGGTCAGGCAGGAAATCCAGCAGGCTCTCATCGACATGAGGAAAAACAAAATGATCGGAGATTTTGTTGACAAGCTCCGCGCAAGCGCCAGGATTGAAACTGGAAAAGAAGACAAGGACGCCCCGGGTGAAAAACCAAAGTAACCTCAGTCTTCATTGTTATCCCAATTTACTTTTACACGTCTTGTGCTAATTTTCTTTCTTTCATATCAAATCCATTCAAATTGCTTTAATAAACAGGGGAGCACATGAAGACCTTCAAGCTAATCGCAGGAGCCACAGTTCTTATGACAGCAGCAACCTTATTCGCCCAGGACAAGGGGAGCCAGTTCAAGATTTCCAAGGACGGTACCTTCGTGATTGATGACTTGAAGGGAGCCATCATCCATTACAATACCGACTGGGGGTCGTCGAACCAGGGTGAAAAGAGCATCACTCCTGATGCCGGGTATCCCAAGAAGGAAGGAAATGCCAACATCCTCAAGGGAAAATTCACAGTCAAGGATGGAACATATGAGATATTGGAAAAGATAGAGAATCTTTCACCGTCATCGATCTCCTATGAATGCACCTTGAAAACCGACAAGGCAATCCCGACAAACGAGATCTCATTGCAGTTCTCATTGCCGATCGAGTTTTATTCCGGAAGGAAAATTGAAATTGGCAATGACAAGATCATTCTTCCCCCTGAGTTCCAGGACAAGGTGCAGATCATATCGAAGGAGAAATTTGGCAAGTTCATCCTTGCAGGTGCAAATTCGAAGCTGGTAATCGAAGGAGATGGGGGAATTCTCGTACAGGACAACAGGAAGTTTTCCCATGAAAGCTATACAATAAGGCTTAGATTCTCGAAGGAAACTCCAGAAGCGAAGCTTTCATTGAAGATATCTTCAGAACCGTATAAGACCAGCCCAATTTCCATCAAGTCGGCAGTGAACATGGGTTTTGCAGACGATGTCGACGGAGACAAGAAGGGCGGTTGGACAGATCAAGGGCCTGAGAATGATCTTAGGATGATCGTGCCCGGCATGAAAAAATTCGGTGGGGCAGGCTTTGAAATAATTGATCCGAAGTCCAATAATGGCAAGTCATGCATTGTGCTTGCCGGACCTGAACGTGAATATTTCCCAAAATCAGCTGAGACTGCTGTCAACGCAGGACCGTTCAAGCAACTCTGCATCCTTCATGCACTCGCCTGGCCGCCAAGCAACAAGGTCGAGGTAGGCAAGATACTCGTAACCTATAATGACGGCACGAGCTCAACAATTCCTGTCATTGCAAAGGATCATGTTGGCAACTGGTGGAGCCCTACGTCGCTACCCAAGGGACAGATCGCGTGGACCGGTGAAAATAAGAGCTCATATGTAGGACTCTTCCTTTCCTCATTCAACCTTGAACAGAAACCCATCACCAGCATTAAGTTCGAAAGCGCAGGGACAGGCGTCTGGATGATCGTCGCAGTATCAGGTTCAAACGATGAACTTCCGACCAGCATTGCCGCCCCGTTCTACATAGTACCGTCCAAGGAATGGAAGCCATTTGAATTCACGAAGGACATTGTTAAGGATTCCGTTCTGGACTTTTCCTTCCTCACGGATGCCCCTGCTGGAAAATATGGAGCGATAAAGATAGTCAACGGAAAATTTGTCTTCGAGAACAAATCCGACGCCCCCATCAGGTTCTATGGCGTGAACCTCTGCTTCACCGCCAATTATCTTGATAAGGAGACCTGCGACAAGCTTGCCGACAGGCTGGCGATGAGCGGATACAACTCCGTCCGCTTCCATCATTTCGACAACGATCTTGCCGCAAGGAACAAGGATACGACAACAGAACTTGATCCTGAGAATCTGGACAAGCTTGAGTATCTTTTCGCGGCCCTGAAGAAGCGCGGCATCTACATCACAATAGATCTTTACATCTCCAGAAGACTCAAAGCGGGAGAAATACCCGAATTGAACAGGGCGATAACAGAGCACAACGATTTCAAAGCAGCGATACCCGTTCTTGACTCGGCATACAGGAACTGGGAGACTTTCTCCCGTAACCTCCTTGAACATGTCAATCCTTACACAGGAATGAAGTGGAAAGATGATCCAGCTCTTATCACGATCAGCCTTGTCAATGAGAACACCATCATGTCATGCTGGACTTCATCACCGGATATCAAGAAGGTATACGAGGAGAAGTTCGCCACATGGCTGAAGGAAAAGAACCTTGATTCAGCCGACAGCGAGACAAAAACTCATCTCATGAAAAAATTCCTCATTGAGACCAACGACAACTCATTCGCCAGGATGCGCAAGTTCCTTGCAGGGATTGGAACCAAGGCCCTGCTTTCAGACCAGAACATGTGGGACAATATCCCGATGGCGCTGATGAGGGAGAAATATGACTACGTCGACAATCATTTCTACTGGGACCACCCATCATTCCCGATCAAACCATGGTCGCTTCCTTCCGGCGTGAAGAATTCCAGTGCTCTATCCGGATTCCTCTCGACCCCCGGCCGCATGATGCATTCTCGGATATTCGGCAAGCCATTCATGATAACAGAATTCAACTGGGCCGTACCGAACACATACAGGGGTGAAAGCGGACCTGTAACCGGTGCAATTGCAGCATTGCAGGACTGGGACGGTCTCTACCGCTTCGCATATTCACACAACAGGGATTCCATTATGAAGGACGTCCAGGGCGGATATTTCGATGTCGCATCGGATCCAATCAACTACCTTTCTGACAGGATCGGCCTTCTTCTTTTCCTGCGAGGGGACATAAAGACTTCGGATATATCATTCCCTGTCGTGATTTCCTCTAAATACATGGACGATCCAAAGGCCTCGTTGAATTATCCGAAACTTGCACATGAACTGGGATTCGTCGGGCGCAGTGGAACTGTCATCGACAACGGCAGCTTGAAATTGCCTGAAAACAGCACCGCCGTCATTACGATGGAGAACCTGAATCTCAAGTCCACCGTTCCTGTAGTCAAAATAGACACAATGGAAAAAGGCAGTGAATCTGAAGCCGCAGAAAAGATCAAGTCCGCATGTGATTTCAAGAAGGGAGCGCTGGACGTTGATAAAGGGTTCGCCAGGAGCTCCACAGGCGAAATGGAGATAGACAAGTCTGCGGGGACCTTCAAGGTCGTAACACCGAAGAGCGAGGTGTTCGTACTGGGCTCCAAGGGGAAGATGGAAGGCGCTGCGCTCTCTATTGAGAACATGGACAAGCCCGTTGTGGTATGCGCAACATCAGTAGACGGGAAGGACCTGAAGAACTCCTCACGAATCCTCGTCCTGCATCTCACCGATGCGCAGAACAGCAAGATAAAATTTGCGAGCAACAAGATGAACCTGCTTGAGACCTGGGGTACGACACCTCATCTCGCCAGGAAAGGCGAGGTGGAAATTTCCCTCAAGATTGCAACAGGTCCACAGCCCAAAGTCTATGCGACAGATATCTCTGGTAAACAACTCGGAGAGGTCAAGTCGCAGTTCTCAGCAGATGGAACGCTCAAGTTCAAGGCCGACACGCTTGCACTGGAGACTCCCTGTTTCGCGTATGAAATTAGACGTTGAGCTAATCTCTGGAAACGCTCCTGAGGCGAAGAAGCTTCAGCCATTCTCTGGCTTCAGGGCTTTCGAAGACCACTGAGACTACTACGTAGAGCAGGACGAATACGGAACCGGTTATCGCCAGCGGTATTATGTCACGTGGCAGGAACTTGATCTGCATCCATATGATATTCATATAGACGAGATAAGCCACCCCGAGAGCATAGAGCGAAATAAGCGATGTCCTTACGACCGATGGGATGATCAGCCGGAGATGAATTGTCCCAAGCTCTTTTTTCAAAAGATACAGCAGAACCGAGCAATTCACGAAGGAACATATTGTAGTCGAAAGCGCAATCCCTCCCTGTCTAAGAGGCCACATAAGAATCAAGTTGAGGATTATGTTAAGGACGATACAGGATACGGCAACCTTCACCGGCGTCTTCATGTCCTTCCTCGCGTTGAATCCGGAAACGACTATCTTCACGGCGGAGAAGGCAGGGATTCCAAGTGAATAGAAGAACATCGCCCAGACAGTCTCCGCAACTTCGCGTTCCCCGAACTTACCTCCGAAATAGAACACATGGACCAGTGGCTTGCTAAAGACAAGTATGAAAAGTGCGACCGGAATGCATAGGAATAAGATGTTCTCCAGGGCATGCTTGAAGGATGCGAGCATGCCCTGAATGTCATTTCTGGCCGCATATCTAGAGAGCTCCGTCAGGACGACAGAGCCCATTGCCACGGCGAAGACGCCGATGGGAAGGTCAATCAGCCTGTCGGAGAAATAAAGTGCCGGAACGGCATAATCGCTTATATAGCATGCCATGGTCCTATCAATCACGAAACTGATCTGCAGGAATGAGGCTCCAATCATTCCCGGGAGTGTCAAATGCCACAGTTCCTTCACCACTGGCTGTGATAATATCGATGACACTCGGACAGAGGGCAGCATACCATCTCGTTCGAGCAGCCAGAGCATCATCACGAGCTGTAGCACACCAGAGGCCAGTACGGCTATGGAAAGAGCATAGATCATATTGATCGGGGTTCCACTGTAATACGGACAGACGAAAACAAGGCAGAGGATCATTACCATATTGAGAGTGATGGATGCCACTGCCGGAAGGAAATATCTGTTCATGCTGTTCATAACAGAGCCGAATACTCCGATCAGGCAGATGAAGAATGAATAAGGCATCAATATGGGAATCAGCTTGAAAGTCATCAGTACACGCGCCGGAGCCGATTCCAAAAATGGGATAGCCAGGAGTGCTATTCCCGAAACAAGCACGCATATGATTGCCAGGACAATACCCAAAACAGCGGTGATAACTGTGAGTTTCTTCCTGGCGGAATCCTTGTCCTCGCGTTCGAAGGTATAGGTCATTATCGGGACGATGGCGGTACCGAGGGCTCCCTCCCCCAGCAGTCTTCTCAGCAGGTTGGGAATCATAAACCCCATGGCCCAGGCAGTCATCAGTTCCTTGCCGCCTATGATCCTGGAGAGCAACATCTCACGGACGAGTCCGAGTATGCGGGAAGCTATCGTGGCGAGAGAGACCCCTGAACTATGTCTTACCAGATTGTGCTTAGTCTCGCTCATGTTTTATAATTTCCGCATCGGCAGAAATTATCCTTTGATTGCGCCGGCGGAGAGTCCTTTCACGAACAGTCTCATTGTGAAGAGGAATATCAAGATCATCGGGACGCTGGCGAGCGTATAACCGGCCATGAGATGCCCCCATTCCTTCACATACTGCGAATCCATCCTGACAAGACCGACAGCCATCGGAAGCATACTGTCGTCACGGATGACGACGAGAGGGAGTATATAATCGTTCCACAGTCCGATGAACTGCAGGATTCCAAGGGTGGACAGGATGCTTCCCGACATCGGGAAGACTATGTTGTAGACCTGCTGGAGGTGCGATGCGCCATCGACTTCGGCGGCATCGAACAGATCCTGCGGTATGTCCTCTATGAAGTTCCTTAAAATGTAGATCTGGACGACCTGTCCTCCGGCGACATGCACGATAATCAGGGCCCAGAAAGTATTGAGCAGGTTGAAGTCCTTGAGGAGGACGAACAAGGGTATCAGGTTGGCAATTCCCGGCATAAGCATGAGTACGAGGAAGAAGTACCAGAAGAACCGTGAGCCCGGCATCCTGAACCTTGCAAAGAAGTAGGCTGCGTTCAAGGTCAGGAACATCGTGAAGAAGATGGTCGTCACACATATGAATATCGTGTTGAAAATGTATTTATAGACCATGCCCCATGCATAGGCGTAGTTCTCGAAGTGGAAGGGGAACATGAACGACCAGGGATTTCCGACGAACTGGGCATTGGTCTTACCACTGGTGGCGATCATGACATAGAACGGGAAAAGAGACATCGAGAGGATGAAGAGGATGAAGAAATGTTTCAATATCTCATATACTACTGTCTTTGTCCTGTAGGCGTTGAGTTTCATGTTTTCTTATTTCTCCACTCGTATGTAACGATTGTTTAGTTCAGTGAGTATGAGAATCAGGAAGAAGATGACAAGACCAATGGCACATGCGTATCCGGCATTTCCAGACCTGAACGCTTCACGGAACATATAGAGGCCAGGTATCATCAGCTTGCCGTTAGGTCCGCCATCTATGTCGAAAAGTATCAGGATATGCGCATAGGCCTGGAGGGTTCCAATGACCATAAGGACGAGATTTATCCTGACCTGAGTCATTATCAGTGGCAGTTCAATGTGGGTGAATTTCTGTATCGGAGAGGCACCGTCGAGATCTGCTGCCTCATACACGCTGGCATCAATTCCCTGGAGTCCTGCCAGATAGATGAGTACGCCCACAACGCCAACCCATGGGAATCCCCAGAGGATCAGCGCCGGAAGGACAAGGTGTTCGTTCCCAAGCCAGACGGGCATTACCCCTTCCTTGAACAGCCCTCCCCAACCGAGGATTCCATCGAGATATACAAGTACGTCCATTACTTTCGTATATATCAGCACCCTGTTGAATATACCCTCGTTAGGATTGAAGAAGAACTTCCAGATCAGAAGGTAGACCATGCCGGGAATAATCATTGGGATCACGAAGAGTACCCTGTACCAGTAGTTCATTGTATCATTCTTGATCCTGTGGACCACGACAGCGGTAATAATGGATGGAACCATCTTTACGATATTGAAGGCGATCAGTATGGCAAGGACTGAAAAGCCACCCCACATTATCCTGTCACCTCCGCCATATGCTCCGAGGGCCCAGAATGATATCGAGAGGGCAGTGAAAGCGTGGAAAGTTCTTGCACCGTCAATTGTTTTGAGGTTCTCCATAGCCGGAATGAACCAGATGATTATGCCTGCAACAAGCATAATGAAGGAATATGAGAATATTTCAGAAAAGCCGATTGCCCTCATGAAAGATGCAGCGATGAATCCCGCAGGAACGGACAGGTAGATCCATTTCCGGTCGTTTTCATCGCTGACAAAATACTGGACAAAGAGCAATATGCTTCCCCAGACAATGAGGCCGGTTCCGAGAACTGCGGAGGCATTTACCAAATTTATTGTGAGCAGTTTGTCGGTTGGTTTGACCTCAAAAGCAAATCCATTGAACGCCAGGACTCCGGCGGTTATGATCATCGATAAGACGCTGGCAGCTACACGGACTACGGTGGCTCTGGATGAATCCTCCTTCGCATATAGGATTACTGCGTAGAATGCGATAAAAACAAGAATCCAGGGGAATATGATTCCAAGCAGGCTCCTGAAGTTTTGCATACCCACATAATAATTCATGTCATCGCCGTTCCACCTAAAAAAGGAATGGTACATGGCGCTGACGGCAGGATAATAGGAAAATACCGCCACAAGCAGCACACTCGGAACTAGAAAGAAATAGAGCTTCCAATAATGCTTCAACCGTTTGTATCCGATATCCCTTGGCATATTATTTTGAATTTCCTTTCGGTGCTGACGACATTCCGGAGATACGGTCGAGTTCCGTGAAGAAGGCCTTGCTGAAAGCATTCCTGTCCCTGTCCTTGAAGCACGGCTGCATCATGGCCCTTATTCTCATTTCCTCCAGGGCGAATCCAACAAGGTTGTCCCAGCTCGCGGCAAATTTAATCTCTGCCTCTCTCCTCTTCTTCTCAAGCGCTTTCGGCATATTTGATACGTCGTCCGTCTTCTCATCGATGAAGCTTTCCGGGAAGAGGTATTGTGCCAGGAACTGGCTGCGGAGGACCTGTTTGTCAGGAACGGCTTCCTTTGTTTTTTTAAGCAGTTCAACATAATCCTCTGCCACAGTCCTTGGCAGGTCGTCGCTCAAAACCCCTATATACTTGGCATAGTCGGTATCTCCGGATATATACGGCCAAAAGATCTGTTTCTCCTTGATGTCCGTCTTGGAGCCAATGGTGTTAAAATTGAGATAGCCCCAATATCCATCGTAGTTGGGGGCAAATGGTTCCAGGAACTTGATGGGCTTAGCACCCTTCACGGCGGGTATCCACTGCGCAATCTCATTAAGCTTCTGGTTATTCTCAGGTGTGGTGCAGAACTGCAGGAAGTCTATACATTCATCCTTATGCTGGGTAAACTTTGTCAGACCAAAAGGAAAACTGGTACTGGAACTTTCAAAGACCCTCCCGACGACATATTTCCCATATACTGGATCGTCCTTGGTCGGCATGGGAAAGTCAAAGATGCCCATTTCAAAGGTCCTTCTCTTTGCAATACCCGCCTGTTCGGCCGGAGAGGCGGAGTCAACGTCTGCGACAACCGGTACCATTCCCTTAGAGCCCTGCACATCCTGTATTTCGACACCAATTGAGGCCCAGATGTCCGCACCTTTGACCGGAACAAGGGAAATTTTCTTCTGCGCCCCTTCCCTTTCAACAAGCAAATGGACGGGGCTGCCGGGATTCTTCCTCGCCTCATCAAGATACTTGACTGCGTCTGCGGAATTCGAAACGGTTTTGCCGTCAACGGAAACTATGATGTCGCCAAAAGGCTGATCCTTGATCTTCTTCTCATATGAACTCGCGTCCCAGCTGCCAGATGTGATCATGACAGCATTGCCCTGGACAAATGAGAAACCAGCATCCATCCTGTCGATAGACATAAAACCGGGATTGAAATAGCTTGAGAGTTTCCTTACAAGTTCGTTGTAGATCTTATACTTTTCATCCTGCACCTTGAGATCACCGCTGACAAGCGCCTTTATCATATCAATTGAAGTCGCGTTCCCGTCGAAGCCGTAGTCCAATTCCTGGCAGCGGTCAGCCGAAAACATTCCTCCGTAACGGGTTTTAAAATGCCCGACCTGGTATCTGGAGGAGGCAATAGGAACAAGACTTGATTTTATTTTCTGCAAAGGCTTGGAGAAAAAAGCCATAAATCCCTTCTTTTTAGACTGGGAATTGTTAAACGCATCGACATCGGCATTCCTGGTTTTTACATATGCCAGTATCTTGTCGCAGGCGCCAAAAAGCTCAGCCAGCGTCTTCGGAGGGGTTTCAGTGCCAATTATCTTCTTATAGAGCGTCTTGTTGTAGAACACCCTGACCGTAAACTGGCTGAATCCGACCGAATAATAATCAAGAAGTTCCGGAATGTAGCTGTTCTGCAGTCCATCGTTGAAGGTGTCCATCCAAGGGGTATCCTTGAATTCATTGTCCTTGTTGTATGGATTCGGCTGGCGAAGTTCGTCAGTTATCGGTTGAAAGTAGCGTCCAAGATAAAGCTTCACATCAAAAAAACCTTGTTCGACAAGATCAGGAGCGGTCCTGCCGATGAGCTGTGTCGTCGCCCACTGGGCATATGCGCGTTCGGTGACAGGCAACTGTATCACTTTCCTGTCGGGATGAAGCTTCTCATAATCGTCGGCCATCTTCTGCAGGGCGTCCTTGACCCCAAGCTCAAGCTGCCAATGGCAAATCCTAATGACCTTCTTCTTCAGGAAGACCTCGTCCTCCTTGATCTTGTAAACGTTCCAAAGGGCTCCGACATAGCAGATCAGGAGGATGCCCAGCCCTATGTAGTTCACAAAGGAAAGCCTTGATTCAACTTCACCTGGTTTGTTTTCGGCCATCAGTTCCTGGCTCCTTCAGTTTTTGGTGGAACCTGAGGGCCCCCTTCGGAGTTGAGTATGTTCACACGGGTCCTGGAAAAGAAAGACCTGCTGTCGCTCTTGCATTCAGTAGAAAGCTTCTTGTAGTATTCTATCGCTGTAGCCTTGTCTCCGAGCTTGTCGGCAATCCTTGCGGCCTTGAAATATGCGGTAGCCTTGTATTGGAAGCTTGTCGGCCCGAATCTGCAGTATGATACAAGGTAGTCCAGGCTCTTCATGTAGTCACCGCGCCAGTAATATATATTGAATATGTAGTTTGCCATGACAGGGGCGAGTATGAAGGCTTTGTCGGTCCCTGTTGAATCTATTTTCTTCACCCCGGTGACGTATGGAGAGATATATTGTTCCATCTCAGTGCAATATGCGGTAACCTTTGGGAGGTTGACATCGGTGGACTGCATGACCGCCTTAGAAAGGGCGGCGTCCTGTGCAAAGATGTTAGTCTTGTCGGTGCTCTCTATCTCCTTCCAGAGCTCCTCGGCTTCGGAAAGCTTCTCCTGCTCCGACTCGAAAACAGAAATCTTATAGAGGCATTCTGCTTTCATAGCCTTCCAGAAGAGGATCAATCTGTGATTCGGTTCGGCTTCGGAGAGGCAGCGCTCGTAGAGTGCCACAGCCTTCCGGTAATCATCGGCAGTCACGCTGTTCTTCTGCCCAAACTGCAAGCAGAATGCCTGACCGACAAGTGCCTGAAAAAGTTCCTCCTTGTTGGCTGGATTCTGTTCGGCATCCTCGAAGAGCTTCTTCGCCTTTTTGAATTCTTGAAACTTGTATTCATTCCAAGCCCTCTTGAGTATGGCATCCTCCTTCTTCTCAGCCGCATACGCAAAAGCTGTCATGGTTGAAAAACAGATCAAGATTAGAACTAAAACTGGATTGCGATACATTGTCTCCCCTTGCATGGAATCACAAAAGAAATACTAACATAGTCCTTCCGGAAAATTTTATCAAGATTTCCGCCGTTCAAATTCATTTATTTTCGAAGCATTCCGGAGTCGTGAGATGCCTGTAAAAATCGGCATACAGATCCTTCCTCGGGGAATTCCTGACCTCAATGGCGACGCGCGGATGTTCGTTGAGGACACCGGTGATCATGTAGGGAATGATATAGCCCCATTCGATCTCCTTGTGAAGCTCCACGAAGACATCCTGAATGATTTGGAGCACTGGCTCGAGCTTGTACTTTGGATCACGCAGACATGCAACCAGAAGCTCAAGAGGGCAGTTCCCAGCGCCACGGCCTATGCCGTTTATGGTGACGTCGCAGAATGCCGAACCTGAATGCAGTGCCTGGATCGTGTTTGCAAATGCCAGCTGCATGTTGTTGTGCGCATGGAACCCGGTCTTCTTGGTCTTGAGTTCCTTCTTGTATACGGATACGAGGTTCTCAATGTCGCGCGGATATAGTGCGCCGTTGCTGTCAACGACCGATACTGCAGTGACTTTCGTCTCGTTCTCGATCTGACGGAGCCCCTCCTCGAGGTCGAAGGTGTTAACGGTTGAGATCGCCATGATGTTGATGAAGGACTCATAACCCTTCTCGCTAATAAGGTTCGCCAGGGCAACGGCCTTGTTGATGTCTTTGAGGTAGGTCGCCACCCTCACAAAGCTGAGAGGTGATTCTGAAGCAGGAAGCAGGTCGTCCGGATCAACGCGATCTATATCGACCATCACTCCCAGTTTCATATTTGTCTTCACATCACCGACGATCTCCCTGACAACGTCGTCCTTTGTAAAGCGCCACGGACCGAATTCCTTCGGCGGGAAAAGCTTCTCCGAAGCCCTGTATCCCATCTCCATGTAATCTACGCCGGCCGCATCAAGTGCCAGGAATGTCTTCCTGACCATCTCTTTCGAGAATTTCCACTTGTTGATCAGGCCACCATCCCTGATGGTGCAGTCTACTACCTTGATATTCTTATTTTCGAACATATGAAACCTCTTTTTTAAAATAGTGGATAAAAAAGCCCCGCCTTACGGCGGGGCGAAATTTTTTCAGATTCTACTGTGCCGTATCAGTTCTCCGGGAAGTCCTGATATATTATGTTATAGATGTCATGGTCAGGACCGACAACCCATTCAGGCTCGATAAAAGGTCCATATCCCCAGCCAGCATCACGCTTGCTGTCCGTCGCCCCCGGCAGAGGCATCGGGAATGTAACTATCTCGATGACGCCAATGACTTCACGGGCGATGCAGTAGCCAATGCCCTTGAAAAGACCGTATGTACAACCGGCAAGTCCACCCTCGTCCTTGTTCACATCATAAACCTTCATAGGAATCTCAAGTGCTCCAAACGCAACATTCACAACACCCCTGCCAAGTTTCCTGAAAGGATCACCTGCGTTGACTTCAAAGGCAATGACAGCGGTGACTGCGAGCACCATGCCGACCAGAAGAGCTTTCTTTGCAAGTCTCATTACTTACCTCTTATCATTTTGGTTAATTTTGTATTTCCCAATGAATAATAAAACACAACAGAACAATAATATATTCCGCATTTACACCGCGTCAAGAAAAAAAGATAATTTTTTACAATTACTTCGGAACTGCTGTCCGCATACCGAATCCAGCCTTATTTTTCCTTCCTCTTTCCTGTTTCCCGTCTTTTCGTTTTTGTCTTTTTCGCATCAATCATCCCGGCAAGTTCCTTTGCATTGGAAAAGGACTGCCTCATGAAGAGGATCTCGCTTGAGATTCCTGAGTTCCTGATGCCGGTCTCGAGGGTAAGAGGACCGTCATAGGATGATTTTGCAATTATCGATGAGAGCTTCTCCCAGTCAACTGTTCCAGAGAAAAGAGGCTTGTGCTGATCGTCGAAACCATTGTTGTCATGCAGATGCAGCGATATCAGCCGGTCTGCGAATTTCGCAAGATGCTCCAGTCCCCTTCCCCCCATGTTGCCGTGTCCGGAATCATAGCATATGCCAAGGTAATCCGGTGAGTATTCACCCATAAGTTCAGATATGCCGTTGAACTCGTCGAAAAAGAGGTTCTCGATTGCAATCCTGGCATTTTTCCCAGTGCAATATTTTTCCAGTTCATCGAGGGATCTTCTGAGCTGTTTCCATTTGCTGTAATTTTCCTGTATAAGCCTTGGAACATGCATTACAACTACATTGCCTCCGAGTTCGAGGGTCATATCTATCCTGTTCTTTACAATCTCAACACCGGCTTCACGCTCGTATCCGATTTCAGAATACCATTTTTTCTCAGCGCCAATTGTTCCATGCAGATCGAAGAGCCTCAGGTTGAATTTCTTCAGCCACTTTGCGATCTGCCTTATTTCAGGAGCCGTGTAGATAAAGTCGGTGCTCCATTGGTGTATCCATTGGATGCCATCGAATCCAGCTTCGGAAATTATCCTGAGGTCCTGTTCCGCACAACCTTTGTCCCGGGCATAATCAGAGCACATTGAAAGCAACATGGGAGATTTCCTTTTAATATGGTATATCTAACGGATACCTCTAATAATCTTGAATCCGTAAGATTCAATACTCTCGGTTCCATTTTCCCTATTTTTGAACTTGCATCCCCTGCCATCCAAATTGATCACGATCCAGAAATTTCCATTATTCGACTTGCGAGGAACGGCAAGATTCCCCTCGGGCACATCAAGCTTCTGCGAAATCCGCAGCTCACCGGCATAATGAACAAGCATTTTCCCGAGGAGCTGTTTCCCGGAATTTCCGGAAGGCATGGAGCCAAGCATGACGATCTTGCCCTTTCCATATTTATTCTCAGTAATGAAGGAGAGACCGGCAAGCCTTGTATCGTCGATGACCCCTAAAACACGGGCACCTTCAGACCTGAAGAAGGAGCTCCACAGTGAAAGCGGAGCTTTAATGCCGAACGCTGTCCCTGATATCCCATTGTTCGTAGGGGAAAAAGTATAAATTGTCCTTACTCCTGCGGCCTTTTCCAGTTCAGGCATGAGGGCGGATTCAGTATAAAGCGTATGGTTTTCCGTACGGCAACCGCTTAATGGACCGACGATCCATGTGCCTCCTCTTTTCACCATTGCCAACGCCTTCTCCAGAAGTCTGTCCGGAATGAATGGCAAGTAGGGAGTCAGTAGCAGTCTGCGTCCTTCAAGCTCATCTTCCTCACTCACAAGGTCTCG
>CAZRKP010000018.1:0-95399 GCA_964600895.1 uncultured Victivallis sp.
GAAATCGATGAAGTCGAAGAACATATCCGTCTGTGGTAGGAACTTTTCCGGTCTGCCCTTCATTTCTGATACTGTCGACTTGAGAAGGCTGCAATACAGATCGAAGCCGATCCTGTTGATGTGACCGCTCTGTTCTGCGCCAAGGATGTTGCCGGCACCCCTGATCTCGAGATCCCGCATCGCAAGCTTGAATCCGGCACCGAGATGAGTGTAACGCCTGATCGCGCTTATCCTCTCCCGTACAGGCCCCTCAAGGATCGTATGTGGAGGAAGGAGGAGGTACGCATATGCCTGACGTGTCCATCTGCCGACACGCCCCCTTAACTGGTATAATTCCGCTAGGCCGAACCTGTCAGCCCTTTCAATTATTATCGTATTGGCGTTGGGGATGTCGAGGCCTGATTCGATGATTGTGGTGCTTACAAGAACATCGGTCTTGCCGTCTATGAAGTCCATCATGACCTTTTCAAGTTCGTGTTCCGGCATGCGTCCGTGGCCGATTGCGAAGTTCGCAGACGGTATAAGATATTTGAGCCTTTTGCAGGTGTTTTCGATGGTGCTTATCCTATTGTGGAGATAGAAAACCTGTCCGCCTCTCTGGACTTCGCGCGAAATCGCCTCGTGGATATGCCTGTCATCATACTTGCAGACGATTGTCTGGACCGGCAGACGGAGTCCTGGCGGGGTCATGATCGTGCTTAAATCGCGGATTCCTGTCATCGCCATATACAAGGTTCTCGGGATCGGTGTAGCTGTCATCGTGAGAATGTCTACTGTTGCCCTAAGATGCTTGAGACGTTCCTTGTGTTCGACACCGAACCTTTGTTCCTCGTCGACGATTATCATTCCAAGGTTCTTGAAGCCAACATCCTTCTGGATCAGCCTGTGAGTGCCGATGATGATGTCGATTTTTCCCTCGGAAAGATCCTGCAGTATCTTCTTCTGCTCACCTGTCGTCCTGAAACGGCTGAGCATCTCGATGATGAATGGGAATTCCGAGAAACGTTCGGAGAACGTGTAGAGATGTTGCTGTGCGAGCACGGTCGTAGGAACCAGCACAGCTACCTGTTTTCCATTGGACACGGCCTTGAAGGCGGCTCGCATTGCAACTTCCGTCTTGCCATAACCGACATCGCCGCAAAGGAGGCGGTCCATAGGGACATGGGAACACATGTCCTTCTTTATGTCGTCAGTGGCCTTCCTCTGGTCTGGCGTCTCTGGGAAACGGAACAGCTGTTCGAAACCGTGCTGGTCGGAATCATCCTTCGGGAATGAGAATCCGGAACTGTGGGATCTCAATGCCTGTATCCTGAGCATGTCGATTGCAAGTCCGCGAACAGATTGGGCGGCTTCGATCTTGGACTTCATCCATTTCCTGCTGCCGATCTTGCTCAGTACAGGCATGCTTTTTCCGGCACCGGTATACCTTGAGACCATGTCGGCATGCCAGAGCGGGACATATGCAGTGACATCATCGGCAAACTCCAGCTTGAGCATTTCCTGGGAAACGCCCTTTTCCTCCACTGTCCTTAGGCCCTTGAAAAGACCTATCCCGTATTCGCTATGCACGACATAATCGCCTTCTTCAATGTCTGCGAGTGGAGGAATTCCCTTGGATTTCAGCGATTCCTTGAGTTTTTTTGCAGGTGCGAAATTCGCAAACCGCTGGTGAGGCATGAGGAAAAGCTCCCTTTCCGTCAGGACTGCAAGCTTGACGGAAGGCAGGACGAATCCGGAATTGATCTCGGAGATGTCGATTTCAACGGAATTCTTATCTATTCCATTCTCCTTGCACCATGAAACAATGCGTTCCTGGCTGCTCTCGTTTGAACCGAGCAGGGCGACCTTGTATTGGTCAGCAAGCCATGAATTGAGCTGGCCTGCTATCAATTTTCTCATCAGGCTGGCATAAGCACCTTCAGTTTCACCGGAAATGTTCTTCCGGATCTCAAGAACCGGAGAAATACAGTCGCAGTCGATGCCGTTTTCAATCAATGATGAGTCAGCTGTATCGAGGAGTCTGACAATGTTCAGGGAAGGATTATTCAACGCCGCTTTGAAGATATCTTCTGACTTCTCATTGCCGAATCTCTGGAGATGCGTGATTGATTCACCGGGATTAAGGAATATCAACCTGGGTTTCCTTCCCTTGAAGTAGTCCATGAACGAAGAACTGCTATTGCCCGATATGAAGCTGTTGCGCAGAATAACGGTATATTCATCTATGTTCTCGAGGGAAAGCTGTGTTTCGGTGGAGAAAGTCCTGATGGAGCTTATCTCGTCACCCCAGAATTCGATCCTTGCAGGATTTACACTTCCAGGTGAGAATATGTCGATGATCCCTCCCCTTTTTGCGAATTCTCCAGGCGTGTTGACCTCGATCTCGTCGTCGTAGTCCATATCGACAAGCCGTTTCGTAAGGTCTTTTATGCTGAAAGTCATCCCCTTTGCGAGCTTAATAGTTCCCTTGCCGAGTGAATCAAGATCAGGAACCGGGGTTGTGAACGAGATGGCACTGGCGACGAAGATATTGCCTTTTGCTCCTGAAGCGGCGAGATAGAGGGCCTTCATCCGCTGGAACTCATTTTCCGGCATGAAGCGTTCTCCCTCCTCTGTTTCAGGAATTAGGACAGGTGGTAGAAACTTGCCACAAATTCCGGACCAGGACTCAAGATTGGAGGAAATATTTTCAGCCATGCTCAATCTGGGGACGATGATTATGGCTGATTCTGAAAAATCATATAAGGCCTTGAGAATCAAGGGCAAGGATGTGTCCGGATCGGTGTTCAGGAAGCTGGTCCCAGCCTCAGTTCCTGAGGAGATCCATAAATTAAGTTCTTTTTTCCAGTGGATATGCTTCATTTATTTTGACTTTTATAGTATATAACGTATAGTACAACCTTTTTGGGCAAAATGTAGCTTTGAAGAGAGGCTTTTGTCCAAGGATTTGCTAAAATCGGGTTTCCTTTTCGGGGGTATTTGGAATTTAACATAATTTGCAGGTATTATGAAAGCCAAAAATAGTAAGAAAGCAATAAAGAAATCAGCAAAGCCGGCAGCTTCCAAGAAAGCTGTGAAGAAGGCAAAACCAGCTCCCAAAAAAGTGAAGGTCAAGAAACCAGTCCAGAAACCTACCCCCAAAAAACCTGCAGCCAGGAAAATTGTTTCTCCGAAGAAATCCGTTAAGAAACCCGTTCCAGCAAAGGTGAAAAAGCCTGTCAAAAAGGCCGTAAAGGTTTTGAAATCCAAGAAACCTGTGAAAAAGATTGAGAAGAAAATCGTTAAGGCTAAAAAGCCTGTTCCTGCAAAGAAGAAGATTCCGGTAAAGGCTGAGAAAGCCAAGCCTGCTGCAAAACCTGTGCCTCCTGTAAAGCCAAAAGGGAAGAAGCTTTCCAGGAAGGAATTGGCAGCCATCAGAAAGGCCGAGGCCAAAAAGGCCAAGTTCCTCGCGCTTGAAAAGGAAAAAGGGGAAGATAAGGAATTAGAAGATGAGATAGAAATTGATTTCTCCGATGAACCCTCTGCGACTCCTGTGAAGAGGAAGGTCGGAAGACCAAGGAAATCTGATGCGGACAAGGCAAAGGATGGTGGAGCAAAAGCCAAAAAAGGGGAAACCGCAGACGATGCGGCTTCACTTTCCAAGAACGACACCATGAAGGTGTACATGCAGGATATCGGACAGATATCCCTGGTGACCAAGGATGAGGAAGTCGAGCTTGCAGCCAAAATTCATGGAAACGATCCGAAACTCCGTGAAGAGGCCCGTGCCACCCTTATCAAAGCTAACCTCCGTCTCGTCGTAAAGATAGCTCATGACTTCAAAGGCCTGGGGCTTCCGCTCCTTGACCTTATTTCCGAAGGTAATATCGGTCTAATGAGGGCTGTAGAAAAGTTCGATCCCGCGAAAGGCGCGAAGTTCAGTTCATATGCCGCATGGTGGATCAAGCAGTCAATGCGCCGTGCCCTTGCAAACCAGAGCAAGACAATCCGAATCCCGGTACAGTCTGCCGGTAAGATAAACAAGATCAAATCCGCACGTCTCAAGCTCACCGAGAAGCTTGGTCGCGAGCCTACTGATGCGGAAATCGCAAGCTACCTTGAGTTCAGTGAACGAACGGTTGCCGGTCTCCGCCTCGCGGATCTCAGGACGTTCTCCCTTCATGATCCCATCCAGCAGGGTGAGGACGGCGAATTCCAGGACATCATTCCCGACAGGGGCGCGTCGATACCTGACAGGATACTTGGAGATCTCGAGTCGGTTGGTCGTCTGACAAATCTGATGGAAAGCCTTGACGAGAGGGAGAAGATGATCCTCAAGATGAGGTTCGGTCTCGATGGCAACAAGCCACGCACCCTCGAGGAAGTCAGCCAGGAGATCGGCAGGACCAGGGAACGCGTCAGACAGATCCAGAACCAGGCGCTTACAAAACTCAAGACCATGCTCATCGACGAGTCCGGTTTTGTATATGAGTGAGAATAATTGACTGGATAACATGATTTTCAAAATATACTTAATATCCACCCATAGCAGAAGTGAAGGGGGTGAAGACAGATGATCGAAGTCAGGATGAAGAAAGGCGAGCAGATCGACCGTGCACTCCGCAGGCTTAAGAAGAAGCTTGACAAGGAAGGAGTACTCAAGGAGATCCGCAACCGCAGGCATTATGAGAAACCGAGCGAGAAGAAACGCCGTGCGGCACGCCGTCCCAGAATGAGCAGCTACGGCTTCAGCAGTTACAGCAGCAGGGACTAAGCTGCATTCTCATTGAAATTTAAAACCCCGGGCCCAAAGCCGGGGTTTTTTATTCTTTCTTTGTATGGTCTTTAAACCAGCTCCGGAGCTTACTTATTATCGGATCCGTTTTCTCGTAGTTCTCCTTGGATATCTTGCCTGTAGAGTAGAGATAATCGAATATAATCATCTTGGCGAAGATATCGGCACTGGCCTCTTCAGGATGGTAGATGTCGGTGGTCAGATTCTGGTAGATATCAGTGTATTCCTTTATTGACATGAGATCTTTCGACAGGGGTTTGCCGGCCTGTTCAGGTTGTGGCTTCACGGAAAAGCCATCAGCAGATTTCTCCAGTGAAATACCGATCATCCTGAAGTCCCTGGGCATTTTTTTCAGACTTTCTCCGTCGGAAAACACTATAAGGGGAAGAATATAGGAGATATCTTTTCCATTTTTAACAGGGAAGATCCAGGTACAGTCGAGGGCATCTGGATTTGCGAGATGGTGGCTGATGAGCCAGTCGCAACCGTTTATCTTTTCAGCCTTTTCAAAGCCCCAGATCTTTAGATACAACGAATTGAAGAAACCTTGGTTCAGCCTCTGGAACACATGGAACTGTTCATGGATGAGAAGTTCGAGGAAGTTCATGTTGTTTACGGCGGCTGGCAGTCTCCTGCAGAAGCTTTCGGAAAGTATTATATGGTGGCCCCTGGTATGCGGGAGTCCACCTTCAATGTTGTCGGCAACCTTGAGAAAGCTCCAAGGTGTATCGGCGAACTTGGGATACTCCTTCTTCATGACCGGATAAATGCGCGAGATCATCCATTTAATCACCTCCTGTTCATCATAGGTGAAGGATCTTGCGGCATTCTGGTATCTCTTTCTGCATTCAGTCTGCATTTCCTCCAACGTGGCTCCGGTGATCTGGGATCCGGTCTTTGCTGACATCTCCATTGGTTGGAGCTGGTTGAAGTAGGGAGCGAGGGAATCATTGACGATCTCCTTCTTAGTCTCGTTCTCGTCCAGAAACTTGACCTGAGGCAGGTCGACTGCGGCGCAGATGGCCGCATGGAATATAAAAACGACTGATATAAGAAATTTATGCCTCATAATCAATAATATATGACCGCAGGACGTAAATTCGAACACTTATGGAATGATTCATTCTGCTTATGGGTGTATATTCATGGTCATAAAAACTGGAAGAACAAACATATGCATTCGCCTGTTGACAAGGCAAGGAACATACTCGTTGTTTCCTCCGAGGAGGGGGGCGCCCAGATTCTATCCTCGATGATAAAGGCGAAACCCAACAAGAACTACTTCTTCTGCCTTGAAGGACCGGCCGTGAAGATCTTCGAGGGCAAGATCCGGAAAATGCAGATGGTTCCGCTTGATTTCATAAGCAGCAACAGGAGAAGCATCGACCTTGTGCTTACCAGTACCAGCTTCCTGTCGGATTTCGAACAGAAGGCCATAGCTCATGCAAAGAAGAACAAAGTGAAGACAGCTTCGGTCCTCGATCACTGGATCCTCTACAAGCAAAGGTTCCTGCCAAGGGAAATATGGAACAAGATCCCCATCACATGGATGAATTATCTACCGGATGAGGTCTGGGTGACCGACAGATACGCCTTCGATCTGATTCAGAAGGAACAGTTTCCAATGAGGAAGGTGTTCAGGACCAACAACCAGTATCTCGACGACTTGGCGCTTCTTTTCGAGAACGAGGAGAAGAGGAAGGCAGGACCGCTGATACGGCCGAAACAGGACGTAAAGGTGCTTTACATAAGCGAGCCGGTTCCGGAAGCCTCAAGGCTTGCACGCTTGGAACCTGCATTCCGCGGTTTCACGGAAACGGACATTGTCAAAACGATAATCCTTTTCCTTGTGAGCAACTACAAGCTGACTAACATTAAATTCCGGATCCGTCTGGATCCAAAGGAGCCTCAGGACAAATACGAAAGCCTTATTACAGGTGTATCTCAGATAGAAAAATCAAAGTCGAGGTCCTTGATCGAAGATTTACTCTGGGCAAATGTCGTCCTGGGAGTTGAAAGCTCTGATCTTGTAATAGCACTTGCAGCCGGAAAGCATGTGTTCAGCTACCAGCCGGAAACCGCTTTGCAGAGAACTTGCATCCCGCACAAAGCCATAAGACACATCAAGGTGCTTGATGCGGAATTCGCAGAAAAGCTTGAATCACTCGTGAACCCTCCACCCGAGCAGACGGAGGAATTTGTTGAATCTAAATTTCCATACCAGAAACGAGATATGAGAAGATAGGATTTATAATGCCTAAATACCGCATACTTCTTACAGGTTCTTCCGGCGCGATCGGCAAGGCCGTGGCTCCGGCGCTAATTGCCGCAGGGCACCATGTCCGCGGATTCGATATGACGAAATCACCGAGCATCGAAGACATGCATATTGGCAACCTTACCGACATGCAGGCCATCGACAAGGCGATGGATTCAATGGACACGCTGATCCATCTCGGTGCGGAATCCAATGACTGCGATTTCATGACACGGCTTGTGCCGGCGAATATAATCGGAGTGTATAATGTCATGGATTCTGCCAAAAGGCATAATCTGAGAAGGATAATCCTTGCATCTTCCATGCAAGTGTACAATGGTCTTTGGAAAAAATGCAAACCTCCGTTCAAGATAGAATATGAGACCGTACCTTCGAACCATTATGGGGTAACGAAGATCTTTGCCGAATCCATGGGAAGGATGTATTCCTACAGGTTCGGACTTTCAGTCATCGCCGTCAGAATCGGCTGGTTCACAAGGAATCCGAAGGAGCTTAAGGAGATGACAGACAATCCCGGAGCCCAGGACTTCTTCTTCAGCCATGATGATGCAGCCAGATTCTATGTGAAGGCTGTGGAAGCTGAGAAAATTGACTTCTGCATCCTTCCTGCAGCATCCAAATGGAAGTCAAGGGAAGTCTTCGACCTTGAACCTGCAAAGCAGATGATAGGCTACGAGCCAGTGGATACTTTCCCGGAGGGATTGCCGTTCAAGTTGGAAAAAACCTGAACATCGAACATTGAACTCCGAACTTCCAACATCGAATTAATTCATTTCTTAAATTCAAAGGTCAACGTTGGATGTTGAATGTTCGATGTTCATTCGTTTATAATTGTCTTCCCGTGCTCCATCAGCATTGTCTTCAGAGCTGGATATTTCACCTTCATGTAGTCGATGAAGAGCTTGGGATCGATTGAATTTCCCTTGAACATGTCGTAATGGGCAGGAATTGTCAGGGTCGGCTTCAATGTTCCTGCGAGATCCGCAGCTTCCTGATAGGTCATGTTTCCGATGCAGTTCCGGGCGTAACGTTCGGCGTCCCTGCCATTTATCGGAAGCATCGCGATATCTATCTTCCACTTACGTAGCTTTGCCTGGATCCCCTCGAAGATGCAACAGTCTCCGGAATGATAAAGAGTGACCCCGTTGCCTTCGAAAATAAAACCGAGATGGGGATAAAGGCCGGTCTTCTCGTCGTAGTCGAGGAATTCATGGGCAGCAGGTATTGCTGAGATCGTGACATCCTTGATCTTTATTGTTTCCCCGTCATTCATTCCCTTCAATCTGTTTTCAGGAATACCTGTTTCCTTCTGTACAGAATCTTTGACAGCGCGAGGAAGGACAAATATCGCGTTTGGAGATTTCTGCGCTATTGTCGGCCAGACTTTCCTGTCAATGTGATCTGTATGGTCATGTGAACCCGTGATGATGTCTGCGTTCGTCAGCTCTTCTGCAGGTACAGGAGGAGCGAAAAGGCGATGACTACTCGGTGAAAGATAGGGATCAATATAGACCACGGTCTTACCCAGTTTGAGCAAAAAGCTGTGCTGTCCCAGCCAGCACAAAGCCGCCTGTCCAACCTTGAGATCGATTCCATTGATTTCAGAAACTATTTTCTGTCCAGCTGATTCCATGATTTATTCCCCTCTTTCTGGATTATCATAAGTTCATTTCGTGTATTTTGCCATTCTCCCCTGTCGTCTGTCCTTTGTTTTCTCCGTTCCGTTCGCCGTTATGCCGTCACGCCCGTTCTCCGTCACGATCCTCTCCGCTGCATGTTGCTTTATCAGATCCCTAAGATAAGCGGCTCGCTCGAATTCTAAGGCCTCGGCGGCGGCGAGCATTTCCTTCTCGAGTTCGGTAATGATGTCCTCGGAAAGTTCGGCTTCCTCAGTCTTTGCCTTCTCCCTGACCTTCTTGTCCGATGAAGAATAAATGGAGATGTCCTCGCGGATTGCCTTTATGATCGTCTTTGGCTCGATTCCGTGTTCGATGTTGAACTGTTCCTGCTTGCGGCGACGGGCATTGGTAGTAGTGACAAGGTTCTTTATGCTGTCAGTGAACTTGTCAGCATAGAGGATGACTTTGCCATTGATGTTTCGAGCGGCGCGTCCGGCCACCTGGATGAGTGATCTGTCGGACCTGAGGAAACCTTCCTTGTCTGCATCGAGTATCGCCACAAGGGCGACTTCCGGCAGGTCTATGCCTTCTCGGAGAAGATTTATCCCCACGAGACAGTCGAAATCGCCTTTGCGAAGATCGCAGATGACCTTCGCCCTCTGGAGTGCATCAAGCTCGGAGTGGATATACTTGACCTTGAGTCCGGCTTCGACGAGATAATCCGAAAGCCTTTCGGAATTCTTCTTCGTGAGCGTAGTGACAAGCACGCGTTCCTTCCTTTCCGCGTACCTGCGGATCTCGGCGATGAGATCGTCGATCTGTCCCTTGAGAGGACGAATGCTGATCTCGGGATCGAGTAGTCCGGTCGGCCTGACTACCTGATCTACAGTGGATCCGCTCAGTTTCACCTCATAATCGCCAGGTGTCGCCGAGACATATATGGAATCCTGTGTCAGCTCTGAGAACTCCTCGAAAGTGAGCGGACGGTTGTCGAGTGCGGACGGCAGACGGAATCCGTGGTCCACAAGTGTCTGCTTGCGGCTCCTGTCGCCTTTGAACATCGCCCTGATTTGGGGCAGGGTCACATGCGATTCGTCGACTATGGTAATAAAATCCTTCGGAAAGAAATCAATGAGACAGAACGGGCGTGAGCCCGGCAGGCGGTTCGCGAGATGCAGGGAATAATTTTCTATCCCGCTGCAATAGCCTATTTCCTTCAGCATTTCCATGTCATAGATCGTACGCTGGTGGATTCGCTGGGCCTCGACAAGCAGGTTACGCTCCTCGAAATATTTCACACGTTCCTTCATTTCTGCAAGAATCTTTTGGGAGGCGACCTCGATCCTGTCCGGAGGCATGACGAAATGTTTACATGGAAAGAAGACAGCTTTGTCAACCTTCTCCTTTATGTCACCCGTCAATGGATCGCATTTGCTGAGGTTTTCGATGGAGTCACCCCAGAACTCTACACGGATGAATTCCTCGCGCTGAGGCACGAAGACATCCACAGAATCTCCACGGACGCGGAAGTTCCCCTTTTCCGGCGCGGTATCGTTGCGTTCATACTGGATGCAGATGAGCTTGAGAAGGAGATCGTCGCGTTCTATCTTCATTCCCTTTTCAACCGTGACGCACATCTGCTCGTAATCCTGCGGTGAACCAAGGCCGTAGATGCATGACACACTTGCGACTACTATGACATCCCGGCGTTCGAGGAGGGAGGCTGTCGTTGAAAGCCTAAGACGCTCAATGTCCTCGTTTATGCTGGCATCCTTTGCAATGTAGGTGTCTGTCTGTGGAATATAGGCTTCCGGAAGATAGTAGTCGTAGTAGCTGATGAAGTATTCAACTGCGTTTTCTGGAAAAAAACTCTTGAACTCGGTATAAAGCTGGGCGGCGAGGGTCTTGTTGTGAGACATCACGAGTATGGGGCGGTCGAACTGGGTGATGACGTTTGCCAGGGTGAAGGTCTTGCCGGATCCGGTTACACCAAGCAAGGTCTGATGTTTTTTACCGGATTTAAGTCCGGTGTAAAGACCCTTGATGGCCTCCGGCTGATCTCCGGAAGGCTTGAAGTCTGATTTAAGCTTGAACATATGAAGACCTTGTTTTTTGGATTCTGGGAAAGTTAGCATATGTGATGCAAAAGTAAATAAAACACTTGGCATCAAGACATCAATAAACTTTCCGGATATCTTGATTCTTCCAAGATGCCGGACTAACTTTATATCATAATGAAATCAAAATTCCTGTTAATAATGTGCGCGCCTTGGCTTATGGCGTCGGTGGTCTTGGCCGCGGGAAACGACTATCTCTGGATTGAAGGCGAGAGCGCCATGAATCAGAACATGGTCCGTCACAATTGGTACAACAGTGTCAAGAAAGACCAGCTCTCCGGAAAAGACTGGCTTTCTAATTTCGGGCCAAAGGTGGCAGAAGCTACATACAAGCTGGAGATTCCCAAGGACGGAACCTATGCCTTCTGGGTACGCGCTAACCCCGTTGCCGGACCGCTGCTCTCCTACAAGCTGGGTGATGGCGAATACATTGCTATCGACCTGGGTAAGAACCAGGAGAACACGAATATCGCGTCAGACGACAAGCCGGATATGCGTTTCATCGCCTGGATCAAGGTCGGAGACATTCCGTTGAAGAAGGGATCCATTGCCATCACCTTCAAAATGCACAGTGGCAACAACAACCACGGCGGACTCGACTGCTTCGTGCTATCAGCTGTTCCGTTTACTCCGAACGGTATTGTTAAGCCTGGGCAGAAGCTCAATCTCTCCGCTCCAGGTACATGGAGCTTCGAGCCAGATCCCGATACATTCGATGCGAAAAAGGCTGCAATCGATCTCCGCTCCCTGAACGAGAAGGTTGCGGGTGAGAACGGCTATTGGCAGGTCACTCCTGATGGCGACCTTAAGAACGCGAAAGGACAGCCAATCCGCCTCTGGTGCGCGAATACGAACGTACAGCAGCGGAATGGTGTCGACGATCTGCGGCAGCATGCAAAATTCCTCGCTAAGCGGGGTGTAAACATGGTCCGGCACCACGGACACATCAACCCAGAACCGAACCAGCAGATCAATCAGGTGAACGAAAAGGAAATCGATGCTCTGCAGAAACTCGTTGCGGTGATGAAGGAGGAGGGCATCTACACGACCTTCTCTCCATTCTGGGCCACATCCTCTGCGGGTGCAAACTGGGGCATTGAGGGCCACTCCAACGGTGCACTGTTTACTCTGCTGTTCTGGGATCCTACTCTGCAGAAGGCATATAAAGGATGGATAAAGGAGGCCCTTACCCGGCCAAATCCATACGAGAAAAATAAGCTTCCACTCGGAAAGGATCCGGCTCTCGCGATCTTCCAGATCCAGAACGAGGACAGTTTCCTCTTCTGGACCACACAGAACCTGAAGGGACCTGAGCTTGCGCGGCTGCAGGCGATCTACGACGCCTGGCGCAAGGAGAAAGGCAAAGGTCCGTCGCCTTTGGCCATCCGATTCTGGGAACTCGGTAATCCGACCCAGGATCATAAGGATACCATGCATTTCCTAACTGAAACCATGCGCAAGTTCAATGCGGAGATTGGCCGTTATCTGAAGGAGGAGTTAGGCTGCAATGCGTTGGTGAACGCCGGCAACTGGCGCACCGCCAACCAGGTCAAGCTCCTCGATCTCGAACGCTACTCCTACACCGCGAATCCGGTAATCGGAGTAAATCGCTATGTGGGTCCGGGACTCGGATGCGATCATCTTTGTCCGGGACAGCAGGACACCGCCGGCTATCTGGTGAAAAAAGGTGATTTTTTTCAGGACCAGTCAGCGCTCCTCAATCCCGTCATGATTCCCACTACGGCCAAGCAGGTGGCCGGACTTCCGTACATCATTTCTGAAAGCACTTGGGTGCCGCCAATGAGCTATCAGTCTGAAGCAGCATTTCTGATTTCAGTCTACTCGTCCTTGAACGGTATCGATGGATACTACTGGTTCGCACTTGGTGACATCGGCTTCGACCGGACTCTTAGCAAGTGGGGCTGTGCTACGCCGTCACTTATGGGTGGATGGCCTGCTGCCGCGCTCCTCTTCCGCAAAGGTTATGTCAAGCGCGGCTCAGTAGCCGTGCACGAAGAACGATCCCTCGAGGATATGTTCAACCTATGCGCACCGATTATCGCAGAGGAGGCGGGTTTTGATCCGAACCGTGACACTATCATCAGTCCCAGGAGCAGTATCAGGAATGGCGTTGATCCTCTGGCCTATTTTGTGGGACCAGTGGAAGTGAAGTACGGTGGAGATCCAGTGAAGAGCACAGTTGCGGATATCAAATCCTGCATTGATGCCGGTAAAAAGACTGTAAAGAGTTCTACTGGTGAGATTCTTCTCGACTATGGGAATGGCATCTGTACCTTGAACGCACCTGCGGCCCAGGGCGCCACAGGATACCTTGCCAGGGCTGGTGAGATCAATCTGGGATCGATCACGATCAAGGCGAAGAACGACTATGCTACGGTACTTGCAGTGTCAATGGACGGCAAGCCGCTCGCTGAGTCCGCGAAGATCCTGCTGCAGATCACAACCCGCTGCAGGCCTTACGGCTGGAAGGAGACTGATGGAGTGGACTTCAAGTCGCGTGATGGCAAGAATTCCTTCAAGGGGAAGCGCGTGGACGAGACAGGAGGCTATCCTTGGAATGTCTGGAACACACAGATGTCTGTGAGCGTCAGGAACGGCAAGCTCAATAAGGCGACTCTTTTAGATGCCAACTTCTATCCCATGGAAACCAAGGTGGAAGCCGTTGCGAGCAACGGGGCTCTTAAAGTGATCCCCCCTCCGAATGGGATGTACTTAGTCCTTGAGTGAAGCTCATTATCCTGTTTGAATCATTCCTTCTGTACTGCCGGAGTAGGCTCGGGTTCCATTGCCAATTCCTCCTCGGGGATGACTTCCCTGCCTTTCCATTTTCCGCTCCTGAAACGCAGCCAGAATGTCAGTCCGAACAGCGGGAATATCAGTACGAACAGGATCCATGCGGTCACCGGAGGCAACTTGAGGTGATGTGTGAGGAACCAGGCGTATAAGGCCCCCGACCAGTGCAAAGTCGCCGATGCGAACATAGCCCAGGTCGTGTCTCCGGCTCCGCGTATCGCCCCGGAAAAGACAATGAAAAAACCGTCAGAGATAGGATAGACGGACATCATCATTATCATCGGTACTGCCATTGCGGCGATCTGGTCCCAGTCCGGAGGAAGCGTTGCTGGTTCGAAAACCTTTACCAGCAGTTTAGGAACTGTAAGGAAAAGAAGGAGCATGCTGCCAGAATAGATCATGTTCAATTTGAGTCCGGACCATGTCGCCCGGATCGCATTCTCCTCATTCTTTCTGCCGAGGCTTTGTCCGACCAGCGTAGTAACGGCAATCTGCAGTCCGAGCATCGGAAGGAAGGCGATCATGTCCCAGTTGAAGACGATGGTGACTGCGGATGCCACCGTCTCACCATAGCCGTGGAACATGGTGACCATCGTGGTAAAAGCGGAAAGGTTGATCATGAACTCAAGACCGGATGGAAATCCGAATTTCAGGAGCTTCTTCATCAACGCCCATTCGTAGACAAAGGATTTGGCGATATGGAATTCTTCACGGTTTTTCTTCCGGAGATAGAAGAATACCAGGACTGCGAGGTTAGCAGCGGAACTAATCGCTATCGCTATTGCAGCTCCGCGTATCCCCATCTGCGGAAAACCGAGTTTTCCGAAGATAAGCACGTAGGCTGCACAGAGGTTGAAGACAAGACCTGCGAAATTCGCAACCATGATCACTGAAGTCCTGCCTATTCCGGAGAAGAAGGAGGCAAATGGAACCCTGAGAAGGCCGAAGATCGTCGTGATGAACATTGTCAACAGGAAATATTCCGTCTCGTATCTTATCTGTATTTCGGAATGCCTGGCCCAGCCGAAAGAGGCCAGCCCGAGAGGTATGAAGATGAGGACAAGCGGATATGCTATCAAAGCCAGCATGAACGATTGAGAAACCATCTTGGAACAATCCTTTTTCCTTCCGGCGCCATAGAGGTGTGCTATTATCGCCCCGCTGTAGCTTATGAGGCCGATGAAAAATGTGCCTGCAGTGAAGGCGGTCAGACCGCCTGTCATCATCGCGGCCATCTGTATTGATTCGAGCCTGGACAGGAAGAGCCTGTCAATGAACATCACCAGCACGTCGAAGCTTGATGAGATGATCATCGGAAAGGCGATCGCCCAGACCTCGGATATTCCGGCCGGTCCTTCGAAATGACTTTTGAAGAAATTCGATTTCATGTTAAATATTCTTTTCTTTAAAGACCGGGAAGTTATCTTGCTACGGATGTTTTAGCAATCCGCTGAAATCATTTTCCCTTCAGGAAGTATGGGATTCCACCCATCGGATATGTCCAGGATGTGCTTGACAATAAGGTAGGCAGACTTTAAATTGAACATGGAATTTCATCAATATTAAACGAGGTTGGAAAATGCTTAAGAAAATCATGCTGGTAGTACTTGCCGGAATCATGATGGTGCAATTGAGTGCCTGTGGAACATTGTTCTGGAAGGAACGAATCGGAAAAGCTTCATCGGACAAGGTCGATACCACGGTACTCATTCTTGACTGCTGCGGTCTTCTTTTGGGGATCATACCCGGAGTAGTTGCACTGATACTTGATTTCAACAACAAATCGATTTATTTCTCAAAAGGTGAACCGGGAGCGGCAAGCCTTGACAAGATGGACACCTCCAACATGGTTGTCATCAAGCTTGATAAGATGGACAGGGAATCCATTGAATCGGCCATAAGCAGAGAGCTTGGCAGGAAAGTTGACATTTCTGAAATACAGTTTGTTTCAGCGAACTGAAATATTGCGGTCAATATGGGCCGGAGTGATCCCTCTGGCCCTTTTTCATGTATGACTATTTCGGTTGAAATTGTCCGATATTCCTGTTAGGTTAATGCAAGTCCTAAATTTGAGGAGAAAAATATGAACATCTCCTTCCTTCCGGAAAAGGTGAAAAGCGATTTTGCGGATGTCATGGGCAAAGTGCCAGTTCTGGCGGCACGAGGCAACGGCAACATCGCAGGTGAACCCGGTGAATCATATGTCATAGCCTGCGAAGGCAAGGCTTACATCTATTCAAGGAAGGCCGGGGAGGATTCTTTTCTCATCCTTTCCGGAAAGCCAGGTTCGGGATTATCAAAGCTGGAGATCCGCAAGGACAAATTCAATATCTTTCTGGACGTTGAAATAGACGGAAACAGCAATTCAGTAAAGTTCTCCAGTTCGGAGCAATATGACCTTTCAGCCGTAGTGGACAGCGTCAAAGGGCCTTCATCATCGTCTCCCGCCCCCGCAAAAGTTTTGGAAATTGAGCCAATTCCTGCCAAAACGGAGATGCCGGAGAGTCCCCAAATCATTCCGGAACAAAAATCTGGAATCCCGTTGCCTCTGAAACCAATGCAATATATGGCGGCGGCCATGATGTATATTGCCTCATCGGACGGATCGATATCCCGGGAGGAAGACAGATACATATTGGAGGTCTTCTGCGGGAACAACGATATCCTCCAGCCGGCGCTTAAATATTACAAGACACATTCGGCAGATCAACTCTTTGAATCCGCCGGAAGCCTATCAGATGAACAGAAGCTATGCATTCTTGCCAACTTGATTGAGATCGCCATGCGGGACGACTCCTACCATAGCGTGGAGCAGGTTCTGATAAGGAAATTCATGGAGAAAGCAAGGATTTCCAAGGATAACATGAAGGCCATAGCCAATGTTCTTCTAGTTAAGAACAACCTCTCAGTGCTGGGATGATGGGAGACAGCGTTCCAGCCGTAAATTAGACCGGAAGCAACCCAGTGGAAATATTCGTAATAATCATCCTGATACTGACGAATGGCATTCTTGCAATGTCAGAGATAGCGTTTGTCTCGGCTAGGCGCGAGAGCCTTGAAACATTCCAGATTCGTGGAAGCAGGCGTGCCGGGTGGATATTGAAGATGATGGACGAACCGGAAAAGTTCCTCTCGTCCATACAGGTTGGAATCACGCTTGTCGGCATAATTTCAGGCGCCTTCGGCGGCACGATCCTGGCGGATGATCTCAACATGATTCTCAAGGATGTCCATTTCCTGCAGCCGTATTCATATCAGGTGTCACTTGTATTCATTGTCGTCGCCATAACCTATATGTCGATAGTCTTGGGGGAACTTGTACCCAAAAGTATAGGACTCAGGGATCCTGAGAAGATGATAATCCTTCTTTTCCCTGTGGTGAGGATCATAATGTTCCTGGCATATCCTGCCGTGGCCATGCTGAGCATTTCCACCAAGGTGCTGCTGAAACTTGCCGGGATAGGCCTTGCTGGAGTTGATCAGATCGCAGATCCCATCAGGAGCATCCTTGGAATTGCGAAATCCGCAGTTGTCAGGAACAAGATGCGTAGGGAGCAGCTTGACATCATCTCCAACACAATGAAGGTCAAGGATACGGCGATATCCGGGATAATGGTTCCGAGGGATGAGATAAAATTTCTGTCCGCCGACATGTCCCTTAGGGAAGCATTGGTCGAAGCCCACATACATCACCATACAAGGTATCCCATCGTCGAGAACGACGACGTCGACAGCATTATCGGCTACGTGAACTTCAAGGATATAATGAACGCCATCAGGATAAGCCCTGAAAAGCCCACTCTCAGGAACATATCCAGAAAGATCATTTTTGTCTCAGAAACAGAAAAAGTGCTGGATGTCCTTCAGAAGCTTACAAAGTCCTGCCAGCATATTGCGATCGCCAGGTCACCTTCCGGTACCACTTCGGGACTTGTCTCCCTGGAAAATATGCTGGAGACGATCGTCGGTGACATCAGGGATGAATTCGACATCCTTCCCGAGTTCATCTACGATCTTACTGAGAACAGATGGCTTGCTGGCGGTGGATTGACGCTTGAGAGGATAGGAAAGGTAATCGGAGTCCTGAATTTTCCAGAAGCAGATAAGACGCTCTGCCAGTGGCTACTTGAAATATCGCAGGAGGGCAGTCTCCGGGTCGAGAGCAAGATTGAATATGGAGACCTCATATTCCATGTAAGAAAGATGAGCAGATCAAGGATATATGAGGTGATAATCGAAAAGCTTCAAAAGGGATGAGACTGAAGATAAAAATCTCCGAGACTTGATTTATGTTTCGACTTAGCTACCTTTCCGCCATCCTGAAAATTAATATTCCAAGTTATAATCGTAAATCATGTAAAGGAGTTTTTCATGACGTATTCGCATGAAGTGGAACAGATGACCTGTGTAGCGAAGGGACCCGACCATGGCCCTGCACCGATACCACAGGAGGGCAAGTGGACTCAGGCCAAGGAAATCAAGGACATCAACGGCCTTACGCACGGCGTAGGCTGGTGTGCCCCTCAGCAGGGCGCCTGCAAGCTGACGCTCAATGTCAAGGATGGACTCATCCAGGAGGCCCTTGTCGAGACGATCGGGTGCACGGGAATGACCCATTCCGCAGCCATGGCTGCGGAAATCCTCGCCGGCAAGACAATACTTGAGGCGATGAACACGGATCTTGTCTGCGATGCCATCAACACTGCAATGAGGGAACTGTTCCTGCAGATAATCTATGGCCGTACGCAGACGGCATTTTCCGAAGGAGGACTTCCGATAGGTGCCGGACTCGAGGATCTGGGCAAAGGACTGCGCAGCGTTTGCGGGACAATGTTCAGCACCGTTAAGAAGGGACCACGGTATCTTGAGATGGCCGAAGGATATGTGACGCGGGTAGCCCTTGATGAAAACAAGGAGATTATCGGGTATGAGTTTGTCAACCTTGGTAAGATGATGGATGCCATCAAAAAAGGCACAGATGCTGGAGAAGCACTCAAGAAGGCGACAGGCACATACGGGCGTTTTGCCGAAGCGAAGACTTGCATTGATCCAAGACACGAATAGAAAGGACTAAACTAAAATGGCACTTTTTGAAAGTTATGACAGAAGGATAGATCAGATCAATCCTGTGCTGAAGAAATACGACATCAAGTCTCTCGAAGAGGCAAAAAAGATCTGCGAGGACAAGGGAGTCAACGTCTATGATATTGTTAAGGGCATCCAGCCGATATGCTTTGAAAATGCATGCTGGGCCTATATCCTCGGTGCGGCGATTGCCGTTAAAAAGGGACAAACCAAAGCCGCTGATATTGCGCAGACACTGGGGGAAGGGCTTCAGGCATTCTGTATTCCAGGATCTGT
This sequence comes from uncultured Victivallis sp., assembly GCA_964600895.1. Classification (GTDB taxonomy): domain Bacteria; phylum Verrucomicrobiota; class Lentisphaeria; order Victivallales; family GWF2-50-93; genus GWF2-50-93. The sequence goes on from CAZRKP010000018.1 coordinate 18,964, forward strand.
TGCAGATGACCGCAAAGTCGGTATCGGTCATGGCAACCTTGCCTCGATGCTGCTGAAAGAGGAGACATCATGTTTCGCATTCCTTGCCGGGCATGAGTCGTTTGCCGCGGCCGAAGGTGCGATAGGTCTTGCGAAGTCCGCAAACCGCGTGCGCAAGAAGCCACTCAAGGTGATATTGAACGGTCTTGGCAAAGATGCCGCGTTTATTATTTCCCGGATAAATGGCTTCACATATGTGCAGACCAAGTTCGATTACTTCACAGGAAAACTGAACATTGTCAAGGAGACCGCTTATTCGAAGGGTGACCGGGCGAAGGTCAGATGCTACGGAGCCGATGATGTCCGTGAAGGTGTTGCCATCAACCATCATGAGGGAGTTGATGTTTCCATCACCGGCAATTCCACCAATCCGACACGCTTCCAGCATCCTGTTGCGGGCACCTATAAGAAGGAATGCCTTGAACAGGGGAAGAAATATTTCTCAGTGGCAAGCGGTGGTGGCACAGGCCGTACCCTTCATCCTGACAACATGGCGGCTGGACCTGCATCCTATGGCATGACAGATACCATGGGACGCATGCATTCGGATGCCCAGTTCGCCGGATCGTCTTCGGTTCCGGCCCATGTGGAAATGATGGGGCTAATCGGGATGGGCAATAATCCAATGGTTGGTGCTTCGGTGGCCGTCGCAGTAGCGGTAGAACAGGCATCGGCAAAGAAGTAAATAGAAAATTGAAGATATTGACACAAGAGACCCCGCAATTCTGCGGGGTCTCTTTTTTTAAGGCAGCAGGTTTTTGATCTTCATCTTTTGGAATGGACAGTCTTCAGCCTTTTGCTGCGGTCGTGTATTTTATTATGTCCACCTTCTCAAGGGTGACAAGTCCGCCGCAACCTGACTTTTCAAAGAGGTCATGGAGTATGGGGAGAAATTTGTTTATCTTCTCTTCCTCGTCTACGATTTCCAGAATGATCGGCAGGTCCATGGAGAGATCCAGTATCTTCGAAGTGCGTATCCTGCTGCTTTTACCGTAGGACATCACACCTTTCCAGGCGGTAGCGCCTGCGAGACCGGAGTTCCTGGCCTCCTTGATGATGGTCTCATAAAGGGGAGTATGGTTAATCTTGTCGGATTCGCCGAAGAATATCCTGAGAAGCTTTGCAGTTCCCTTAAGTTCCATGTTGTCCCCCGTATTTCATTATGAGTTTTATCAGTATGGATCCGGTTAGAAAGGCCACAAACGAAATGATGAGCGTCAGCAAAAAGTAAACTGATGCGTGGAAATATTCGCCGTCATTCATGAACTGGGATGTCTCGTAGACGAAGGATGACATCGTGGTCAGGCCGCCGCAGAAGCCAGTCGCCAGGAACAGGCGTGCTTCAGGCGAAAGTATCTCCGTGCCCGTGGCGATCTGTATGATTACCCCTATGATGAAACATCCGACGATGTTTGACAGTAGTGTTCCCAGCGGAAAAGTGATGGAATATTTCAGGAAAAGCAACGTGCAGAGATATCTTGCTGTTGCACCTATCAGTCCGCCTGCTCCGACATACAATGAATAGAGGATTATCTGTTTCATAATCCTTCTAAACTATCTTGCCTGATAATGAAATTCAAGAGTTTTGCACCAGTGCAATCTCCGGGAAAGCCTGGAAATTCAATTGTTGCTGCGCTGCTGCGCCCTTTTACGCAGGGCCGCACGGTACTGCGACATCTGAGCCCTTGACTCAGGATCTGTGTTCTCAATCCTGTTCTTCACCTGCTGAGGTGATGGAGCCTCACGCCTTCTTCCTCCTTGTCCTTGACCTTGTCCAGCCTGTGCACCGCCACCACCGCTATCCTGTCCTCTTCCACCAAAGAAACCGCCTCCAGAACCGCCACCACCGCCTCCTGTTCCACCTTGGGCTTCCATCTGTCTCTGCCGTTCGGCAAAGCGCTCAGCCATTTTATCGAGCTGGGCATCGAGATATGCCTCTTTCTTTTCCGGGGGCAGGGCGTAATATTCCTGTGCGGTTTTCTTCATCGTGATCTCAAATGCAGCCCTCATGTTGTCGCGCAGATTCTTCCTGTCTTCATCACTCATGTCACGCGCGGAGTAGAATATTTCCCTGGTCTTGTCCTGGTTCACAAGGTTTTCAAGATATGCATCCTTCGCCTTCTGAGGAAGCTTTGTGAAGGTGTCAGAGGCTATTACCTTTGCGATTTCATCCGGCTTCTGTTCCTTGGGATCCGGAAGCTTAGGCATCGGAGGTCCTGAAAAATACTTGAAATAGGCCAGCGCACCCGTGACCGTGAAAATCAGAATCAGTACGCTGGTGATAAACTTTTTGTTCATATGCAATATCCTTCAATTATATTTTGTGACATAGTGTCATCGGGCTTGAAGCCCTGTGTCAACGTATCAAATCCTTATTTCCATCTCATGCTCTGACACTTTGATACTTTGACACGCTGATACTTTATAAATTATTCCGGTTCACCAACATGCCAGTCGGCCAGAACATAGTTCATTGAACCCGGTGTGCCAGGCACTCCATGGAAACATTCATAGTCATGCATGACCGGTGTCGAGGCAGGAGGACGCGACGAACGGTCTATCTTCCTTCCACCGAGCATTGACTCATATGCATAACTCGAGCCCTGTGCCGCAAAATATGTCGGTTTCTTGGTATTGTCATTGGGGCATTCAAATACTGCCGTGTTGCCCTGCATTTCAGTTGAGAGGACATCAACTATTCTCGGCTTCGGATTGTCAGGATCCGCCGGGATCGTAGGCAAATACTCCGCAACTGGCATGATATCACCTGAGGATATCAGATATCCCTGGATCGCTGTCGATATATTGTGGAGGTTGTTCAGGCATTTAGTACTGTGGGCCTTCTGCCTCACCTTGTTAAGTGCAGGAGCCACAAGCCCCACGAGGATGCCGATTATGGCTATTACCACTAATAGCTCGATCAGCGTGAAGCGATGCTGGATGCCTGATGCAGGATCCAAGATGGATTGGTAAAGTTTCCTTCCATCAGAGCCAGCATCCAGTATCTTGCATCCAGAATCGGTATTTGAATTTGCGGATTTCATTTCTCCTCAGTTGGTTTTTGCGCCGGGGGATTTCCCTGCTGCTGGTTCCTGTCACCGCCACGGTCTCCATGTCCGAATCCACGGCGTTCACTTCCCATGAAAGACATCATCCCGCCCATCGGACTCCTCATGAAACGCAGTTTCCTCTGCTGTTCTGCGGTAAGCAGGTTCTTGACCTTGATAAGGGTGCTGAGTTGGAGCTTCTTGATCTGGTTCTCTATGTTTAGAAGCTTGTCCAACTGGGCGATGGTCTTTTCCTCGTCGACTTTCTCCTGTCTGGAAAGGGACGACATAGCCTCTTGTTCGGCGCACTGCTGCCATTGGAGCTCAGTGAAATCAGATATCGACTTCTTCATGATCTCTTTAATGGCAGTCTTCTGTTCTTCGCTCAATCCGAGAGACTGCTGGTTCTGCATAATGAGATCCGCCTGGAAGAAATCCTCGTTCCAGGATCTGCCCTGTGGCATCTGTGGACCTCCCTGTCGTGATTGATCCTGGGGGTTTCCTCCTCCTTGGAACTGTCCGAAGCATGTTGCGGCGATTGAAAACAGGGCCACAGCCATCGAAATCTTCTTCAAAAACATATAGCCTCCTTAATCATTATATGTGAATGACTTGATATCCAGCAGGGAATCTGTTGACATGTCATTGGATCCATCGTATGGAGAGGAGAGAAGTTCATCTGTTCCAGCCTCCCAGCTGGTGATGGATGTCCATTTTTCAGGGGCAACCTGTGAAGCAACCTGTATGGATTTATGGCTGGAGCAGGTATGGAACGCAAAAGGTCCGGCAATTATAAGAGTGAAAAGGGCCATTGCGCTGGCAAAACGCCAGATCAGGACCGTGGACATGTATTTTCTGCCGGTCGCTGGGAAAGTACTGTTGAATGAGGGGGTTGATGCGGTATCTTCATCACGCATCCTGCCGAAAAGTTCCTTCAACTTTGTGTCATGTTTGTCGTTGTTCATGTTTCATCTCCTTGAGCGTCCAGATATTTCCTCAAATTTAGCTTTGCCCTCTCATAATGTGTTCTTGCTGATCCTATGGAGACCTCCATCGCCTCCGAAGCCTCCTCAAGCGTCATATCCTGATAGAAGACCAGGTGCAGGACCTCCTGCTGTCGCCTGGGCAGTTCCTTTAAGGCTGCCTTGAAGGCCTTTGTAACCTCCTGCTGCTCATCATCGGACTTTCCTTCTTTTAAAGAACTTTCTATCTCCTTTTCTTCTGCGAACTTCGCAAGTCCGAGGCGCCTTAACCAGTGTCTCCTCCGTTCATCGGCGGCCGTATTGCGTATCACTGAGAACAGCCAGGTCCTGAACGTGGACTTTCCTCCGAATCTGGCACGGCCCTCCAGTATCTTAAGATATGCCGTCTGGAGCACATCCTTGGCCTCGGTCCTGTTCTGCGAACAACAGCTCAAAGCCCATCCATAACTGGCTGTGTGATGCTTCTCCAACTGCGCACGCAGTTCAATGTCGTCCATCGTATTCCAGAGCCTATTTTGAATTTAGTCGTTTATACCATCAAAATATATGACAGGAATGATGGAAAAAAAGTAAAAACTTGAGCGTATGCGATTTGGCAAGTAAATAAGAGATTAGTTCTTTGGAGAATTGACTATGATAGATGAGTTGTTTTGCAATACAAACTCATGGCAGGTCTTGCAGATCTTATGGGCGGGGCCGATTTTCCTGCCCTCTTCAATCTCAATCTTCGCTACACCGAAGATCTTGTCGCACCATGGACATACCACGGGAATAGTCTTACGCTCCACATCCATCGCTGACAACGGCAGGGTCTCTGTTGAATTGTACATTTTCTGCATCCATCCCTCAGCCCCCAGATTAACGTTAATATAATAAACGAACCAATTATATCAAAATTGGTATAGAATGTCAAGAGGGTAAGCATTTTTAGCACTCAAGAATTTAGGGAACTTCTAAAAATTGACATATGGCGCGCAACAATAAATTATGGATTTATGGCAAGGAGTGGAATTCAGGAGAAGCCCTAAAATGGGCTGTGATTGATTTCCGGACGAAGCCAGAATCCATAAAAATTTGTTGCCCTTTGGGTTGTGGATCCTTTTGGCTCAAGAAATAATTTCTTCTCTTGGCGTATCACTTTGGATACGCATCCGTTCAGAAATTCTCTTTGAGCTTTCAAAAATCTTCCACAACAAGCCAAATGTGAATTTTTAGATGTTCCCTTTATTTTCATCGCTTGAAGAACTTGGGACTGTAGCCGGTTACACGCTTGAACATCCGCGAGAACTGGAATACGTCCGGATACCCACATTCCGTAGCGACTTCAGAGACCGTCATGTCACGGTTCGCAAGCAGATATTTGGCAGTGTCCATGCGCCGTCTGATCAAGTAGTTCACAGGAGAGACCCCGAACTCCTTCCTGAACTCAAAGCTGAGATGCGAAACCGACAGATTGGCGACCTTTGACATCGCAGCCAGGCTGATCTTCTGCGTAAGATTCATGTCAAGATGCCTCTTGAGCCTCATTATCGACTCAGAAGGGATGCCTTTCTTTTCAGAAACTCTGGCGCGAGACATTTCAAGTAGCCAGTTCTCGAAAAGATTCCTGACTATGAGATCGTTCGGTTCGGAATGAGAGGATATCTCATTGAACATCCTGATGAGATAGTCCTCCACCATCTGGGGTTGGTTTACCTGCACCGGCTTCAATCGCTGGAATCCTGTTCTTTCGAGAATCCCGGAAACATCGGTGCCGGTAAAATGGATCCATGAATGCAGCCATCCGTTTTTTGGATTGCCGTAACGGTGGTTGTCGGACGGAGACCATAGAACCAGGGAATTTGCTGGAACTTTTGTCAGTCCTTTTCCCAAGTCGACCTCAACCGGATCATTGAAGAAGATTAGCATCCAGTCATCGTTGCTCATGTATGAACCGATGCCCTTCGGCATGAGCTCGTTCAGGCCATGGGAGTATACGCGGAACCGGCATTTGTGGTCACGCGGCACATCCCAGTTGTATCGGTGGATCATTGAAAGCATATGCAACTCCATGTAGGATGGTTGGGTGAATGGATTGATGGATGACTGGGTATAATACGAAGATGAATTCAAATTCTCTTGATAATGATTTATTAACCATCCATCCAACCATCCATTAATCCAATCATCCAGATGAATCGTAAGATATGCTAAATAAATAATAAGGCAAGCCATGTACCATATTGCAAATATATATTATTTTATTCGGAATAAAAGATAAAAAGGAGTTATGGATATGAGCATACGGGTAGGAATTGTCGGAACCGGGTTTGCAAGAGTCCATGTGGAAGCCCTGAAGAAGATTCCAGGTACTGAGGTTTGCGCTATAACGTCAAGAAAGAAAGAAAGGGCAAAGGAGTTCAGCAAGGCGAACGGGATCAAGGCTGAAGCGTTCGACTGTTTCAAGGAGATGCTGGATTCCGCAAAGCCGGATGCTGTCTATGTTTGTCTGCCTCCTTTCGCGCATGAAGGCGAAGTTGAAATGGCAGCCGACCGTGGAATACATCTTCTGCTGGAAAAACCTATAGCGATAAATTCCAGGAAGGCCAGAAAGATGGTCGATGCCATAGAATCCAATCGCGTCAAGAGCCAGGTCGGATTCCATATGAGGTTCCGCAAGTCGGTCAGGAGATTGAAGAAGATGATTGACAACGGTGCTGCCGGACGCCCCACTTTGTTTACTGGCCGCTTCTGGGCAAATATGGAATGCTCGGAATGGTGGCGTGACAAGAAAAGATCCGGTGGACAGGTCTTCGAACAGGTCATCCATACGTATGATCTCGCGACATATCTTTTTGGAAAAGTGGAAAAGGCGGATGGAATACTTAGGAATATTTGTCACAAGGGAAGGAAGGACTATACCATAGAGGATACAAGCATTGGTGCCCTCCAGTTCACCAATGGTGCCGTTGGTGTCATCACAGGAAGCAACTGCGCCGTACCAAATCATTATTTCGGAGACTTCCGCGCAGTCTGTGAAAAGGTGACCTTGGACTACAAAAGTACTGGACAAAGCTGGATTGAACCCGACAAGGCGTTGCTTTATCTGGGATCCAAAAAGGAGGAGATCGCTGAGGACGAAGATCCTTATCTTCTTGAGAATAAAGATTTCATCGATGCGATCAGGAAGAACAAGGAAACAGTTACACCGGCGCGAGCAGGCCTTGAAACAATATTGATTGTCGAGTCGGTAATAAAAAATATAATAAAAGGAAACTGAAAATGAAAAAAGTTAAACTGTTGCTTAATCTGCCTCCGGGTTTTTTCAGGATGGAATCCATGAAAGAAGTGTTTTCACGTTTTGAAAAGATGGCCTGCGAAGTTCGCAGGTCCTCGCACAACACCGCTCAGGATATTGCCGAGGATGTGAAATGGGCCGAAGCTATCATCATGTGGGGCTGGCCTGATCTTGACGACAAGATGCTTTCCGCAAATCCTAATCTGAAGTTTGTCGGACATATCAACGACTCACGCACGATGGCAGAAGCGGAACTCCGTCACGGAATCACGATATCAGAACTCCGTCACGGCTGGTCGCCGGCCGTCGCCGAAATGGCATTGACATTGACGCTTTCTCTCATGCGCAGGACAAGCAGATATCATTTACAGATGAGGGAAGGAGCTGAAAGGTGGATCAATGATTTCCCATATGACATTGATCCTCTCGAGAGATCGCTTACCGGAAGAAAAGTCGGGATTGTCGGTTTTGGCAGGATCGCCCAGGGACTCGCAGATCTTCTCGTTCCTTTCAAAGTAAAACTCTGTGCGTATGATCCTTATCTGCCTAAAGCGGTTGCCGACCGTTACGGTGCGAAACTTGTTGAGATGCCGGAACTGATGAAGGAGAGCGAGGTCATTGTGCTCTGTGCCGCAAACACCAAGGAATCCAAGCATCTCGTCAACCGCCAGCTGATCGAATCAATACGTCCCGGAGCAGTGCTGGTGAACGTCGGACGCGCCTCCCTGATCGACATGGATGCTCTTGTTGCACGTCTCAAGAAGGGTGACATCCAGGCGGCACTCGACGTCTTTGACAGGGAACCGCTCGAGGCCGATTCGGAGCTGAGGAAGCTGCCTAATGCATACCTGACACCTCACCGTGCAGGAGGCATACTTGAATCCGTTGACAGGATACTGGCAGCCCTCGCAGATGATCTTGAACATCATCTTAAAGGAGAACCGCTCAAGTACCAGATTACAGAGAAGGACTTGAACTGCCTGGCGTAATAAAATTTTCCGGAACTGAAAACTTATTTCAGCTTCTGGCAACTTATGCCGCTATTGTCCTTGATTTTCTGCTCTTCAGATATGCCAGTAGTCCGGCATCTGCGGTCAGTTTCATCAGGCTTTCATCGAATATCTCGTATTTCGATGCAGGAAGATTCAGCTTTGAAACAAGATAAGAAAATATTTCCTTTCCAATCCTGTTGTGTCTTCCTGAAAAGACCACGGCATCAAGCCCTCCCATCGTGGAAATTGCGCTTCCGGCAGTAAGAAGGATCTTGTATAGGAAAATGTTCTTTGCCAGAAGAGCTTTCGGATCTTCAGAAGAGAAAAGCTCAGTGAAATTCATTTTTTTTCCTGTCAGCCCGCAAATTCCACTTTTGCGTGAAAGGGTCTTGTTTATTTCCTCCGGCCCCCATCCAAGCTTTTCGGAGAGGGCAAGGATTATGAGAGGATCAATGTCACCGCATGTCGTTTCTCCGGGGAGTCCTTCGAGGGGAGTTGCTCCTCCGGTGACCATGATCGATTTTCCTCCCTTTACCGCGCATATCTCAGGAACAGGTTCAAGGCATACTGAAAGTATTCTTGTCCGAGGTTTTCCGATTTCGTTGGCATATTCATAGGCACTTTCATGAAAGATGCCATGATATCCGAATCTCCTTAGGGGGATTTCCCCGGACAGTCCCGGATCGAGAGCATAGACGTACTCGCGTTCGGGTAGGCTTATGAAGAACGAGGTTTCGAAGACAAGGCATATTGGCGTTCCACGGAAATATTCCATTAGCGAGTCGATAAGCTTGAGAAGGACAGGTATGTGCATGGGGGCCGCACATTCGATCTTTCTGAGCTTTTCGAAGGTTTTCCCATCAATTATTTCAGGTGATTTGAACTCAGTTCCACCATATGGCGCCCGGATGCAGATCATGTCTGCCGAAAAGATCTTCTTTTCCTTCCTCAACGCCTTTCCGCAGTGCACAGCTATTTTCTCATGAATGCTTTTGAAGATTTCCCCGTTCATCCAATTCCCGATCTCGCCATTGGCTATGGCTTCTCCGCCTTTTCCATCGAAGAGTGCGTATTCAAGTCTCGAAACATTCTGCGATATTGAAATTATGTTCATGCTGCTTCTCCATGTAAGGTTTTTTCTTCAAGGAGCCTGTAGGTCCTTCTTGCAATTGCAAGTTCCTCGTTAGTTGCAACCACCAGCACCTTGACCTTGCTGTCCTTATGAGATACGTCCACAGGAAGCTTGTCAGCCTTGTCGTTCTTCTCAGGATCTATTTTTAAGCCGAAATATTCCATGTCGGAACATACCGCCCATCTCACATGAGAAATCAGCTCACCTATCGTGTCGGTGAATATTATGGCGTCGGGATTCCTAACCACCGCCAGATAGGAGCCGATATATTTCTTTATCCTCCAAAGATAGGCGTCTGCAGTCTGGCGTGCTCTTTGGTTTTCATTGTCCTCCCTGTAGAGTGCAAGGACATCTCGGATATCGGAAGAAGACCCGGACATTCCAAGGACTCCACTTCGCGTGTTCAGGAGCCTTTCCACATCAGAAATGCGTCCGATGAAATGCTGGAGGAGATCAAGCGTGAGAGCCGGGTCGAGATCCCCGCATCTCGTGCTCATAATCAATCCCTGCAGCGGCGAGTATCCCATGGTGTTGTCCATGGATTTCCCTTTGACGATCGCGCAGAGGCTTGCTCCTCCGCTTCCTAGATGGCAGCTGACCGCATTCAATTCGCTGAACGGTTTTCCGAGTATCTTTGCAGCTTCTTCGGCAACAAACTGATGGCTTGTCCCGTGGAATCCGTATTTGCGGATCTTATATTTCTCCGCGATTTCATGTGGAAAACAGTATGTTGATGCATAGTCCGGAATGCTGGCATGGAACGCAGTATCGAAGACTGCAACTGACGGAAGACCAGGATATTCCTTGCCGCATGCCCTGATTATCTCCATCGCAGGAGGATTATGGATCGGCGCGAGATGCTTGATCTTCTCGAGCTTGTCGACAGATTCGTTCGTTATCATCGCAGCGGAACTGAATACTCCGCCTCCATGCACGACTCTGTGTCCGAATGCATCAGGTGTAAGAGCATCTTCCCTCGAAAGGAGTTTCCTGACCTCAGTAAGGGCCTCTGCATGGCTCCGCATCTCGACAATATGGGTTTCAGACTTGTCTCTGTGCCTATGGATGATCCGGGAAGGTTCTGCCGTCTTCGGTCCTATTCTCTGCGCCTCTCCACCGGCGATCTCCTTCTCCTCCGGCATCGATATTATCCTGTATTTCAAGGACGAGCTCCCACAGTTGAATACTATCACTTTCATTACGTCATTCTCCATCCTTGATTTTTAGATTTCGTCGGAGGTCCACCCGCATACCGGGATTCCAACAAGACCATGGATTATTGCTGCTGTTCCATAGACCGATTCATATATCTTGTCCAGATAGACAAACTCATCTGGTGAATGAGCGCAATCCTCGCTGCCTGGACCGTATCCAATAACAGGGATCTTGAACTCGTCGGAAAGGACACTTCCCGCAGTTCCCATTCCGAGCCTGCCAAGGTTCCATTTACCAGTGCGGACTTCGCATTCCGCTGCTGAAAGCGACTGGCGCGCCCTCTGCATCAACGGGCTGTATGGATCAGTCTGCCAGGCGTTAGTGACTTTTTTGACCACGGTCCTGCTGCCATTGTAGAGTTTCTGGTTCTCGGAGATGACAGCGACCTCGACTGCGACCTTTCTTTCCTGCTGGACCAGCACTCCGACCTCGTGGTTCAACCAGGACACGACCTCATCGGCACTCTCATTCTGCTTGAGCCTCTTTGCGACACGGATGTCAGCCGCCCTGAAACCGGAATTGTCGTTGTAGACTGGACGGCCTATATTCATTTCCTCGATCGATGCAAATCTGTTCCTGTCGGAAGAGACCATGGAAAGATCAGTATTGATGATCCTGGCGGCATCTGAGACTTTGAAAGGATTGATCCCTTCGAGATGGATGTTCACCTCGACCCAACCGTCATGTCCGTAGTAAAGCCCGTTTCCTGTTGGTTCGCCAAGTATCGCATATCCGGGCTTGAGGCCGAGGGAGGGAAGGGTGGCGGATATGAATTTCTTCAGACCTATACTGCAGCCGTTTTCTTCAGCAACCGTGGCCGCCACAACAAAAGGTCCTCTCATAGGGAGCAATGAACGCTTTAGAAGCGCGCCGGCGTAGATTTGCGCGGCGAGTCCGCCCTTGCAGTCGCTTGCACCAGCTCCATAGATTTTTCCGTCATCAATCCTTCCGTCGAACGGAGCCATCGTCCATTTCTTCTCATCGGGAGAGACGGTATCGATGTGTGAATTGAGGAGCAATGCTGCTTCAGGATTGCGTCCCCTTATCACGCCGATCGCATTGCCGGAATCATCGATGAAAACTTCGTCGTAACCGAGATTTTTCATTTTTGAGCAGATGAATTCAGCGGCCTTCTTCTCGTTCAGGCTGATGCTGGAGATTTTAAGGAGTTCGCAAGTAAAATCCCTGACTTCCTCCTTCATAGCCTCGTTCCTGTCCTTCATGATCCTGTACATTGTCGTATCTCCTTGTTTGAATTTTATCTTGGCATCGTATTTAGCAATCAGTATGCCAGCTGATCCTGCGATGTTCGCAACAGCATGGAGAGCAATAGATTAAAAATAAAATAAAGACATTTGTCTATCTTGTAATAATGAAATAATGAATCATATTGAAATAATAGATATATCATAATGATACACTAATGGAGTTTTATCATGAGAGCAGAGGAATTGAAGCTTGATGAACTTGTCAAATTCTCCGAAGGGCTCCTGAGCCTGCACGGAAGAAGGCTGATAATACATGATATGCACGCTTTCGGACAGTTTCGGAAGGATCTGATCGACATGGCGGGTGTCGAGTACGCCAGAAGGATCCTGACGAGGTTCGGATACTACGAAGGACAGGCCGATGCAGCCGCGATGAAGAGGATTTTCAAGTGGGAGGACAGGACTGAATGGCTGAAGGCCGGAGCCAGGCTACAGTCCATGTCCGGTGTAGCGAAGACACAGTTGAAGATAATCTCGCTCGATGAGATCGAGAAGAAGTGCCACATAGAGGTCCAGTGGCATGAATCCGGCGAAGTCGAGGAACACCTCTCGCAGTTCGGTCAGTCCGACAATCCCGTCTGCTGGATTCTCGCAGGATACGCGAGCGGATACTGCTCATTCTGCCTTGGATTCAAAGTTTTCTTCATTGAAAGGAAATGCAGAGGAGCAGGTTCGAGGATCTGCATGGCAGAAGGCAAGGATGAGAAGTCATGGGGCGGTGAACTCAGGAAATACATTTCATATTTCGAAGCCGAGGACATCCAGCTCAAGGTGGATGCACTGACAAAGGAACTGCAGAAAAAGGACCGTGAACTTTCAAAACAGAAATTGAAACTTGATACCTTGGAGAGGAAGGCAGAACTTGATGCCGTCGAAGTCCACAGCGCTTCGTTCCGGAAGGTGCTTGAAATGGTTTCGCGTGTTGCACGTTTTGACACTTCTGTCCTCATTACCGGAGAAAGCGGAACAGGAAAGGAAGTAGTCTCGCGATATATCCATCGTCTTTCGCCACGGCATGGAAAGAACTTCATAGCTGTCAATTGCGGTGCACTACCGGAAACCCTTCTCGAGGGAGAGCTTTTCGGATATAAGGCAGGTGCTTTCACCGGAGCTGTCAGGGACAGGATCGGCCTTCTCGAACAGGCCGACAAAGGAACTGTTCTGCTCGACGAGATTGGTGAAGTCTCTCAGGAGATTCAGGTAAAGCTCCTGCGTGCCCTGCAGGAGAGGGAGATCGTGCGTCTTGGGGAGAACATTCCGCGGAAGATCGACGTCCGCATAATCGCAGCTACGAACAGGAATCTGAATGATGACATAGAAAAGGGACGTTTCCGTGAGGATCTCTATTACCGTCTTGCGGTGGTGATTATCGAACTTCCTCCATTGCGCGACAGGAAGGAGGACATACTTCCACTTGCGAGGAACCTTGTCGGCAAGGTTTCAAAGAAGCTGAAGCTTCCCAGTTTGAAGCTTGATGCAAAATGCCTGGACTATCTCATGGAATACGATTGGCCTGGAAATGTGAGGGAACTTGAGAATGTGCTTGAACGCGCGGCAGTATTTTCCGGCGACGGCGCGATCATGCCGGAACATCTGCCGAAGAACCTTGTTTCAACGGCGATCAGGAGCGAATCCTTCAAGGGGGGAACTCTCGAGTCGGTTGAAAGGGAATACATTCTCTCAATTCTGGAAAAAACAGGTGGGAACAAGACGCGCGCCGCGAAGATCCTCGGTATCGGCACGGCCACCCTTTGGCGGAAACTGAAGGAAATGGGGGAAAACAGGAAATAATTTCTACAAAGGCATCTTTTGATAATCTAAGGAGAAGCAGAAGTACAAAGTTTATTTTAAGGAATTATCAAAAAAAGGACAAGTCAATAGGTTTTAATCTTCTCAGACCAAGTCCGGATGATATTTTGCTTTTTCCACAGCGCATGCCCGGTATGCCCAGATGAGTCCTACGCCGCCTGCGAGGATGTCGGTGGTGAGACGCCCCAGGAATAGTCCTTTTACCCCACCCAGATAAACACCAAGATAGGAGAGGGGAATAAGCAGGACAAGCACCCTGATGAAATTAAGAGTGGTCGCCGATTTTGGACGATGCAGGCCGGTCAGGAAAAAGCCGCAGTACCTGTGGACCTCCATCATTCCATAACCAAAGGATATGATGCGGATGTACAAGACAAGTATATCCAAAACTTTCGCGTCAGATGTGAAAGCGGCGGCCAGCCAAGGGGCAAAGGTAAAAAATACGATAGCTATTCCAATGCCATACAGGAAGGCGAAACGGGTTGAGACATTCATCGCCTCATGAATCCTGTCGATCCTTTCAGCCCCGAAGTTTTGGCTGACGAACGGGGTCAGGGACATTCCCAATGACATAGGGATGATGAAGGCAAACATTTCGATGCGGCTTGCTGCGCCTGCCGCGGCGACTGCTTCATTCCCAATGCTGCTGAGGATCATGGTTATTATTCCAGACGAAATAGGCATGAGGACCATGCTCAACATGCTCGGGATCCCAAATGACATTATTTTCCGGAAGGAGTGTTTGAATTCATCAAATTTTAGATTTGAGAAGTCGAGGAGCTTGTGTTTCCTGTGCAGGAGGGTGAGCAGCCAAGTCACAGACACCGCCTGGGCGATCACAGTTGCCATGGCGGAGCCTGCGATCCCCATTGCAGGGAATCCCAAATATCCGAAGATCAGTATCGGATTGAGGATGATATTGACTATCGGGCCTGTCATCATGACTCGGCTTGCCGTTTTGGAGTCACCGGACGAAATGAGGATTCCATTTCCCATCATTGGAATCGCCATCGTGATTGCACCGATGTACCATATCCCCATGAACTTTTTGATGAGAGGGAGAGTCGAATCGTCGGCTCCGAGCCATGTGAATACCGGACCGACAGTGAAGTACCCGATTAACGAAAGCGTCAGGGTGGTCGATGCCATCATCATGATTCCATGCGATGTTATGCGGGCGGCAAGCCTGTGGTCATTGCGCCCTAAGGAATGGGAGACAAGGGTCATTACGCCGTTGCCGATGCCGCCTGCGATGAATGTCAGGAACATTATTACAGGGAATGTGAATCCTATTGCCGCCATTGGCAGGGTTCCAAGACGGGAAATGAACCACATGTCTGTTAGGCTGTATGCGTTGATTGCAAATGTGCCTGCAAGCATCGGGAACGCCATGCCGAACAAGGTTCGTCTTACATCTTTGCTGACAAGTACGGATACTTTTTGATCCGAATGAATATTCGAAGAATTGTCCTGTGTCTGGCTCATCAGTTTGTCACTGTTATCCTGTCTCCTGTCAAAAAGAAGGAGATTCTATTTCAAGGATTCTATGAGATTCCTGTCATTGGAGATGTCTCGACCGGGTATGGTGAGGTATCCGCCGATGAGCATGCCATTCGCGCCGGCGTGGAAGACAAGTCCCTGATAGTCGGCAAGCACTGTATTCCTGCCGGCTGCTATCTTGATTCCCTTTGTCGGATTCACAAGACGCAGCACTGACACGAAATTTAAAATCTCCGTGAGCGTGATTTCCTCCTCCTGCGCCTTAGTCCCTGGAATTTTCTGATGGATGTTGACAGGAATCGAATCTACATCGAGCTCTTTCAGGGCGTATATGAACTCTATCCTCTGCTGAATGGACTCACCAAGACCGATGATACCGCCACAGCAGATTTTCAGTCCTGCGGATTTCGCAGCTTTTACGGTATTTATCCTGTCCTGGATCTTGTGAGTGGTGCAGATGTTCTTGAAGTTCGACGGAGCCGTCTCAAGGTTGTGGTTTATCATTACCGCTCCAGCATCCTTTATCATCTTTGCGGTTTCCTTGGTTAGGATGCCAGGGGAACAATGAAGCTCAAGTCCTGTTTCCTTGCGTATCAGCCTGATGCTTTCGACTATGCTGTTGAACTCGTCGTTAGGCTTGTTGTAACCTTTGCCGCTGACGACGATGCAGAAGGCTCCCGCACCGTGCTCTTTTGCGATCTTCGCAGCCTTGAGGAGTTCCTCCTTTGTCTTAAGGGAATAAAGTGGGGCTTTTGTCTTGTGATGTGCCGACTGTGCGCAGAACGAGCAGTCCTCGGAACATGCCCCTGACTTTGCATTCGTTATTTCGCAGGTGTCGATCTTCGACTTGAAGAACTTTTGGCGGACTTTGTCGGCCAGGGAATAGAGGTCCAAGAGGTAAGGAGGTTTCGTCTGGATCAAAATAAGCGCTTCCTCCGGCGTCAGTTCTCCGCCGTCCAATACCTTGTAGGCATCAAGAATTTCTCTACTGGTGAAAGACTTCATTTTAAATCACCGGAAAGAATCCGGCGCTCCATAAAAGGCGATAAGATACCATGAAAGATGAAATTCTCCACATTGGGGGAGAGGAAATAATGCTCAAACCGCTATATGGAACCTGGAATGCTTAAGGAGTTTGTCGTAGGGGATCACGGAATTGTTCTTCACTGCAACCGAGTCCTTGACCTTGCAATTGGCCGGTTTGAATATGAAAGTGATGTCCTTCCCGCGGATCTTCCTTGTCGCCTCGATGCCATTTTTCTTCCATTCGGACGGAAGCCGTGCATTGATGCTGGCACCGTCATAATCGGGAACTATGCCGAGCATTCCATCCCAAATCACCTTTAGTAGCCAGGCGACGGATCCCGTACGCCATGCGAACATGGCTCGTCCGGCATGAGATGACTGAAGCCCTTCGTAGCTGTTTGTAATATTATAAGGTTCAAGTTGAGACTGCTCAGGAGGATTGTCTGGATTCGATGGCAGGACCTGTCGAATTATCTTCAACGCCTCGTCGCTCATTCCTGCCAATGTGAGGCCATATGCGTAGAACATCGCGGCATGTACGTAGTTGGAACCGTTTTCTACAGTTCCCGGATTGTCTGCGGAGATCCTGCCGAGGTCCTCTCGGTGTTTCATATAGGGAGGGGCAAGCAATACAGGTCCCCAGGGGGTATAGAGGTTTTTCCTGACGGAATCGACTATCTTCTTTGTGCGTTTGGAATCGGCAATGCCTGAGATCATCGCCCATGACTGCGTGTTGAGATATATCTGTCCTCCATCATTCTCCTTGGAGCCGACCTTTGCTCCATCATCGGTCACAGCTCTGATGTATCTGTCACCTTCAAAATATTTCGTGTTGATAAGAGAGGTAAGTTTGTCGGCTATGGAATTGTACTTTGATGAATCCTTATCCTTCAATTTTTCAAGAAGCCTGATGAAGGTTCTGAGGCTCCAGATGAACGCCATTGTGGTCCATACAGATTCTCCCTTGCCTTTGCGGTCAATGCCATTAAGCGCATCGTTCCAGTCGCCATAACCCATCCTGCAGATACCACCAGGGCCACGCTGTTTGTCGAGGAAGTCCATGGTCCTTTTCATGTGCCCGAGGATGCTGTCTGTGCCTCCATCAAGATATGGCAGTTTCATTTCAAGGATAGAGAAATCTCCAGTTTCCATGACATAATCCGCTATGGTGTTGACAAACCAGACTCCGCCGTCGAAATAAAGCTTGGTGTCGATCTTCGCCCATTTGCGGACGGTATGACCGTCGGCGTAGACATGTCTGGCTGCGGCGAGGATCCTGTTCCTTGCGAGTTCCGGACAATGCCGTCTCCACGAATCGCAGTCCTGCATGGCGTCGCGGAATCCCATGTCCCATCCACGGTTCCACTCGGCATTGTAGTGCAGTTGGTGCTTGAGCCACACGTTCACGAAGCGGTCAAGACTTGAATCGCCAGTGGAAATCCGATTTTCAGCAAGGAGTTTCTTATTCTCAGCACGATGGAATGAAACAGAGCTCTCGTATAATTTCTTCCTGGAATATTCAACTGATTTCTTCTGGGCGTCCTCGAATGAATCGGCGGAAAAGATCTCAGCTGTCATGAGTTTTGTCTTTCCGGCTTCCAGCCGGATGTCATATCCGACGGCAATGGTTGGTGGCTGACGATCAGGCGAGGAGTTGTTGAATATGTCGTCGATGACTGTTTTTGGACGGGAGAAGGATGAAAATCCCTTGAGGAATGCAGCACTGTCGAACTCGTATTTTTTTATCGGAAGGTTCGAATGGAAAGCCACCGCGTAACGTTCAAGATCGCGCCTGTGGGAGTAATTCTTAACGTAGAGGCAATTTGCTTTCTTGGAGAAATGCGACTTGAAAAGGTTCATCGTGCCCCAGTAGGGATCCTTGAATGAAATGTCGACCTGGTAATAGGGGACGAGTAACAGGTCCTTTGATTTTTTGGAAATATTCCTTAGCTCGATCTGCCAGATCTCCGTTGCATCTTCCGGATGGACAGTTGTACGCCATGTAATTTCAATTCCGCCCTTTGAACCTTTGATCTCTGTGTATTTGAGGCCATGCCTGCATTCGTAGGAATCAAGATCGGTGTTTGCTGGAAACCATGAAGGGCACCAGAGAACCTTGTCGGTTTTGTCATAGACATAGAGATATCGGTGATTGGACCAGTTGAAGAGGATGAAACGTCCTTCAGGATCGCGTTCGTAGACGACGCCAGTGCCATGGTTGGTTATCTGCGCGTTGAGCTTGTCATTCCAGAGCCTGTTCTCCCATGGGCGCGGGGTGAAGGGGGTGGTGATCACATATTCATCACGTGTGTCGTCGAAATGTCCGTAGTTCATGGTTCCTCCAAATCTTTCAGCTGTTATCGTAACCGGTCACGAAAATATAGCATTCCGCTCCGCAAGGTCAACAGGAGAACAACTTATCAGGATGTAAAAGGCAGTTCTGTTTTGACTTATTCCACGAAAGATGGTAGCTTTCCACTATGAAAGCCGAAGTCGTATACATGTTCGCGTTCGATATCGCGCAGGAGGCGGATCTCACCAAGATCGAGAAGCTTCTGGGCGGTTCAGAACTGCACAAGATAGGGCGTTTGAAGGACACGCCACGCCATTTCCCGATATACCGTCCCTTGTCGATCCAGGTTGAAGATATCAGAGGAGAGGGGCCTGCAGGTCCGATCCAGCTTTCTGCTTCAGTGAAGTTGTTTGCGATAGGAGCGATCTCCATCAAGCTCAGGATGCCAGTTGAAATAACTGGACTTCCTGAACTCCTCAAATACCGCAAGATTAAATTCAAGGATGGCACCGATCTCGAGAGCCGTTCACTGGAAATTGTAAAGAGGATTTTTGAAAGCATAAAATCTGGACTGGACACGCCAATACAGGAGATTCCCCCTCCTGAGGATTTCACGGTTTTCTGCATAAGCTCTCCGGATTCTGCATCAGATGATGATTCTTCGATTGACAGTGAGACTTGGATGAGGAAGAATTCCCGTGAGGTGGCCGGTCTTCTCGTTGGCGAAACAGATTCTTCCCGGCTGAGTTCACAGGAAGTGGAGGATATCACAAAGTGCTGGTATTCATACTACCGTCGGGATCTTACTGTGATTGACTGGGATGCCGCACTGCTCATAGACATTCCTGAGGATTACAACGACACCCTATACGTCATGGAGATGGCGAACCTCCAGCTTGCGGAACTCAGAGTATATGACGATTATCTTGACCAGGTCCTTGACAAGGCATATGACGAACTCGAGCGGTCCACCAAGCTCAAGAACTGGTTTGCAAGACAGAGGATGATCAGGGATCTCCGGGAAGTCACGATGGATCTCTCAAAGGTGACAGACGAGATCACGAACATCTCGAAATTCTTCGGAGAATGGCATCTTGCCCGGATCTACATGGGTTGCGCTTCACGGTTCCATCTTTCCGAATGGGAGAATGCCGTCAACCAGAAGCTCAAGGCGCTCGACAGCATCTATTCGATCCTGCAGCACGACACGTTCAACTGGGTGATGTTCCTGCTCGAGGCAGCGATTGTCGCACTCTTCATAATTGATCTGATCATAATCATTCTCATGGGAAGCGGTTGATGTTTTTGCGCTAATGCACACTTGGAGTGCGTGTAGTGAAGTGAAACGGAGATACCGCCTTTCTTCTGCGAAGCTTGCTTCGCAGGAAACAAGGCTGAATCTTCGCAAAAGCCTACGCTTCAGCACTCCAAGGTCAGACAGGGAGTCTGACAAAGAAATTTTCTCAGAATGGAAACGTCAGCTGTACTGGCCCTTTGTCATCCTCTGGAGGAGGGAATCCGGATACGGAGACGCCTATGAGACGGACCTTTCTGTTTCCGGCCTCGGTCTTCTTAAGGAGTCCGGCGGCGGAAGCGAAGATGATCTCACCTGAATCAATGCACTTGTCGAGTGAGAGCTGACGTGTTATCTGAGTGAAGTCGTCATATTTCAACTTCAGAGTGACGGTGCGTCCGGACAGGTTTTCAGCATGAAGCATTTCTTCGACTTCATGTGAAAGTGCTTCCAAAATTCTCCTTATCTCGTCGATGTCGTCGATATCCCGTTCGAGAGTGACTTCACGGCCCAGTGATTTACGTGGTGCATCTGGTGTCACCATTCTTTCATCAATGCCACGGACAATGTTGTAGTAGTAGATGCCGGATTTTCCGAACGCCATTACAAGATCCGGAAGCGAAAGCTTCTTCAGATCTGCTCCGTTTTCAATTCCCATGCTGTGAAACTTTTCGGCTGTAACCTTGCCGATACCCCAGAAATCCCCGATGGGAAGCTTGTCAATGAACGCATCTGCATCCTTCGGTGTAATAACTGTCAGGCCGGCCGGCTTGTGCATGCCTGATGCGATCTTCGCAAGAAACATGTTGAAAGACACTCCGGCTGACGCAGTAAGCCTTGTCTCTGAATGTATCCTCTTCTGGATTTCCTTCGCCACCCATGTCGCAGAAGGGATCTCCTTCTTGTTATGAGTGACGTCTAAATATGCTTCATCCAGTGAAAGAGGCTCCACTAAATCCGTATATTCCAGGAAGATTCTCCTTATCTGTTCCGATACGGCGGCATAAACATCCATCCTTACTGGAAGGAAAATCCCATGGGGACAGAGTTTTTCCGCCATGCTTGAAGGCATTGCGGAATGGACGCCAAACTTCCTCGCTTCGTATGAGGCGGTACAGACTACCCCACGGCTTCCGGGAAGCCCTCCGACGATCACCGGCTTTCCACGAAGCTTCGGATTGTCGCGTATTTCTATGGAGGCGTAGAACGCATCCATGTCAATGTGTATGATCTTGCGGACTAACATGGGAGTAATATAATGGGTGAATGGATTGTTGGACGAACGGATGGATGCGAATAGGTATAATTATTTAATCTTGTTATCCATGCATCCAGTCATCCAATCATCCTCTTTTCTTCAGTCCCAGCACCTCATTAAGGCTTCCGGTGCGATAACCTTTGAGATCAACAGATGTCCAGGTGAAACCGTATTTTTTGAATTCCTTGAGGATATTGCTTCTCAGAGGTTCCTTCATCAGCTTCAGGATTTCCTTCTCTGGAACTTCAATCCTGGCGACCTTGCCATGGTGGCGGACGCGAACGTTCCTAAAACCGTTCTTACGCAGGAAAGTCTCTCCCTTATGGATCATATCCAGTTTTCCCTGGGTGATCTCTTCGCCGTATGGGACTCTGCTTGCAAGACACGGATTCGATGGCTTGTCCCACATCTTAATACCCATTTTCCGTGCAAGCTTCCTCAGTTCGAGCTTGCTGATGCCGAATTTGATCAGGGGGCTGATGACACCAGCCTCCTGCGCGGCCTTGCGACCGGGGCGGTAGTCGGAAGTGTCATCGCTGTTCGAACCGTCGAAGATGTATTTGAAGCCGCGTTTTTTTGCGACCTCCGCAATTTTCGTATAGAATTCCTTCTTGCAATGGTAGCAGCGGAGCGGGGTGTTCGATCTGAAATCAGGATTGTCGATCTCGTTGGTGGTGATGACCACATGTTCAACCCCGATTGATTTAGCGAACTTCTTTGCTCCGGATAGTTCAATATCTGTGAAAGTTTCGGATGCGCCGGTGACAGCCAGCACATTCTTTCTGCCTACAGCTTCCGAACACAGCTTCAGCATAAAGGACGAATCAATGCCTCCGGAATAGGCGACCAGAACCTTTCCGCAGGATTTTATATAATCATTCAATTCTGACAATTTGTTTTTCATTGGTTTAAGTAGGTACGTGCTTCAGCGTGTACCAAGGTTAAGTTTTAAAAAATGGGACAGGCTAAAACCCGTCCCTACTAAAAATCTCACGGCACCGGCTTCTGCAGATTCTTCGGGCACCACATTATGTTCGTGTCGATTCCGCCGGGGAACACCCTTACGTTCCTGTAGACTTTGCTCAGTGCCACAAGACTGTATGGTGATACAAGGAAGGTATAAGGCTGTTCATCGTGCAGAAGGCGGTGGAACTGATAGAAAAGTTTTATCCTCTTGTCGAGATCAAAGCATACCCTTATCTCATCGATTAGTTTGTCGGCCTCCTTGTTCTTGAAGCAGATATGGTTGCTGGAAGCCTTAATATCCGCCTGGGAGGAATGCCATATCTGATAGGGATCATCTTCAAGACCCATTCCCCAACCGAGAGTACATACTTCAAAGCTTTTGTTCTCGAGGCGCTGCGTATAAACGGACCATTCTATAAAGGTGATGTTCATGACAATTCCGGCCTTAGCCATGTCCTCCTTTATCATCGGCAGCATCCTCTCCTGTATGGGATGGTTTGAAACACCAATGATGGAGAATTCAAATTTTTTGCCGTTCTTGTCCAATATCCCGTCGCCGTTGGTGTCCTTCCAACCAGCCTCGGCAAGAAGCGCTTTCGCCTTTTCAATTGAAAATGGATATGGTGCTATGCTCTTGTCATAATAAGGAGAATCGATGAATGAAGGACCTGTGACGACCCTGGCGAGCCCGTAGTATACCTCTTTTACTATCCTTTCCCTGTCCACAAGATGTGTCAGTGCCTGACGGACCTTCTTGTCCTGGAAAAGTGGCATGTTCAGGTTATATCCGATATAGAAATATGAACGTCCAGGATACTTGTATCTTCCTATTTTGCCTGTATTCTCGTCAAATTCTGGAATATTCGTCCTCTTTGTCCATTGTTCGGGAGTCAGCCCCATCCTGTCTATCATTCCGGAAACAAGTGACTGGAACTGGGTATTCGGGTGAGGAATCACCTCAAATACTATTGTTTCAAGATGCGGCATTATGCCATATTGCTTGCCGAAATATTTCTCCCAGCGTTTCAATACTATCCGTTGTCCCTTGTCCCAGCGTTCGAACCTGTATGGACCGCATCCGACGACCATCCTGTTGCGTTCATTGTCATCGTTGAACTTCTTCCCGTCGAAGGGGCCTTCATAAGCATGATAGAGGTGCCTCGGAAGCGGACTCAGCCCAAGAGTGATCGACTCAGACAGGAAATAAGGCTTAGACCAGATCACCTTGAATTCATAGTCAGAAACTACTTCAACTCTGTCCAGATCCTTCAGGTATGAGCGTTCAGGTGCACAGTCGACGGCCTCATTCTTGACTACGTCCACATAGAATTTGAAATCATGGGCAGTGACCTCTACATCCTTCCACTGCTTCTTGGTTACAGGATCCGTGAAATCATGCCAAAGGATGCCTTTCCTGAGTTTTATGGTGTAGGTCATCTTGTCATCGGAAAGGGACCAGCTTTCCGCCATCTTAGGCTCGAATATCTCTATGTGTTCCTTGTTCCGGTCGGTGAGGGAATCGGTCGCATATCCCCATATGGCTGAAACGAAACTCTCATTGTTAATAAGATAATTCATGTTTTCAGTCTCGCTTGAAATGGCGGCGATCAGTCGTCCTCCGTCTTCTGCATTCGGGTCGTAATACTGGAGATTTGCGATCTTTACAGGAGCGGTCGAGGTCTTCTGTTCCTGCACGTTCGAAGCAGAAGGAACTGGCGCTGAAATCCTGCCTTCGGCGATCTTCTTTTCGAGATTTGCAATGCTTGACTGGATATCATTGAGGTTGCTGGCAAGTTTTTCAGTGCTCCTGCACATCTTGTCGATTGATTTTACAATGGCAATGCCGAAGAAGATGACGCAGACAAGCAGTATTGTCCCGATGATATTGATATAGACGTTCCTGTTCATGGGAATCCCCTGTTATTAATTATAAGGGGGGTAATCTAATGCTCTCCTGCGGACTTCGCAAAGTTTATGGATAGAAAAGTCGTCAGCTGACTGTCGTCGGCAGACGGAAAGTTTCTCTTATGCCATTTCATAAAGGTGGTTTTTAAACCGCCAATTAATCGTCGGGTTGAAACCCGACATACTTTAGCCAACCTACTTAATTAATGAATGCGAAATGGTATTAGGTTTTCTCCAATAACCGACGACCGAAGACTGACGACTTCCTATCTGTCCTCTGCCATCTGTCCGCTGTCGTCTTTCTTATGCTTCCTGCTGATTGCGAATATCAATCCCCCGATAAGGCTGTAGGTAAGGAATATTGCCGTAAAGGTCAGGGGAATCAGCGTAGACTGCTCAGTTATGCCCTTGGCGTCAAGAAGTTTCATCATAACATAGTCCCTGGTTCCGACACCTGATGGGGTTATCGGCAGGGCTCCAACGGTATTCGCCATTGAGGTGGCAAGTATTGAGAACGGATAAGTCAGATTGTCTGCACCGGAACCATGTCCAATGAGATAGACAACGACAGCAAGCAGAAGATGCACGAGGAAAAGGCTTATGATGAAGCAGAATATGAGAGATCTGTAGCTGGACTTGAATTCATCCATTGCATCCATCAAGTTGTGCAATGCGCCTTTTGAAAGTCTGTCCACATGGTCCAGAATCCATTTTACAAGGGAGATCTTCTCGAGTGTTCTGTGGAGGAATAAAGCAGCAGCGGAAATAAGACCGAGAAAGCATCCGGCAATGAGAGCATAGAGAATGATTTCCATGTATCCCGAAAGACTTCTCAGGAAGCTGAAGGACATTGCGCCTACGACGCCGGCCAATGAAAAAAGGGCGATCATGCCTATGACTCGGTCGATAAGGATTGTAAATATGCCTTTGAGCTTTTCACCTTTCCGGGTTCTTGATGCGATAAAACCTGCTTTGGCGAAATCTCCACCTATTGCTCCGCCTGGGATCACAAGCGAGAAGAAAACGCCCTGCAGGGTAAGGGAGAGAGCTTCATAAAAGGAAAGGTTTATCTTCTGGACTTTCAGCAATATCTGCCACCGCCAGGCGCCTGCGCACATGTGTATCCCATACAGGATGGCGGCGGCGATGAGCCAGGGAGGACTTATCTTGAGGACTGCCGTGGAAAGATCGTCGTAGTTCTTATATACAAGCCATGAAATGATTCCAGCGGCAAGCAGCATTTTCGACAGAAGCCAGAACAGACTTTTTATTTTCGGATTCATAATATAAAATTTGCCATGCAAATTTTATTTCTTATATCCTTCCGGATGGTTCTTCGCCCAGTCCCAGGCTGACTGGATGACGGCTTCGACATTTTCGAACCGGGGCTTCCAACCAAGTTCCTTCTTGGCGAGTTCCGAGCAACCGATGAGTTTTGGCGGATCTCCGGGGCGGCGTTCGACGATGTCGGCGGGGATCGCATGTCCTGTCACTTTCCTGGACACATCGATGATCTGCTTTACGCTGTAGCCGTTGCCGGTACCGAGGTTGTAGTGTCCGCTTCGCGGGGCGCTGAGCGCGAGTTCATGCGCCTGTGCGAGGTCGAGTATATGGATGTAGTCGCGTATGCAGGTGCCGTCTGGGGTAGGATAGTCCTCTCCGAAGATCTTGATGCTTTTCATCTTGCCGAGGGCGACCTTTAGGACCAGGGGGACGAGATGTGTTTCTGGACTGTGATCCTCTCCAAACTGCTTGGTAGCCCCGGCGGCATTGAAGTATCTGAGCGCGGCATATTTTATCCCGAAGATCTGGTTGTACCATTTCAAGGCCTTCTCAAACATGAGCTTCGATTCACCGTATGCGTTTATCGGAGACTGCTTCTCGGTTTCCGGTATCGGGATCTGGGTAGGTTCACCGTAGGTTGCGCATGTGCTCGAGAAGACGAAAGATTTCACTTTACCTTCTACAGCTCCGTCGAGAAGGTTTATTCCGGCACCGAGGTTGTTCTGGAAGTATTTGCCTGGATTCGTCATGGATTCCCCAACGAGTGAGTATGCGGCGAAGTGCATTATGCCGTCGAATCCAGCATTCTTCAGGACGGAGATGATGAGTTCCCGGTCGGCGAGGTCGCCCTTTACAAATTCTGCACGTTTATCGACGGCGTCGCGATGGCCAGTGACAAGGGAATCGAAGACTGTCACCTTGTAACCTTTGTCGAGGAGATATTCAGTGCAGGCGCTGCCGATGTAGCCTGCACCGCCGGTAACGAGTATTTTCATCTTGAACCTCTCAATTTATGGTTATCCAATTACAAACTATAAAATTAGCATTTAGAAAGGAAAAGTAAATTATTTAACCACAGAACACACAGCTGTGTGTTCTGTGGTGAGATATCTTAGTGCCCCAGAGTTTTTGTGATAGGATGATTTATTTTTTATCTTTTTCGACCTTCTCGATGGTGTCGACTGTTCCCGGGGCGACAGGATATTTGCGGGTCTCCATCTTGTCGACAGCCATGTTCTTCGGATAGATCATTATTGCAAACTCGTCGATCTTGTAGCTCATGCCGGTCTCGTCGCAGATATATCTGAGAAGGTCCTTGAGGGGGACCTTGGTGAGGCTGATCTCGTTGCGGATCACAGGATCGGTGGATTTACCATTATCGTCCTTGGGTGCGATATAGGATATGTTTATGCCCTTTTTATCAGGATCTGCTTCCTTGCAGAGCTCCTTGATCTTGTTGATCGCGTCGGACAGCTTTACATCCTGGAGTTCGATCTTCTCGATAATAATCCTGTCGACCTTGGCCTTGAACGAAGTTTTGGGATTGTCTGCGGAGATTCCTGCACATGCAAGTACGGACATGAGGAAGATGACAAGAAGGTTCTTCATAGGCAGCTCCTTTTTTCATATGTGTCAAAGTGTCATCGCGCTCATGGAAGAGCTGTATCAAGGTATCATATATCTCTGGCACTTTGACATTCTGATGCTTTGACGCTTCTCAAGTGAACACGCAGGCTGCGGTGATATTGTCCTCGCCTCCACCGCGGAGGGAGGCATATATCAGATTCTTTACGGCATCGTAGGGATTGGCGGCATCATGCATGATGATCTCTATCTGCGGATCTTCCAGATGGACGTTTACTCCGTCTGAACAGAAGAGAAATCTGTCACCTGGCTTCCTGTCGAAGGAATTAATCTCCGGTTTGAAATCGAGGGTCGTGCCGATGGATCTGGAAATTATATGTGCAAATGGATGGTTCTTGGACTTTTCCCTGCTGATGATGTTCCGTTTTATCAGTTCGGCGACGAAGCTGTGGTCCTCCGTGAGGCTTTTGAGGCAACCGTCCCTCAGAAGGTAGCATCTGCTGTCGCCGGCATGGGCCGTTATGATCGAGTTTGGCGTGAATATTCCAGCCACAAGCGTGGTACCCATCGGGTGCTGGACGTTGAAGGTCTTGTTGAGCTGATATATTGCGTCATTTGAATTCAGGATCTCAGTATCCAGGAACTTGGACATCTCCTCGCCGGCTGATTCCTTCCATAGGAGGCTTTTCCGCCAGGCGACGAGCAATGTCCTCACGCACATCCTGCTGGCGATGTCTCCGCTGTCATGTCCGCCGATCCCGTCGGCAATTGCGACGAATGCGGACTTGTAGGATTCACCAACGCAGTAGCCGTAACTATCTTCGTTGACGTCCCTTACGAGTCCGACATGTGTACTAGCGACAACATCAAGCGGAGCGATGTTTTCACATATGACGGTCTGTTTTTCGGAAGATTCCTGCATTTTCCTTAACGCATAAAATGAGTTCGGGTCCTTTATTTCTCTACCCCCATGAGACTCACCTGTGTTTATATACAATGAAACTGTGGAAAATACAAGGTTGGGAGAAATGAATATCCCTGAAAAAACTGGATCGAAAATATTTCCAAAACCATTGGGGATTCCCTTTGAAATCCCTGAAGTTTCAGCTATGTTTTAGTCCCTTCTTTGCGCATTTAGCTGGCGGAAGAACGGGCAAAACAACAACTTGGAGTTCTCGAATGAAAGCAACTGTCGACAAAATCAGGAATTTCACCATCGCCGGGCATACCAGCAGCGGCAAGACAACACTCTGTGACCTTATGCTTTTCAAGACGAAGACCGTTGAACGGCTTGGCAGCGTGGACCAGAAGACAAGTGTTTCTGACTACACGCCGGACGAACAGGAGAAGCTGAGCAGCATATATGCTACAGCCCTCAACTGCGCATGGAATTCACATCATTTCTTTTTCATGGATACTCCCGGATACGGCGAGTTCGTGGGCGAGACCATCGCGGCAATCCATGCCAGCGATGCAGTGCTCGTAGTGGTCGACGCGGTTTCAGGACTTGAGATAGGAACAAGCAGGGCCTGGAAGCTTGCAAAGGACAGGAACCTCCCGAGGATGTTCTTCGTAAACAGGCTTGACCGCGAACTTGCTGATTTCGAGAAGGTGCTCTCCCAGATCCAGGACGCCTACGGCAAGACCGTCTGTGTCCCGCTTACCTATCCGGTCGGCAAGGAGAAGGATTTTTCAAAAGTCGTCAATGTACTGACCGACAAGGATGTCCCTGCCGATATTGCATCCCAGGTCGCCGAAGCCAGGGAGAAGATCATGGATGCAGTCGCCGAGACCGACGAGGAACTCACGATGAAATATCTCGAGGGACAGCCCCTTACGGAAGCTGAAATTGCCAAGGGACTTGCTAAGGCCGTTTCAAAAGGAACCCTTGTTCCAATATTTGCCGGGAGTTCGATGAAGGACATTGGAGTTACCGAACTCATGGACGGCATCGCCACCCTGTTCCCGGATCCGCTCGCGGCTGGCGAGAAGCTGATGAAGGAAGACAAAAAACTCACCTTGAAGCAGGATGGCCCCGGAATGGCATTCGTCTTCAAATCCATTGTTGATCCTTTCATAGGTCAGCTCACGTTCTACCGCGTCTACAGTGGGAAATTTGTAGCAGAGTCCGAGATGCAGAATCTGACCACCCGTGAAAAGGAGAGATATGCTGCGATCTACATAGCCAATGGAAAGATCCAGACCCCGATAACCGAGGCTCTTCCGGGTTTCATCGTCGCCGTGCCGAAACTGAAGGCAACAAAGATATCCAATACGCTTTCAACGGTTGCCGGAGACATGTTCTTCGAGCCTGTGCCGTTCCCGAGTCCGGTCATGTCGTATGCAATCAGCGCCGTAAAGAGCGGCGAGGAGGAAAAGATCTCATCGGGACTTACTAAGTTTGCTGAAAGTGATCCTACCATCAAGCTTGACCGCAACGACGAGACGCATGAGATGCTCCTGCGCGGAATGGGCGACCAGCACATCAACCAGGTTGTGAAGAAGCTCAAGAATATAAACAAGATTGAAGTAAATCTCTCCAGCCCGAAGATCCCATACAGGGAGACGGTCACTGCTACCGGTGATGGACATCACAGGCACAAGAAGCAGAGTGGCGGTCATGGACAGTTTGCCGAAGTGTTCCTCAAGGTTTCGTCCAATCCAGGCGGATTTGAATTCGTCAATGACGTTTTTGGCGGGAGCATCCCCAAGAACTTCATTCCCGCCATTGAAAAAGGCGTGAAGGAGGCCATGCTCAAAGGGCCTCTGGCAGGATGTCATGTCGAGAACATCAAGGTTTCCGTGTATGACGGAAAGTACCACGATGTTGATTCATCTGAAATGGCGTTCAAGATAGCCGCCAGGGCCGCATTCAGGCAGGGTGTGCAGTCAGCCAGGCCTATACTCCTGGAACCTATCCAGAAGGTGAAGATAATGATTCCCGAGAAGTACATGGGAGACATCACGGGCGACCTGAACCACAGGCGTGGCCGTATCCTCGGAATGAACGTCGAGGAAGGAATGCAGGTTGTCAATGCCGATGTTCCTCTCGCGGAAATGGCGCGCTACGCCAGCGAACTCCGCAGCCTTACCCAGGGATGCGGTTCGTTTGAAATGGAATTCTCCAGATACGAACAGGTACCTTCCATGGTCGCAAAGCAGGTCATCGAGGCTTACAACAAGTCGGTCCAGGAGGAAGTAGAATAAAAGTAAGATTTGCAACGAAGAAATCAATCGTCAGGATTGCCATCGGATTAGCGGTCCTGACGATTTTTTTTACTGCTCTGCTCCTCTATATGATCTCGATGCCTGGCAGGAGCTATTCAGGGCCTCTTCCACCGCTTTCCGCGGATGAGAAGGAGCTTTCGGCAAATCTGCACGGGCACGTGGAGCATTTAGCGACGACAATTGGTCCGAGGAACTTCCTGTATCCAAAGAAACTGGCCGAATCTGCGGATTACATAGAGAGGAAATTCCGTGAGTATGGCTATGAGCCAATAAGAACAAAGTTCAACGTAGACAAGAATCTGACAGGAGACTATGCCCTTGATCCAGATACCGGAACTCCGGCATATGAGAACATTTCCTCAGAGATCAGGGGTACAAAATTTCCCAATGAAATATTCGTGGTCGGGGCTCATTATGATTCCGTGGCGGCAGTGCGGGGATGCAGGGCTGCGGACGACAACGCATCCGGGGTTGCAGGAGTACTTGAACTTGCAAGGAGGTTTTCCGGTAGGAGTTTTGACAGGACGATCCGGTTTGTGTCATTCCCCAACGAGGAACCTCCGTTCTTCTGGTCGAGTTCGATGGGGAGTTATGCCTATGCCAGGGGATGCATGGACAGGAATGAGAAAATCATTGGCATGTTCAGTCTGGAGACAATAGGTTACTATTCCGACAAGCCGGGAAGCCAGGAGTATCCAAAACCGATGAATTACTTCTATCCTGACAAGGGGAACTTCATCGCCTTTGTCGGGAACATCTCATCTCGGAGCCTTGTGAGGAAATCTGTCGGGCTCTTCAGGGAAAAAGTGAAATTCCCGAGCGAAGGGACGGCTCTTTATTCCAAAATTCCAGGGGTTGCATGGTCGGACCACTGGGCCTTCTGGGAGATGGGTTATCCGGCGCTGATGGTGACTGACACTGCGCCATTCAGATACCCATACTACCATACTTCAAATGACGATGCCGACAAACTGGACTATGACAGCATGGCACGCGTGGTCGCCGGCCTTGATCTGGTCATCCAGGAAATTCTTAATTCGAAATAAAAGTCAAAGCGCAAACTATGTTTACGCACTCCGGCGGATGCTTCGCATCGTAAGAACTGTTGAAAAAGAAAGTTTTAGCTTGTCTTATGTCTTTACGATTCGTGGCCGTCGGGGCACGAATCCGTCGGAGTGCGGTGACAAAGTCACCGCTTTGGTTTCTTAAGTCAAAAATTATCGAAGACATTCAACTTGTCTGTCTTAAAGGTATCAATCATCCGCCTGAAACCTGACGGAGCATTCAGCTTAAACCATGCTGCTGAACACCAGTCATAGTTTTCTGCAACAGGAATTATACCGTGATGTACTGGATTGTTGTGGACATATTTCAACCTTGCGTAATAAGATTTCTGATTTGCGATTCGCCTGTCCCAATACTGAAACCAGACCTTGCGGCCGGGCATATTGTCAATTTTATTGATCTCCGATGCGGACTCCTTGTGGAGACGGTATAGCAGATTTTTGATCTTTTCTGGTGATTTGCCTGATGAAGCAATGAAGTGATAATGATTTGACATGAATGCCCAAGACTGGAGCGGGATTTCAAATTCAGAAGCAAGAGCAAGGAGCTTATCCAAAAGAAGAGTTAATTTTGCAGGAGAGTTGAAGATATGTGCTTTCTTGTATGTTCCTGCCGTGATCATATAGGAGCCGGGCTCGAAAAAACGGTGAGGAGGAGAGTGGGGCCAATCGGGCATGAGGCTTCCTTTTTGGATTAATATAAGCAAATTATTGCTTTTTACGAATCAGTAACCAATCGCTAATTTCTTAAGTATTACGTCAGGTGATTGGCCTGACCCCGGAGTGCGGTGACGGAGTCACCGCTAGCGCAGACTCTGTCTGCGCACTCCAGCGGATGCTACGCATCGCAAATAAAAAGGAAACATATGAATAACTACAATACTTATACGGTGTAATATTCCAATTTTAGGGAGTACCGGCTTATGGCTTGTTCAATATTTTTCCCAAGCCTGAATCCCTCCATCAGGATGTTTTTTGGGACGCTAGGATTGTGATGAAATATAAAGATTCTGCTGCCCCAAAAAATTGAACTTTCATCGACAATTCTCTCAATATCCCTCAAGGGAATAGAGTATCCGTTAAGAACAGACAAGAAAAATTCGATCCTAAGGTCAGATTCCGTGATTATGATAGATGCAAAAGGCCATGATGCTGATTTCTTTGAAAAGTTCATGAAATATGAAAAGTCATTATCTGAGATAAAAGCTCCAATTCTTTGTTTTAAAATTTCCATGATTGATAATATTTCCTACGGAACCATTTTACTGGGCTTGCCGGTGCCTACTGGAACTGAAGGGGCTGGGGCAGGAGGTTTCTCCTCCTCGCCTGGAGCTTTCTGTGGATCTCCGGAGAATCCCTTGCCCTTGCAGTCGGGACATGTCACTTTGCCGCGGCCTTCGCAGTCGGGGCACATCACTTTTATGAAACCTGTTCCCCCGCACTTGTCGCATTTTTCCGTCTTCGGGCAGATCATCTTTCCGAATCCTCCGCAGTAGGAACAGGTGACTGTCATCCTGCCGGTTCCGTTGCAGAGAGGGCAGGTGCTCGCAGAATAAGACGGATAACAGAACCACGGACCTCCGACAACCATGACGGTCCCGCTTGAGAGATAAAGATACGGCCCGGCCGGATAATTATAATATGCAGAGACGACTCCTGTTCCTCCACATCGCGTGCATGTCCTCATGAAACTGCCGACACCGCCGCAGACGTTGCATATCTTGTATCCGGATCCTTCACAGATATGGCAGGTCATCCTACCGTTTTCGCATTTCGGGCATTTTTTGTTTGCCCAGCCGGTGCCCTGGCATTTTGCGCAGGTTATTTCACCAGCTCCAGAACATCTTTTGCAGAGCTGGCTCGGTTCGATCCATGTCCTGCCAACAAGAATGTGTCCCTGTTTCTGGTGATAGTTCAGCACAGCGACAGGGAAGACCTCGTAGTTATACAATGCGAGATTTTTCTGTTTCAGGAAGGCGTCAATGCCATCGTTCATCTCCTTGATCTGAGCTCCGAGATCCATTGTCTTGCCCATGAGATCAGCATATGAAGGATTGACTTTTGTCAGCAGGAACTGGGCCTGTTCTATGCAGCGTTTCGACTGTCCCGGATATTCAGACAGGAAGATCTTCGCCTTGGAGAGGAGAGAAGACGCCGAGTCGAGGTTTCCAAGTGCAAGAGCCTTGCCGCTGTCGATATCGGCGATGTCATTGATCCCGTATTGCCTCGTTCCTCGTTCTGATTCAAATAGGACACTGGTCTTGTCACAACCCTTGTAAGTGCCGTGCAGGACGTTTCCACCCTTGAGCACAATCACTCCCGCTTCAGCCTGTTTCTTCAGGGAATCCCACTTCTTTTGTTTCATTGTCTCCTGGTCAGCCTGCGAATTCCGCAGTTCCTGGGCTTTGGCGGCAGGAATCCAGTTGCCGTTGAAATATTCGAGGCCTTTCTTCTTTTGTTCTGCTGATAGCTTCGAGAATGCGCTTTCCTTGCTGAAGGACAGGCCTGCAGTATCCTTTGGGATCCTGATCGTCGCCGCATACCTGCCCCTCGGGGCTGAAACAAAATAACAGCTCTCATTCGAACCGACTATGGGAAGTTCCTCTCCGGAAAGTATTATGAATGGAACGATTTCAGCCTCTATCCCGCCTCTGAAATACATCGACGACTTGTCTTTTGAAAGATCCATCAGGATCATGTATTTCTGGTATTTCATGATCCTGCAGGATACGTCTGAACTCTCTATCCTGACAAGGAAAATGTAGAAGTCCCTGCAGTCGGCAATTATCGGGAGCCTTGTCTGGGGGGATATGAATATCCTTGCAGTTTCAGGGGTTATCTCGATATCGGTGGTGGCAGTCAGGTATCCGGACTTCGATTCGATATGGGGAGGTCTAATGGGAAGATGCTTTAACGGACCGATGGTATCGTTGCAGAAGGAGGACATCTGCAGAAGTGAAAAAAGCATCATTAGAAATGTCTTGCGAAGGGCCATAGGTTCTCCCTTGGCTGTTCAGACGAAATTGTCCCTGTTCTTTATTACGACAAGGGTTTGATCATCGGATTGCGGAGTCTCCTCCACGAACATGTCGACCGACCTAAGTATCTTTTCAATGGTTTCATGTGGGGAGCTCCTTGTGTCGCAGGAGCTCATGAAATTGTCCTTGAGCCTTTCAAAGCCGAACTCATCATCGTTCTTGTTCAGGGCCTCGGTTATGCCATCAGTGTAGAGGAGTATGGAAATATCCTTCTGGAAGGAGAAGGTGAAAGTCTCGAAGTCCTCGACCATATCTCCGGGCATGAGACCGAGCGCAGTACCCTGGGTAAATATCTTTCTCAGCTTGTGATGGTGCGATGGGACGCATATCAGCAGTTCAGTATGTCCTGCCCTGACGTATTCAATGGTGTTCTCCTTCCTGTTGAGGACACAGCAGGCGATGGTGATGAACCGTTCTGCGCTCGTATCCCTGTAGAGATTGTTGTTGAGGTCCTTCATCAGTTCATTAAGGGTGGAATATCTCTCGATGTTGGCCCTTATGAAGCTTCTGGCCATGAACATCAGAAGGCATGCGGGGATCCCCTTGCCACATGCGTCGCCGATGATAACAAGCAGGCGGTCCTTGTCGATCTCGACGAAATCGTAGAAGTCTCCGCTGACCTCCTTGGCGGACTTTGAGAACGCATGTACGCTGAACTGGCCCCATTCGGGAAATTCCTTCGGAAGCAGGGATGCCTGCAGCTGCTTGGCGAAATCGAGTTCCTGGTTTATCCTCTGCTGCTTGCTGAGGTTGGAATATACTTTCACGATGTTATATGCCAGTTCAACCTGTCCGGCCATGAACTTCAAGGAGCTGAACTGCTCAGGAGAGAACGGTTTGCCGTCCTCCCTGTTGTTAACAGCGCATATGACACCAATTAGCTTGCCTTCCTTCACCATAGGCACCGCCATCAGAGTCTCAATCGGGATTACCGCGCCAGTGGCAGTGATCCTGGGGTCTTCTGCGGCATTTTCAAGGAATAAGGATTCGCGGCCCTGGGCAACCTCCCCGATGATGCCGTCCCCGACCTTGATCTTCTCCCTGCGGAGTGATTCAAGTATGAAGCGTGGCTTTGTGAGGACATATTCTGTCGATTTGTGCAGGGGAGGGAACGCCCCGGCGATTCCGGCAGCCCTGAGATATCCATCGTCTTCGAGCGTGAATATGCATAGGGAGCTGGCGCCCACAAGGTCAGCGACATAACGCGCGGTCATGTTCATGGAATCCTCGATTTCCTCCACGGTCTTCAGGTTTTTTGAGAAAATGCTGAGGAAATTGCCTATTTCGGCCTTTTTGTGCAATGTATCGTCAAGAAGTTTTCTGATCGTGAAGTTCTGGAAACGGAGATAGAGTACATATCCTACTGTGGCAGTAAGCAGAATTGCAAGAAAAATAGTAATATTAATATTCGTCATAATGCTTTATACAGGTATCGGATGAGCAAAAACGTCACCAACCCCCAAATTGAGAAAATCATCCTGAAAACTGTATGATTTAACTTAATTTTCCTGTTGAAAATTACAATTTGGGCAATCAAATTAGTCGCAATTTTAACAGACAGGACAAATGGGCGTAAAAAAACAGTTTTTCGTGAAGATCTGCGGAATCACCCGGATGGACGATGCCATTTTTGCGCATAAATGCGGTGCGTCGGCCCTGGGTTTCATAGCATATCCGAAAAGCCCGCGGTTCATCATGGAAAAGCCAGTTGCGGAGATAATTCGTGGTGTTGGCGGCAACCTCCTTAAGATAGCGGTGTTTGTAAATCCCCTCCATGAAGACGTGGAAAGATATCTGGATTCAGGAGTCGACGTGATCCAGCTGCACGGGGATGAAACCGCGAAATTCGCGGAGGGAATTGCGAAATCTGCAGAAATATGGAAGGCGATCCGGCCAAAGACCCGTGATGACATCCTCAAGTACAAGGGATATCCTGCATCAAAATTCCTGATCGACAGTTCATCTGCCAGTGCCTATGGAGGGACAGGGAAGACCGCCGACTGGGAACTTGCGAAGTTCGCAGTTGAAGAACTGGGTGCTCCCGTGATCCTGGCCGGGGGGATAAATCCTGTGAATGTCGCAGAAGCCCTGAAAAAGGTCAGACCATTCGGGATCGACGTCAGCAGCGGAGTAGAATCTGCTCCGGGAATCAAGGATCACGAAAAGATGAAAAGGCTTTTTGAGGAGATAAGAAAGGCATGAACGGGTGTCCGCTCATGCCTTTGCCGTCGAAATTATCATTTCCGCCTTACTGGGCCCCCTGAGCCCCGTTGTTTCCGGCCATGTTGATAAGCTGGTTGATGAGTTCGTCGCCTATCCTCGTATTGGCAGTGATCTCGACGCCTTTGCGGTTCAGCTGGATGTTCTTGAGAACCTCCTCACGGACAGGATTGTTCTTCTCCTCCTGATTAGGATTCATCTTGGCGAGGGCGATGAATCCGTTAAGCATCTGCTCGATGGCGGTGGCGTTTGCCTCATCCTTCACAGTCACCTTGGCATTTGCCGATAGCCCCTGATCGAACCCTACTGTGAGTTCGGCATTGGAGACTGTCGCAAGGAAAGGCTTGTCGGTGAGATCCTCCTTCTTGAATCCGAGCAGGACACCCTTAAGGAGATATTTTCCAGAGAAGGTTTCAGTAAGCTCTATCGCCTTTTCCGCCGGGATTCCCCCTTTGCCCGTCTTAAAGTTCTTGAGGAATGCCTCTGCAAGCTCCTGATCACCGACAACGGCGGTCTTTTCATCTATCAGTACCGCCAGATTTTTCTTTCCCTGCTGGTTGTTGTCAGGGCAGAGCGCGGCAAAAAGGCAGTCTTTCCTGTTCAACACCTCGTTCTCCTTGTTGTTGCCGATGGCTGCAGAAATCTCAATGGGGTCGAACTCCCCTTCAATAACTATGACGCCCTTCTTGTCCTCTACCGCTGCCAGCCAGACTGACTTCAGCTTATTCAGGTCAAGGCCTGCACCCTGCAGCAGTTTCGCCTCACCATCCATAAACTTGTCGACGAATTTTCCACGAAGAGCCTTGTAGACATCTGAATCCCTCAGCACATTCATGTCGAGTTTTGCGACTATCTTGGTTTCAGCAGGAATGGACTCGAGCACCCCTGCGTAGGTCTGTACTGAGAACATTACAGCGATTCCGGCGATCAGAGCTGTGAACAGTTTCATTTTTCCTATCTCCTCTTTTTTCATGGGTGATTGTCTTTCTGCTTATGATACGCAAAGGAGAATGGAAAGGTTACAGGAAGTGGCTGAGCCAGTTTAAAAAATAGCCGGAATTCAGAAGTCAGGATTCAGAATAAATCTGAGTTTGAATTCAAATTTAATTCTGTCTCCTGAATTCAAGTTTTGAAATTACCTCAGTGGCTTGTTGCCTTTTTGTGGAATTCCCTGATCAGCGCAGGCGCCATCCTGTCCTTCTTGACAAGACGGATCTGGTTGACAAGTTTTTCCATCTGCAGTTCGACAAGGACTTTTCCTTTTTCCCTGCTGCCTGGGGTCTTGTCGGCCGCAAGATGTTCCGGGTAGTTGGAGTACCAGTCAATGCCGGTGGAGATATTGTTGTCCTGGAGGTTTTTCAGACGCTTTAACGGCATTCCATTTCCTATTGGTGTGGCATTTGTGCGGAGTTCAGGATAAAGATACATGATCTGGCTTGTCTCTCCTTCTCCGCCATGACCGTCCTTCTTTGCCTTGAAGAGCTTGTTCCCACCATGCTTTACAGTCGTGAACGGGGCAACGCCGTAGACCGTGTAATCCTTCTTCTTGTCGTTGAACATCATGTTGAAGAATGAGAGGAGTCCCATGTTGCCACCATGACCGTTGACGATGATGATCTTCTTGAGTCCGTTCCTTCCGATCTCATCGCAGATGTTCTCGAGCAGGGGCATTAGGAGATCGAACTTGAGGGCGATAGTTCCGGGCTGGTGTCTTGCCTCGGAGATCTGACTCAGGTAAAAATATGGGAACACAACTGCGGGTTCCTTTTCTGCGGCGAGACAGCACAGTTTGTAGATGAAGAGGATGTCGGTTCCCAACGGCAAGTGTCCACCATGCTTCTCAATGCAGCCAATCGGAAGCAGGCATACGCCTTTGGCCTTTTTAACAGCTTTCGCGAAACCCGGAGAGGTGAGTTTGTCCCATTCCATGGTAGAAATCCTTTCGGTAGGTTTTTTGATTGGATGAATATAACTCAGGAAAGTATTTTTTCACGGGGAATGGCTGTTGAATTGCCAATTAGACGCATACTGTCAGATATAAAATATTAAGCCTGAACACATGCAATCAATACATTGCCATTGCAAATGGTTTTGTTGATGAAGGAGTGTCAGATTTGTCGTTCTGGGCGTTTGCAGTGGAATCGACATGACCATCCATCAGAAGCACGTTTGCGCTTCTCGCATGGCGGTAGTTGACATTCGTAGTGGTGACGTTTCCAAAAGTCGAACCGCCGTTGCTGTCGATCAGAAGCAGAACCTTGGAAGGTTTCCATGAGGAGAGGTAACTGTCCATGACCTGGACATATGTCTTGGAAAAAGTCCAGTCGGCACCGGCATTGCTGCTTGCCCAGGAAGTGAATTTTGGAAATGGCCAATCGCTGTTGTTGTAAGCAATACCCGTATTCACCAGGGAAGAGCCTTTATACTGGTTGAACCAGCCGGGACAGTAGACCACCTGGTTGGATGGCACCTGTTCGCCGGGAGAATATGCAGAAGCACAGATATGGGTGTTGTTGACATAGTATCCCAGGAAAATTGCTGAATACCAGGGAATCCAGGCGTCCCTTTGTACTCCCTGCCATTCAAAAGTTGTGTGATGAAGACCATCAGGGGGAAAATAACTGTTGTGATCGTTTGAATACATCAAGAAACCGGTCCCCATCTGTTTCATGTTGGACTTGCACAGGGTTCCAACAGCCAGTTCCTTAGCCTGTCTCAATGCCGGCAGGAGGAGGGCGGCAAGGATTGCGATGATCGCAATCACCACGAGCAGTTCGATTAGGGTAAATGCTCTTTTGCCAGTCATGCTCTCCTTCCTCCATTGAATTGCACAATAAATCCATCCTCCCCCTTTCCCCATCATGAATTATATCAAATTTGGATTCGAAAGACAAGAGATTTCAGTTATTTTCCTCTGATTTGGTACATTTTATCTCCAATTTCACGCGATGCCTTCACTGTTTCAGCATATGGAGTATCGCAGATGTCAACGAATCCGCACTGCGCATTTTCCCCATCGTCCCTGCCGGTCGTGGCTTCATCGCTATATTGGAACCAGTGGACACCGACGATCTGCGGATTGTCGAGGGCGCTCTCAACATATGATGTTAATTTCTTTGCGCGGTCGGCCTGTGTTTCGGCGGAGAAGAGACCGCCCCAGAACAAGCCCCTGTCAAGACCACCGAAATGAAATTCACCGATGATTACAGGTGCATCAAACTTGTCAGGCAGCGTTATGTCGCGGACCGATGCGCAATAACGGTTGTAGCTGACAACGTCGCAGTATTTCACAGCGGCTGAGATGATGTTCGATGCGCCCCCCACGCAACGGCATCCAAGGTACAGTTTGTTTGGGGCATATTTCTTTATGGTCTCCTTGATCGTTTTGAAATAGGTCTCAGCGGTAAGGCCTGTGAAATCGACCAGATCCTTCTTTGCCTTTTCGGTGTCTGGCTTTGATTTTGTTTCGGTGGCCATGGCATCCCAGTCGTTGAACTTCGTCCCCCATGCCGTATTAAGCGTGGAAATGTCAGGATACCTTTCCTTCAGGAACGAAATAAGCTTTTGCTTTGCCGCCTGCTTCGCCGGTGAGGCGAGTGAACTTCTTCCGAGAGCGTCCTCTCCACCCCATGCCATCTCATTGTCGACGAAGAATCCGATGCACCACGGATCCTCATGGGCATGCTTCAGCCATTCTCCCACACGCTGGTCAATGGTCTTCTCGAAAGCCGGATCGAAGACGTCCGGGAACTTCATCTTGTTGTCCTTCAGGTTCGGCGATGAATACCAGAAAGTCGCAGTATATGGGGTTTTCCTCTGAAGATAGATATCCTTGGAAGACCAGTTGGCGATCGTGTTGATACCCCAGTTGCGCAGACGGCGATGTACTATTTCGGGATATATGTTCTTGTAGTCTTCGCCGTATTTACGCATGAGGTTCGCCTCAGAAAAATTAAATGCGTTAGGTTCCTTTCCGGAATAATACCCTCCCCATATCTTCCAATGCTTGTAACGGAATTTGCCGAGAGGGGAATCCTTTGCCGGGAGATCCTTGAACCAGGCATCCCTGTCATCGATCATCGTCACCCCGGCGTTCATGTTCACACAGCAGAGTCCGGTACTGAAGAAAAGTTTTCCATCAGGATCTACAAGCCACCATTTGCCATTGTATTTTTCAGTACGGAAATGTCCGGTAGCCTTGAGCTGTGGACCGTTCGCCCAGCCACCCCACTTGTCCCAGTCCTTTGGGCCCTGATCAGCTTCCAGCTGTTTTGCCTCCTCATCCCTTCTCTTCTGCATGTCCTCCGTGGACTTTGTCTTTCCCGGCCAGTCCTTGTGGATGAACTGTCCGAATTCGTCAATGAACGGAAAGAATTCCTCCTTCTTCATGCTTGCCCATTTCGGTGTCTCATATTTTCCAAATGCCCGGAGATTGGACACCTCAACTGTATTGTCGGTAGGGGTGTTCGCAGTAAAGATGGTAATTGCAACAACATTTGAAGGATCTATTCCTCCGCTCTCAAAAAGCCCCTGGGGATATCCATTCATTCCGAACAGCTTGATGTCAGTGGTGTTCTTTCGCTTGAGGGGGATGGTCATGGTGACGCGCTGGTCGGGTTGTATGCCTATGCGTTCCGTCATGCAATTTTTCTGCCCGTCCGCACCGGGATTGTCGATCCTGACGTAAAGGTCTATGTCGTGCTTGTCTATGTTCTGCGCATTCAATGTGATGTATTCATAATTTGAAAGATCCCATTTACCACCGGGTGCGGGAATATTTACTCCGGGCCATCCCTTGTTGGCGAATGTCGTGATTTTCACGGTCGGTGCATTTTCAGATCCAGAATTTTTTATGTCGGCCCCATTCTTGTTGACCGAGGCAGTGTCAAAATTAGGACCGAAAACCACCAGATTCCCATCATTGTCCGGAAATTGACCAGGGGCGGTGTCAGCCGCCATGATTATTCCCATGCAAGACAATGAGCCTACGGCGATAGCAGTCATTTTCCTTTTTGCGATGAGCAACATGTTAAACCTTTCCTTTGTTCATGTCATTATCAACGGAGGGCGGATCCTGGTCGCCTTTGGCGCCGTCAGAGGCGGGTAAACTTTCCAGTCCGCCTCACGGGTTGGAAAACCCACGCTCCTTTTAAGATCTATTTTTGCATGAATTCAAACCCAATCATCCAAACATCCAATAATCCATCCATCCTCTTTTATATTGTAATTCCTATTCCCAGAAATTCTTTCTTCCGTTCCTATTGCATCTGTATTCCCCCTTGGTGACAGATCCATAGCGTCTTGATTCGGCATGGAAGTCGGCAAAAAGGAAATTGGCGACAGGACCGGAATTGTGGCGCCATCGGATGCTGAACTGTTGTGCTGGCAGATCCTGGTTGATGCCCAAAGGCAACTGCTGTGCATTATCGTTGCAGTCTTCATAGAAATACCAGTCGGTGGCGCTCCAGGCCAGAGGATGGACGTTGCCAAGGTTGTCCTGCGTGCCATCATGCATGAGTATCAGTGACGGTCCGCGCATCCCCAGTTCCTTGATAGTTCCGCATTTCCCGATCTCATTGGGATTAGGATTAGCAAGATTTGGGAAGAGCTTGAAATAGGCGTTGTAATGGTAGTCTCCTCCGTTCACCCTTGCTCCAGGACATTTCATCATCCCGGAGTAGGGCGGAGCAGGTTT
Source organism: uncultured Victivallis sp. (assembly GCA_964600895.1). Taxonomy (GTDB): domain Bacteria; phylum Verrucomicrobiota; class Lentisphaeria; order Victivallales; family GWF2-50-93; genus GWF2-50-93. The sequence goes on from CAZRKP010000018.1 coordinate 61,081, forward strand.
GCCGGTAGTGTATTCGCTTATAAGGCGCGGCCAGTCGGAAAGCCATCCGGGAGTATGTCCCGGAGGAAGCATTTCACCATAATCGCTTGCATAGTTCAGGCATGAAATCCCGATCTCCCTCAAGTTGTTCACGCAGTAGATGCTCTTTGCCGACTCCCTGGCGTTCCTCAGTGCGGGGAGAAGGAGTGCAGCAAGGATCGAGATTATGGCAATCACCACCAACAGCTCGATCAGCGTAAAATTCGATGCTGGATGCATGATGCTGGATACTGGACTTGAACATCTGGTATCTTGCATCCTGTATCTGGGATCTTTCCTTTTCATTTCTTCACCTCGGTTTCTATTGGCGCCTGGGGCTTGTCGCCGGGCTTGCCGGTGACCCGTATCCTTTCAATCCGGAAAATCTGCTCATTCTTTGGCTTGTCGACAAAAATCATGATCGAGACGATCTTTGAAGGATCAAGCTTGAAGCCCGGCTTTTCCCATGAATATCCGAAGAAGACAGTAACAGTTTCACTTTTTCCAGGCTTGACTATCTTGAACTCGGAGTTCCAAGGCTCGTCTTTCCAGTAGCCGGCATTGTCTACCCTAAAGCAGAGTTTGATGTTATCCTGGCTGTAGTTAGTGAAATCGACTTCAACACGTCCATATTTCGACAGATCCATCGGTGGATCGAAATCTATCACAACACCAGGATAAATGTTGGAAGGGATTGGCTTGCATTTCACGTCAAGCACCTTTCCGTTTTTGCCGTAGGAGAGCATGAATTCCACTCCCTCCCTGGTCGGAAGGTTCGTCTTTATCTGTGATTCCACCCCCTGCTTGTTGAAATCGACCAGAAGTTTCTCCTCCTCCGCACGGATGGAAGCTCCTGCCATGAAAAAAATAGCCAAAAGAGTTATTCCGATAAGTTTCAAGATTGTTTGTTCCTCCAGTAAAAACATCAACAGTTCCTGATCATCCTGCTCCTTATCTCTTCAATGCCGCCTCCAGCAGAAGATCAATGGTCGTGTCTGCAACACATTGGTACCTGTCCGAAGCTCCGAAATATACTTTCACCGAACCGTCATCTTCTACGATCTGAGAAGAAGCGAAAACAACGGTTGGAACATGCCCGGCAATTTCGATGGGAGTTTCCGGAGTCAATATGGGTTCGTTTCCGATCCTTATGAGTTTCCAGGGTTCCTTCAGGTCCGTCAACATGACTCCGGCATGGTAGACGGATTCATGCGTGCAGACCAACTGGACGCCATGGAAAAGGCTGAGCCAGCCTTTTTTTGTTCTTATTGGCGTGCCGCATGGACCGATCTTTCCCCAGGCCCACGGGACATCGTTGTGACGCAGTACCCTCTTGTGGTTGCCCCAGAATTTCAGGTCCGGTGACTGCGTGAGCCAGATATCACCCATCTCGTTTGGACGCTCAAACGCCGTATATAGACCGTTGATCTTCTCAGGGAACAGCACGGTGTTGCGGAATCCGCTGCCGGTGATAAATCCCTCCCATTTGAACTTCTTGAAATCCTTCGTGCTCATCAGCCCCATGCGCACGTCCGTGCCATGAACGCAGAATGTGATATAGAAAATGTTCCCGATCCTTGTGATTCGAGGATCATATTGGTTGGCACCGAACTCGCGGTATTCAGGAGTGTCGGGGAGGGGGATCATGTCGCCGATCTTCCAGTTGTAACCGTTGTTGCTGTGCGCCAACCAGAAGCTGTCCGCAAGGTTGTATCCTTCAGCCCTCAGTACCATCACATATTTGTCCTTGTACTTTACTGCTGAGCTGTTGAACACCCCGCGACAGCTGAATGGCATCATGTCGTTCGTGATGATCGGATTTCCTGAATATCGCTTCAGAATCTGCTTCTTCTTGTGGATAATGAGCATGAATATCTCCTTAGTTTATTATTGCCGGCAAGACTTATACAGACCACAGTCGAAGTATGCCGGCGCTCACTCATATAAAACTTGCGGCCGCAAGTTTTATTTCCATTCTTCCTTCTGCCAGACGCGGACATAATCCACGATAAAATATGCCGGTAGCTTGCTGTCATCGACATTGGTGTTGCCGCCCCAGCCGCCGATAGGCATCGTATACATGATGTATTCCGGCACACTGGCGATACGATCGTTCTTCCAAGTACCGACAACTCTTCCGTTGCAGTACAAGGTTATCTTGCCAGGTTCCCAGAGAAGACCGGAGGTAATGAAACCATCCTTGTCGGTATATGTATAAATATCCTCGGTGCCGATGGCCTTGTGTTCCTTCTTGTATCCGTCCCAGTGGAATGCGACGTTGTATCGATAGGGACCGTAGCGGACGAGATATTCCATGATGTCGAATTCCATCCCGCCATTCGTAGTGTCCTGCCTCTTCCACCAGATCCCGGCTTCCTTGCCCCGGTCGGGCATCAGCCAGAACGCCGGCCACATTCCAATCGTTGTCGGGAGCTTCATCCTTGATTCGAAGTATCCGTATTTCTGCGTGAACTTTCCGAAGGTTGTCAGTACCGTGGTCGTATATTTGATGTCCTTGAATTGCGGAAGCGCCTCTGGAATCTCCTTCGGCTTGTCGGTCTTCAGCTTCAGGAATCCTCCCTCGACTGAAGCGTTCTTCGCAACATGCACCGATGGGCTTCCCCACCAGCTCTTTTCACCTTCGATCTCAATCGGGAACGTCTCTTCCGTCGCATCTGCCTTCTTTATGTCCGGCAGCGTCCATTTCGTCTTATCAACTGCAGTTCCATCGAAGTTGTCCTCGAAGGTCAATGTCCATTTACCATCCACCGGCGGCTTCTTTCCGAGCCATTCCGGCATCGCGGGACCTTTGACGGCTATCGCTTTCACCGATTCCAGGATTATTTTCTTCTCTTCACCGTTAAACTCGGTAAATACAAGGAGTCCTACGACATCGCTACTGGAAAACCTGAATCCCGATTCCTTGATTTCCCCGTCCCATACCTTGTCGGTGATGAAAGGAACAACGACTGTCTTTTTTGCGCCAGCTTCAATTGTCACATCGGCGGTAGCACAGTTCTTGGTGCCATTTGCGCCGTTGTTGTCTATCCTGCAGAATATCCTCGCAGGTTTCGCACCATTGTTCGACAGAGTGAATTCGGCCTGGGTGCAGTCCGAAAGATCCCATATGACCCCTTCGGGGGTCTTAAAGAAAGCTCCAGGCCATTTGTCCTTCGTGTCCGCTGGAAATACAATCTGTGCGGTCTTTCCGGAGATTGTCGTCTTCGTGCCACGGTCCTCTATTCGGTCTGCCGGATATCCTTCGCCAAGTGCAAGGAACGAACCATTCTTCGGTTTGACTCTTTCGGTTGACCCCTTTGGCTTTTCACCGGCCTTTCCGGCACCGCGAATCGCATCTACCCTGAACTTGATCTCCTTCTTTGGCTTTGTCGTGAACAGCATCACCAGGCTCACCTTGGAAGGATCGAGCTTGAAACCCGGATTGCCCCATGAGTATCCGAAGGTAACTCGCGCCGTGCCGGATTTTCCCGGACCAAGCGCAAGGTTCTCTCCGTTCCACGGATTTGTCTGCCAGTCGCCGGGATTGTCCACGCGCAGGCATATCGTGATCTTCTCGTCTGAAAGGTTTGTGACATCGGCTTCCACTCTGCCATTCTGGGAAAGATCCCATACGGAGCCTTCTGGGGAGATCTTTACTCCGGGATATCCGTTTGTCCCAGGAGTGTTGGTTACTTCAAGGACATTTCCGTTCAGTCCGCCTACGATCGCGAACTTCGTGTCAGGTCCGTTGTCGGTGATCCTCTTCGCAGAATCAGGATTTTTAAAATCAATCAGCAGTTTATCCTGCGCCAACGTTGAGAAACACGGGGCAAGAAGTCCAATGGCAAGGAATCCCGATAGCAATGACTTAAGTTTCATTTTTCTCCTTGTGAATTTATTTTTTCATATATACATCAATTGATCCGTCGACCATGTCATTATACGCATTCTTAGAACTACCGACATGTCCATCCATGAAGGCGAGGTTGCAGCTTTTCAGATGGCGATAGTTCACGTTGCTTGTGGTGAGATTACCCCAAGCGCTTCCTCCATTGGTGTCCACGAGCGTGACCAGTTTTGACGCGTTTGATGCCGAAAGGACCGGGATATAGGATTTTGATGTGACGGCAGGATCCTGTTTGTAGTCGATGCCGGAAGTGAAATTAGGGAAGGGCCAGTCGCTATTGTTGTAGCCGATGCCGGTCTGCACCCTTGAAGCACCGATATATTGTCTGTCCCAGCCCGGACAATATACGACCAGGTTTGACGGAAGTTGCTGCTGCGGGCTGAAATTTGAACAGCAGATGTGCTTCTGGTCGAAATATGGGCCAGCAAGTATTGCCGAATACCAGGGTATCCAGACGCCGGCCGCCGCAGTAGTTCCAAATCCGGGACCGCGATAGACACCTTCCCAGGTTATTCCAGTCAGATTGACGGTGTTCGGAGGAAAGTATGCTTCATTGTCCTGTGAATAAAGGCTGAAGCCGGCGCTCATCTGCTTCATGTTGGACTTGCACAATGCCATCAGTGCGGAATCCTTGGCGTTCTTAAGTGCCGGAAGAAGAAGGCAGATCAAAACTGCAATTATTGCAACGACCACGAGTAGTTCAATCAGCGTGAAGCTGCTTGAACGTACTCTCGTCTTCGCCGGAATCTTGAACAGATTCCGGGCTACGCCGGGCACGGCCACGAGCAGCTCGATCAATGTGAAATTATTTTTAATTTCTGATCTTTGGACATCTATTTTCATAAGTTTCCCTCCCCTGAGAAGCTTTAATTTTGTCCTGTTATCGTTAATAGTTTTTGAGTAAATTTAATCTGGTCTCTTCTTCTGGGAAATCATTTGAGCTGTACGTAGAATTCCTTGGCATTATAGGAATTACCGTAGTTCTTCGTGGTGGTCACATGGCCATCCATCAGCAGGATGTTCGCGGTACGGTTGTGCGGCAGTGTGCCATTGTATTCGCCTGCTGCGGGATTCCAATGCTTGAGAGATGAGCCTCCGTCGACCTCCCCAAGCACAAGCACCTTATCGAACAGGCGTCCCAGCACGGTCTTCTTGTAAGTGGCACTCGTCGGCGGATCATTCCTGAAGTCTATGCTGGGATTGAAGTCCGGGATAGGCCAGGCTGTCCGATTGTAGCCAATTCCAAGCGCAACCTTCGAGGTTCCCTTGTAGGCGTTGATGAATGAGGGGCAGTAGAGCACTGCATTGGTAGGTTTCTGCTCCTCTTCAGCAAAATTAGTGCAGCCGAGGGAATTGTTGTTGACATAATTTCCAAGATAGATGTTTGAGAACCATGGCACATACAGGGGGCTGGCCGACCTGGTCACACCCTTCCATGTGAAGGATGAGAACATGCCAGATGACGGAGGATAATAGTTGTCGTAGTCCTGGTCGTACATGTTGAATCCGCTTCCGAGCTGCTTCATGTTTGAAGTGCACAATGCAGCCCATGCCATTTCCCTGGCGTTCTTCAATGCCGGCAGGAGCAGGGCGGCCAGGATTGCGATGATCGCAATCACCACGAGCAACTCAATGAGAGTAAACGCCATTGAGGTTGCTCTCGTCTTCGCCGGAATCCGGAACGGATTCCTGGCTACGCCGGGCACAGCAACCAGCAGTTCGATCAGGGTGAAGCCCTTGCTGAAATCTAACTTGTGTTTTGTATTCATATTAGTCCTCATGTTTTTTCTGCAAATTGGATTCTGCCCTGTCGTCATTTCGCCTTGTATTTGACCTGTCCCGCCTGATATGCCGCATGGATTCCCTGGCCGAACTGGTTTGAATCGGCGTCGGATTTTGAGCTGCGGAAGGCTTCGGTATGTCCATCAGCAAATGAAACCGATGTCTGCCTGTTGTGCCTATACATAACCCATCGGGTGTATTTCTGGTTGTCGCGGGGGGCGTCATCGAACTTGTAGAGCTGCGACCACTCGTAAGCCTTGTGTCCGTTCGGAGCGACATAGTCCCATTGCCCGGCAATATTGTTCAAGGTCGTATCGACGAGTATCATTGTGATGTCCGCTTTCACGAAACTTGAGAATGGGACTGAGCGGATGTTCGTGTCCCAGCAGCTGTTATATCCGATACCGAGCCTGTCCCAACTGGGAGCGGTCATAAGCGAAGGACATAGCGCCGCGTAGGCATTGTTGTCGGTAGTGTTCAGCCTGGTGTTGCCAAAATACTGCCCGACATAGCGGTTTGAGTACCAAGGATAATAACCATTGTATGGATAAGCCGCATCTGCACCATGATTCTGGAGCACCGGCGAAAGACGGTCATTGAAATCCATTGCGTATTGGATAAAACCGAGAATGACCTGCTTGTGGTTTGAAAGGCAGAGCGTCAGCTTGGCTTCCTCCTTCGCAAGCTTCAATGCAGGCATTAGCAGTGCTGCAAGGATCGATATGATCGCGATCACCACGAGCAGCTCTATTAGTGTAAAACGAGCTGCTCTCGCCGTCGCTCGCGTCCGATTAAGCGGACGCCCAGCTATGGCGGGCACAGCCACCAACAGCTCGATCAGGGTAAATGCAGATGCTCGATGCTGGATGCTCGATGCAGGATGTTTGAAACTTGAAATTTGAAATTTGAAATTCGGAAATATCCTGAGGACTATTTTCCGTGTTATATATCCAGCATCACGAATCCAGTATCCTGGATCATGTATGCCAAATTTCAAATTTCTAATTTCCAATTTCATCTTCCTATCTCAACTCCGAAATAGTGTTTCCTTCAACGAAGTCGAACGGGATGATTACCGGTTTTACCGGCTGTCCGCCATTGTTGATCTTGTCGTAGAGGAGGCGCGCGGCGAGTTCAGCGACATTCATCCTCGAAGGTATGAAGCTCGATATGGTCAGGTCGTTCTCCATCCATTCCTGCGGGCAGAAGGAGACAAAGGAGATGTCCTTCGGCACCTGGAGTCCGTTCCTGTAGATGGAATACATCACAGGTGTTCCCGTGAAATGCATGTCATAGGTGATGACCGCAGTGGGCTTGATCTTCTTCAGTAGGTCTTCAGTCGTGAAGGCGACACGCTCGTTAACCGGGGTTTTCTTCTTTGACCTTACGACAATAGGTTCCAGCCCGTATTCATCCATCGCCTTCCTGTAACCGTTCATCCTGTCGAGTACGCTGAAATGGCATTTTGAAGGTATGGCCTCGTCGATTCCAATTGCATAGTCCGCATATGCGATCTTTCTGTGGTTGCCCATTATCAGTCGTTTGGTGATCCTGTATCCCGCATCGAAGTCATCATGATGTACGCAATCGTTCTTGTGTTTGGAGCCAAGCCAGACGACCGGTACGTTCATGTTGTTGATCATTTCTTCAAGCCACTCGGGGATGATGTGAGTTATTCCGACCAGTACGCCATCTACCGAACTTTCCCTGAATATCACCGGGAGCTCTTCGCCCGCCTTCGCCTTTTCACCGGGTAGGACGTTTATGATGATGTTGTATTTGAGGGAGGAGAGGGTCTTCTGGACTGACAGCAGTATCTCGCCGGAGAACAGGGTGTTCCAGGAATATGGGCTTCCGAGCAGGCTTATGCACCTGTGTCTTCCATTCCTCATGGCCTGCGCAGATGTGTTGAGCCTGTAACCCATCTCACGGGCGGTCTTGGTTACAATCTCCCTTGTCTCCTTGCGGTAGAGGTGGGCCTGAGTGCTGTTGAGGATCCTGCTGGCGGTCTGCGGGGTGACGCCACAAGCTGCGGCTATTTCCTTCAAAGTAGCATTTTTCTGTATGGTATTTATCATGGTAGGTCTCTCCTTATGTCGTTAATATTAACGTTAATATTACAATGTCAAGCAATGTAATAAAAAAAATGCTGATTTAGGAAGATCATATTTATCAGCCCACGCATTCATCCAACCATTCCGACCATATGACTTTGGTAGGCCAATCACCTGTCGGAACCGAGGTTGTATGAATAAAAAGTCTTGTCTCATTCTTACGTCAGGAGCTTTGGCCTGACCTTGGAGTGCTGAAGCGGAGGCTTTGCGTAGATTCAGCCTTGTTTCCTGCGAAGCATGCTTCGCAGAAGAAAGGCGGTATCTTCGTTTCACTCCGCTACGCGCACTCCAAAGATTCGTCCTCTGGCAGGAGGACTCATCGTAAATCATTTGAATTCAGATCAATTAAAAAATTTCTTAAATTCATACCCAGTCATCCAGCCATCCAATCATCCCTGTTTGTCTTGATACATCTGACGGAATAATATCCATGGATCAAGAAGAACTGTCTCCCCTTCATCATGGATCTTGAAGACAAAATGGCTGTGATCAATTTCTCCCGAAAGCACCCCGGCACCCCACGCGAACTGCTCGCCCTTCTTCAATGGCTTGTGCTCTGGCACGGTCAGGGATGTCATGTGATGCGCCTGCAAAATCCATTCCGCCCCGTTCTTCCAGCGGTGAATTCCGCGCCAGCGGTTGTTGTTATGCCCCATCTCGAGACTGTTGAAGTAAAAATGATCATGGAAGTCCAATGGCGCCCAGAGCGGAGTCCCGCGCGGATGGTTGATGTCGAGTCCGCCATGCGCCGAAGCCCCGAAGTACGCCCCCATCCAGCAATCTTCACCAGTGTAACAATTATCAATCTTCAGTCCACCCTCCGGCAACGGACACCAAGGATGCAGTTTCTCTGGACATATCCCGAGCGTCGCGTCCTGGATTGCGAACCTCGCATGCCTGCCCGGACGGCATCCGCCATGTGTGTCGGTTAGGAATTCAAATATGTCGTCAACCGCGTCGAACCAGATCCGGAGCCCACCGATCTCCCACGGCTCATAGAAACTTTTCTGCGTCGAGACCTCCCTCTCAAGTTCGACTTCCTTTCCATTGATCTTGAGAAGACAGCGGAACCGGTAGTCCGTCCGGGCAAGATGTTCCTCGACCTTTAACTTCTTGAGCGTGGTGCGGAATATCTCGGCCTTGGTGCTGACAAGCTCCATCCGGACGATACTCCCAGACTTCAATGTGAACTCAAGCACGTCCCCTCGGTCCATCTCGACCGCCGTCAAAGTTTCCTTTGCCTTTTTCCTGATTATCGGCATGTAAGCTTCTCCCAGAAGTTGCTAAGCGCCGCATATTAGTCTCGATGTATTTTCTTTTCAACGGAGCGCGGGTTTTCCAACCCGCGGCTTTCTTTATATGGCGGGTACGAAAACCCGTCCTCCGTTATTTTAAACTCCATTCTTTTTCGAGACTATTATTATCTCAATTCAATGAGTAATTTATCTCAATCCACTGAGATGTTAAGCTTGAATTGACATTTTCTGGAAATTGACCTAGATGTTTAGTTGTTGAGTTCAGCAGTATCTATCTCGAGCGTGAGGCGATTCAGGACAGAGATGATCGTCATTGGTTAATCCCGGTTTTTCGAGGTAAAGACTCGAGAGTATCGGCCTCCCGATACATTTTGCTGCCAATATCCTTACTTTATACCGTTTAACTGGACTTCTAGGGATTCTCGATGATTTCCTCTTTCTCTACTATCCAGGGATGACATATGATTTTATCATCCGGATCTATTCTTCTCAACGTATATTTTGCAATGATAGTTTTCCCTTTAACAACAGCAGTTGCTATCCGTTCAGCATATGGGGGTCCTCCGGAACTTATTATCATTTTTCCTATTCGGAGATGAATAGTGTCATCGGAAAACTTCCCATCCTTAAAGAAATAAGGATCCAAATAGTTGGTCTCATCCGGAGACCGGACTGATGTAATTTCAAAAGTCGGGTAAAGTTTGCTAAGCCAACTAGCGACATACTGATGCTTTTGAATTTCAATCTTGGTTCCATCATGACCGTTTATTATTAAGGGCTCCTTCCAATCCGGGATGACAATAAATGCCTTTTTTATGCTGTTTGGCAAGGCATATTTCTGGATCTGATAATCCAATATTGCAACAAAGGAGTCCTTGGACAACAAGCAGCGCCTCCCTTCACAGGAATTGTCACCGGTCATCGGTGACAGAGGTTGCCACTGTTTGTCTTTGGAATTGCCTTCATCACTGCTTGAAGCGCATCCTGCAATCAGAAGGATGAGGATGGTTGATGTGACGGCAGCGAGTGTTCTCATGTTATCAAGACCCCTGAAGTTTCCTTAATAAAGCACTTTCCGATGGTCTTTCAACATCCTTGCCTTTTCTTCTTCTAGCCTGTATTTTACGGTATGAGATGAAGGGGGGATAATTAAGCCAAAGACAAAAATAATTACTGTTGTAGCAGTATCAGTCATTGTTCTATCCGCATGCCTGTTCTTCTTCCTGCAAAAATACTGCACAAAGACAGGGGAAGAGCTAAAAGCAGGTAGGACGACTACTCTGAAGGATTCCATCGAGCCTGGTTTTGAAAAAGCTCCATCGGTTTTTGAAAATAAAGAGAAAATCATTAAATATTTTTTAAAAAGCACTATGCGAGAAAGGGAATTTACAGTAGATGACAAGCATATTGTATTTATTATTTTCCCGGTGGGGTCAGGAATTGTCAGAGATGAAATCTATGGATATGTAAGCTCATATAGCTCATATAAAGACGTATATGTGTTTTTTTGCAAGTTGAGTACCAATGCAAGATTTACAGATATTCAGATGAATGAAAGAACAAAATCTTTAAACATAAAAACTGCTGATGGGAAAGTTTTATATCAGATACCAATAACTTCAATCGGTTTTACCCGTGAAGAATATAAGACAAAACCGATAAGCGCATATGATATAGCCCAAGAGGAAAAGCTGAAAAGGACTGTTCTTGCCCCTGATAAGGATGAAACAAGGGGAAGCGGGAAGTGAAAGCTAGCTGACTGAATTTGAGTTCTGAGCTTAAGTCTAAAAAATTAGGGATTATTTTCATGGGACTGTTAAATGATGGAAGATTAAAAGGGGATCGGATCAGCTCCTTGGCCGGTTATGACGGTTCTGAATCGAAGGCGGTTTTGAGTTGGAGCCGTCAATACAAAAACTCTTTTCCAGTCAGGATAGTGTTTGCAATCAACCAACACTACCCAGAATTACCAAGTGGATTTTATTGCAACAAACGGCTTGTTGCCTTGAGCCAGCATGCTCTGGAAAATATCAGATTATATGTGGTCATTGAGGACAATCTCAATCCTGATAATGTTGTGCCAGTAGAATTGGCTGGAAGTTTGGAGATAGGCGACGATTATCTTTTGGTAGAATCATCTCTAAAGATTTGCGGGAGATTGAACGTATGGGAGGCGTCGGGTGGAAAGAGTCCGTTTTACCATGATAACTTTATCGTGGAGATCATCTCTGATGAAGTACACTGCAAGGGAATGCTTCAGGCTGTTGAAATGGCAAGTAAATTGAATCATTTGGAATTTGACATCAATAAATCCTCAAAACAATGAGTGGAAGTTTTGCAGAGAGAAACTGGTTAATGTATTGATTTAAATTGAAGAGGAAATTTCCATGAAATGCATAAACCTTATGCATAATGGTGATATTAGGAACCAGTGTCCTTTTTGGAATGTAAAAGTCTGGGATGATTGTCTTGTTCGTGGGGAACTTATTGGACCGAAAGGCTGTTATAAGAAAATGCAGTCATTTGAAATGAATTTACCCAAGTCACTTGCCGATAAGGTGTTCATCCTTCCAGATAATATCCATGAACTATTAGCTGTGGCTTCTTCACCTAAAACGGATGATGTTATTGTTTATTTTAAGGATGATAACTACAATGAAACTGGATTCATTATTTCTAATCTTCCTGACAGTCACCCATATCGGAAGGTACTGGAAGAAACTGTTGAGTTTATTATAAAAGCTCAGATATAATAACGATATTTGTATGTCCTTGACAGGCTTTGTTGAGAAAGACTTGAAGGAAATAAAATAGGAGTGAGGAGAAATGGACGAAATATCTAATGATATTTCAAATCCGTCACAGGATATTCCATTATTTTGGCGAAAAATTGCCCATCTTTCCTGGGCATTTCCATTATGCTTCCTTTGGTGTATATGGCTTGTGTCATCCCTTACTCATGATGACAGTATATATTTGCATATTATTATTGCTGGTATAATAATCAGTATCGTCCTGGGATTAGCCGGGTTGTATACAGGAATAAAGTTCTGGGATAGAGGTATCTTATTACCTTCTCTTGCTGGCTGTTCAGTAAATGCATTGATGGTACTATTATATGTCTTAGCATTTATATTTTATATTGCGGCCAGTGAATTGAAGACTCAAGACCAACGTATATGGCTGTCTTCGAAAATTCGTAATGAAATCCAAAAGCGTGGAATAAAACATCTGGAAAATATGGATATAAATGAATATACACAGGATCTTCCCAAGGTTAACAAGGGATTGTGTTTGAGAAATAAGCAAGGGCAGCTTGTTGACACTTCAGGTAATCCATTTTGCTTGAAAAGAGAAGGGAATAAGATCATTCTGACTAATAAGAATGGTTGTTCGGAAGTAGTTCTTGTTGAAGAATATGACGAGTTGAATAAAAAGTAGAAGGAAATTGAAATATATAAACTTCTATAATGAACAACATAGCAAAATCTATCATTGAGCTGGCGGCATATATTGACATGTCGGAGGAAGATGTGATTGAGTCTGACTCCGCCGTGGAGATTCTTGATGCCTTAGCGGTAGATTTGCGCAGGTGCTCCAAGGACGAACTTGATATGTTGAGCTCTACGATCGCAGAAATGATAACAGAGGCGGTTAAAAATAATGAACCTAAGGAGAAAATTGAGTTTTATAGGAATTTTGTCAAGAATATCAGGTTGGACCTGAATCTGAAGGAGGTTGCTAATTTAATAATCCGAAGCGATGCAGATGAATACTGTGAAAAACTTCGGGCCAAGGGAATTAATGCTGAAATCGGAATATTGTCCATTCCGGGAGGAAATGAACGTTTTATTGTTAAAGTACCTGATGAACAATATGAACAATTTAAGAAACTGGATATTCAGCCAAGACTTGTCGATGAAGAACCGATACTCTCCTGCCCATATTGCGGTAGCGCTGATGTCAAATCGCACGATTCGTCTTGGAATGAATGGATCGAGACGATTTACATGATACTTATTTTACCTATGATAATTCAAATGATAACTCAGCTTGTCAGGCAAAAGACTGAAGGGGATCCATACATATGCAACAACTGCAAAAAACAATTCAGGTTTAAACTGTGACTTATGAAGTCGATGCTCATTATCGGTTAAAATATGCTTGGAAATAAAAATTGATATTAGTATGAAACATCTTGCAAAAGCAATTATTAATCTGGCAGCCTTTGTTGAATTGTCTGGCGATGATGTGATCGATCCTGATTCTGCGACAGATGCCCGGAAAATGATTATATCCGATCTTCAAAAATGCTCAAAGGACGAACTGTATGCATTGAGAGATACCGTCTCTGAAATGATAGCAGAAGCTCAGAAAAATGATGTGGCAGAGAAGAGAATTGACTTCTACAAAAGTTTTATGAAGAATTTTGGCTTAGAGAAAATTATAAACGAGAAATATCGTCTGCACTAAACAAGAGCCTGCTTGAATGACATAAGAAAAGTGGTATTTGCATCTTTATGATAAACGGCGGCTGGCAATTAAGTTTTAAATATAAAAAACTTTTTATTTTCTGAAGTCTCCGGGCTTCCTGCCGGTCTCCTTGCGGAACACGAGGTAGAAATGGCTCAGTGACTTGAAACCACAGACACTGCCAATCTGGTCGAATGACATGTCGGTGTCCTTCAGCATCCCGATTGCCTTCCTTATCCGCACCGAGTTGAGATATTTAACGAGGGTTGTATGCTTTTCCGCTGCAAATACCGTGTGGAAATGGCTGCGGCTAAGGTTTGTCATCTTTGCGGCCTGGTCGACGTTGATATCGTACATGAAATTGGACTCGACGAACCGGCAGAACTCCTTCAGTCTTTCACCGGCGGATGCCTTTAGCTTCATCTTTGCACCGGGTCTGACCTTGGTATACCGGAGCAGGAGGACCGTCAGGCGTTCGATGCAGGCCCTTATCGCAAGCTGATAGCCGATCTTGCGGATCTTGTTCTCCTCGATGAGTTCCGCGAATATCCCTCTTGCCTCTTTCGTGCCTTCCGGAGTCAGGTTGATTCGGATCATGCCGCGCATGGCATTTTCCTTGAGCGTCTTGAATATCATTCCGAATTCAAGATCGTTTTCCGCGAACTTGAGGATCGTTGAATCCATTATATTCAGCACATAACCACGGCACTTGCCTCCCTCCGGACCGTTGCCGATGTGGATCTGTCCGGCCGGGAAAAGGAAGAAGTCACCGGGCACCATCTTTATGGTCTTTCCCTGCAGGTGCTGGGTCCCGCGTCCTTCCGCGCAGAAGAAGAACTCGTGGTGCTCCTCGTGGCAGTGCAGGACAGGACGCCGGCTGTGGCCCAGCATCGCATCGAGGATGTAAATGTCCTTTATGGTATCCACGAAAACTCCATGGATGTTTGGATGGCTGGATGAATGGATGGTTGCGAAAAAAGATTCAAAGTGTCCAAATTTAAATAAATTAATCTATATTTGGCAACTCGTTCTTTTGATCACTGGCTTTCAGATATACCCAGTCATCCATCCATCCACACGTCCAGTCATCTATTATCCTTAACAATCGTACAAAATAATAATTAAACAATAATGTATTCTGGGCTTGAAATAACTGTATAATACTCTAACTTCTGCGGTGTGCAAGGAAAGTTATAATTATTAAATCAGATTATTTAATAAAATGCCGGATGGCATTGGAGGAGCAAGATGAGTGACAAGGTAAAGGCAGTATTGTGCGGGTGCGGTAGCATATGCAAGGCATGGCTGAATCCCATCGCAGGTTTCAATGATATCGAGATCGTCGGGCTGGTTGACATCAAGCTTGAGAATGCAGAAAAGATCAAGACTGAATGCAAGCTGGAGAAGGCAATAACTGGAACGGATTTGAAGGATGTATTGAAAAAAACAAAACCTGATGCGGTATTTGACTGCACGATTCCGCTTGCACATCCTGACGTTACGATCACAGCGCTGAAGAAGGGATGTCATGTTCTCGGCGAGAAGCCGATGGCAGAAAGCATGAAGGCGGCACAGAAGATGGTCAAGACAGCGGAAAAGAAGAAAAAGATCTATGCGGTGATCCAGAACCGCAGATACATGGACAACATCATCATATACCGCGATTTCATCAAGTCCGGAGAGATGGGCGAGATAACCACTCTCAATGCAGACTTCTACATAGGGGCTCACTTCGGCGGGTTCCGTGACGTAATGCAGCACGTCCTGCTTGTCGACATGGCGATACATTCGTTCGATCAGGCACGCTTTATCTGCGGCAAGGATCCTGTGAGTGTCTACTGTCAGGAATTCAATCCTAAGGGATCCTGGTATAAGCATGGTGCCTCAGCGATAGCGATATTCGAAATGACTGACGGCGTAGTTTTCACATACCGTGGGAGCTGGTGCGCCGAAGGCATGAATACTTCCTGGGAATGCGACTGGCGTGCGGTTGGATCTAAAGGCAGCTGCCTCTGGGACGGACGCGAGACCATAAAGGCCCAGGCGCCTGAGAATAATGAAGGTTTCTTCAGGAAGCAGAAGGATTTCAGTCTGCTAGTGCAGAAGAAGCTTGCCCATGGTGGACATGCCGGGATTATCCGTGAATTCGTCGACTGCGTGAAGAACGGCGGAACCCCACAGACGATCTGCACCGACAACATAAAGAGCCTGGCGATGGTTCATGCGGCCGTGAAAAGCGCTGAGACGGGGAAGAAGGTAGCAATCAAGATATAAGAGAATAATAAATTACAGGCGGGACGCCTGTATCACATTGAAGAAACAGGAAAGTGGTACAGCCGTCCCGGCTGTAATTGAGTAGGACAGGCTTTTAGCCTGTTCAAAGAAATAGCAGGCTGGAAAGCCTGCCTTACTAAAGAAAGGATTTTTCATGAAACACGATTTGTCGAAGGAAACAATCAGGATTGGAACGCTTGTGAGTGCCGGACAGAAGGATCCCTGTGGCTATATCAGGCAGATACTACCGCATGGTTTTGAGAGTTTCTCTCTCACGTTCTGGCAGACACTCGGCGATGTAGATATCAAGAAGCTTGCAAAGGACATCAACAACACCTTAGAAGGTACTGGCGTGGTGATCAGCTCCCTGGGAGTTTTTGGCAATCCGCTTGAGACGGGTGAAGTTGACAAGAAAACGCTCAAGGGTTGGGAGAAACTCATCGACAACGCCCATCTGTTCGGGACAGACATTGTTGCGGGATTCGCAGGCCGTGTAAGAGGGAAACCAATTCCGGAATCACTTCCCCGCTACAAGAAGGTTTTTGGTCCGCTTGCGAAGCGTGCTGAAGACAATGGCGTAAGAATCGCCTTTGAGAACTGCGACATGGGCGGACGCTGGGAGTCCGGCGACTGGAACATTGCGCAGATCCCGGTTGTCTGGGACATGATGTTTGATGCAGTTCCGTCGAAGAATATCGGTCTGGAATGGGAGCCCTGCCACCAGATGGTAAAGCTGATCGATCCGATGCCTCAGCTCAGGAAATATGTCAGCAGGATCTTCCATGTCCATGGCAAGGATGCGACTGTCCACTGGGACGTTGTACGTGAATTCGGCGTCTACGGAGCGAAGCAGTATGCGTTCCACCGCACACCGGGATTTGGTGACAGCAACTGGACAGATATCATTTCCGACCTAAGGAAAGGTGGATTCAAGGGGTCGATCGACATCGAGGGATGGCACGATCCGGTCTACAGGCAGGATCTCGAGATGACCGGACAGGTCCATGCTCTCAACTATCTTAAGAACTGCCGTGGCGGAAGCTACGTTCAGAATCCGGTCTGAAAAGAAGAAGGATAACCACAGAACACACAGATGACACAGAAATAATAAGATTCTAAAGGTATAAAAATAAGAAGATGCCGGAATAAAATCCGGCATCTTTTTTATTTGATTAAGAACGCGTCAAGTTGCATTGGAGTTGCATCAAGCTCGAATGAGATGGCGCTGTCCTTGATCTGAATCTTTATGGTTTTTCCTGTTACCAGATCGGTTACGGTCTCACTTCCTTTCCATTCTCCCGGGATGGAAACTGCGAGTTTCGCAGGTTTGTATCCCTTGTAGGCAACACCGACATATGTTCCGTTCTTTGACGGATATTTCCTGATCTTGACATCCGGATTTTCATTTTTCACTTCGTCCGCCTGTATTGCCGGCAGTGACAGGAACGCCTGAGCGAACCTGCGGTGAGCATCGGCAAACCCGCGTCCATAGGTGTAAACGGTGTAGTTAATGGTGCGAGCGTCGCCATGGAAATACGCGAGCAGTTCGAGAGCCATGCTGAAAGCTGGTCCGGCAGGCGTGATCATGTTCCCTTCGTACTTCGGATTTATGGAACGGGAGCCTATTTCATCATAAGGGACGACATTGCTTACGGCAAGTCCGTCCGCGGTCTGGAAGTAGTTCAAATATTCCGGTTTGTCGGCATAACAGAGGAAGTTTGCCGGAGCGAATATCTGGATGCCTTTGATGTCCTTGTAGAGGCTTGGGCGAATTCCATAATCCGCACGATTAATCCCTCCGCTCGCATTGCCGAAATTTCCGGTGCGCATGACCTCGATATAGTCTGCCGCCGTTAACTTTCTACGTTCCGTTTCATCTTTCTCATACACCCCTTTGGCTCCTCCAGGTCCGCGATTCATCAGGTTCTTGTTGAAAGCCCAGGCGGTTGTCGTCGGTTGGATGAGTCCGAACTTGTCTCCGTCCCAGTTGTAATAGTAGAGTTCAAGATCCGGCCTGTAGCTTCTCAGCAGCTCAACAAGTTTACCATGGAACTGGGCACGTTTCTGGTGCCACCATGCATCATACTGTGCTTTTCCTTCTCCAGTCGCCCAGGCGGCCTTCTGTGCATCTCCGCCGGGAGGCAGTTTTGTTCCGGTTTCCTGTGAGAACAATGCAAGATCCGCCTTGCCGTAGCTTATCGGCATGCGGTCGCAGCGTATCCTCCATAACACTCCGGTCAGCTGTGGATTGTCGTTCACATAAGGCTTGATCATATGATCCATAAGATTCTTCAGATCGTCCCAGGTCAATGGATTCAGAAGGTTCCCGCACCATTTGGCGAAACGGTTTGGCTTTGCCGGCTGTCCATTCACATCGACGGCCCATGCTTCCTGAGGCAGATCTGCAGAGCCTCCCCATTCGAAACGGGGGATATAGTTCATTCCCATCTTCTTCGTTGCTTCCAGATACCTGAGATGCTGCGACTTTTTCCCGGGGTAGGGGGATTCCGCCTTCTTGGCTACGGAGTCATAGTTCTTGTGCGACCAGTAGCAGTGGTCGTCGATTATCATCGAGTCATAACCGTTCAGAGTCTCGGAGTAGTTTGCCATGGCCCATTTTATTATCACCGGTGAGATGGCGTTGTATCCCATCAGCTTTGCGTATTTCACTAGATCCGCCGGATCGTGGTCCGGCTGTCGTTCCCAGTCGAAGGAAAGCACGCGGTTCGGCAAACCCTCAGGACGCTTGATGACCAGTGCATTCTTCTCCGGATCGATCTCATAGAGCTTCATGCGTGCGACGGCCGGACCTCCGGACCACAGGGCATAGTACATGTTGGGCTTGAGCTTGTTCATGAAATAAACCCAGAACCCATTTTCCGCCGGTGCTGTTCCGGTTCCGGCGGTTCCTGTCGTCTCGTCATCAAGAGGGACGATGACATCATACCACTGCCATTTGCCGCTGAGAGGCCAGTTGTCATATGGGCTTTCCGGACTGGTTCCATTCTTCCACCCGACATCCATGAAATTCTGTCCGATCTGGACCTCTATCGGTGCGAACCTCGGTTTGTCTTCAGGATATTCTATCCGGAGCAGATAGGTGGAACGGGGCTTGAGTTTTCCACGCCCGATCCTGTAAGCGAACCAGCCGAACCCGCTTTCGCGGGCTTTTTTCCCGAGGATCTCATTGACCTTGACATCTACTGCGGAACCGGGCGGCATATGGTCAAGCGCGTGCGTGTAACCGCTCTGCATATATGGGTGGGGATCAGCGAGCAATGGAGTTGAACAATCAATTTCATCGACAAGCCTGAGCGTCCCGTATGGCGTCTCCTCTGATTTCTCAGCCAATGGAGGCAGCGGAGTTTCATCGCGTTTCAGGAACAGGAGCCTGTCCAGATCCCGGATGCCAGAATACAATGGTTGACCCGTTGCATCCTCGATCAGCAATATCACCTTGAAGCGGCTTCTGAGAAAAATCGTCTCAGCGGCTTCCTTTCCTATTCCCACGACGGCCTGCAGGATTCCATCCTTTCCTGTTGTCAACTGGACTTTTCCAGAAGTGATCTCCTGATCGACAGGATCGTTAATCCTGTAGACCAGGCTTAAGTTTTGCTCCTTTGCGATTTCAGCGGGGAAGGGGAATATGATCTCAAAAGGTTTTCCATAACGGGCATCGCTGAGATCGAACAGTTCCGCGGCAACAGCTTCTCCACCGGGTTCACGCAGCATTACGTGATATGGATCAAGTTCCGCGACAAGAGGGCCTTTGACAAGCCCGCTTTTGTCTCCGATGAACGTGATGTTCCCGCCCCAGATGCGGACGGCGATAGAGTTGTCCTCACCATACCTGATCAAGGACGGTTGGACGACATATGAGCGTATAAGCCAGTTCTTATATTTATATTCACCCCTCCATCCACCGATGCGTTTGCCGTCGAACCATGCATCATCATCAGCGTTGATCTGGCATAATGTAATGGTAAGCGGAACTCCTTCGAATTCCTTCGGTACGAAAATTTTCTGCCTGTACCACCCGTATCCATAATGCTCGATTCCCTGTTCCTGCCAGGATGCTCCCGACTTGATGATCTTCCACGCGGAGTCGTCAAACTTGTCCGAATACCATTTTTCATTCATTCCCTGGTCACCCGTATCAGTAGCGAAATGCCAGCTACCGAGAAGGCTTATTGAAAACTTGTGGTTTTTCCAGGAGTCGTCTGAGAACGGTATTCCCCCGACATTGATGTCCGAGATCAGGACTTCAGCACCCTTGTCTGCTGAGACTGAACGGAATCCGAATCCTGCGATCTTCGCAAAGGATTTCAGATCAAATTCCTGGATGGGCAGAAGTATTTTCTGCCAGTCACCGGGCTTTACGGAAAAACCTGTCTGGAATGTACCGGACGTCTTTCCGCGCTGAAGCAGATGGAAAGTCATCTGCGCCGGCTTGTTGCTCTTGCATAGGAAGGATAAGTAGTTGGCCCTGTTCTTCGCCCAGACATCGCCGTTTGCCGGACCGTCGCCGGGGAGGAGGATGCGGACAGTCGATTTTCCGGGGAGAAGATC
Organism: uncultured Victivallis sp.; assembly: GCA_964600895.1. GTDB lineage: Bacteria > Verrucomicrobiota > Lentisphaeria > Victivallales > GWF2-50-93 > GWF2-50-93. The sequence goes on from CAZRKP010000018.1 coordinate 81,474, forward strand.
TCCGGCCTGGATTGAGATCGCGTTCTTGCCATCCTTTTCACCAAGCGTGAACAATTTCTGCTCAGAACCCTCGGGAGGATTTTCAACAGTCCACTGGGAGGCCTTGTCGGCACTGAAACAGTCTACTGCAATCGTCTTTGCATCCAGGGGTTTCAAGGCAGACTTTGCAGGGACTTTGAGATCCGCCCCGAAGGGCGCAAGGGAAGTAACTGTTCCGTCACCTTCGGCACCGTATAATAAGACAGAAGATAACATTCCAAGAACAATCAACGAGGCTGAAAAGTTTTTCATAATCTCCTTTAAGAACTGTTTTTTCAATCTCTTACATTAACCGGATAGGCGGCTATTCCATAACCGGGCTGTCCGTTGTGGAATAGGATCTGTCCGGACCAGAGCCATGCACCAGACGTATTCAAGTCTTCAACCCCTGTAGAATACCATCCCACGCGTCCGTCCAGGAACAGGAAGTTGGCTCCCCTGGGTTTCTGCCAGATGCGTTTGTCCTTGTCGCCTCCGGCGGGATGGTTTGAGTAATATGGAGGAGTCAAAGTTGTTTTTTCAATCTTGTCAACAACAACATCCGTCATGCTGGGAGAGGCCAGCAATTTATTGCAGACGTTATACTGTCCTGGGTGGGGATAATATCCAATGGTAGGTCCTACTGGAGAATAGGCGGTGCTGTAGACATCCGGGTTCCAGCGCGCCGGAACCATATAAGCCTGCTCGTATGTCGACGACGGGCAGTAGAACACCTTATAGTTGGCGACATACTCAGGATAAAGGATCCCTACGCCGGAAGCATATCCGAATTCGCAGGTATTCAAAGCCGAGTTCCTATAATACACAGCCGCACAGGGAGGTGTCCAGCCCTCGAAGTCGACGGTGTATGCTGTAATGCCAATGCCGATCTGCCTTAAATTGCTGGCGCATGCGATCTTCTGGGCAGTCTCCTTCGCCTGTTTCAGGGCAGGCAGCAGTATCGCGATGAGGATTGCGATGATCGCAATCACCACGAGCAGCTCGATTAAGGTGAACACATTTTTGATTTTTAATTTTTGATTTTTAATTTTAAAATCATCAATCGAAAATCGAAAATCGAAAATAAAACTGCCGGGCGCGGCCACCAGGAGCTCAATCAATGTAAACTTATTTCGCATCATAAAAACATCATATTCATTTTGGTGGTTTCAAATGACTCCTGGATTCGTCATGGGAAAAGGGCGAATCTCTGTCCGGTGTTGGGCGTGCCCTGCTGGGCGGCATAGATTATCCCGCTCGAATCATTGAAACCCAGCACGGCGCCGTCCGCGATCAGGTAGTTGTAATAGGAATTGACATAGCTTTTTCCATGGTTCTTTGGACAGTCCCCGTATGTGGCATTAGGCAGGTTTATCCCGTGCCAGTCGCTGACTATCGCCAGATCCTGGGGCATGTTATAAAGACTTTTACGGGTGTTCTTATATGCATCAGAAACGGGATCGCCGGATGTGTGGGAAGACAAATTGGGATTGGTCTCATAGGAACACTCGGTTGCGCTGCCCGCGGTCCAGAGGGCCTTGAAGGTACTTCCCGAAATTCCTGGCCATTTCCTTCCGAGCCATCCCGGTGCGAATCTCGCGCTTGGACAGTATAGTGTGTCCGGAGGTTCCTTGATATATCCTTCATCTATCAGGACTCCCAGATAAACCGCTCCGGTCGAACCTCCATAATTGATCAGCCAGGCGTTTCCCCGGTACGGGCCCATACCCCATCCTAGATGGTCCGAGGCGTAGAGCTGTATGCATGTCCCTATCTGCTTGAGGTTGCTCATGCATACCGAACGTTTCGCCTGCTCCCTGGCGTTGTTCAGGGCCGGCAGCAGCAGCGCCGCGAGGATTGCGATGATCGCAATCACCACGAGCAGCTCTATTAGCGTAAAGCGAGCTGCTCTCGCCGTCGCTTGCATCCGGTTCAACGGACGCTCAGCTATGGCGGGCGCGGCCACCAGGAGCTCAATTAAGGTGAATTCCTTAGCCGCCATGTTTTTCATGACTCCCTATAATGTGATGAGATGAGGTTTTATCTTGACAAGCTGTGGCTCTTCCGGAAGCTTGCCTTCTATCCTGGCCATGATCATATTTATCATTTCCCCTCCGATCTCAAAGTTCCGCTTGTCTACCGTTGCGACTGGAACAGATTCCTCCCATTGTCTCTCTTCGAATTCCTGCCATGTATTGTCGTATCCAGCCAGCAATATGTCCTTGCCGGGAACCTTATTGAGCAAACGGCATGCAGCCGTGACCGGATAGAAATCAGAATCGCTGGTGACCATGATCGCATCAACAGGATCAGATGATGAAATATGTTCCAGAAGATATCCTGCATACTGTCTCGTCCTCGAATCAAAATTGCTCCTGTTTCCGGCAATACGGACTGCAAGGTTTTCGATACAGACCGGGGAAAGAACCTTCAGGCCGGATTCCATCATGGCCTTCTCATATCCGGAATTCCTGTCCCTGACCCAGAACTGGACCTTCGGGGAGCACCAGACCCTCAGAATTTTTTTGCAACCTCTTCCAATCAGATATTTTGTAAGGAGATAGGCGCCAGTCTCATGGTCGGAAATTATACGGTCGAATTTCTGCAGTCCTTCTCTGTCACTGTTTATCACCACTGGAATCTTCATCGAAGACGCTTCAGACAGTGCCTGTCCGCACAGCTCATCGAATCTGGCTATTTCATGGGAAAGCAGGATACCGGCAGGGGAGTTTCTGGCCATATTGATGAAGGAACCATCTTTCAGGCAGTTTGCATTCAGAATCATAGAATGGTATCCCATCCTGTTGCACTGGTCCATCATCCCGGCTTCCAGGGACCACATCGAATGGCTCTTGGCATATTTTGCGGGATCTTCGGAAAGACTGCTCAGAACGACAATGAACTTCTCAAGCGGTCTTTCAGGAGATATATCCTCGTTTCCGGCAACTATCCTGCCGCGTCCGTTCACGATGGATCTGATCAGGCCGCTGTCCTCGAGATGTCTTAGGGCGGTCCTAACAGTTTCCCTGGAGACGTCGAGTTTCTCTGCGATGTCGAGTTCACCAGGAAGTTTTTCACCGGGCTCGAAGCGGCCGTCCCTTATCCAGTCCTTGAGGGTCCTGATGACCCTGGATCTGGGTGAATTGTTCCTCAGGATGTCGGCGCCATTTTTCATAGGTTCAAGATCAAAATAGACTTATTTAATACAGAAACCATACACTAATTAGACAATATGTCAAGTGCAGGAATCCATATTTTGCAAAAAATCCCATTTTTTAATCCAGGGCGCCTTGACAACCGGAAATGACAATGCATATTATGCATAGTTAAAAAGGATGCACTATGGCGATTGATGGAATACAGTCGGTTGACAGAAGCCTCGAGATACTCAGGATCATAGCTGAGAAAGGTACTGTCACCGCCACCGAGCTTGCAGGGATCCTGGGAATACACCAGAGTTCAGCTTCCAGGCATCTCAAATCCCTTTATGATGCAGGATATGTCCGCAAGCCCGACTTCCACAGTTTCGCACCGGATTACGGAGTCCTTCTTTTTGCTGGAACCGCGATGAAGGCGTTTCCTTTAGTTGAAAAGGCCGCAGAGATATGTTCCGGAATAAGTGCAAAATACGGAATCGGCACGGCTATGGCCGTCCTTGTCAGGAATAAGCTTGTGTATCTCTCCTGGGTGTATCCGGGAGACAAACGTCCTTTCCATATCGTCGACGACTCCGATTTTCCAGTCTATAAGTCTTCAATGGGGCTTGCCTTATCTTATATCGAGGACAAGGAAAACTTCAGGAAGATCCTTCTCAAGTCCGTAGATATTACAAAGGAAGCGGCAGAAAAGCTTTTTGTTGAAGTCGAAACGCAGCTTAAGAAAAATGGATACCTCTATCTGAGGAACTTCCATACGAACAAATTCAATTCCTCAATAGTCTTTGCAGATCAGGATGGATCACGGAACGCGGCTATCTCGATCTTCAGCAAAGAAAAAATGCTGGATCCTGAGAAGGCGGAAAAGATTCTCAGGGATTCGGTTTCAAATATAAGGAGAGAATCGTGAAGAAGAAATGTTCTGAAAAGTTGCCGGAGACCTATGATGTGGACGTGCTTGTTGTTGGTGGAGGACCGGCAGGCGTCGGTGCCGCATTTTCGGCGGCAAGGAACGGAATGAAGACTCTTGTAATAGAGCAGTTCAACTGCCTTGGTGGCGTAGCCACTGCGGGCGGGCACGGGCACCTCTGCATACATTCTGCGTGGAACAGCAGGACCCGCACAGTAGGCGGTATTCCTTTTGAAATGGCGCAGCGCGTGGTCAAGGCCGGGTATGGGGCGATGGATCCCACATATGTCGATTTCGAGGTCGAAGGCATGAAGCTCATCCTCGAACAGATGGCAGAGGAATGCAATTGCAAAATACTTTATCATACGTTCTTCTGCAGCACTGTTGTCGAGAAAGGGAAGGCTGTAGGAGCGATCATACAGAATAAGACCGGCCGCCAGATCGTCAGGGCGAAGATGATCATCGACTGCACTGGCGACGGGGATGTTGCAGCGTCAGCCGGATGTAAATTTTATTATGGAGACGAGGATAGCGGACTCTGCCAGCCCGTAACGCTGATGTTCACTATCGGAGGTGTGGACTGGGATCGCGTGAAGAAGTGGCGTAGCGACTGGAGGATGGCTCACATATGGAAGAAGGCACAGGAGAACGGCGATATGCGCCCGTTCCAGTATCATATCATGGGTTGGTGGTGGACCCCAACACGCCCGGATCAGGTTGGAATTAACTTCACACACATGAATTTCATTGATTCCACTAAAGCCGAAGATCTGACGAAAGCCACCCTCGAAGGTCGAAAGCAGGCTTATGAGACCATCGATGTGTACAGGAAATATGTTCCAGGCATGGAGAACTGCTACATGGTCAGCACGCCGAATACTGTCGGGTTGAGGGAAAGCCGCAGGATTTTGGGAGAATATTATCTGACCAAGAATGATGTTGTCGGACAGAAGAATTTCAAGGACTCCATCGGATATGGATCCTTCTTCATAGACATCCACAATACGAAAGGACCGGGGATGGACACCAAGGAATGGCGTCCTGATCCCGGATTCAAATACCAGATTCCATACCGCATAATTGTTCCTCTCAAGGTGGACAACCTGTTTGTCACAGGTCGTTGTGCCAGCTGCGACCATGAGGCGCTGGGGAGTCTGAGACAGATGATGCAATGCGGAGTAATGGGCGAAGCGGCTGGAACGGCTGCGGCGATGTGTATCAGGAAAAAATGTGTACCACGTGAACTGCCAGTCAAGGAACTGCAGGTGAAACTGAGAAAGGCAGGTGCGATTATCGATGAAACAGGGATCAAGAAGGTAAACGCATAGGAATTTAATAATACATAAAGGGAGATTAATATGAAGAAAGTGAAGTATAAGGAGTATGAGCTTCCGGTCACCTACGATGTGGATGTGCTTGTGGTCGGCGGCGGGCCGGCAGGAATAGGCGCGGCGCTTGGAGCCGCGAGGAATGGTGCGAAGACCCTCGTGATCGAGCAGTTCAACTGCATGGGCGGCGTAGCCGGGGCAGGCGGACACGGTCACATCTCGAAATATGATGAGCAGGGGACGGGCAGGAGGATTGTCGGCGGTATCGCCTACGAGGTTGCATGTGAGCTTGTGAAGCAGAATTTCGGGCACATGAACTCCCACGGAGTCTGGTTCGAGGTCGAAGGCCTGAAGAAGATCCTCGAGGAGATGTTCGAGAAGGCCGGTGTCCAGTTCCTCTACCATACTTTCTTCTGCGATACGATCGTCGAGGACGGTGTCGCTACTGGAGCCGTGATACAGAACAAGACCGGACGGCAGGTCGTGAAGGCAAAGAGGATCATCGACTGCACGGGTGACGGAGATGTCGCGTTCAAGGCGGGATGCAAATACGAGGTTGGCAGGAAGAAGGATCAGAAATGCCAGCCGGTGACGCTCATGTTCACGATAGGCGGTGTAGACTGGCCGACGGTTGAGAAATGGAGGACCGACTATCAGATGAAAGGCGTATGGGAGGAGGCGCAGAGGAACGGTGACATGCGTCCGTTCCAGAAGACAGTCATGGGATTCTGGTGGACACCCACCCGTCCGGATCAGGTCGGTGTCAACTTCACTCATATCATCTATATCGATTCGACAAAGGCTGAAGATCTCACTGCGGCGACAGTTGAAGGGCGCAAGCAGGCCTGGGAATGTATTCCAGTGTTCAGGAAATATGTGAAGGGCATGGAGAACTGCTACATGGTCTCCACTCCGAACACCGTCGGGATCCGCGAGTCACGGCGCATCATCGGCGAGTATGTTCTTAATGAGGACGACGTGAAGGGAGAGCGCGAATTTGAGGACAACATCTGCTACGGATCATTTTTCGTGGATATCCACTGCATCGACGGGGCGGGAATGGATCACACGGTCTGGCGTCCGGGAAAAGGATTCAAGTACCACATCCCATACAGGGTGCTCCTGCCTCTGGGAATTGAGAATCTCATGACAGCCGGCCGCTGCGTGAGCTGCACGCATATCGCACTCGGCTCCATACGCGTGATGGTGCCGTGCATCGGGATGGGAGAAGCCGCGGGAACGGCTTCGGCGATGTCGATCAAGCAGAAGATTTCTCCGCGCGAGATCAATGTCGGCAAGCTCCAGTCCCAGCTCAGGAAGCAGGGATGCATCATCAGCGAGAAGGATATTGTGGCCAAGTAACTCGGGCAGGTCATTTGCTATTTGCGGATATCATATCATGGATTGACTGGGCCTGATCAGGTGTGCCAAGTATAATTACTGTGTCGCCTGAAGCCAGGATCTCATCCGGACCGGGATTTACAATACGGGTGTTTCCCCTTTCTATTCCGACTACTGTGGCGCCTGTCCTGGTGCGCAGTTCCAGGCTGCGCAGGGAATTTCCTGCGACTTTGGAATTTTTGGCAATTTGAAATTTCTGGACGTTCAGCTCCAATTGTCCGGATTCGACTGCCTTTTCCACTGTCGGAATCCTGTTGGCCGGAACCTGGTCCGACGCAAAGACACTCTGCAGGGCGATTTGCGCCTGAGTATATAGCTTTATCATCCTAGGTCTCTGCCAGATCCCGATTACCGTCGTCATCAGCATAAGCATGATCAGCACCTCCACCGACTGCAGGATGGCCGAACTGAGGGCGAATGTCATCAACAGCAGTGCAATGGAACCTGCCATGAGTATCGTATTGGATATAAATGAACGCATGCTGCGGGACCACGAGGTGTTCAGATCAATTGGAAAACTCATTTCCGCAAGCAGCATGCCAATCGCGGAAAACTTCCTGATGATTGCTATGAACAGGGGCAGGCATATGATCATGGCGGCAAGCCACAGTGCCGCAGGCAGCATGTCGGGATACTTGGCAAGTGCCGGTATCGAGGGCTTTTGCATTCTGGCGATATAGCCGGCGCATGCGATTGCCGCGACAATAAGTATCGTATTCAGCACTATGATTATCAGGGATCTGCGGACTGCCTTGCGAACTGCATCATCCTGCCTGCTGCTCCTCATGCGGTCCGCCCATTCGCTGTAAAGCTGGAAGCAGACGGTCCATTTCCTGCATGTGGGGCTGCTGTCGATGAACCACGCAAACCTGTCCGAGCCCCGCAGGAGATATGGATTCAGCATGGTTGTAATGATTGCGGCAGTGACACCTATCTGGTAGACGGGATCCTTTGTCACACCGAGCGATATCCCAAGGGCGGCGATGATGAATGCGAATTCCCCTATCTGGGCCAGTCCCGCGCCTGCCCTGACTGCCGTGGAGGCATCGTGTCCGGTCAGCAGTGCGCTTATGGTGTTTATCGTGAATTTGCCCAATATCACGGTGCAGGAGACGATCAGCACCGGAGACCAGTATTTCATAAGCATGGCGGGATCGAGCATCAGTCCTATCGCCACGAAGAAGACGGCGCTGAACACATGTCGCAGCGGGGCTATCAGCTCGTGTGAGCGCTGGACGGCACGTGACTCCGAGGCGATTGCGCCGATAAGGACTGCCCCCAGGGCCATGCTCAGGCCCACATGGGATGCCAGAAGGGCGACGCCGAAGCATATTCCCACAAGCGGTACGATCAGCAGTTCGTCATTGTTGAAACTAGAGAAGTAGTCGAGAAGTTTGGGCAATATAAGAAGACCGACGACTATGACACTCGACAGGAAAAGGATCAGTATCCAGATGCTTCCTGCGACCATTCCGGCGGTGACCGCGCCGGTTGTCGCAAGCCCGGTGAGGATCGCGATCACTGCCACCGCCAGGACATCCTCGACGATCGTGACACCGATTATGTAGCCTGCGAACTTGTCCTTGCTGAATCCCCAGTCCTGCAGGGACCGTGCAAGTATGGTTGTCGAGGAGTCGCAGATTATCGCCCCCAGGAAGAGGCTTTCAACTACTGACCATCCGAAATGTCGTCCGAGCAGGTATCCGATTCCGATCATGAAACTGCAGTCGAGGAAGGCGCTGACGCCTGCCTGTGTCCCGACATTCCGGAACTTGCGCAGGTTAAAGTCCAGCCCGAGGGACACCATGAGGAAGACGACGCCAAGTTCGGAGAGGGTATGGACTACAACTTCATCCTTTATGAATGAAAATGGAGGTGTATGCGGACCGAGAAGGAGGCCAACGAGTATATATCCGAGCATCTTGGGCTGGTTTAGGCGGTGGCAGATGACGGCGGCAATGCCCGCCGCCGTGAGCACAACGGCAAGATCCTGTATGAAAGATATGTTTCCCATTTCCTGTCCTCCTCGGATTCTGGTACGATGCTGGAGCTTTTATCCGGCTGAAGCGGAATGCTTCTCTGATGTATCATGGCTTTCTCGCAGCAGGGGTAATATTGCATCCGGCCATTGATAAATCTACCGGAGCTCTAGTTTTACAGGAGAAATCGGACTGGAATATCCTTTCCGCGGGGGAGCGGCCCGGCCCGGACGGCTTATTTCGTCGGGACATAGCTCGAGCGAGTTACGCTTTCGACGTGTCCATCGCAATAGAGGATTGATCCGCTGCCGTAATGCTTCGTGGTCCAGGCCTCGTTGGACTCATGCCTGACCATGTGCGGGAAGTCCATTCCGGGATTTGAACTTGACGTGCTGAACCAGTTGGAAGTGTCGGCCACAAGCGGCCAGTATGCCGCATCGCTTATACGGTCGGCCTTCAGGCTTACTCCGCCATGCTGGGGATATCCAACTGTCGGTGCGAAGACGCATACCAGCCTGTAATTCATGCCATAGCCCGGGCCCCAGTTCACCGGGGCAGGATACGACTCGCAGCGGAATATGGAGAGATACAGGTTTGCCGTAGAATAAGTCTTGGAATAAGCCCATGGATACAATGTCTGAAACCAGTATGCGCCGGAGTTCATGTCCTTGTAGCGTAGCGGCGGCCAGCCACCGTCGTGATCTCCCGCATAATTTGTGAAGGCCACCATCTGCTGGCGGAGGTTGCCGAAGCAGATCACCTGCTTTGCCACCATCTTGGCCCGGCTTATCGCCGGGAGGAGCAGCGCGAATAGTATTGCGATTATGGCGATTACAACTAACAGCTCTATCAGTGTGAACTTATTTTTTCTCTCTGCAGGAGAGAAAAAATTCAACAGAATCCGGTGAAAAGGCATAAACTACCTCATTTTCTTCATTTCAAACTGCTTGCCTGACAATGCCTCCTTTACATACGCGCCCCAGTATGGCGAAGGCGTATACTGCCAGTCGAGAATTGCCCTCGGTCCGCATCCCGGATGGAAGCTGAAACCTGTCCAGTTCAGCTTGTGCTTCTGGATGAATCCGATCATGTCCGGAGCCCAGATCTTCGGATCCTCGGTGCCGTTCTTCTGCCAGGGCATAGGCTCGGGCTGGCAGCCTACTTCGCCGATGAAGATAGGATATTTTTCGGCGGCGATCAGCGTCTTGCCGGCCCAGTCGCTTTTCCAGGGATAGACATGGCTTGAATACATTATGCCGTTGCCGCCCTTGTCGTCAAGCGCGGAGCCGTTCATAATTCCAGAAAGATCATATCCCCAGTCAAGACCGCCTGCGATGATGATGTTTTTTGCGCCGGTCGCCCTGATCGCGTCGACGATCGCCTGCATCCCCGGAGACTTGGTACCTTCCTGCTTCTCATTGTTCTCTGCGGCATTTACATCGGCGTTCTTCTTGTTGGGATCCTTGAGATCGCCCCCGTTGCGCCACATGTCCCAGGATATCCCATGAGGTTCGTTGAAAAGCTCGAAAAGGACCGCAGGATTGTCCTTGTACCGGACCGCGGCGTCCTTCCAGAACTCGAGGTGCTCTTCGCGGGTGGAACCGAAACGGTGGAGATCGAGGACAAGATATGCGCCGCGCTTCGCGCATGTGTCTATCGCGGAATCAATGAGCTTCCGGTATGAATCGCCGTCATCCTTCTGTCCGTCCTCGCGTCCGAACCAGAAGCTTTCCTTCATCGGCAGACGTATGCAGTTCGCCTTCCACTTGTCTATGGCGATCGAGATCGACTGTATGACATTGTCGCCGGATCCTGACCACTCAAGGCTGTCGACGCAGACCCCCTGGAGCCAGATCTCCGCGCCGGAGGAAGTTTTCAGCTTGTTCCCGTCGACCTTCAGTTCCGCGACGGACTTCACAATCGGCATGACCATGTCGCATGAGCTCAAGTTTGCCTTGTCCACGAGTTTGACCGGTGAATATGCGTTGAGCATGCCGGGCTTGTCGACGGTCAACAATGCTTCCAGTTCAGTCGCCGAGTCCTGAGGCGGATTTGATACGTAGCGGCGCAGCTGGGCCGTAGAGGAGATTGAGAAGGAACCGTCGTCACCTGACTGGGTCTCGGCTATCTTTGAATATTTGCTTCCAAGGACGACCTTGGCCTTGGATACGGCCTTGCCTGATGTATCAAGCACCTTTCCGGATACGGTAAACGATATTGGAGGTGGAAGTTTGATCTCCTCCTGTGACAATTTGATGTCGTCCACAAGAAGAGAATGTTTCTGTTTCGCTCTGGCAGAAGGTATGATCACTATTTCGTCGATCTCAGTATTTGAAAGATCAAGCTCCTTGTCCCCTGACTTGAACTGGCTGAATGGTATGTCGTATTTCACCCAGGACTCCTGCACCCTGATCGGAACGGTGAAAGTTCCAGCAGCCTTGGATCTGAGTTCCATCTTCGCCTGGAGCTGGATGTCTCCCTTCATACGGACGCTCAGGTGTCCGCCTGCATAATTTTTCCACAGATCCTTGTCCATGGCATATTTCGCTTGGATGCCGGCACCGAGGTAGGACTTTCCTCCGCCGCATGTGAATGATATCTCAAGAGCTCCATTTGATTTGTCCGCACCTTGCTTTGAGACGGAAAGATTTATCTCGGCCTCGTTCTTGAATGTCCACCATCCTTGGGTGTCCTTCTCGAAACTGTAAAGGGGTTTAGATTTTACGTCGGCTTTCGGTGCTGGTGCTTCCTGGCACAGTGATGTGTGGGAGCAGAGGATGAATGAAAGGCAGATCACGGCAAGTCCCAGTTTTTCGACCCTAAACATATTTTTCTCCTTGGTTTTCATCTTTTAAGACCAATTATTTTTCTTATGGCAGTGTGAAATCGTCACCGATGCTGTTCTTGACGTCCATTGTCGAATAGTTGGCTGAGTGTCCATCCGCAAACAGTGCATTGACCGACTGGGAATGCCTAAAAAGGTCAAAGGCGCTCCCGGAAGTGGCGGTTCTGGCGCTTGCCGGTGAGCTCAGGTGCCAGTCGTTGCTGTCTGCGACATGTATGAGCTTTGAAGGATTTCCCGGGAGTTTCATTGACGGACGAGGCTTTGACCAGGCGCGTGGGTTTGCGGCACCGAAGCCGGCAGGAGTTTGGAGGTAGACTGATTCACCGTATAGATCCCCCCACGGACAGGCGTTTTCGTTCGCGTTCGGACAACCCCATACCGAGTTGGCGACCTTTTTGTACTTCATCTTGTAGCCGCCCCAGTAGCTGTCATATTTGAGATGCTCCGAATCATCGCTGCTTGTAGGTGGTGAATTAATACCACCCCACTGTGGAAATCCTGTGTATGGACCTATGCAGTTCCACATGCCATATCCCTTCTCCGTTCCAGCCGCATTGTAACCGACATATGCGTTTACCGGTGGCAGGAACATGTTGTAGTCGCTGACATAGAACTGGAAACCAAGCCCGATCTGCTTGAGATTGTTGAGACAGACAGATGATTTTGCATATTCCTTCGCCTTCTTGAGGGCGGGAAGGAGCAGGGCGGCAAGGATCGAGATGATCGCAATCACTACCAATAATTCGATCAATGTAAAGATACCTTTTATATTCTTAACCATATCTTTTACCCTACGGCAGATTGAAGTTGTTCAGAGACGTCGCATCAGAAGCGTCATATGTGAGATTCTGCAGGGCATCCTCCCTTGTATAAAAAGCTGCATGCCCGTCTGCAAAGTGTATCACTCCTCCGCGATCGGAATTGTGACGGTAGAGATCCATATATTGGACAGTTCCATTCTTGGTGCCAAGGGCATCCCCCAGGCTTTTCACCTGACCCTTGCCTGGATATGGGGATGTGGGAGGATAATAATATGCATCAGTGACCTGAATCTTGATCGAAGGCCTGGTGATCTTGAAGAAAGGCCTTGGATAAGCAGTATATTCGTTGATCTTTCCGCTGGATGGGGCCTTGACAAGATATCGTGATTCAGAATATCCATTCATTGAAGGATAATCGTAGTTCGGATAAGTTTTCTTGTCTATGCATTCCCAGACGCTGCCCACGATCTTCCCCTTCTGAATGACATATAGGAAGTCGGTACCCGTCATCTCACCCCAGGCGGGCTTGTTCAAATATACTCCGAGGGAATGGTACATCATGTAGTCCTTGGTGAAGCACCATGGGCTGACACCGATCGTGCCAGGCACATGCGATGCGTATGCATCCACGGGCGGCAAGTAATCATTCCAGTCGCCAAGATAATTGTGGAAGGCCGTGCCGATCTGCTTGAGATTGCTTATGCAGAGGCTGGTCTTGGCAGTCTCCTTCGCCTTCTTTAGGGCGGGTAGGAGCAGGGCGGCAAGGATCGAGATGATCGCAATTACCACGAGCAGCTCAATAAGGGTAAAAGCATATTTATTTTCCAGTTTCATCTGCTTCCCGCTCCTCTCCAACTATATTCTATCACAAATCAAGCTTGAAGTCATTACCTTTCACCTCTTCTAAAGTGAAAAATCGTCACCGATGCTGTTCTTGACATCAACCGCCGAATAATGTCCGGCATGTCCATCCAGAAAGGATACATTGGCTCCTAGCATGTGCCTGTATTTTGCCAAGTTGTATTCAGCGGTGCCAGGCACTGCAGTTCTTGCTTCGACTGGCGAACCCAGATGCCAATCCCCCGCATCCCCGACATGGATCGCCTTGGATGGACTGGCCGGTATGCCTGCAATCAGACGTGCGAAGCTCCAGGATCTGGGATTGGACGCTCCAGGAGGAGTCCTCTGAAGATATAGTGATTCCGCATATATGGCGCTGCTGGTGTTGTTGCCCCAGGGTGAAGAGCTTTCATTGGCATTCGGGCATCCCCATACGGTATTGACGAGTCTGCTTTTGAGCTTATAGCCGCCCCAGTAGCTGTCGTATTTTATATGATCAGGATCGTCCGCACCCGTCGGAGGACTCATCCATCCCCCCCATTGGGGGAATCCCAAGTAAGGACCTATGCAGTTCCACATCCCATAATTCTTCTCAAGCCCCCCATCTGCATAAGACCTGTATGAGACGTATTGGTTCAGGGGAGGAAGATGCATGTCGGAATCTCCTGAATAAAGCTGGAATCCACCGG
>CAZRKP010000019.1:0-94102 GCA_964600895.1 uncultured Victivallis sp.
TTGATTTGCAAGGAGTTGCGATGCGAAAAACGCCCTAACTGCGGAAGATGGGCTAACTGCCAGCAGAAAATTTCCTCAGGAATCATGAACATGCTTGTGCCAATAATGAGAAAATAAACATATATCCAGCATGGGTTTGACTTGATGAATAACGATGATATGCCAAAGTCGTGAAAACATCAAGTGGGAATCGTGTTTATTGGTTCCTATAAACTTTGCGGCTTTGTGTCTTCGTGCGAGAAAAGTTTTTATTTCTGAAGATGTTAGGAATACCTTCGTGTCCTTCGTGGTGAAAAATATTTTCCCTGGGAGTCCTCTTTGGCGTATATCGGCTGCTATTTCGAATCTGACGGATGAAGATGGTTTAGAGTCTCCTCGCGGATCAGTTTTCCCATCTCTGAGGTCGAAACCCTCCGGTAGCCTTCATGCCAGAGGTCGCCTGTACGGGCATTTCCTCCCATGGCCGCGGATACTCCATGCCTAATGGCTGTGGCCGCCTGCAATTCACCGAGTTCCTCCAGCATCATTGCAGTAGAAAGGATCATTGCTGTAGGGTTTGCCTTGCCTTGTCCGGCGATGTCCGGAGCCGATCCGTGGACCGGCTCGAAAAGACCGACACGGCCGCCTATACTGGCCGACGGCAGAAGTCCGAGCGAACCGCCGAGAGTGGCGGAAACGTCGGATATGATGTCCCCGAAGAGGTTTTCCGTGAGGATCACATCGAACTGGCGTGGTCTTATCACCATCTGCATGGCTGCGTTGTCAACATACATGTGATTCAGTTCCACGTCGGAATATTCCTCAGCATGAAGCCTTTTTACCGTATCACGCCAGAGGCGGGAAACCTCCAGCACATTCGCCTTGTCGACGGAAGTCACCTTGTTTCGCCGTTTGCGCGCCTTTTCAAATGCAACCTTCGCCACCCTTTCGATCTCGCCGACAGTGTAACGCATGGTGTTGAAAGCCTCCTTGCCGTCGTTGCCGACCGGTTTTCCGAAATAGATTCCTCCGGTAAGTTCACGTACCGTAAGCAGATCAACCCCGATCACTTCCGCAGGACGGAGAGGGGATGATTCAGCAAATGAAGGTGAAACTGAGACAGGACGCAAATTGGCGAATACCCCGAGTTCCTTACGAATCTTGAGGAGGCCCGATTCTGGGCGCATTGCCCCGGTCAGGTCGTCCCATTTCGGACCGCCGACCGCGGCAAGCAGGACCGCATCGGAAGATTTGCAGATCTTCAGTGTCTCCGGTGGCATCGGATCGCCGGCCTTGTCGATCCCATCACCTCCTGCAAGAGCTTCAGTGTATTTGAATTTGAAATTGCTCTGTGCGGCAATTGCATCGAGAAGGGCAACACTTTCTGCGATCACTTCAGGTCCGATTCCGTCGCCCGGGAGCAGGGCTATCTTATATTGTTTCTTCATGGTGTCTGTTCCTTTCAGGAAAAAATCATAAGCAGGTGAAAATATTTCATAAGAAGCCCGTATAGTAGGTTGTTAACCTGTCAAGTCAAGCCTTGACGCGGAATTTTCTGGGGGAGTGTCCGAGTTCCCTACGGATCGCCTTTGCGAAATATTTGGAATTGGAATAACCGCAGCGTTCGGCGATATCGGATATAGAGAGATTTGCCTCTCCAAGAAGAAGCAGCCCTTTCTGTATGCGGCAGTATGTCAGGAATTACATCGGAGAGATCCCCATCGCTTTCCTGAAATTCCTGCAGAGCGTGCTCCTGTGGATCTTGAAATGGTCTGCGATGTTGCTGATTCCGAGTCCCGGATTATGGTAGTTATCTCATACAATTTTCAATGAAGTTGTCGGGGAGCAAGGTTGAAGACGCAGCCCTTCCGGATTACTTTGTGATTGATTATGTCAGGGTCTGGCAGAAGGAGGAATGAGCGCAATGGAACGTAGGGATTTCCTGAAATTGGCGGCATATGGCACGGTGTTGGGAATGGTGTCACCATTACTGCTGGCTCAGGAGAAGGCGGGGAAACGTCCGAACATACTCTTCGTGTTTTCCGACATGCAGAGAGCTCGTTCAATTGGATGCTATGGTGACAAGAACGCCAGGACTCCGAATTTAGACAAGCTGGCAGGAGAGGGGATGCGTTTCGATGCGGCTATCTCGAACACCCCCGTGTGTTGTCCTTTCCGAGCGTGCCTGATGACCGGTCAATATGCGCACCACCATGGCATGATCAGCAACAGTGTTGACTTCTATCCGAAGGTCAAATGCATCGCAGAGACATTCCGTGACGCCGGATATGAGACAGGATATGCCGGCAAATGGCATCTTGAGTTCCCTAAAAAAGATTCCAACCGGACTTTCGGGTTTCCGGCCATGGGATCGCAATATGGGAAATACACTCATGACAGGGATCCTGTCCCCGACACCGAACTCGCCATGAAATTTATCAGGGAGAAGAGCAAAGGCGAAAAACCCTGGATGTTCTTCGTTTCATGGATAATGCCGCATTCCCCATATAAGGCACCGAAGGGATTCGCTGAGCATTTTTCAAAGATAGAAATTCCTCCGGACGTTCCTGCTGGTGATGCCCGGGGATACGCCGAAAAGAACCTTCCCGACTATTACGGAATGATCGAATGCATAGACAATCAGGTTGGAAAACTGATGAACGAACTTGAGAAGTCCGGTGTCGCGGATGACACCATCCTGGTCTTTACCTCGGATCATGGTGATATGATCGGTTCGCACGGCTACAAGGCAAAACGCTGGCCTCATGAGGAATCCTCGAGAATTCCGTTTCTGATAAGATATCCGAAGACCTTGGCCGCAGGCAAAGTCATCACTGACCCATTCGGTGCCCCTGATATCTATCCGACCCTTGCCGGCCTAGCAGGAGTTCAGGTGCCGAAAGGCCTTGATGGAATGGACTATTCTCAGCTGCTCACCGGAAAGTCCGACAAGCCTCCGCGAGACTACGTTTATATGGAAATGCATTATGCCTATGTGCCATGGCCGGGATGGCGCGCGATCCGTACGAAAGACATGCTGTACGCTCGGACTGTAGACAAGCCTTGGTTACTCTATGATCTGAAGAAGGATCCATGGGAAAAGAACAACCTTGTCGATGATCTTTCCAGTGCAGATATGGTTAAGAAATTGGATGAGAGGCTTATATCGATCATGAAGCAGACCGGAGATTCCTGGGAACTCAAGGCGACAAGCGGTGATCTGGACAACTGGGTGCCAGGTGGAAACAAGCAGGGATCCCAGAACCTGGGGCACTCTTATCCTGGGGAAGTGAAATCTTCCGGCAAGAACAGAAAAAAGGATGATGAAGGAGACTGATGAAGAAGCCGAATCTGCTTTTCATATATACCGACGAACAGGCATTCAACACACTTGCAACATATGGCAACAGCAAGATCCACATGCCCAACCTGAACCGGCTTGCCGGTGAAAGCGTGGTCTTCGATCAGGCGTATGTAACACAGCCTGTATGCACTCCGTCCCGTTCGACTTTGCTTACCGGACAATATCCTCACACTAATGGATGCACGGAGAACAATGTTCCGCTGCGGCCTGAAACTCTCTGCCTTCCTGAAATGCTTTCAAAAGGTGAATATGCCACCGCACATTACGGCAAATGGCATCTGGGTGATGAACTTTTCTCCCAGCACGGTTTTGATGAGTGGGTGAGCATCGAGGATAACTACAACAAGTATTTTACCAAAGGAAAAGACAAGTCTGTAAAATCATCATACCATGATTTTCTAATTGGGAACGGTTTTAAACCGCGCAAAGGGGAACGTTTTGGACGTGACGAGGCCACTCGCCTTCCTGAAGAGTTCGGGAAACCCGCATTCCTCGCACAGAGATCTTCTGAGTTCCTGAGACGCCACAGTAATGATCCATTTGTGCTTTTTGTGAATTTCCTCGAGCCGCACATGCCGTTCTTCGGACCGCGGGACAACCAGTATGCCCAGGATGAAATCCCTCTTCCTGCGAATTTCGCACACGAACTCACGGAACTAAATCCCACAAAGGCAAGGTTGCTGAGGGAGCATTATGTACGTGATGGGCATAGCGGGCTTCCTCTCAAGACAGATTCCGACTGGCGCCGCATGATAGCGCACTACTGGGGCCTCTGTAGCCTTATCGACACCCATATCGGAACTATATTGGGCACGCTCGATGATTGCGGACTTCGCGACAACACGATAGTTGTCTTTACTTCAGACCACGGGGATATGATGGGGGCGCATAGGCTGATTGCAAAATGCCTGATGTTCCAGGAAGCGGTCCGTGTCCCAATGATGATCCGGCTTCCAGGCCTGAACAAGTCATGCCGTGCGACGGGGCCGGTAAGCCAGATAGACGTTGTTCCGACACTGTTAGATCTGATGGAACAGTCGATACCATCATGCGTGCAGGGAAAAAGCCTGAGGAAGAAAATCGAATCAGGGAATTCTATCTTCAATGATGATGTCTTCATCGAATGGAACGGCCCCAACAACGGACTTGGAGATGTGAAGGGCGGGGTAAGCCTTCCAGAATGGATGAAGGAGATAGCGGATTCCGAAAGGATCCGAGCAGCGACTACTGATCCGGTCCGTACTGTCATCACCTCCGACGGCTGGAAGTTCAACTGCAGCCCCCTTGGCGAACATGAACTTTACAATCTTTCCAAGAATCCTTTTGAGACAATGAACATCTTCAGGGAAAACAAGGATATTGCCAGGAAGCTTCGCAGCAAAATCTTCAATTGGCAGGAACAGACCGGCGATATGATCAAACTTCCGGAATTTTAATTTATTCAAATGAAAAAATTATCTTAACCTGCTTGCAAAACCTTTGCCGCAATATTCTCTTGTTAGGATGAACAAATGGAATTCAAGGGAAATATGCGAGCTCCTCGCGGATTGCGGGGGAATCGCACTCAAGCACTACGAGAAACGCTCATGGAAGTTCAAGAGCGACCTTTCACTCATAACTGCTGCAGACTCTGAGATTGAAGCCTTGCTGGAGAAGGAATTCGACAGGCCCGGCGAATCGGCCTATTTGATAGGCGAGGAGACCGTCGAGAAGAAGAGCGAGAAATATATCGCCTCAGCACTAAAGGAGACTTCCTGGATAGTCGATCCGATTGATGGAACGGCGCCATATGCCCACCATGTCCCCACATGGGGGATTTCGATTGGGTTTGCAAAAGGAGGAGTCATCAGGGAAGGGGCGGTCTTTCTTCCTGCACTCGGTGAGCTTTTCATCACCGACGGCGATGATGTGCTTTATGCCATGGCTGAATATGTCAGTGGCAAGTTCAGGATAAAGAAGCCGTCTAAATTTATCTCGAAAAAGCTCCGGCTTACCGAAGGCGGACTGATAAGCGTCAGCCAGGATGTTGCGAAACGCGGACATCTTGCCCTTCCGAATCCCGTGCAGGCTGTCTGCTGCACTGTATTTTCAGGAGCATACCTTGCGATGGGAAGATATCTTTCGTATATCGGCTGTGTCAGGCTCTGGGACATCGCCGGAATCCTTCCATTGCTTTTCAAGTCGGGATTCAAGGGAAGACTGATAAGTGGCGAGGGGCTTACGATGAAGATCGATGAGAAAATCTACCACCTCAACAAGAACCATCCCGAACGCTGGCGCATGAAGAACCAGATGATCCTTGCCCCGAATTCCAAGACCATCAACCACATCGCAAAATGCCTCAAGGATCCGGGAAGATAGAAGTTACAAGCATGTAATAAAAAACGCAGGACGGTCCTTTCGGAAGTCCTGCGTTTAATTTTTAAAGAGATTAATTGATGTTAGATGCGCACTTCATCAGTGAGGTGGTGGGATTTGCGGCTTCGCCTTCGTATTCAATGGTCAGAGGGCCGCTGAACTTCTTTTCCTTGAGAAATGAAAGGAGTCCTTTAAGATCCAGGACGCCTGTTCCTAGCACTACGTCCTCAGGATTCCCTTTCCTGTCGAAGATGAAGTCCTTTAGGTGCATCCCGTAGAGTCTCTCATAGAAATCGGTTGCGAGCTTCAGGGGATCCTGTCCGGCATCGAGCGCCCAGGCGGTATCGAGGCAGAGACCAAGCCTTTTAGAGCTGATTCCAAAGACATAATTCAATGCCTGGCGTGAACCGAGCCAATGCCCGCCGCCATGGTTGTGGATTCCCAGGTTCATCTGGTATTTGTCGGCAAGAGCAGTTGTCTTCTTGATTGCATTGACATGATCCTCTATCGGAAAGTCAGTTGCTATATAGTCGCATCCGGCCTCCTTTGCAAACTTGAAGATCTGCTCCTCTTCAGGTGTCCCATTAAAACGCTGAACACCGATGCTGGATATCCTGATGCCGGCATCCTTGAGCTGTTTAATTACGCTGAATGATTCCGGCTTCTTGAAATCTGCGTGTATCCCACACAATTCGACGTTCTTGAACTTGCATTCATTGAGCTTTTCAATCAGCTTATCCAACGGCTTGAATTCACGGAAACACCAGCTCTGCACGCCAATTCTGTCCATTTAAAACTCCTTCTTTAGAGTAGATACGTCCTTTCCATGTCCGCCGTAGCTTCACAGCGAAGGAGGAAGGATGTATCATCGTTTATTAACTTAATCCATGGTACAGGATCAGGCCCGTACCTGCTTTACTTATTCCAGTCGAAGACCACGCCGACGTAGTCGTCCTTGCGGTTTTTCAGACCGTCATAAACTTTAGCGCAATCTTCTGGAGATGCAACCTCGCTGATGAGTTCTGCTATCCTGAGCTTTTTCTGCTGAATCAGTGCAAGGATATTGGAGATGTTGCGCTCGATCGAATGCCTGTTTATGCCACTGGCATCCGCTTTCACCGGATATCTCCATTCATGTGCGCCCTTGAACGTGATGCAGCCATTGCCTGCAATGTGGATCCTGTTCAGGAATGCGGTGAGATCGGTCTTGTATTCTCCACGTGGACTCCCGAGGAGTATCACCTCCCCAAGGTTTGCGGCAATGTCGGAGGCCTTCTCAGCGACAGCAGTGACTCCAGTGGACTCGACGACAGTCCTGCACATCTCGCCACCTGTCAATTCCTTGATCCTGTCTTTTGTGGCCGAATCCGCCTTTATCGCATGTAGGACACCGCACTTCTTCGCGAGCTCAAGCCTTTTTTCAGAGACATCTATTCCAATGACATTGCAGCCTGAAAGAGCGAAGAGCTGTGCGGCGATGTTTCCTACAAGTCCGAGTCCATAGACGGCAACCCAGTCACCTAGTTCCACTTCAGAAACCCTGAGAGAGGTTATTGAGACACCCGCAATCCTGGCCATGACTGCCAGCTTGGGGTCAATGCCCTTGGGGAGGGGGATTGTCATTACAGCGGTCTTGTTATAGGACTGGTGCTTTGTATATGAGAAGACGCTGTCACCTTCCTTGAATCCTTTCACATCCTTTCCCATGGCGATTATCTTGCCGACCCCACCATAACCGGGGACATACGGGAGTTTTGCCCAGCTTTCATTTCCAGAGAGTATGGCGAGTTCGGTTCCGGCACTCACGACGCTGTAGTCGGTCTTGATTGTGATTTCATTGTCCCCGAGCTTTTTTTCATCGAATTCATAGTCATTCAGTTCAGCCTTCCACGGACTCGTGAACGATATCTGCCTACCTTTCATGTTTCTTCTCCTTTTAATTGAACTTGTATATCTTTTATGCAGGAGAAGATATCCCGGGAGATGTAGGCTTTCTTTGGACGCTTTTTGTATTATTTGTCCAAATTTAAGATAGCCTGGTGCCACTGTCCTTGGAGAAAAGGTGAATGGTGTCCAAAGCAACTGGGGCTGTGACAGCATTTCCAGCTTTAATCCCCGATCTGGCATCTGCTGTTCCAACAATCGAACCGTCCGGAGTCTTGAAATGGATGTGTGCGGCAGGACCGAATGGCTCTATAAGTTCGACAAGTCCTCTGAACTGAGGAAGAGAAGTATTTACATCACCGATCCTGAGGTGTTCCGGACGAATTCCAAGGATGATCTTTTTATCTTTGATTTCCAGATTCTTGCCTTGCCTCGAAGACAACTGGAAATCCAGAGATTCGGAGTGGAAATGCAAAATTCCATCCTTCATGGTAAGTTCACCATGGATGAAATTCATCGGAGGTGAACCGAGGAAACCTGCGACAAAGGTGTTGAGAGGTGTATCATAAAGCTCCATAGGAGGGCCAACCTGTTCCATCCTCCCATCTCGCATGATGCAGATCCTGTCGGCAAGCCCCATGGCTTCGTTCTGGTCATGGGTGACATGTATCGTGGTCGTCTTGAGAAGAGTATGAAGTATCTTCAGTTTCGGGCGGATATGGGAACGGGTTGCAGTATCAAGCATGCCCAGAGGTTCATCGAAAAGGAAAGCGGATGGGATGCGCGAGATTGCACGGCCTACAGCGATTTTCTGCTGTTCACCTCCGGCTAAAGCCGATGGCATCTTGGTGAGTTGTTCCATGAACTCCACCATTTCCGTAGCATGCTTGATCTTCTTCTCCACATAATCCTTTGGCTTCCCGCGCATCTTCAGACTGAAACCAATATTGTCGTGGGCATTCAGGTTGGGATAAAGGGCGTAGTTCTGGAAGACCATGGCAATGTCACGGTCCTTTGGCGAAACCTCGTTGATGATCTTCCCGCCAATGTATATGGAGCCACTGGTCGGATCATCAAGTCCGGCGATCATGCGCAGGAGTGTGGTCTTGCCACATCCGGAGGGACCGACAACTACCAGGAGTTCGCCATCTCTGATTTCAAGGGAGAAGTCATCGACAGCCCGAACCTCTTCGGCATGGATTTTTGTAAGATGTTCAATAGTGATCGCAGCCATGATCCCTCCGGAGATTTAATATCAGACAGCATCGGTTGATTGTCAAGGGAAGGATGAGGCAGGGATGCCCTATTATTTTCCCCGATGCATAATATATTATTTATCCATTTTTAATATTATGAAGACATTGCCAAGAATAAAGAAGGTGAGGGTGAATTCAGGTTCCGGTGTCATCGGGACTTTCCTGGATCCTGAATATGTTTTCCACTACATAGCTGGAGGCAGGTGGGATTTCCGGATGGAAGACCGGATATACAGGATAGCGCCTGGCAACTTGATACTCCTTCCTCCCTTCATGCTGCATGTAGTCAGGCCAGTTGACAGCAGTAAACTTGCCCAGTATGTGATCCACTTTGAGCTTTTTGAAGCATTAAGCGATTTGAAGAGCCTGCCAATGGTCGTATCTATTCCTCTGAACGAGCAGAAACGGATCGCTGAACTTTTCAGCAAGGTCAAAAGGGAGTGGAAGAGCACGGAGCCGGGAAGCGAACTGATTGCTGCAGGAATACTGACGCAGTTCCTCGGAATATACAGGAGATATAGCAGCGAGACGGTTATTTCTAGCCAGAGCAGCTCCTGCGGCTGGCAGAATATCGAGAAGGGGATCAGGTTCATGCATGCCAACTACCAGAAACCGGGGATTACCATTGAGGAGGTAAGCAGGAATGCCGGACAATCCATGCCGTATTTCTGTAAGCTCTTCAAGGACTATATTGGAATGCCACCTCTGCAGTACCTGAACCAACACCGAATAAGCTGTGCCAAGGAGCTGATGATAAAATCTACAATGAACCTCAGCGAAATTGCGGAAAAGACCGGATTCTCGAGCATCTACAATTTCAGCAAGGTATTCAAGAAAGTCTGTGGCGAATCTCCATCTGCATGGATTGAAAAGGCAATGAAATAAGTAACAGCTTTGAAGCAATTATCTCTGGAAGATCATGGAGCCGGGAACAGCCTTGAGCTTCTTTTTCAGCCTCATATGCCCGATGTCGAATGAACCGAGCTGCATGACGAATATCCTGTATGGGAAGAAACTCAGCCCCATGGCGATCTTATTGACAAGGTTCTCATCGCTGAGCCTGAGAGCCTTCGATTCGAACGCTAGCAGGTAGATATGCTGATATTCACCTTCGCCGTGGATGTCCTTCTTGACAAGCCAGGCTCTGGATACGCCTTTGCAGTCAAGAAGGATCTTGACCGTCTTGTCGATGACTTCATGTTCGACCACAGGTGAAGTATAATTGTGCCTATAGGTGAATGTTTCCAGGTCTTTCACTGCTTTGATCACCTTCTTGGTATTGTCTTCTTCCATAGTATACCAGGTTTCAAGTTCATCCTCACGTCCATTCTCGGTAAGGTATGGCGATACGATATTGACTCCATACGGCATTAGCGTTATATCCTTGGATATTGCCTTCTTGATAAGATTTATGCCTTCCTCGTCGTCCTTTTGGATGAGAAGTCTGCCGACACTGTAGATTGCGATAGGGGAATCCGGGAAATCTCTCATGATCTCCCTGAAGAGTTCGAGGGCTCGGTCTGCACCGTCAAGGTTTTCTGTCAGGAGGGCAATATCAATTCGCTTGTCCATGTCGGTCTGCAGGACTTCGCTTTTTTTGAGCTCCTCGAGCTTTTTTCTTGCTTCTCCTGCGGATTTGAATGAATGACTCCATTCCGGGGTGCACATGACCTTCCAGCGTTCGTCAAGCTTGGAGACAAGATTTCCGAGGAAATCCCTGAAGTATTCCTTTGCGGCTGATGTTTCAAGCGGGGTCGATGATTTCAAACGCTGTACAAGGGTGTCGATACGGTCTGAAGTGGAAGGATGTGCTCCGCCGATTGCCCTTACGCGGTCCTCCATTCCGGGATGAGTGTCGCTGATCATGGTCTTTCTTTTGAGGCATTTGCTGCGGTACTCCTCTGTTTTTTCATGAGATACTGGTGATGCCATCTCCTTTAGGATTATCTCGTGAAGGCTGAAGTCAGGAGTTTCCATTGTCTTTGACTTCTCCCAGACAGGCTTGACGACGGCATCGGTGAATTTTCTCGCCTGTATCTCGATGGAAAGCAGTGCTTCGGCAGCGGTATCAGGACCTGCGATCTTAGCAGCGGTTGCGTCGGCTTCGTATTCATGCTGGCGGCTGAAGACAAAGGTAACGGCGCTTAGTCTGGGGAAATACCATTTTGCGAATGGGTGGACAATGAACTTTGCAACACCTCCACTACAGGTCTCGGCCAGAGTTGTCCATGTCCTTCTGACCTTGTAGATCCAGCATGAGAATTTCGAATGGTCCCTGGAGACATGGCCGAACTCGTGTGCGAGTATGGCCTTGAACTGGTCGGGTGTGATTGATGCCATAAGGGGGAATCCAAGTATGAGATAATGGCTTGTGCCACCGAGAAGTCCGAAACGGGGTATCTGGCAGACCGCGGCGTTGAATTCATCGTCGAGTACAACCTTCCTTATGTGCGGGGAGTTGGTCTTCTCCCTTATCTCCTCAATGACCTTGAAGAGTTCAGGGACCTCCTCTGGCTTGAGTTCCAGTCCTTCCGGCGGGGGAATCTTGACGAATAGGGCGCTCAATACTGCGAATTCATATATTCCAAGACACAGGAGGATTTTAATTTCAGCTCCGTTGACATGGTGCCTGTTGGCCATCATTAGAAGGATTATGCAGGCTATTCCGACAAGTCCGAGCAGAAGGATGAATCCCACATATGCATATCCGAGCATCATCATCATCAGGACCCGCGACTTGTATGCGCCAGGATTGGCGGAAGCGAGTTTTTCGTAGTTCAGTATCTTGTCCTTGAATTGCCTGTAGTTCATAACGCTTCCGGGGATGGAAGTAATTATTTCGCCGAAGCATCCTCCATGGCCTTGGAATATTCAGGAAGCCTGGAATATTTTGCTGACAGTTCCTTGTACTCCTGTTTTGCGGCATCCGAGTTCTCGTTGAGGAGGAACTTGAGCTTGTCCTTGAGATATGCATAGATTACATCCGAGCATTCTGTCTTCCAGTCATCGCTAGGTGCATTTTCCTTGGCCTCTGCGAAATTACCGCATACAAGGAGGTAGTGGAAGAAACAGTCATTGTCGCCAAGGTCGCCACAGACCTTCCTTGAAAGCAGGATGAACTGCTTCTGAGGCAGGTCCGTGACCGGCATGGTTACATCACTGCCTGAGCTGGACCTGATGGTCATGGTGCCATTGTTGATGGAAACAATCTTTCCAAGGAATCCTGTCTTATACTCAAGTTGCACCTTGTCATATTTCTTGTCGCTGTTGGCTAGTGCATCCCAGAACTTTTTTGCCGATTCGACGCTCTTCTGCATCTTGACGGCCCATTCCGCGAAGACCTTCGCCTCCGGCTTCAGGTAATCTAACGTTGCAGTCTTCTCCTCGCTTGCGGCTGCATCGAAGGCCCTGGAGGCATCGGCAAAGTTCTTCTTTATGCCACGGAATGCATAACGGTAACGGAGGGTTTCCTTCTGCTTTTCAAGTTCCTGCTTATATTCCTCGATACGCTTTTTCTGAAGTTCGGCCTTTTCTTCTTCAAGACGCTTGAGCTCGTCCTGTCTTTCCTTCTTGCGCTTCTCGATTTCTGCCTTCTCCTGCAGTTTCCTGTTCTCCTCTTCCCTAACCTTGAGCTGGGCGAGGTGTTCATCCCTCAACGACTTCCTGACAGTAGATATCCTCTTCTCATCCAGAGGCACATAGATGGGCAGGATGGATGCGAGGGCCTTTTCATCGCATTTGAATGTTGGAGAAGGGAACTGCCTGAAGAACTCATCGCATTTTGCCAATATGTCTGCATCGGAATCCTTGTTCTTGACTGCGAAATCAATGAGTTTCTCGGCGTTTTCAGTATATGCGGTCTTTGTAGGCTCTCCTCCCGTCTCCTGTTTCTGAGTAGTGGTTCCAGGAGTAGAGGTCTTCGGTGTCGTTGTCGGGGTCTGTACCTGAGTTTGCGTGCCAGTCTTTGGGGTTTCCTGTGAAGGGGCAGGGGTTCTCAGCTTGTAAAGCGCAATTCCTACCGCGATAAGGGCGGCAACCACGCAGACACTGACGGCGATGATCACCTGCATCATGGCCTTCTTCTCGTTCATGCGGCGGATATCGGATGTGCTCAAGGTGCCACTGCTTGTCTTCCTCGGGAATTGAGATGACGAGGTGTCTATTCCTGCGGTGGATGAAGATACTTTTCCGGTATTTGTGGTGATTGCCTGGAATGAACCGGTCTTTGCCTTTGCAGTATTTATGATGATGGTTTTTCCCGTAGCCTTCCTGACGGCGAACGAACCGGTAGATCTGCCGTCGGCTATGGTCTTGCCCCTTCTCGCAAGCCGGATGTCCTCGACCAGCTCCTCAGGTGTCTGATACCTGTTGATGGGGTTTTTTTCCATCATCTTCATGATGACCCTGGAGACAGACTCAGGGATGTTCGGATTCAGGAGTTTAGGCGACTTCAGAGGTTCCTCAAGATGTTTCCTGGCGATCTCCGTCGCACTTTTTCCGGTGAATGGGAATTGTCCGGTGATGATATGATAGAAAGTTGCACCAAGGCTGTAGATATCGCTTCTGCAGTCCATAGGTGAGCCTGTGAGATGTTCCGGGCTGATATATTGCGGGGTGCCCATTACTTCGTCTTCGCTGGAGTCGTCTATCTCTCCGGCAACCCTTGCAAGACCGAGGTCTGCGAGTTTTGCACGGCCGTTCTTGGTGATCATGATGTTGTCGGGCTTTATATCCCTGTGGATAAGGCGCTGTTCCTTCCAGGCGTAGTCAAGGGCTTCGGTGATCTGCTGGATGATGGTTATTGCAGGATCGACGGGGACTACACCCTCGCGCTTGAGGACGGCCTTCATGGTCTCACCATCAATGTGTTCCATTGCGAAGAAGTAGATACCGTTGTCTTCTCCCACGGCGTATGCCTGTACGATATGCGGATGATTCAGTTTGGCGGCGGCTCGAGCTTCCTTTATAAATCCGGCTACGAACTCGGAGTTGTTGGCATATTTCTTTGAAAGGATCTTAAGGGCTGCCCTGCGGTCCAGTGTCATCTGATGTGTCAGGTAGACAACACCCATGCCTCCGCGCCCTATCTCTTCAAGGATCAGGAAGTCATTTCCAATGACGACCCCGGTGGCGACGAGTGATGCTGGAGCGATGGTGACTTCACCGCATTTCGGGCAGGCTACATCCACCCCGCAGTCGGAGTTGTCGACCTCAAGAACATTTCTGCAGAAAGGACATTGAAATTTCATATAAAAGCTTCAAAAACCATGAAAAAAAGTTATAAAACCACAGAAAAGATACAAAAAACCTAAAATATAATATAGATGCCTAATTATTCGTATGCCAGTACAAATCAAGGGAACCTCTAAAAATTCACAAATGATGAGCTAAAAGCAAAATAGCCCTTTCATTTTACTTCCCTTATTCAAGTTTAGGCTTAAAATGGTATATTACTAACTTGATATTGCAGTTGTTTTGTCTTTGTTGAACGCCCCGGATATAAACAGGAGGCTCAAAGTTGTTCTTCAGGAGAAAAAAAAAGGTGCTACTTGCGCTTTGTTCCGTGCTCATCATTCTGAACTGTGCCAGTCTTTATGCCCTCAAGACAGTTGAAATCGGGGATAGGATGAAGTTCTCCTATCCCAGAATAGACCAGAGATATGAAAAAATACAGGATTTCCTCAAGGCTGTTGACCATATGATCCAGAACCTGCCGGGGTTCAAGGCGCTAGAGAAGACGGTCATTTGTTATGTGGTGATCGCGGGCACCGATATCAAGGATGGGTACGAGATAAGCGAAAAGGGCGGTGTCCTGAGGATAATGCTTGCAGATGATCCAGAATCTTTTGTGAACAATTACAAGGTGCAGTCCGCTGTGCTCTCAACTCTTTTATTATGCAGATATGGGATCAATCCGACAGGCAACATTGGGAAGGTTCCGGGATGGATGGTTTCAGGATTCCTCTGCAGGGCAGAATCCAGGAGGATCTCACCTTTCATGCCAGGGCTTATAACCTATCCTGCTACCAGGGCGCTGAGCATTGCGATGTCGGAACCGGATCTTCATAGCATTCTTGAGAATCCACTTGATTATTCCGATGGTCCTGCATACCAGCTTTATTCGGAAATATGCGCGGTGCTTGTGGAAGCTCTTACCAGGTTTCCCGGTGGTGGCAGGGAAGTTATAACGTCTATGCTAAAAGCCAGCATGGCAGATGGCAATCCTTATGATTCATTCAGGAACTCAACTGCTCAGATCCTTAAGAAGGTACGGGGTGATTTCCCCGCTTCGCCAGAGATTGAAGATTCCGACAAGCTCTTCGAGGTATGGTCCAAGACGATCATGAGGAACGGTTCCGTCAATATTTTCTTTCCTGGTGATTCCAAGTTCGCCATCCGAAGGCTTGAAAGCATTGAAGATGTCAGTTATGAACTCATACAGCCCCCTGCAAAGGATAATGATGAGAAAACCAAGGTTGAATGGAGGAGATGCAGGATGGGAGAGCTTGGGAACAAATGGCAAGAGATATCAAATCCGGAGAAGACTGTGCTTCGCCTTATCAGGTGCATGGGTGAGTTCTCAAACCAGGTTCCACAGATGTTGCAGAAAGACGTAAACAAACTTATAATATCCCTTAAGGACCTCAAAGAAGGCGACAGGGATGATTTTGCCGGGGATTATGGAAAGGCCAGAAAGAAATTCATGGAAAATGCATCGGCTCTCAGGCAGATCGAGGATTACATTGCGGCTGGCGAGAAGGAATTCGTTCCATTTGGGACAAGGTATTCTGTTGAATTGAAATATCTCGATGATGCAGGAAGCTTTGCCGGAAGGTTCTGGCCATCGCTTGAGTCAGAACTTGAAAGACAGCAGAAAAAGTCCAGATAGGGACCGAAAAGGAGATGAAAAGATGATGAACAGGCAGAACATACTGCTCGTGGCGGTCTTCGCCGTGCTCTTCATCATTTTTTCCTTTTCATTCGTCAGGGGGATTGCAAGGAAGACAGTCACTGACTTCTATCATCCTTTCTTCAGTGTCACGGAAAAGATTTCTGATGCGGCCACATTTGAAGGACTTGCGATGGAAAGCAGGCATGAACTCGCAGCGAAGGTCCAGAACCTAAAGGAACAGAACAGCATACTGACGGCCAAGGTCAGCATACTCGATGACATGAAGAAGGAGAACCTGAAGCTAAGGGAATTGGTCGGTCTTGGGAAAATTCCATTTTTCACCTGTATTACGGCCGAGGTCATCAAAAGGGATCCTGCTGCATGGTATGAGAAACTTGTCATTAACAAGGGGACTGAAGATGGTATCCGGGAGGGAAGCGTTGTCATAGCCCGGTTTACGCGCAGCGAGGAAGGTACCCCGTCATTTGCCGTGGTCGGCCGGGTAAAATCAGTGACCAAACATGAAGCTTTCATAGCAACGATCTTGAGCGATGAATGTTCTTTAAGTGTATTGGTCTCAGGAAGCAAGGCTCATGGAATCGCGGGATCGGGAAGGAAGACAGGTAAGAATTTCATTGTCAAGATAAAATACCTGCCGAGAGATGTCGTTTACACGCCAGGTGAATTTGTATATACCTCCGGTCTCAGCGGACTTACTCCCTCGTCACTTCTCATAGGAAGGCTTGTTGAGGACAAGGAGAGCCAGACAGTCAAGATAAGGGAGAACCTATATGCTGAGGCATGGATGGAACCGTCTGCAAATTTAGATTACCTCCATTTTGTGCTAGTGATGGTGCCTGAAAAATGATTGCGGCAAGTTACATATTCATCGTCCTCTTCATTTCGATCATGTTCGAAGTCATGGTCGGATCAGCCGGTGTCATATTTCCACTTACATCCATTTCACTGTTTTATTTTGGCATGGTATATGGGTGGAGGACGGGGCTCTTCCTGGGATTTTTCTCCGGCCTTGTGATAGACATGCTTTATGGCAGGGATGTTCCTATTTCAGCTTTGAGCCACATGGCTGTTTCAGGGGTTGTAATATTCTGGTTGCTCAAGGGCGAGACAAAGGATTTTCTGCTCCATGTGTTTCCAGGGATTATTGTTTCCGCATTGGCGGTGATACCGTTGATGGTGGTTCAATTGAACGGGATCATCCTGTATGGAGGATGGAATATCCTGTTCCTACTGCTGTTTTCCCTTGTCGCAGGCGGTATAACTCTGCCATTGCTTGTGTTTTTTCTTGATCTGATAAGCGAACTGCTTGGTATGGAGCTTTACAGGAAGGCACGGGAGAACATTGAGGAGAGGATTTAGTGAAGGACTCAGTCATAAGGGCCTTGTTCAGGATTTTCATACTCGGTGCATTCTTTGCCGTGTTCTACTTGATCGTCGTCATCAAGCTCTGGGATGAACAGATAAGACTGGGGGAGGAGCACAGGGAAAAGGTGTCGAAGCAGTCGATCCGGCGCATCCGGTTGCCGGCGATCCGGGGGCGCATATTCAGTTCCGACATGCATATTCTGGCAGACAATACAATAAGCTATGATATCGTTTTCCATCCGGCGGAAATGAGGCAGCCCGGCAAGCAGAGGAAAACTGTAAACCACATTTTTGAATGTGCCCACAGGATAGGTGTCGCCATAGGCAGGGATTCACCTTTGACCGCCGATGGAATTCTCAAACACATCAATATGAGACCGGCACTGCCAATAACAGTATTCAAGGATCTGACAAATGTTGAGCTGGCCAATGCCGTAGAGAGCGCTTCTGGCATACAGGGCATGGAAATCAAGACCATCCCGAAACGGTTTTATCCAGGAGGCAAAACCGCATGCCATGTCCTTGGCTACGTAGGACTCGAGGATCCGGGAACTGCCGAGGACAGGACGGACTATTCTTATTATCTTCCCGACTGGATCGGAAGAGATGGAGTTGAAAAGACCTATGACAAGGAAGTCAACAGTGGCCCCGTACCGCTCCGTGGTTTGAGAGGAATTCCCGGCAACGAGGTCGTTAGGATCGACAACATGGGGTTCGTTTATGAGACCATTGGAACTCCTGTACCTCCACAGAACGGCAATGACATCGTTCTGACCATCAACTGGCGGGCCCAGACGATTGCAGAGAAACTTCTTTCCGACAGGATAGGTTCATTAGTTCTCCTCGATGCCTCTACTGGCGCGGTTCTTGCAATGGTTTCATCTCCTGGATATGAACCACAGCAGTTTGTCCCGAAGATCAAGAAGGAGGATTGGAAAAAGCTCATGTCAGATCCTGCCAGACCACTTGTGAACCGTGCGACATGTGGTGAATATACCCCGGGCTCGATCATCAAGCCGATAATCGCCATGGCATCGCTCGAAAGCTGGTTCAATCCTCTTGAGAAGATCCGTTGCGATGGTTCATTGGAGATAGGAAATGCATCGATACACTGTTGGAGCTGGAAAAACGGGGGACATGGCGACGTGGACATGCTCTATGGTATTAAACAGTCATGCAACGTCTATTTCATGGTCCAGGGAAGAAAATTGGGTTTCGAAAAAATCAGGGACATGATGGAATCTGCGGGAATAGGAAGGAAGACCGGCATCTGCATCCCGGAACGCGCAGGCCAGATTCCATCCATGGAGACGAAAAAGAGGTTGTATGGAGAAAGCTGGACAGTATATGACACCTGTCTGATCTCAATCGGTCAGGGAATTATTACCCTTACCCCGCTGCAGGTGGCGTTGTATGTATCGGCTATAGCGAATGGAGGAGCTGTCAACAAGCCTTATCTGCTCCAGGAAGTAAGGGATCCTAACGGCAACACCCTTTACATGAGGGAAAAGCCTGAAGTGGTTTCACAGTTGAAGGTTAAGCCTGAGAATCTGGAGATTGTCCGTCAGGGAATGTATCTGGTTGTAAATGATGAGAAGGGAACCGCAAAGAAGGCAAGGAATTCGAAGATTACACTTTCTGGAAAAACCGGTACTGCCGAGATCGGCCCTAAGGACAACAGGAAAACCAATACTTGGTTCATGGGATTTGGAAAATACATGGGCAAGACCTATGGGATAGCCGTGATCGTGCAGGAAGGTGTAAGTGGAGGTTCAACTTGCGCTCCGATAGTCGGCCAGTTCTTCGATGAATGGATTGAAGGACCGCAGGATGAATATCTCAAGATGGAAGCGGTTCCTCCGCCAATGTGAATTTGTGGTTTGGAATCAGGAAAAGGTAATTTCTTCATGAGAAATATCTTAATTTCGTTTATGCTTTCAATGGTCCTATGTGGATGCGGAGAGGATGTTCCTCCTACAAAATCCAGTTCATATGTTCCTCCGGAACTTCAGAAGGATACTTCTGCGAACTTCGCAAATCAAAGCCAGGCAAATACTGCAAATAAAGGCAATTCGGCAGCCCAGAAGAAATCTACGGGCAAGGGCACTGGATTTCTCGAAGGTGCATCGGCTGTTGTTGACTACGGTACAGGAGCTACTCCTCTTAGCATCAAGAAACGCCAGGAACAGAAGATCCAGCAGATCCAGGACCAGCACAATAGCGATATTAACAGGGCGATTAGGGAGAATTAGGAACAAGTCTTCGGTCGTCGGTAGTCAGCTGCTGGTGCCGAGAAAATTGCTTTGATGAAAAAATCCTAAGATTCACGAAGTTCAGAACTTTTTCTTTTTCCTCCACTCCCTCGGAGAAAGGCCCTTCTTGGATTTGAATTGCCTGTTGAAGCTGGAAAGCGACGTGTAGCCAACATGACCGGCTATGGCGATGACGGAATCTGACGTGTTCTCGAGAAGGTTTGCGGCCATGCTTATCCTGAGATCATGCAGATATTTTTCTGGAGATTTCTTAAGGGCCTTGTGGAAGAGGCGTCTCAAGGTTTCAACGCTTACCGCTGTCCGTTTTGCGATTTCAGTCACTTTGATCTGCTCATGGTAGTGGTTACCGAGGAAGTTCAAAGCCGGAGATATCCTTTCGATCGCATCCTGGCTCAACTTGGTGTTATTCGGGGAAGGGCTGGAACTCCTGTTGCCACAGGCCCTGTCGATCTCTATAAGGAAACGGACCATGAGGGTCTTGAATGCAGTCCTGTAATTTTTCTTCCTGCAGTCGAGTTCCCTGAGAAGCAGTTCGAAGAGGCCGCTTATCTCCGGATATTTCCTCTTTGAGAATACATATGGGAAAGAGCTTCCGCAGAATCTGGCGGTGGAAAGGACTTCTGGATTCCCGCAGGTGTCGGAAAGGAACACCGGTGGTTCGAAGAAGATGAATGTCCAGTTGCTCCTGGTGCCGGAAGCGCTGCATGCGAAATGTGCAGAAATCTCGTTAAATATGGTCACATCTCCCTTGGAGTAGGGCAGGATCCTGTCGGCACAGATGAAGATGCCGTTGCCCTCATGGCAATATCCGATCTCAAGGCAGTCATGGACGTGTATAGTCTTGATGGGGGCATCGGTCTGATACCTGTTCCTCTCGACATGCACAGGAAAGTCCGAGGGGAATGTTTTCGTCCTCCTGTCGGATATTATCGGTATGAATGGACGCTTGCGCATAATTTTTGGAGCCTCCCAAAAAATATCAGCTCTATTAAGCGGCCTCGTTGAACTTGTTCTCCGGAATGTAGGAGCCAAGAAGAGATTTGATGGCTTTGAGATCCTTTGATATTATAAGTCCACGGATCTTGTCAAGGTCAACCGGGAGCTGCGGTACATCTGTCTTCCTGGCGACATAGATCCGGTCGAACGGGGTCCGCTGCACCTTTTCCTCGTCGGTGAGAAGCTCCTCATATTCCTTTTCCCCTGGACGCAGTCCCGTGATCTTGATCTCGATGTCCTTGTCGGGGATGAGCCCGGAAAGCTCGATCAGCTTCCTCGCCATGTCATATATCCTGACCTGTTCTCCCATTTCAAGCACCATTATGTCCCTGTCGTGGCCGATCGTTCCGGCCTGCAATACAAGATCCACGGCTTCAGGAATGGACATGAAATATCGGACCACGTTCTTGGAGGTGACTGTGACAGGTCCGCCTTCCTTGATCTGCTGCTTGAAGAGAGGGATGACACTCCCGCTGCTGTCAAGGACGTTTCCAAAACGGACAACGATGAATTCCGTGGAATTATTTGGACGTTCAAGGCACAGTCTTTCAGCGATCCTTTTGCTTGCGCCCATGATGCTGGTGGGGCATATCGCCTTGTCAGTAGAAATGAGAACCATCCTCCTGACATTGTGTTTCTCACAGGCTTCGATGACGATTGAGGAACCGATTATATTTGTGTCGAGAGCCATCTGTGGATTTTCCTCCATCAGTGGAACATGCTTGTATGCTGCGGCATGATAAACGACTTCAACTTTGTTTGCCGACAGGGCCGAAGAGACGTTTTCAGCAGAGCGTACATCACCAATGATGCTGATGATCTTAAGCTCAGGATGCGAATTCCGCAGTTTTCTGCTCACGTCATAGAGGTTGAATTCGGAAAGTTCGAATAAGACCAGGCATTCTGGTGCGTAGGATGCGATCTGGCGGCAAAGCTCGGATCCGATGCTTCCACCTGCGCCTGTTACCATGATCCTTTTCCCTTTTACAAATTCAGCGACTTCAGTCCTGTCGAGTTTCACCGGCTTCCTGCCGAGAAGATCCTCTATTTCGACATTTTTAAGGTGGGAGATGTTTATCTTGCCTGATGCAACGTCGGCATATGTCGGCACCATCCTCAGAGTGCAGTTGGAATCTACCTTCTCAAGCTGGTCCATTATCTCCCTGATGTAACTTGGTGACGAATATGGCGGGAGCAGTAGTATCTCGGAAATATTCAGTTTTTTTGCAAATTGTCCTGTCTCCTCGACATCACCCAGCACCGGTACTCCGCGTATCGATACTCCGGGATTCATGTCGTTGCCGATGATGCCGATTATATCTCGATTGCCCCAGCCTGTCGAGAATGTCTGGATGATGTTGTTCGCAGCCCCTGGTGAACCGAGTATAAGCGTCCTGACGAACTCCTTCTTGGCGCCTCTTGCCGCGGCTTCCCTTATGATCCTGCTTAGGACTCTTTTCCCAGATACGGCGAAGAAGCAGAGCATGAAGTCCAGAATCAGCACCGATCTGGAGAATCCCTGGAAATATTGCTCCCTGAAGAAGACTATGACGACATACAATATCAGGCTAGAGACGATATTGGCCAGAAGAATCTGCATTAGATCATATATGCTCACATATCTCCACATCCCACTGTAGACCCCGAAAAAATAGAAGACCAGCAGCTTGACGACCACCACCAGTGGCAGGGCATTGTCGAGATATGCTATTTCCTTCACTGGAAACTGGAATTCAAATCTGATATAGAAGGCAAGAAGGAATGAAAGCGCTATGGTGAATGCCGAAGTGATGAACACGAAGAAAGTCTTTGCGGGAAAAAGCTTCTGGACCACAAGCTCCAGTTGGCTGTTCAACCATACTATCAAGCTGAATTTCTTCCTGCCCGTCATTGGACAATTCCCTTTAGAGTGCATATGATCTTCTTGAAGCTCTTTTCCGTGAGCCCTGGATAAATAGGCATTGAAAGACACTGGTCGGCCAGTTTCTCGGCGACTGGAAAATCCCCCTTCCTGAAACCATACTTCTCCCTGTAATAGGGATGGAGATGCAGAGGAGTATAATGTACACTGCAGCCGATGCCCGCATCTTTCATCCGCTCATAGACCTCGTTCCTGTGGACTCCAGTTATGGAACTGTCTATCCTTATTACATACAGGTGCCATGAATGCCGGGTACCGGGTTTTTCCTTTGGGGTGATTATGCCTGGAAGCTGTTTGAGAGCCTTGCCGTATGCATCCGCCTGCTTTTTCCTTTCAGCTAAGAACCTGCTGGCCTTTTTCAACTGGTGTATCCCGAGAGAAGCGGCTATGTCGGTCATGTTGTATTTGAATCCAGGTGCTATGATCTCATAATACCAAGTGCCAGATTTTGTGAATCTCTTCCAAGCATCCTTGCTTATTCCATGGAGCGACATGATCCGCATCCTGTCGGCCCATGCCTGGTTGGCGGTGGTCGCCATTCCTCCTTCTCCAGTTGTGATGGTCTTGTTCGCATAGAAGGAATAGCACGCTATGTCGGCTTCTTTTCCGGCAAATTGCCATCTGCCTCTTTCATCCTTGTAAAAGGCAGGCCCTACATGAGCAGCATCGTCAATAAGGAATAGATCATGTTTTTTACAGATCTTCCTGCATCTGTTTACATCATATGGCTGTCCACCATAATGAACGGGAATTATTGCTTTCACTCCATTATGCTTTTTCGGAACTCCAGGGACTTTTTTCCCTGACTTGATCTTCAGTATCGTCTCCTCCACATGGTCCAGATCGATGCAGAAATCATCTTCATTTACATCGACAAGAACAGGGATCGCATTGAAGTACCTGACAACTTCGGCAGTAGCTGCAAAAGTCATTGTCGGGACGATCACAAGATCGTCCTCCTTGATGCCTACGGCTTCGAGCGCAAGATGCAGGGCTGCGGTACAGGAGTTCACTGCAACTGCAAACCTCGCATCTGCGAACTTTGCAAAATTGGACTCGAACTGCTTTGTCCGTGTCGCGGTCGTGAGCCATCCGGATTTCAGGCAGGAGATTACCTCCCTGATTTCCTCCGGGCCTATCGAAGGGCGGTGATAATATATGAAATCATTGTTCATGGCAGTTTTATCCCTTCAAAACCACAAATATAGTTCCTATCAGGATTTTTACATCATTCAGTAAGCTAATGTTCTTAACATAATCCTCATAGATCTCAAGTTTTCTCGGAAGGATCACCTTCCTGTATTCCTCCTCGGGATCCTTTGATGATGCGAGAAGTTCCTCTTCGTTCCTGAATCTGATCGAGGCAGGATCAGTAATTCCCGGAGTGGTCTGCAGGATTCCATTCCACCGCTCCTGATAAAGCTTTATGTATTGTTCGACTTCAGGCCTTGGTCCGACAAGGGACATCTCACCCTTCACTACATTTATCAGCTGGGGAAGCTCATCGACCTTGGTTTTTCGCAATATTCGGCCAATCCGAGTTATCCGCATACCCGAACCTGGCTCAAAGTCCTTGCCGTCTGTATTATCCTTGACAGTCATGGACCGAAACTTGAATATGTCGAAGTACTTTCCATCCCTACCTCCGCGTTTCTGACGGAAGAAGACAGGTCCGGGTGAACCAAGTTTTATGCAGACTGCGACAAAGAGAAGTAATGGAGAGATGACAATGAGCGTGGATAACGCAAGAACAAGATCCAAAAATCTTTTTACAGAGGTCCTATACATTTTTCCTGAACTTAAGGAGGAGGTTTATTATTTTTGAAGACGCATTTCCATCCCCATATGGGCGTGATGAGGTCTTTGAAGGCCTTTTTCTTGTGAAATTCGCAAAAGCCCTCGTGATCTTTGAAGAATTAGCCCCGGTAACGATGTTCCATCCCAGTTTGACCGTTTCAATCCATTCTGTTTCATCTCGCATGGTTATGCATGGAACTTTGTAGAAGAAAGCCTCCTTCTGCACGCCGCCGGAGTCCGTGATGATCACGGAGGCGTTCCTTTCAAGAAGCAGCATCTCAAGGTAACCGACTGGTTTGATGATTCTGATCTTTGGGGAAATCCTGAGCCTGTATTTTTCCATGAACTTGACTGTCCTGGGATGTGCAGGATAAACTACAGCCGTCTTAAGAGAGATGCTGTTTATGGCGTCGATAATCTCTTTGAGACGTTTTTTGTCGTCGGTGTTTTCGGCCCTGTGGCAGGTCAAAAGGACATAATTCCCCTTTTCAAGAGACATTTTCCGCAATGGATCACATCTTCGAGTTGCTATTTTGGTAAAAAGAAGAGAGCAATCATACATCACATCACCGACCAGTGATGCTGTTTTAGCAAGATTTTCATCCTTGAGATTTTTCATGGCTGTAGAGGTGGAACAGAAATTGATGTCAGAAAGATGGTCGGCGACAATCCTGTTTATCTCTTCAGGCATTTTTTTGTTGAAGGAGCGCATCCCAGCCTCAATATGGGCGAGGGGAATGTGCAACTTGGAAGCTGCCAGGGCGCCAGCCAGGGTTGAATTGGTGTCGCCATATATGAGCACCATGTCCGGTTTTTCCCTTAGGAGGACTTTTTCCAGGGCCTCAAGCATCCTTCCGGTCTGCCTGCCATGTGTATCGGAACCTATTCGGAGATTGTATTTTTCACGCGGAACCCGGAGCTCCTTGAAAAATATTTCCGACATGTCATGGTCGTAATGCTGTCCGGTATGGATTATGACTTCGCGTATGGAACTGTGTCTTGCAAATTCCGCAGACACAGCCGCTGCCTTTATGAACTGTGGCCTTGCTCCGATTACGGTGCAGATTTTCATCGCTTTCTCCATTTACTCATGAAAATTCACTTTAAATATAGACGGGATATTGGTGTTGACAAGAAGAATTCCTTTCGATTAATAAGGATGGTAAAGCTTGAAAACATGACGAATTATAATATCTATAAAGCGAACCTGAGAGATCTTAAAATTTTCATTGTCAATCCAGGAGGTAAATATGCCGCTAATTAAGATTCTAACTTCGGTGAAGATACAGGATAAGCAAGCGCTTGCGCTCGAGCTTTCAAAGGTTTGTGCCCAGTGCACGAAAAAACCGGAGGGATATGTGCAGTCTGTCGTAGAGGATGACGCTGTCATTGCGATGGGTGGGAAGATAGCGGATTCGGCATTCGTGGAAGTCAAGGGGATAGGTGGGCTGAATCCTGTGGTGAACAAATCGCTCAGCGTTGCGATATGCAAGGCTCTCGAGGAGAAACTGAAGATTAATCCTTCTGCAGTTTACATCAACTTTACAGACATCGCGGGCTCCAACTGGGGGCACAACGGCTCTACATTTGGATAATAATTGCGATGGCTATTGCTTTATAACTGCGATGATGTGCGTGCGCAGGAAAGGCAGAAGAGATTCAAGCATGTCGGCGGCAAGATTTGAACGTGGGGCTATTGCTCTTGCCAGCGGTGGGGCTAGAGTGATTCTGGTAAATTTACATTTCCATGGATAGAAAAGATCTTTCACTTCATTTTTCCCTATTCCTCTCACGTCGGGATTTTTCGGACTGTCGAAAGTAAAGTCATACCAGAGGATAAATCCATCTTTTTTGCAAACGCGCTTCATCTCGGATGCAATCTTCTTTCTGGTGTTGGCATCCTTGACGGAAGTGAAGACGGTGGACTGGAAGACTACATCGAAAGTTCCATCACCCCATTGTAGATTATCAGCATTTCCCTCACGAATGTCTGCACCGACTATCCTGTCCTTAGCGGATCTTGCACGTTTAGGATCAAGTTCGATGCCGGCCAGGTTGCATGGCATGAATCCGAAGGTCTGAAATTCCGCGAGCCATTGCCCATTGCCGCAGCCGATCTCGAGGAACCTTGTATTTTCGACACCATTTGGATAGGCTGAAGCAAATATTTTACGAAATTCGCGCTGGCGCCTTTGTATCATGGAGAAAGCCGCAGGATGAAGTGGGGAATATATGTTCACTTGATCTTCTCCAGCTCATTCATGAACTCGTCTGCTAGTTTCGCACGATCGAATGACGCAGATACGAATTCCCTTCCTTTTACACCCATTTCCTTGCGTGAATCCGGGCTCATTTTTGCCAGCTCCCTTATCATCTCGACGAGTTTTTCTGGATTTTCAGGAGGAACAACCTTTGCGCATCCGCTCTTCATTGCCAGATCTGCACCTTCCCCTTTTCCACAGAATATAAAGGGGATCTGTCCCCCCATGAGTTCGAACATCTTAGAAGGACGCGCTCCGTCAAAAAGAGGAATGTTCCTCAGCGGTACCAAGGCGACATCCCACAACGCTTGAATCTGAGACATCTTCTTTCTCGGTTGGGAGGGGAACAGTCTTATGTTTTTTAGTCCCGTTTCGGAGATCTTCTTTTCAAGGGATGGTTTTTCAGGTCCGTCGCCGAAAAGAGCAAAGAAGATCTTTTCATTCTGGAGCACCATCGCAGTTTCAAAGATCTGTTCAAGAGCCTGCGATCTGCCATGGTTTCCCCCATATCCGACAATGAAACAGTCTTCAGGAATACCAAGTTCCTTTTTGAGCACAGGATCTGGTCTTTCAGGAACAAACATCTCAAGATCAACCCCATTCGGAAACAGGAATGTCTTTGCCTCAGGAAGTCTTTTCTTTACACCGTCTACAATTCCCTCTGTCTGGCAGGATACTAGAACTGATTCTCTATAGAGCAGCTTTTCAAACCATTCAAGGAAACTGAGAGAGGGACCTGGACCTATCATTCCGAGTTGAACGGCACTCTCTGGCCACAAGTCACTTATGTTCATAACAAGCTTTGTCCCCTTGATGTATTTGAGGAACAGTGCAGTGAATCCCAAGAACAGAGGGGGGCTTTCACATATGAGGAAATCAGTCCTATCCAGCTTAAGAAGACCGATAAGCCCCGAGGTCTTAACAAATGAAAAATAGCAGATCAGCTGTTTGAACGTGCTCTTCTTGCCGGGTAATATCCAGCTACGTATGACTTTGACTCCGTCAATTACCTCAGAAAGTGAAAACTTGCCTCTGTATTCCGGGAAAACTTTTCCTGCAGGATAGTTCGGCATTGCAGTAAGCACTGTGACCTCATGTCCTTTCGTCACCCAGCGCCTTGCCAGATCATGGAGCCTATTCTGAGGAGCCCCATGCTCCGGAGGATAATACTGTGTTAGAATAGTTATCTTCACAATGTCTTATATATGTTCATTACAGTCATAAACAAACATTAATATAAAATTTAAGATGGAATCCTCCACCTGGACTATTATTTCAACAATAATTTATAAAAAACATATTTCCATGTAATATTTTACTAAACTTCGAAATCAAGCCGAGTATATGAAGTTATTATATGCATTATAAGAAGTTGTATAATTGAAATCATATTTTATTTAATTATAATTGAGGATATTAAGCAATGCAAAAATTAAAACATTGCATAAATAGAATCCGGTATTTCTTCTTGGAGGTCGGCATGAACAGGATATTTACGTCCAAGTCTCAATAAATCCAAGACCAAAGGTTTTAATATTTCAGCATCTTCATGATATTGCCATGAAGAGAGAATCCCTTCGGTAAGTTCTTTGAGATCTGCATTTTCAGATAAAACAGCCTCCTGATATTCAAATAATTTCTTAATGTCCTTTGGTTCAGAAGCATCGATCCAAGATGAGGATGCAAAAGATATTTTACGGCAAATTTTAAGCTTGTCTTCAGAATATAATTTATTAGAAAGCAATTTTAATTCTGAAATAAAATATCTTCTTAGTTCTTTTAAAAACTTTTTATCGTATGGGGATTTATCATCCGGTTTGGACTTTATGCTTTCAAGCCCTATCCCTTTACCTTCAGGCCAATTGGGTTGATCTCTTTTTGTCAAAATAAAATTACCTAAAGCAAGAATATCTATTTCAGTACGCATAAAACATCGATAAGCATCTGATGGTGTGCATACTATAGGTTCACCTCGAACATTAAAAGAAGTATTGACAACAACCGAACAGCCAGTCCTGTCTTTAAATGCCTTGATTAACTTATAGTACTCAGGTGAAAATTCTTTATTCACCGTTTGAACTCTGGCAGAATAATCGACATGTGTAATTGCTGGAATATCACTCCGCAGCTTTTTGACAATCGGAAGCATATCATCAATATTATCAGGCATTTCAAAAGGTAAACGCCTTTCTTTTTTTACAGGTGCAACCAGTAACATGTAAGGACTTTCACAATTCATCTCAAAATAATTATTGACATCTTCCTTTAACACTGAAGGGGCAAAGGGGCGAAAAGATTCTCGATATTTGATTTTTAAATTCATGTTTACTTGCATCTCGGTATTGCGAGGATCTCCTATTATAGACCTGCTACCTAGGGCTCGAGGACCATATTCAAGCCTCCCAGAAAAATTTCCTATAATTTTACCATCATCTAGTGCACTTGCCAGAAATTCCATTCTCTTATCATCTTCCATATATTTATAAGGATAACCGTAAGTATCAAGATAAGCTTTAATTTCATCATTGGAAAATGAGGGGCCCCAGCAAGAACTACGTTGGACAGCCAGTCCATCATCTTTAACATAACGCTTGTTAGAAAAGTATTCATGCCAAACATCATAAGCTGCTCCAAGTGCACATCCAGAATCTCCGGCGGCAGGCTGTATCCATATGTCTTCAGATGGACCTTCTAACAGTAAACGGCCGTTTGCTACGCAATTTAATGCCACTCCGCCTGCCATGCACAACTTTTTCTCTCCGGTCAAGTTATGAGCAGTTTTAGCCATCCGGAGAATTACTTCCTCAGTTACTGTCTGAATAGATTTTGCAATATCCATTTCCCGTCTGGTAATTTGTGAATCCTTTTCTCTGGCAGGACCATTAAAAAGATCGGCAAATTTATCATTAGTCATCTTAAGATCATCAAGAAAACTGAAATATTCCATGTTTAATTCAATTGAACCATCTTCTTTAAGGTCAATAATCTTGTCTAGAATTAAGTCTTTATAGATAGGTCTACCATATGGTGCCAATCCCATCATTTTGTATTCTCCTGAATTTACTTTGAAACCAGTAAATTCAGTAAATGCTGAATATAAAAGACCGAGTGAATTTGGGAATTGCATTTCTTTCAAAATCGTAATTTTATTTCCCTCTCCTCGTCCAATTGAAGCAGTTCCCCATTCTCCAACCCCATCAATTGTTAGTATAGCCGCTCTATCAAAAGGAGAAGGATAAAATGCGCTAGCGGCATGAGAACGGTGGTGATTACCTTGCAGGACTAATCCGCTATAATTCATATACTTGCGTATCAATGAAGGAATAAAGAGCTTATAATGAAGCCACGTTGGTAACATTTGCATCCACATTTTTTCTGCTTTGTCCCCAGAGACTAGAAGTGAGTGAATTATCCTTTCAAAAGTAAGCGAGGAATTGTCATAATACACAACAGAATCTAGATGTTCTGAATTGATTCCTGCCTCCTCAAGGCAGTAGTTTACGGCATTGTGCGGAAAACGCCGGTCATTCTTTATCCTAGTAAATCTCTCCTCTTCAACAGCGGCAACAATCTCTCCATTTTTAATTAAGCTTGCTGCGGAATTATGGTAGAAACAGGAGAGTCCAAGCACATATTTGTCAGATTTTGATTTAAACGGTAAAGAGACTGAATATTGTAATATTTCCTGTTGATTTAAAGGAATAATATTATTTTTCCTAATATAATCAGCTAAGGTATTTGCTACGATATTATGAGCAATGGGAGAAAAGTGTCCACCGATTCGATACGTAAGACTTTTTCGTTCGTTTTTTGGAATTTTCAATAATGGAGTTGTAATATCAGCGACAAAGACACCGTGATCAGGCTTGGCCATGGATTCAAATAAGGGCTGATATATCGGCGTGATGTCATTTAGGTAGAATTCTTGGGATGGGATAGGAATAATTAGAACAGGAAGAGGGGCTGCTTCAGAAATGAATTGTTCCAGTATGGTTTTCATTAGTTTCCAGCCAGGTGAGGAACTGTCTTGGAAATCAGGATACGGTTGTTTTTTACTGCGTAAATTATGAATTCCTCCCCTAACAACTTTCCTCACAGGGGCCATTGCTTTACAGTTTTTATAAAAGCTGTGAATTTGTGTAAACATGCCTTTTTGAGTTGTTTCAAGCCCTTCTGCAATAACTCTCTCTCTGGGAACTGGAACATTGTTCAGTTTAAGTTTATTATCATTACAAAGTGTAAAATAAGGCTTTGAAACCATGACTCTCTTCCCAGTAATGCGATCAATAGATTCACGACTTTTTGCCTGAATTCTGGCTATGCTATCAACCTGTACACATATAATTATTAAATCCGCTTCAATATTTTTGGC
This sequence comes from uncultured Victivallis sp., assembly GCA_964600895.1. Classification (GTDB taxonomy): domain Bacteria; phylum Verrucomicrobiota; class Lentisphaeria; order Victivallales; family GWF2-50-93; genus GWF2-50-93. Next base: position 30,740 of record CAZRKP010000019.1, read on the forward strand.
AAACTCTCGATATATAAGTAAATGTTGGTCAGTTCCAGAACCGGAAACAGCATAATTGTATACTTGTGCATTGAGTTCTTTACCCAGCTTATCCGAAAATCGGTCTGAGTTACTGCAATTATCTCCGGCAGTGTATGAATCTCCAAAAATCAAAATCCTATGATTGTTTCCCTTGCTGGGGATAAATTCTGTGTCGGAACGAAATCCGCTTGAGTTGGTGACAACAAAAAAACCATTTTTCTCATTTTCCAATCTGGTTTTTTGATTTGGTACAAAAATATATCCAACTTGGGGATGATATTGCATTACCATCCTATGTGTTGTCTGTTTTATAGAAAACATGTTTTTACTCCGCTATAAATTAATTATCTTATATAAATTATATATATTTTCAACAAGACTTGAGATATACATCATTTTAAAAGTATATTTTATGAAAAATATCTGAAGAAGTAAAATATAAAGTAGTTATTTTAATACGAATAGATGTGCAATTATTTTAATCAAATGATGACTAGTTATAACAGCAGAATACAATGGATAGCATAAAATACTTGAACTGTGAAAGTATGTCCGGGATATTCTTAAGTCGGGTTATCTAGTCTGAATTCTTTTGTATATGACAAAACTGCTGAAAGCAAATTTCGAAATACTGAAGGCAAGGGGGTTGTCCTTGAATTAGTTCTCCATAAAACATAGAATAAGCGAACTGTGTTGTAATGGATTGCTCAAGTATGAGTTATAAAAAGCCATGATAAAGTTGCGAAAATTATGATAATATTCAAATATGAAGTAATTACGATGCTAAATTACTCATCCAATAATCCATGCAGAAGAGCCTAAACATCCTGATTGAATTAAAATTGCCACCTGCAAGTATTTCCTTTATTTCTTTGAAATCTTCAGAAATGAATTCGGTTACGGGATGATTGCTTTCAGAGGCCCAGTTTAGGAGATATTTGTTGAATACACCGGATTTCATCCATTTATCCTGTGGGGTTTCGAAGCCTTTTTTATCTTTCCTCCAGCATATGTCCTTGGGCAGTTTTGAGTCCATTGCCTTTCTGAAAAGATACTTTGTCCATCCCTTTCTCATATTGTGTTCGGGATTGATGGAAAGAATAAGTTCAACCAGATTAACATCAAGAAAAGGAACACGTGACTCTATGGAGAAGGCCATTGAGTTCCTATCCTCCCATTTCAGCAAACGAGGAAGGTGTATCCTGAAAATCTCAGCATTGCGATATTCTCTTGGAGATAGGATTTGGGCATCGCGATGCCATTGAATTGTATTTAAAGCTTCAGATTGTCCCAGATATTTGCTTTTGATTGAGAAAGGTAGAGCTCTGGAATTTCTTTTCCTGTATTCAGACAGGTGGGAAAAGATCTGTGAGAAAAATTCCCTGTTCCCTCCTATTAAAGAAGCTCCAACATGTTTTAATAACGGAAGGAAGTCATTTTTGCAGTAATAATTATTCAGCATTAGAAAATATGAAGTCCAGTATCCTGAAAAAAGCTCATCTCCACCTTGCCCGTCGAGAAGAACAGGAACTTTCCGTGTGCTGGCAGCCTGCATGATCTTATACTGTGCGTAAACACTGAGGCTACCGACAGGCTCATCATGTTTGCGAAAGAATTCAGGAAGATCAGCGATAAATTCATTAGGATTTGGAAAAACTTGGATATGACTGCTTCCGGTCTTGTCTATTATACTCTTCATAAATCTCCGCTCATCGAGTTGGGGATCTTCAAAGCATGCAGAAAAAGCATTGAAATCATGAGATGGCTGCAGTTGTTTCATTTCTGTGAATATTGCCGAAGAGTCGAGTCCACCTGATAGGCATCCACCGACAGGAACATCTGATCTTAGTCGGAAGTTTACTGAGGCTGTGAATACATTCATAATTCTAGAAATAAGCTCTTTTTCAGAATGTTTATAAATAGGCATATTTTCTGGGAACCAGAATTTTTCCGGTATTACTTCAGGGGAATCAATATCTATTTCAGCATAGCATCCCGGTGGAAAAGATAATACATCCTTGAAACAGGTTTCAGGTGGTATTTCATATCCTGTTAAAAGATAGGAAAGGCATGAATCTGTATTAGGCTCTTTTTTAAAGGTAGGAAGCTCAAAGAATTGCTTTATCTCGGAAGCTATTGCAAGCATTTTACCTTTTAAGTAATAGTAAACAGGCTTGACGCCTATTCTGTCCCTTGATATAACAATCTTTCTTCTTTTCCTGTCTAAAATTACAAATGCCCACATGCCATTAAACATTGATAGACAATTAATTCCCCATTTTTTATATGACTCAATAATAACTTCAGTGTCAGTCTTTGACCTGAATGAAATACCTTCTTTTTCTAGCTCCTGCCGTATTTCTATATAATTATATATCTCACCGTTGTAAATAATGGCAAGTGACTTGTCGGTTGAAAGCATTGGCTGGGAGCCATTTTCTGAGAGATCAATTATTGAAAGTCTGCGGTGGCCAAGTCCAACAAGGAAATTATTATCGTCAGTTTGAGGAAGACCATCGGAATCTGCAAATTTCAATATGCCCATGCTATCAGGCCCCCTGTGAGATACACGTTTTGTGTAGCAGGTCAATATTCTGTCATCAATGGAATGGCTTTTGTCTATTATACAGGATATTCCACACATTTTATCAATTCCTTGTATATAGAAAGAAACTTTGAAGTATTTTTTTTGAAATCATAATTATCCGCAATCATTGCAGTATTTATCCTTGATGCTTTCTTCCTTGTTTCGATATTCTCAAAAGCAGTAGTCATATTATATGCAAGGCCGATTGATGCGATAGAAGGGCTAATGAGGGTCCCATTATGGTTATCCTTTATTAATGCGCGCGATGCTATCATGTCAGTAATGATAGGATAAACTCCACATGCACATGCTTCAAGGAGCGAACTTGATACTCCTTCGGTTTCGATTGTTGAGACATATATGTCGGAGTTCTGGAGTTTAGCGGCAACATCTCTTGGAGGAAGTTTTCCCAGAAAGGATGTCTTACTGGATATACCAAGGATATTGGCTAAATTTATCAATTTACCCCTTTCCGGCCCTTCACCAATTATTTGCAGGGTTGCATTTGGATATTTCTCCAGAACATGACGGAATGCTTCAAGAATCTTGGGGATCCTGTAGCCAGGGAAAAGCGATCTTGTGGAGATGAAAACGGGTTCATTGGGCACTGATTTCGTCAGTGAAGGTTTGAAAATATCAAGATCGATGCCTCGATGCATAACCAATATCTTGTTTTCATCGGCACCGAGTTCCCTGAGCCTCGGTAACATGTTTTTACCCCAGGCGTGTATTAAATCTGCTTTGGCGACAGCTTTGCTAGCAAAATATTCAAGTATTTTTTTTCTCAAAGGATTTGGCTTGGGAAGGTATGTGATCTGTTCATTTTGTGCTGCAAGGACAAGTGGATGAAATCCCGTACAGGAGCAAAGATACCCGTAGCTTGTAACCCGATAACCAATCAGTATATCAGGTTTGATCTTGGAGATCAACTCTCGAAGTTTTCCTGACCTGAAGATGAAGTTGAGTCTAGCTGGAAGTAAAGGATTGCCAATGGCAATAATCCCTTCTGAGCTTTTCTCCGCCCTGACAGAGGCAATGGTGACTTCAGCGCCAAGTTCCCTGAATCCTTTAGCCCAGGCAAGGGTGTTGGCGCTCTTCTCGTCCGCGCAGAGTAGTATTTTCATCTATAAATTTCTACCGAAATTTATTTGTAAAACTCCTTGATGGAGTCGACGACGTATTTTATCTGGTCAGATGTAAGCTCCGGATAAATCGGAAGAGCAACTGTTTCAGCTGCAGCTTTCTCTGATTCCGGGAAATCGCCCTTCTTGTGACCAAGTGCCTTGAAACAGGCCTGTTCATGCAGGCTGAGAGGATAGTATATTTCAGTTCCAATTCCTTTTTCAGTTAGGAATTTCCTCAGTTCATCCCTCTTAGGTATCCTTATGACATACTGGTTGAAGATTGAGACATTGTGTTTTTCGATGAACGGCGTGACAATCTGTTTAATACCGCTCAGAAGTTCATTGTATTTGGCAGCATTCTTCCTGCGTCCTTCTGACCATGAATTCAGATATTTAAGTTTGACTATGAGTATTGCTGCATGGATGGTGTCGAGACGGAAGTTTCCACCTACCACTTGATGGTAATATTTCGGCTTGGAACCATGCCCGCGCATTATCTCGAGTTTTTCTCCAAGGACAGGATCCTGAGTAGTGATGATTCCACCATCGCCGGCTGTGCCGAGGTTCTTTGAAGGGAAAAAGCTGAAACAGCCGACTGTTCCAATGGAACCTGCCTGTCTGCCCTTGTATGTGGAACCAATGCTCTGGCAGGCATCCTCGATGACAAATAGGTTATGCTTCTTTGAGATCTCCATGATTGGGTCCATATCCGCCATCTGGCCGAAGAGATGAACAGGTATGATCGCTTTTGTCTTTTTGGTGATTGCTTTCTCGATCTTTTTGACGTCGATATTGTATGTCTTAGGATCAATGTCCACAAATACCGGCTTGGCACCTGTTCTCCAGATGCATCCAGCTGTTGCAAAGAAAGTGAATGGAGTAGTGATGACCTCGTCGCCGATGCCGATGTTGAAGGTCATGAGAGCGCAGAGGAGGGCGTCGGTGCCACTGGACACGCCTATCGCGGACTTGCAGGTTGTATATGAGGCTATCTGCTTCTCGAGCTCCTTTACCTGCGGTCCATTGATGAACTGCTGAGATTCAAATACGGCCTCAACGGACTTCATTACTTCATCTTTTATAGGTTTGAACTGGGCCTTCAAGTCAAGCAGTGGAACATTCATTTATTACCTCAAAAATAATTTGTTAGACAAAAGAGAATCATGAAAGAAACAAAAAATATAGTAAAATTCGGCAATTTCAATTTTTCCCTTCTGAAATCGCAATTATGGCGCCAAGTGGGTTCCCATCTTTTATCCTGCCTTTGGGATTTATAACCATCATAGAGAGGTCTCCGTCAAGAAACAGGGCATTGGCACAGCCAAGCGACTTGAAGAATTCTGCAGATCCATATATATCTTTATGGATTTTATTTCTTGAACTCATCATAAGTTTTCTTACCGAGTTTCTTATCCTCGGGTAGGGGAGATTCCTCATCAAGGTCGAGGCACTTGAGGACGCTAGGCTTGACTTCTTTGTATTTGTATCCACTCTCAGGACAGGTTAATACTCCATCCTTGTCAGGATTCTTGAGCAGATGTCCGTGACGGCTCATCCAGCCCTTTTGCTTTGCCGGGACCCCCATCATTAGGGCGTAGTCCGGAACATCCTTCGCCACGACGGCACCAGCCGCGATGAAGCAATATCTCCCTAGGGTGATCCCGCAGACTATAGTTGCGTTTGCGCCGATGGTTGTTCCACGCCTGAAGATAGTCCTCTCGTATAGCGAATGACGCAATACCTGGCTCCTGGGATTTGTCACATTTGTCAGTACGCAGGATGGACCGAAGAAGACATCGTCTTCGACGAGAGCGCCGGTATAGATAGAGACGTTGTTCTGGATCTTTACATTGTTACCGAGCTTGACACCGTCGGCGATGCTGACGTTCTGTCCGATGATGCAATTTTCTCCGATAACTGCACCCTTGTAGATGTGGCTGAAATGCCAGATCTTGGTACCTTTACCTATAACGGCACCTTCATCAACGTAGGATGATTCATGTACGAAATACGGAAGATTGCTCATGTTTATTATTTCCTATCTTGTTTTTCGATTGATTCCTGGCAGGCTTTGAGGACTTTGAGGACATTCAGCCCTTCCTTGCCGGATGTTAAAGGTTCCTTGCCGGTTTCAACGGCATTCAGGAATGCGCTGCATTCAGCCTTAAGGGGCTCCTCCCAGATATCTGATATCTTGACGAATTCCGGTTCGGCCTTCTGCGGAACAGGGACGCTGTTCTTCCATTCGATCTTGTGATGGTAGATGATGAGCTTTTCGTCGGTCGGCCTGGTGTCTTCAAATACAAGCATCCCTTCCGAGCCGGTGACAACGAGACGCTGTTCCTTGAACGGATTGAGCCAGCTCACGAATATGTGTGCTCCGAGTCCGGAAGGGAACTTCAGGCTTGTCATGGTGATGTCGGCAACTCCAGGACTGAGGAAATAATTACCTATGCAGTCGATGTATGAAGGATCCTCTCCGGTCATTCCGAGGATCAGGGAAATATCATGCGGCGCAAATGACCAGAGTATGTTTTCTTCTGTTCGGATTTTACCGAGATTAAGCCTGTTGGAATAAATATATTGAAGCTTACCGATGATCCCATCCGCGATGATCTTCTTCATTTTTATCACTGCCGGATGATAATGGAGGATATGTCCGACAAAAAGTATTTTTTTCTTCGAATCCGCCAACTTGATCAGTTCTTCTGCTTCTTCGACATTCAATGAAAGAGGTTTTTCAACGAAAACATTCTTTCCGGCCTTAAGTGCAGCAGAAGCATGCTTGAAATGCATTATGGCTGGAGATGCGATGAATACTGATTTAATTTCCGGATCAGCAAGAACGGAATCAATCCTGTTCGTGAAGGTTGAAGCTGGATATTGCTTGCTAAGGTTGGTTTTAACGTTCTCGGAGGAATCACAGATGGTCTTGAGAGCCCCAAGGTCGTTGAGGCTTCTTGCTATATTCTTTCCCCAGTAGCCGGCGCCAATTAATGCGGAATCAAAATTTGCTGGTTTCATAATTACAACTCATGACATTGTTGTTAAAAATAATAATATTATACAATAAAGCTAATAATTAAGACAATTAAGATAAATTACAGGAAATAATACTATATGCGATTGAGAATAGTTCCAAAAAGATTGTAATAAAGAGGCATTATTTTATCCCATTTAAACTGATTTATCCTGTTATCTTTATTGAAGTGACAGATTTTGTTTCTCAGATTGGGGTTGTCAGCCAAATTAATAAGCATTTTTGAAACAATCATTGCATCTCTTTCTGGTGGTATAATGCACTCGAGATGAGGATTGTCGTTTCCCAAAATATCTAATACACCTCCTATATTCATTGCAATGGGTGTGCAACCAGAATCAATAGCTTCCAATAAAACATTAGGCATACCTTCATAGATTGATGAAAGGAAGAAAATGTCAGCACACGGAAGTAATTTTCTTGCATAAGGTACTTCTCCTGTTAGCACAATATTATCAGAAAGGCCAAGTTCTTTGATCTTATTTTTTACTCCTAAACCACCGCTGCCTATCAATATTGCCTTTAAATCCCTTTTTATTTTGCAGGCAGAGCTGAATACATCAACAAAAAAAGAAAAATCCTTTTCAGGAGTATTTCTACCTGCACCAGCTACTAAGATCTCATCATCCCTGATCCCAAATTGTTTTCTAAGTTCTGATTTTCCTAAAGAACATTCTTTTTCAGGCTCAAAGATATTGCTGATAACGTTTACCTTTTCAGGAGTTATGCCTTGATCAATAAGTTCCTTTTGGATCATGGTTGAATTAACAACGAAATAAGGAGGGGATAGGGATTTTTTCAAATGGAAGATGGTAAGTTCACTTTTTGCCATTGAAAACTGGCCACGAAGAGAGCCTATGAATTTTCTTCTAAAAGAAAATGAGTAATAGGCGTTTGTATGGAAACTCCAGGAGAAGATAAGGTCTGGTTGGATGGCACAAAGTATGGATACATATCTTGCGATTTTAAAGGGTTTAGGGCCTGAGCCAAGGAAATGAATATTTATTTGAAGTTCATTATGAATTATATCCTGCCATTTAGCACCTGTATCGGCAGTGCTCACTACTACTACAGGGATATATTTGCTGCGATCAAGATACTTCAGGAAAAGATATAGTTGTTTCTCTGTTCCTCCGTTACCGAATTGTCCAACAAGGCATAGAATTATGATTTTCTTTTCTATCATTACAACTCAGGATTAAATTTCTTGAACCATAATTGAATTCCACAGAGCATGAAGATTCTCTGGTATATTTGATATCTACTCAAGGTGTCATAGTCACTAGAGCTTATGCTTGAAAACTTCTCAAAAAGATCAAGTAATGATTTTCTATTATTGAAAATATTCCAGATGCCAACTCCGTCAGGAGTTGAAAAGAGAAGTTCCTTTATGTAGGCGTTCATTGGTCCCTTACACCATGAATCGAAGGGTATCCCGAATCCTTGCTTTGCCTTAACTCCAATTTGTGATGATAAATTCTTCTTTACTATCTCTCTTAGGAGATACTTACATGTCTTCGATCTGATCTTAAAATTTAATGGAAGAGCTGATGCAAAATCAATTACTTCATTATCAAGGAATGGCACCCTGACTTCAAGACCATGCGCAGAGCTTGCAATATCTACCTTCCTAAGGTAGTCCATATGAAGGTTTAAATTAAATTCCAATCCCATAAAGATAGTTTCTATACCATGCCCATGGTCTTCTGGCATAAACGAGTTCATCCTTGTCCAAGTTGGACAATCATCAGTAGAACGTAGGAAAGATTCACTGCATAAATTGATCTTGTCCTCTTCTGTGAAATATGTGTGTAGCAAGCAGAAAAGCTCAGGGAGCTCTACATTTGAAAAGGCAATTGCCTTTCTATACTTTCTTGTTTTTTCAATTCCAATAAGGCGATTGTTCAAAGAAAGAATGCGTGATAGAAGGCTTTTCAATGGAAGTTTTTTAAGCTTGTAGATAGCAGAAGCATGTCTAATACGTTCATAACCACCAAATAGCTCATCACCGCCATCTCCGGATATGACGGTCTTGACATGTTTTCTCATTTCAGCGCTCAGTAGATATGTAGGAAGACAGGAACTGTCTCCAAAAGGTTCATCGTATTGAGCTAATATATTTTCAAAAATATCAGGAGAACCAGTAATTAATTCAAGAGTATGATGATTTGTCCCACAAATTCTGGAAACTAGCTGTGCATATTTTGACTCATCATATTCAGTTTCAGTAAACTTTACATTGTATGTGTTGAGATTTTCAACAATACCTCTTTGTTTAAGAAGAAAGACCAGAAGTGACGAGTCTATTCCGCCGGAAAGATAGGAGCCAATTGGTACATCTGAACGCACATGGTATTTCAAGGATTTGCTTAAAATGTCCATCGCCTTTTCCTCAGCATCTTTTTCTGAAATATCATTTACGCAGGATCCCCATTTCCAATACCTATGAAGTTCTGGATTTCCATCTTCTTTTACAATTGCATAATGTGCTGGGGGGAAATTAATTATATCTTTCCAGCACGTCCTCGGAGGAATGGGAAATCCTAGTGTCAGGTAGTCATTCAATCCAGTGCAATCTGCTTTTTTAGAAATATCAGGGATATGGAGAAGGGCCTTTATTTCCGATGCAAAAAAGAAACTTCTATCCTTCTTGGCCCAATAAAGTGGTTTTATCCCACACCTGTCTCTGGCGAGATATAGAACGTTTTCCTTTTTGTCATAAACTGCGAAGGCAAACATTCCCCTGAACTTTTTTACGGATTCATCTATGTGCCAGATTCTGATGCTCTCAGCAATAACTTCAGTGTCGGAATTGGTCTTAAATGTCGAACCAAGCCGTTCGAGTTCCTGGCGTAGTTCAATATAGTTGTAGATTTCCCCGTTGAACACGGTCACATAACGTTCATCTGAAGAATGCATAGGCTGAGCGCCTGTATTCAGATCAATTATTGCAAGCCTTCGGTGTGCAAGTCCAACGCCATTTTCAATGAAAATACCCTCACCATCAGGACCCCTGTGGGAAAGAGAATTGTTCATCCTATCAAGGATGGAGCTGTTTTCTGAATTGTTATATTTAAAAAAACCGCTTATCCCACACATTTCAGGAATGTCCTTTTGAAATTTTGTTGTATAGGCCAATATACTTTCCAGTCACAATATTCCAGTCATACAATTCCTTTACCTGATTAAGTGAATTTTCAGAAAGATTGCTGCGGAGCACATTGTCGCCATGAAGTGAAAATATCATATCTGCAAGAGATTCTGAATTACCGGACTGGACCTTTATACCATTTAGACCTTCAATTATCACGTCCCGGACTCCAGGCGTATCGGTTGTAATTATGGGAAGCCCAGCTGCCATCGCTTCTACAAGCACCATTCCAAAGGTTTCGATAAGAGTGGGAAGTACAAAAAGATCCGATGCACAGTAAAGTTCAATCAGTTCAGAAGAAGGTAATGATAAGATTTCTCCTCCGGAGCATGCCATATTTTCGAAACACCTGATCTCTCCGGGGCATGCTGGGAACTTTTTAATTATTTCAGAAGTATTTTTTCCGACGACTACCCATTGGAAATTCAGTTTTTTGCTTCTGAGAATTTTGGCCGTTTGAGGTATCAAATCAAAGCCCTTCTTAGGATGGTACCTGCCGACAGTTAGTATTAGCAGTATATTTTCATCAAGACCGAGTTTCCTTCTTACAGTTTTCCTATCAAAAGATAATCTTTTAACTGCGAACTTCTCAGTATCAACACCATTTGGGATTATATGGATTTTTTTTTCAGGAATGCCTAATTTTAAATATTCATCTTTGACGGATGGGGTTAGGGCGACAAAACCGTCGAATAATGGGTATTTTTCAATTACAAACCTGTTTATTTTCTCATCCAATCTGTATCCATAGCCGATCTCCGGATATTTCTGGATGTCTTCGCCACAACAGCGGAGTATGCATGGAATCCTATTCTTCTTGAAGAAATCAACGGCATATATTCCCAGGGGATAGCCCATTGTAACCTGCCAGAGATCAAATTTCCTTTCTTTCTGGAGTGATGATAAAATATGCCATAGGACATGCTTCCCGATGAGGGGGTATCTCCCTAGAAGGCCACAGAGTCTGCTGAAAATATGAATGGTCTCATAATTTGTTGTTGGTTCTGTTGCTGGGGCAGGGGTAGTGCATATCACTGTCGCGCTATGACCTGCCTTAGATAGGCTCTCACAGACATTGTGTACGCATATCTCCGCTCCACCTAGATAGGGGTAAAACTGAGCGATAAGATGCGCTATCTTCATCAGTCAACTCTCTTCAGGATTAAGTTTCGAAACATGATATTTCCTTTGAAACTGCCACGGATGGTGATGAGCATCTTACCGTTCTCAGATAATGGTTTTTCTTCAGTCATGGATTTTTTCTTCCACTTTCCGGAATCCTTGATCCCCTCAATGGTGTTGAGGCATACGGTCCTTCTTGTGGTGTCCTCAAGTATCTGTTCGAATAGGATCTCCAGGTTTCCTGCCGGAGAATTCCCAGTCATCATGTTATATGTAACTGCAAATCTCATACCTTTGAATGCTGGAATGGCCTTTGAGCTTATTGAAATTTCCTCCTGGCATGATGAACTGAGCTTTAGTGTGTTCTGACCATCGAATTTTTCAACAGATATTTTCTGTGCTTCAGGATCATCGAGCTGGATCATCCATTCCTTAAGAGGGGTTAACTTTGAAACAGCCGTCTGCATGAGTGGAAAATCAATCATGAGTTCACCTTTTGGCGGAATTGCAGTATTTGAATAAGAAAGGCCGCCATAAGTAGTTTTCTGCAGCTTGCTTATCTCTCTAGTGGCATCAGCAAGGTTTCTCTTTGTCTTTTCGGCATCTTTCCTGGCTTTTTCAGCTGCGTTCTTTTCGGATGAGTAGCAGAAGACAAGGATAAAAAGAAATGCTGCGGTAATCACGAGCATGACAAGCAGGATCAGCCTTGTTTTTCTGAGCTTAGCGACCGTTTTTTGGAGGTCTGCCGTCTCTGAGCCGGCCTTGACGGTCCTGTCTTCGCTCATCCTGTGGAAATCTATGAGCTCCCTGATGGGGCGAGGCGCCTGCTTGTGGTATATATCTATGAAATAACTCGGAGCTGACGGGATTCCGGATTTCCTGAGTTCACTAATGTATTCCTCAATATCGAAAGCGACTTTCCTGAAGAGAACATCTTTTTTATCTGTGTCATATATGCAGTAGGAAGCGCGAGTATCGTTGTCGCGAGGTTGTCCCACAGAGCCTACGTTGACAATATATCTTTTTTCATCCTCAATGCCGAAATCAATCGGATCTAGCCAGTGGGCAACTTTCCTGTCCCCCATGACAAAGATACCGGGAACATGGCTGTGTCCCGAGAAAAGAACTTGTTCCGAACATGACTTGAAGGAGTCCTCGGCGTCGACCGGATCGAAAATGTATCCAAATCTTCCGGGATTTGCGAATTCCGCATGTGCACACCGCATGTTTCCACCCTTTGCGTCCAAGGGAAGCGAACTGAAGAACTTTGCGGCCTTCCTGTCAAGGGATAAAAAGGTCCATTCAAGGGCTCTCCTAGCGTTTTCATTAAAGCATTCAGGGGATATCTTACCGGCGATTACCGCATCGTGGTTGCCCAGGACGAAGAAATGGATCTTGGAATATGCCATTTCCAAAACTTCAGCAGGATTTGGTCCATATCCGACGACGTCGCCGAGGCAGACTATCTTGTCAACGTCATTGCTGGCAATATCAGCTATCACGGCCTTGAATGCTGACCTGTTCGCGTGAAGATCGGAAACGATAGCGTAGCGCATATGATATGAATCAGATAGAAGAACTATTTCCTTGTGATTAGGTAGTCTCCTACAACCAGCACATCCAGTTCGGAATTCAGGTACACATCAATTGCATCGCATGCACCGAGGACTATAGGATAGCCATGAAGGTTGAAGGAGGTGTTGAGCACAGTAGGGATACCTGTCTTCTGGTAGAACTTGGAGATGATATCGTAAAACTCGGGATATATCTTCGGATTAACTGTCTGTGCACGGGCTGTCTTGTCAGCCTGATGGATCCCGGCGACAATCTTGTCATACATCGCAGGTTTCACATTGAACGTAAACATCATGTAGGGGGAGTATGATTCCCTGAGCGATTTCGGGACGTCTATTACAAGATCAAGCTTGTCTTCCAGGGAAGCAGGAGCGAATGGCATCCAGAAGTCGCGTTTCTTGATTGCTGCATTAATCTTGTTGATGATCCTCATGTCGTCAGGTGATGCGAGGATTGATCTGTTTCCAAGTGCTCTGGCACCGAACTCCATCTTTCCCGAGCATCTTGCCACTATTTTTCTGGAAGTTAGGAGTTCAACGACTTTCTCATTGATATTTATGATCTTTTCAAAATGGACCTTGTCCTTGTATTTTTCTCTGGCTTCTTCTATATCGAAAGTGGCTTCGGTGCCTATACAGCAACCTTCGAACTCGATTTCTGGAGAATTCTTCCCCCTCAACTTCTGGTAACCAAGGAATGCTGCACCAAAAGCATTGGACTCGTCTCCACATGACGGGAAGGCATTCACAAATTCAACTTCAGGAATCTCGGAGATGAGTTTGTTAGCCTTTACATTCATGAAGAATCCACCAGTCAATAGGACTTTCCTTATCCCGGTCTTCTGGATTCCAGCCTTTATCCATTTTATAGCAACTTCCTCTGAGAGGAGCTGAAGGCCTGCGGACAAGGTGTCGAAACGGACACCAAGGACTGATTTGTAAAGGTCATGGATTAGTTGTTGCTTCTGTGGGCTTCCAGAGTTCCTGATATTCGGATATTTCGAAGTGTTTGTAAACACTAAGGGATTTTTTTCGTCAAAGCCGATAAATTGATAGAGCAGATCTTTTGCTATATCAGCGTATTTGGGCTGAGCATAAGGCGCGAGCCCCATAAGCTTGTATTCATGTTCATGGGGCATGAAGCCCATGATGTAGGTAATATGGGCATATAGGCATGCGGGGGAAAATGAGTCAGAGGATGCAATTGTCTCAAGCCTGTTATCGTATCCGATATAAACGGCACTAGTCATCCCGTCCCCGCCGCCATCTAAAGAGAAAACCAAATATTTGTCCTTCCTTTTTGTTGCAAGCCCGTAATAGGCTGATGCTGCGTGGCATAGATGATGATCATAACGCTCATGTTTTTGACACAGTTTGCCTTTCTCAAGATAGTCCTCTAAGTTCATAGTTTTTTCATTTTTTCCGCCACGTGTAAATTTTGAAATACCTTTCTGAGCTAACGTCATAAAGGTGTTTTTCCCTTCTCCAAACCACTTTTTCTTTATCTTCCCATATCTCTCATGGAATTTATTGAGATCTTCGTTCCTGTTTTGTGGGATCTTGGAGCTTTTACCAGCTACGCAGACCTTATCAACTTGGTCAAGCGTAATCCCACCAGCATCAAGGGCGGCTTTTATTGATAGAGAAGGGAATCCAGGCTGATTCTTTATCTTGGATAGGCGTTCCTCCTGAATGGCGAATATCACTTTGTTGTCTTTCATTAGGACAGCAGATGAATTAAGTCCTATATTTATTCCTAAAATATACATGTTTTTAGATTTCCTTTTTTTAAATTAATCTAATATTAAAATTAGAAAGCTTCAAATCTTCAGAAATGTACCGAGAGTGAGGATTGTCTGGACAAGATCTCCGCTGATCCCGGGAATATTTTCACCTTCGAGCCAACGGGGAAATTCATCTCTGATCTTCTGTATATCCAAAAAATCGATATCCTCAAGAGTTTCGGATGTGCATAGATCAATAACTGCATTTTTAAGCGTAGGCTGGCTACGTAGGGCATACTCACGATCGGGCCAGGTTCTTTCCATCCAGGATGGATTATCTTTTTCAGGGAAAAACTTTCGCTTGAATGCTCCAGCAAGCTGATAAGCAGTTTGCGTAAAGGCTGATGCTGTTACAGGGAGATTCGTGTTGGCACTCCATATTTCAGCAATACGTGGGTCAAGAATCTGTAAGCATCTCTTTTCAATCTTCCCGGTAAAACGGTGCTCAACAGGGAGAGACAGATAAAGATCGAATATATCATTGTCGAATGAAACTACTCTCTGTTCTGTTAGAGTGGCTATGGTGGCATGGTTCGGATAGCTGTAATGACGTGAAAGATGATGGAAGGTCAGATATTCCCAGAGATCGTTAGATGAATCAGTTAGGTTCCTGCCATCGGAGAGGATCTCAGATATGCTTTCCTTCTGGAAATACCTGAGGTTCTGCTGTTTTTCCAGCTTGACAAACTTCCATATGTCCGCCTGCTTTATCCTGTAGGAGACATTTGAAATGAAGAAAGAGACAAGATCATCAGGCAGTTCCAGGAGAGTCTTGTAATAAAGCGTCCTTCCTCCGATCACGACGGGTTTGCCTGGAATATACATTCCCTGGAACATGTAGTCGAATCCATGCCCGTGGAAACAGACATCAGCATTTTGAGTTACGACATCGCTATATCCCAGGAACAATCCATGATCATAATTATACATCCCCCCTATTATTTTCACCGCAGGCTCGAAAATCTGTGAATAGTGTTCTGGATGCAGCTTCAAGTAGATATGCTTTGCACCTTTCGTGTGCGCAATCTCCCTTGCAGTACGGAGTTCGCGGTTTTCTGATATGGTAGCGGTGAAACATGTAGGGAAATTATTTTCAAATGCTGCTAACACGGATCTCGAATCCATTCCACCGCTAAGGAAATGGCCATATCTCCTGCCGTCACTGGTCTTGTTCCTTATGGATCTTTCAACCAGTTCCGCAAGGCGGTGTGAGTTTTCTTCGAGGGAGGAGTTTGTCTTCTGGTAGTCCCTCTGCCAGTAGCGTTCTATTGAAAGTTTTCCTTCTTTAAATTTCAGGATAGAAGCATCTGGAAGAAAGAGTATATCATGAAGGAATGTCTTTGTTCCAAGAAGCCTCTGAAAAAAAAGGAATTCACAAATAGCTTCTTGGTTTATCTTGAGTCCAAGTGATTTTCTTATCTGCCAGAGGCATGAAAAATATGGAGTAGCATAGAATTCAGATGAGGATTCATTGCGATAATAATATAAAGGGATTGAAGTGAACCTGTCATTTATAACTTTCAATTCTCCGGAGATGCGATTATAGATAATAAAAAGGAACTCACCGTTAAGCTCTTTTGCTACTCGAGCATTAATATCAAGATCGTCAGAGACAATGCGGACAGCCTTTTCACGGTCAATCATGTTTCCAATAATAGGACTTCCAAGCAGGATTATACATTTTTCCCCGACTTCCTTGATCATAGGAGGAGGATTAACATTGGAAAAGTAGATGGAAAGTTTATGATCTGCCGATTCAGCGGAAAATATTATTTCATGATCTTTTTCAGGAGCACTGAGTTTACTTTTTCCACGTAGCGTCAAAAGAAAATATGGTATAAAGAATACAGGTTTGAATTCTGCTAGGTTCATGGGGTTTAAATTGATATTCTAAAAGTCTTTATCCATCTGTTAGTTGTAATCAAGTTCCACCATGTCGGATCAAAAGGACGTTTGCCATCAAGGAATTCGGTGACCCCCTGAATTACGACATCTTTGTTTACAAATGGCAAACTCACAGCATCATTGATGCTGTCCATAAAAAATTGATTTATTTCTTTACCAAGCCATGATGGTATGGGGCTGGAATAACCTTGTTTGTCATTCCTGTTTACTATCATATCAGGAACTATTCCATTCACTGCTGACCTCATGACACGTTTTGTTGTCCCATTATGGATTTTGAATAAGTCAGGTAGGCCTACACAGAACTCAACGAGTCTGTAGTCGAGGAAAGGAACCCTTGTTTCCCTTGAATGTGCCATTGAATTTCTATCGACATTGTGCAGAATATACCTGAGTATTTTAAGCCTTGCCTTGTGCATCTCCTTGACGGAGGGCTGTTCCCTTCGTATCGGGATTTCAGGGATTTTTGTTGTTCCAAGCATGTCTTCCGAGTTAATTGCTTGATTTGCAGGATATTTTACCATAGACGGGAAGGTCAGTCTTCCAAGTTTTCTCATTATTATCTTTGAGCTATATCCATGTTTCATCTTGATTTGAACAAGCTGTAACAGGGACTGGGGGATCTTTTTATTAATTAACAGGTTAAATATCATGCTCCAAAAGAAATCTCTGTACCCGCATAGGATTTCATCACCTCCTTGCCCCTCAATAATCACTTTCCTAAAATCATTATCCATTTGAATATGCTTATATAGCAGCCAGTGTGGTACAGGAGAACCATGTCGTACCGGCAAGTCGTTATGCCAGATTACAAGGTCAAGATAATCAGCAACCTCCTCTGGCTTCGGGAAGTGTAGCGATGACATTGCTCCTGTATAAGCAAGTACCTCCTTTATATATTTTCTCTCGTCAACTGGGCTGTTTTCATAGCAAGATGAAAAAGTCTTCAGAGAAGCATCACTATCCCTTGGAATTTTGGTGCACAGACTTACAAGAGATGAGGAATCAAGTCCACCAGAAAGAAGGAAGCCAACCGGCACATCAGCTCGAAGCCTTAATTTGATGGAGTCCAACAGGAGCTCCTGAAATCTCTCGACGGCATTTTCATATTTCATGTTTGAGCTGCGTCTTAAATTAAGCTCATACCATTTTTCAATTCTAAACGGATACCCAGGTCTCCAGTTCGATAAATCTATTTCTGCCAGCGAGCCAGGTTCAAGTTCCTGAACACCCTTCCAAAGAGTCTCATCATCGTAGTCGAAGTCACCGCTGTTAAGAAAATGGTAAAGCTTCAGCATGTTTACCTCAGCCCTGAATCCAGGAACGCAGCAGAACTGTTTTATTTCGGATGCGGCACAGAAGATGCCAGATTTATTCCAAAAGTAAAGGGGTTTTATCCCGAAGCGGTCCCTGGCGAAGAAAAGCCGTTTGTTTTTCTTATCATAAATGCAGAATGCAAACATTCCATTAAATCTTTTTAGACATTCGCGCCCCCATTTCTGGTATGCTGCAAGAATCACTTCCGTGTCCGAATTCGTATGGAATAGACAGCCTGCAGACATCAATTCTCTCCTAAGTTCCAGATAATTGTATATCTCGCCGTTATATACTATCCAGTAAGCCCCGCTATCGAATGACATCGGCTGATTGGAGCGTGGATCAAGATCAATAATAGCAAGACGGCGGTGACCTAGAGACATGGGGCCAAGGTTGGTCTCGAAGTTCACAACACCAAAGGCATCGGGTCCACGGTGTCGGATAATTTCCAGGGCATAGTGGCCTGCAGTTATTATCTCACCGCCAAGATGTACGAGTATTCCACACATTTGTTAATTATTTTTAAAAAACTTCTTCCATCCTTCTTCGAAAAATATCCTGTACCACAATTCGAGATTGAAATATGTCCAGAGGAAAGAACAGTTTCGCTCTCGGTTAACCCCTGATTTTCGCAATACATATATCTCGTCAAAATGAGTATGGTTGATAAAATCTCTGCCTCTAAATTCCTTGGATTCAATGATGTCTGAGTAGAGATGGCTGAATTCCGTGTCCTTGTTTATCCAAAATTCAAGTGGGGTTCCAAAACCGATCTTCTTTCTATAAATCTGGTCAAGGTCAATATATTTTTCAGCTATTTTCTTGAGGATTGCCTTTCTTTCTCCACCGTTGACTCGTAGTTTGTAGGGGATTGAATTTGCAAGAGAGAACATTGGCACTGTACAAAAAGGAACCCTGATTTCTATTGAAGATGCCATGCCCATTTTGTCTGCCCGGCAGAGCCACTGGGCAATATCACAGATCTGGTCTTGCATTAGTATTTCATCAACAAGATTTCCTTTTGCATAAGATTCTATCTGATGGCGAAATTCCATACCGGAGTCATCTCCCCTTATAAGGGAATCGACATCGTTAAGATCAGCATAGGAGGGACTATACATCGCAGGATTATAACGTGTGACGTTAAGAAATGATTTCCCTTTTTTGAATTGCCAATATTTTGACAGTAGATTTCTTAATGTTGGATGTTGATAGAAGAACCTTCTATACATAAGACGTTTTACCGTTGCGGGGGTGGATCTAACATATCCAAGGAATGTTTCATCAGCACCTTCTCCGGCAAGCATTACGGTTATATGATGTTTTGCTTGCTCTGTCAGGTAATATGTTCCTACCACGCTCGGATCGCATAGGGGATGTTCAAAGTGCCAGATAGCCTTTGGTGTATACTGACAGAAGCTTTTCTCATCAAGCGGGTAGTCATGATGTTCGGTATTATAACGAGAAGAAACCCTTTTCTGATATTCTGATTCGTCATATTCGTTTTCAGAGAACGAAATCGAAAATGAATGAAGTTTTTTTCCTGTGAGCTGGGACGAGATAGCAGTTATCAGACTGGAATCAACACCTCCACTTAACTGAACCCCGACCTCAACATCACTCCTGAGATGGAGCGCAATGCTTTCACGAAGACGCTGTTCTGTTTCAATACATGATTCCTCAAAGGAACGGGAGAATTCAGGCTTGAAAGTGTTT
This sequence comes from uncultured Victivallis sp., assembly GCA_964600895.1. Lineage (GTDB taxonomy): Bacteria > Verrucomicrobiota > Lentisphaeria > Victivallales > GWF2-50-93 > GWF2-50-93. The sequence continues at coordinate 50,081 of CAZRKP010000019.1, forward strand.
GATAGATGAAAATATTCCTTCTCGACTATTTTCCTGTCCTTATATTCCAAATAATGTCCTGGAAGAAGGCTTTTTACATTCTTAAACAATGTCCGTCGTCCAACGATGTATCTAAATATAAGGAATTCATCTAGAGACTGAAAGTCAGGTTCTAATCTCTTGTAAGGAAGCAGGGACTTAATTTCACTGCAGAAAAAGAAGAAGTCATCATCCTCATACATGTATAGGGGCTTGATTCCAATAGGATCTCTAGCAATGAAGACTTTTCTTTCATGCAGATCTGCTATCATAAACGCAAACATTCCTATGAATCGATTAAGGCATGCCTCCCGCCATTGGTGATATGCTTTGACGATAACCTCTGTATCGCTGTCTGACACAAAATCATATCCAAATCCTCGTAGCTCATCGCGGATCTCCTTGTAATTGTATACTTCACCATTATATATGATTGCATATCTGCCATCGCATGCAAGCATCGGCTGGTGTCCGTTTACGCTTAAATCGATTATGCTTAGTCTGCGGAAACCCATATGGAGCCAGTCAGAGTTAGTATAAAATCCATCATCATCAGGACCGCGATGCGTGATTATGGACGTCATTTCCCTGAGAACATTTTCCTGAAGTAACTTTCCGTTCTTAGATATTGCTCCGACAAAACCACACATGATTCAGTATATATCTCCCTTGTATTCCAAATTCATTATTGTCATTATTTTATGCCTACCTTCTTTAATACGATATTCATGATATTCCCTTCGCTGACCGCCGCAAATACGTTGTAAGCGAATGTCGCAGTCCTGAGGACAAATGCGTTCTCGAGTCTGCCAATGAGTTTTATAAGAGAAATAGGGATGTGGAGCTTCCATCCTCCAAGGTTGACAGTATGTGAGAAAAGAACCATCATGTCAATCCAGAATGTTATTCTGGGAGATCTGGCATGTTTCTTTGTCACTTTCCATTGCAATACCCCCTTGTTGGAGAGACCTACGATGTCATCTTCAGTGATCAATCCATCGGCTAGCAGTCTATATGTTAGCTTTGACTTCGGCAGATGGCAAAGGGAATAAAAATTGAAATAACATGGTCTTGGGAGTTTTGTTATGAAATCCAAGAAAAAATTTCTTATATCCTCGGGTTTTTCATAGGGATTATCCAGGATGAAATCATAGCTCAGTTGTATCCCATGGTGATCGAAAATCTTGATTTTTGCAAGGAGATCTGAATCCTTTTGATATCGCATGTAGACCTTGGTTCTGACTTCCTCTGAGAACGCTTCGATACCTACTGCAACACGTTTAAGTCCCGCATTAGCCATCATTGTGACCATTTCCTCAGAGGCAGTCGTGATATATGTGTCGCATGACAGGGGAAGTGCTATCTCCTTCGAATACCTTTCTGCGAATTCCCTCACAAAATCTGGATCTGAAAGGAAGACTTCATCGTAGCTTCCCATCGATTGCAGGTCAGGAAAGGTGGACTTCGCCATCTTAAGTTCGAGGATGACATTCTCCACAGATCTTCTCCTAAGGAACTTTCCCTTTGTGCCGTATGCGGCACGGATAGAGTCATTGCCACAGTATGTACAGCAGTAGGGGCAACCTCTATATGCTTTGAAATCGTATTTTTTTGAATTTCTTATGTAAGAGATGTATGGATCCTCATTCATAATCTTGTCGTCCTCGATGAAATACTTTCCCGTAGAGGTCAGGTCCTGGAAAGGGAGTTTATCCAAATCAGTGCAGACATATGTCATCGGATTCTTAATGACTTCAGAGCCATTTCTGAAGTAGCAGTTGGGTATGTCAGATCTGAGTTTGCCGGTTTTAAGTTGATTCAGTAACATCTTAAGTGGAACTTCTCCATCTCCAATACAGCATATATCAGCGAGTTCCAGACAGTCTTCTGGACATATGGTTGCGTGTACGCCACCTGTTATTATAGGAATATTCGTTTTGGCTTTGATTCCATTGATGATGGATGCAACAACATCCCTGAATACTGACATGAAACTGATTCCAATGAGAAGAGGAGATTTTGCAATAATGAAATCGACCAGTAATTGCATTTCAATGGAAGAAGGAGAAGAGTTTTCTTGCGTTCTGCGCTTAAAATATACAAGAGCGACACTGAATCCATTGTATGTCAGATAGCTGTCTAGTAACCTTGGGCCAAAAGCCGCCTTTTCTTGGAAAGGTACTATAAGAACTATATCTGTCTTTGTCATGACGGTTATTAAAAACAAATCCTCAATTTATTAGTCTCTCTATTCTTTCAAAAAAAGGGATTAATTTAAAGATTGGCTGTCAACCATTTTGCGGAATCTGCCATTTTTATTATATAGTTCATCATAGGAGCCTTCTTCAATCAGACATCCTTTTTCAAGGACGAATATTCTATCTGCATTTCTTATGGTAGAAAGACGATGTGCGATAATTATAATGGTCCGTTCACCATGAGATTTATCAATGCTTTCTTGAATCTTTCTTTCAGTTTCTGTATCAAGGGCGCTTGTTGCTTCATCAAATATCAAAATAGGAGTGTTCCTTATCAGTTCTCTGGAGATTGTAATTCTCTGTCTCTGTCCACCGGATATATTTAAACCATCATCACCAAGAACAGTTTCATATTTTTCTGGTAAATCATTTATGAATTCATCGGCAGCGGCTCTTTGTATACTGGAATGAATCCTATCCGTTATGGAATTGTCCCAAAGGGTGATATTGTTGGAGACGGTATCATTGAATATTACTGGTTCCTGTGTTACATAGCCTATGGAAAAACGTAAAACTGAAATGTCGATCTTATCATAATTTTTACCTGACAGAAGAATTTTGCCATTACACGGATGAAGGAGTCCACATATGAGATTAACAACTGTCGACTTTCCTGCACCGGAACCACCTATGAATGCAACAGTACTGTTTGATTTGATATTGAATGAAAGATTCTTGATTACAGGTTCATTCTTTCCAGAATATTTGAAAGAAACATTTTCAAATACCAGATTACCAGAAAAATCGGGATTATCCTTGCCTGACATAGAAATTGTCTCGTCGTGCTCAGAAAGTTCTTTTTGGAGCTTCTCGTAAATCATTATGGTGCCTGTCATAGACACGAACTTCTGATATGCGCCATAAATTGAAATAATTTTTTGATATGCCATGTAGAGAAATGCCATAAGGACTAGTACTTCCTGAATATTATATTTAAATATGGCAACCATGAAGAATATCACAATTGATATTTCAACAATAATAAGAGGTTTGAATCCATCTGAACTTATACTGGCCCAGAAGGCTTGCATTCTTATTACCATGGTTAGATGAGTGCATTGATTTTTCAGTCTTATCAAAATACGTGGATAATTTGCTGTAGCCTTCAAATATTTAATGTTTCCAAGTATCTGGTAGATAAGGCCATATAACTTCCCGTATTCCGACGTGTTTTTTAAGGAATAATGCTTCGTTTTCTTGTTGATAATCCTGAATACATACAATAGAGGAAAGGATATGGCAAGCATTAAAATTGGCAGCAAAGGATTTAGAACAAGGGGATATATGAGATAAGTCAATGCAAGTATGAAACTAGCAATAATTGAAGTGTAAAATTTAAATGAGGAACTCAACCGAGCCATCTCATTAACAACTGCATTGTTTAAGAATCCAAGATTGTGTGATATTATATATTCATATTTAGCTCTAAAAATTTTAAAAATGATTTCCTGCTGGAGTGATACATATATACTAGCTTCAAGCTTTGCGCTATACCAAGCCGAAAATATTAAAAGCATACTTCCTGTCAGAAAGGATAAACAGCATACAGACAAAAGGGAAAAAAGTTCCCACTCCGGATTGGGAAGGTTCATCATTGAAATTATTCCGTATATTCCTTTTGTGATAGGATTAGTATGGTTTCTGGAGCTAAAATCCATTACTGCAAGAAAAGTTCCACCTGAGATCAGCTCGAAAAAAGCTCCTGCGACAACCATAAACACAAAAAAGTATATTCGCTTATTTGTCAGACGGCTGTAGAACTTAAAGTATTTGAATAAATCCATTCGTTCTGCTTATTTAGTTGTTAAAGACTTGATGTTTTCCATATATTTCGCATCAAGTACCAAAGTTGAAGCTTTAGAAAGAAGTTTTTTCGATTCATTGAGCATTTCTTTACGAGGAATCTTGCAGGCTGACATGATTTTATCTGCAATATCTGTAGCGTTGTTACTGCTAATATAACCATTCATGCCATCTTTTATCCAGATATCCGTTATGCCAGATATTCTATTTGCAACAACTTGAGTGCCACATGCAATGCTTTCAAGCATTGGGGTTCCTAATCCTTCGCTCAGACTTGGAAAAGCATAGACATCAGACATCTGGTAGTATTCTTCGATTTTATCGATAAAGCCATTAGATATTTGAACTCTTTTATCCAAGCCATTATCAAAAATATTCCTGACGAGGTCATTGAAAACAGTTGAATCCCTGTCCTTTAAAGGGCCAGAGTCAACTATTGGACCAGCTAAAAAAAGCTTATATTGTTCCGGAAGGTATTTCATTGCCTCAATAAGAATTTTATGATTTTTTCTTGGGATATATTTAGCTATGCAGCTTATGACTATATCATTCTCATTAAAACGAGTTAGCTTTTTTCGAAGAGATATCTTATCTGTATTTTCTACCGTTCTGAATCTATTTTCATCCACAGGATTAGGCCTGCACCATAGATTATCTTCCAAAATATTGTTTTTTAAGCAAGTGACTTTGAGTCTTTCAGAAATGCATACGAAAAGATATTTGTTAGGAAGTTTATTTGAAGCCTCAATTCTGTTGGCGAAAGGGATGTATTGTAATGGGGTGTCCATTTCGTTGCAGAGTTCGATGATTGCCGGGATATTGTTGATTCTAGCATAATTAAGTGCAGCTGCAGTAACATAATTCTTTCCGAAAATATGTATTAAGTCCGGTTTATGCAAAGTATTAAAATAGTCTATCGCGGCAGAATATTCGGCATGGAAATTAATTGGTATCTTTAACATTCTTAAAAAGGTATTATCAATATTTGGAAATGGCTTGCAGGAAATCCGTTTTATCTTGATTCCGTCATATATATAATCAATGCACGTATTATCAGTTTCAGAGCCTGTGGCAACCAATAATTTTATATCTGGATGCTTTGAGGACAGTCTTTTATAAAGATTATGAGCCCTATAACCCGATCCAGAATATTCAGGCATATATTTACTTGAAACAAGAAGCAAAATCATTTATTAGACATCCTTAAATTGCCAATTACTTGATATTTTCTATATGATATAATTAAAAATGGAATTGCATTAAGACTTATCTTGGAAGTTGTGATTGCCGTTGGATTGTTTGAATTTAGAGATGGAATTGCAAAAAAGTATATTAATTGGAAGTAAGAATATCTTGGTTAAGACTGCTCTATTAATTTTATCAGTCTTTCTGCAAAACATGCTAGACCTTGAGGAGAGATTTGATCCTTATATATTTTCTGGGCGTTTATAGCTATACTGAGCCTATGCTCAGGTGAATAAATTAATCTAAAGATCTTATCCTCAAGGTCAGAGAGATCCCACTTATGGCTGATATATGTCTTGTCTTCTTGGAAAAGGGATGGCCATGTTTCAAGATGACACATTTCTGGCTTAACTAGGGCAGCACCGCAAATGATTATTTCAAAATCGCGTAAGGTGATCTCGCCGACGCCAAATGGGCCAATACCGATCTGTGAGTTGCGAAGCTCTGAAAAATAATCAGGCAATGATATTTTTGAAGTGGGTACTCCCATCCTTCCCATTATTTCTATTACATGCTTTCTATGTGTGACAATTGATGGACGCGAATGTGAAAGACCTAATCTACAACTCACCTTTATATCACGTTTGATATCTGGAGGTGTAAATCTGATATTAAGATTCTCACGTAATATTCCAGAGAGAAGGGGGCGTGTTTTCTGATGCAGCCTTGCTGTAAGCCTAAATCGCGACTCGGTATAGTTCTCAAAACATGTATTCCAGGAGATTTTAATCCTGCTGAGATCTCCTTCAGTCGGAAGAGGGAAAAATTCCTCTTTCTCTCCGGACAAATATAAATCATCGAAAATATCAGTGAATATTCTGCCTGTTCTAAACCTTTGAAGATACATTCTTCTGTCTTTGAAAACTTGACTTTTAAGAAGAAGGTCAACATAAGGCATAACCTCGAATTGTGTGCACCATGTGCTGTCGGTAGTGTCGAACCATAGTATTTTTAGTTTATTTGTTCTGGCAATATCAAGAAATTCAAAAATCTTATCTTTTTTTGATTTCCAATGAAATCTGAAGACATTGGAATTTATTAAAAGAGCATCGCAGTTAAACACTTTTGGGGAAATCTTAAAATGGAAAACAAATCTGTATCCTTTTTCGTCAAAGAAGATATTTGAAGCTAAGATAGGACAGTTAAACGCCTTGGAATTAGGGCAAGAATTGTTTGTCAGAACATTGATTATCATATGAGAATATCACGATATATTAAAATCAGATTTTCTTAAGCAGAACATCTCTAACACCACCAAGATCACAGATAAGTTTCTCTGCATCATCATTTCTTATATCTTTGTAAAGTCCTTGTGTCTGCGTGTCTGAAGTCATTAGAGTCTTGTATGGATAATATCCCATGTCGAGTATGTGTTTGTTCTTCTTTTCATCATTGCTTGAAATCCTTGTAACCATGTAACCTCTATTGAAAAGTTTGAGTAATCTTCTTCTCATGCTATGATGTGTGTCATCATATTTAGGGAAATGTGTCTCAAAGCAGATTGCTGGAGAGAAATCAGGATTATTTATGAATGCATCCTCCATTCCGTCGATAACCTCAACCTCGAAACCCTCAACGTCCATCCTGATTAGATCAATCTTTCTTTTACCTTTAGCAAATTCACTTACAGTAGTGAGCGGGACCTTAATTGTCTGTCCATTTAGCAGTCTTTTAGATTTATCACCAAATTTATACTGTTCTGCCATAAAAGTATGAAGGTTAGAGAATTCTGCGAGATGGAAGTCAGCTTCGCCAATTCGGTCAGCAGCGCCGATATTAAATATTTCTACTCTTTCACTGACGTTATTCAAAAAGATGTTTTTCTGAAGGAGTTCAAAATTTGAAGGACTTGGTTCTATACAGTAGACACGTCCTTCCGGACCAACAGTAAGGGCTTCCCATATTGCATAATAACCTATATTAGCTCCCAAATCGAAGATACACATTCCAGGGCGGATTTCCTCTTCGAGTATTGCCCTGAGCTGCATTTCTCTTTTACCATTGGCGGCAAGGGTCCTTGAAATTCCATCGTCATTGATATTAAGAAACATCTTATATTCTCCATCCCATATGGTAAATACAAGATATTTTTTTCCTGGAAAAAGTCGCGCAGTCATAAAAAGGCAAGAACGGAATAGGTACTTTAATGTACCAGAAAGCCCTCGATTGATAATTACATTCTTTAAATTGAATATATCCATTTAAATTCCTTATGTTTCAATATTTAATAATCCTAATCCTATTATCGAATTCTGAATAAAAATAAATATAACGTTTATGATATATATTAATAAAATAGTAATCTAGTATTAGGATGTCTAGTAATCGATGATTTCTTGAAAATATTCTATGTAATATATCTAGGAGCTGATAAAGGCCTGAGCCAGTATTTGAACCCAATTAAAAGATATAAGGTGAAATACAAGAAGTTTTGTGGTTCGAGCATCAGTCTTACATAACTTAAAAGAAAATTCCTCAGCCTTATGATAAAGCTTTTATTAATAATAAGCCTTCTATTCTTTACTCTATAACTAAGTGAGGCTTCGAAAAAAAGCCATACTTGCCAGGCTCGAAGTTCACATATGCTTAAATCTGAAAGGTTAACAATTATTTCACCTTTATTCGAAAAATTCTTATGAACCCACTCTTTATCCTTAATCAATCCTTTTTCAATACCATAATAATAAGCCGGGGAACCTGGATATGGATTTAAAATTGCAGAAGCAATTTTGTCATCTTTAAAGAAACAGCTCCACATACCTTTTCTAGTGTTTAAAATAGTTTTTCTATTCTCTCCAGGAGAACCAGAAACTAGTTGCAGTGTGGTATGAAGACCATATTTATAAATGATGTTCATTGCGTCTATGTTTTGTTGGGGTGAGATACGCTTGTTCATGATTTCAAGCATTGAAGCATCAAATGATTCCACTCCAATTTGGAGGCCTGCGCAATTGTGGTTTTTAAGCATAGAAATAACTTCATCATTTAAATGATCAGCTCTTCCACTTGTTATCCAGTAAATATCATATTTCTTTGAAAGCTCGCATATATTTTTCAAGTTATTCTTATTTGCTGTTATGCATTCATCTCCATAAGATATGAAACTGAATCCTTTTTCTTTAAGACCAGAAAGTATTTTCTCTAGTCTTTCCCTGCTATAAGTACGATATCCCTTCAGATGCCTGTAACAGAAAAAGCAGTTATATGGGCATCCTCTGGCAAGGAAGATTGAGATGTATCTGTGTCCTTTTTCTTTGAGTTTATGGGCATTATCATTGATAAGATAAATATTGCTGACATTAGTATCATATTTATCTATGTTGATGTTTTTGAAATTAAAATCAGGTAGATCGTCAAGCTTAATTAATTTTTCAGGCTCAGTTATTATAAGATTTCCATCTTTCCTAAAAATTATACCATTGATGGTTTGCCACTCAAATCCCTTTTCAATAGCATTTATAATGTTTTTTAGTGTCACTTCACCTTCGCCGCATACAATGATATCAATCATACAGGAATCCATTATAAAAGCATGATCAGCAACAATTTGACCTCCGACAACAATTACAACCTTATTGTTCTTTATTTTGATTTTTTCAGAGAAGTCCTTCAGTTGCTTGTAAACAGTACCAATCCCTCCAGTACCTATCAGTTGATAACCACGTGAAATACATATTTCTACCAATTTATCAATACCAAGAGATTCGACTTGATCATCTATAATATCAACTCTGTGTCCCAGCGGCTCTAGGATATCCTTATAGAAGCTGAAGTGCCATGGAATGCTGGAATTGGCGCCTTCTCTCTGCTTGAATCTTATTAATGCTATTTTCATTTTACAGGGAAAAGGTATTTTTCCATGAATTCAGTGTCTGGAAATTCAGGTTTTTTATCAAGCACCTCGAGAATTTCCTTTTGATTGAATATTGCCCTGTTGCGTTCGTCATATGTGCAATGGACTATCCTGCATCTTTTAGACATTGCCTCGTAGACGTCTGGGAACCATGGTTCCCAGCCAGCATCAATATAGATAACTGTTTTGTTGGTACACATCGAATAATATAAAGTGGATGAACATCCATACTGTACTATTACTGCATCTGCTTGACCGATTACATTTGGAGATTCAAAATGGTCATAGATTACTTTAAGGTTTGGTATTTTCTCAAAAATATTTAATCCTTCCCAGGATACGTCTTTTGGCCTCCGTTTGAAGATGATATTGTAGCCATTATCAGATAGGAATTTGCAAAGTTCATAGTAGAAATGATAGTTGACCATTACATCTGCAACGAAATAACCTGTCCATTCGGATATAAAAGAAAGTTCAAGGAGCATGACGGTCTTTATCTTGTCAGGAATAGGCTTGGATTTGTAAGAATCCCATAAAATTTTAAGATCAGGAGTGTTGTCTGTAATAAACTCTACTTTGTTTTTTCTGGGAATACTGTTGATTGAGACATTTCTTTTGTATTGTTCGATGTTTCCAGGGAAGTAAGAGACAAACTCATCGACTGTGGAGAGTTCATGAAATGGTAGACGAGATGCTGAGTAGTGGCAGATGAAATAGCTATGAGGGAATCCTGTAATCTTCCCGCCTTCATTTCTCACCGCAGTACTGAAAGCCCTGATATATTGACTGCCGGCGGTACATGTCATTGCATGTCTAATTTTCTTTCGTGCAGCAAGTATTCTCATGGAGGAATAGGCTAAAGCTATATCGCAAAGGTAGTTTTCAGAAAAGATTAGTAATGCATCGCAGATTATTTTCGGTAATTCAATCCCAAATACTTTTGATAAATATTCTTTAGCAAAATCTAACATTTCATGACTGAACTGCCTGAATATTTTCCTCGTTTTCAGAGATGGCTTTTCAGATACAGAATAATCCATTAGGAATCCAGGTGTTTCAAGTCGTATCCATCTATTGATTTCCTGCGCATAACGACGAGTGTATGTGTTGCCAAGAGAAATAGTAGTATCATTACTTATTATATGATTTGTGAAACAATACCTTCCATTTTTAAAATTTAGTTCAAGAGATTTAGCATAATTGTATATGCGTCTTTTCATCTTGTAATCTATATTTCTGAAACTATTAAAACTAAACAAAATGTTTTCACGACTTCCATCAAGGTTTGGTATGAGGGAAAGTTTGTCACTGTATTTAAGTTTCCATGAAGACTGCTTTATTTTTTGTATCGCGGCATAATGATTTACAACTTCAGAAAATCTAGAAGATATCAGATATGCTATAAGAAGACAATCACCTTCAAAGGTTGCCCCATACTTTTCAATAAGCTTACAATGCTCGTTCTTAAAGTCAACAGTTATCTGAGTAGTAGTTTCCCTCGGAATGGCCCACCAAAAATCTTTAGACCATTCTTCGAAGTCTACACCTCTCAGTGCAAAATAGTCATAGTAAAATATTTTATCCAAAAGATTCTCCAGTATAATTCATTATAAGATGTTTTGTTTAGATTTAAAAGTGGCAAAAATAGTGTCAGTAGATTTTATTTTTTCTAGGGTAAGAATATATTGTTCATCTATTATAGGAGTGATAATTTCAGATATTTCAGGCATTATTCCTGGTTTTCCTTTTGAAAGCCAGGAGATGTGATTTGAAAGAGGATATCGTTGCACATATCTGAAATTCTCTGGAATGAAATTGTTTCTACTGAAAAGGAGCCGTAATGATTTTTCAGCATATACAAAGTTATGCATGGGCTGGAAATAAAAATCCTTGTATTTTGAACAATTGTATATTCTAAGAAGAGGATCTGCAGAGCAGGGAACTTCTATGACTATTAGTCCACCAGGTTTCAGAATTCGGCGTATCGTCTTAAGAAATTTATGTGGGGTTCTGATATGCTCAAGAGTGTGGAACATAAAAATCCTGTCAAATGTCATCCCGGAAATTTGATCAATTGAGCTATAGCATGATATTCCAAATTTTCTTTCGGCAAATTCAAGGTGTTGCTTGCAAGATTCTAATAAAGCGGCTTTCTGAATTTTGCCGGATTCATGAAGTTTGCCTATGAAGTTTCCGCAACCTCCACCTATCTCGAGTACTGAAGATCTTTTGTCAAGATATTTGTCGATAATCTTAAACCTGTATGCAGTAACTTTCTCTCTACGGAGATAGGTTAGTTCTGGGGTCTCTCCGGAAGTTACACCCCTCGAGGAAAGATGATCTGCATAATTGTCATAATATTTTACAGAAGATGCATCATCCATCATGGGATATAGAAAAAGGACTTCACACTTTTTGCATCTGAATACCTTTATATTTCTGGATTTCCAGCAATGTGGCCAAAAAAGTTTAGGTTCAGTTGCAGAACATAGTGGACAACGGAAGGGACTAATCATAATAATTCCCTTATGAATTGATTTCAAAATGGAGATTTATATTCTAAGCATGGGTTATAGGAGCACAGCCATTTATAAAGTTGCAAATGTGCTCTATTTCATCGTCTTTTAGCTCTGGATAAGAGGGTAAGTTTATCCCGTATGAAGACAAGTATTCACAGTTAGGGAGATTGATATTGGAGGCATATGGGGGCATTTTGTATATCGGATAAAAGAATGGCCTTGTCTCAATATTCTGCTTTTTCAAAACCTCTATGAACGCATCTCTAGAGAGTCCGTTATAGGAACCGTTCTTCAAAACAATTGAAGACATCCAGCAAATATTAACAGACCAGTCGTTTCTGGGTGAGAATATGAAGTTGGTGTTGGAAGCGAGCATCTCTCTATACATGTTAGCTACTTGGAGTTTTCTTTGGAGTATTTCAGAAATCCTTTCAACCTGTGCAAATCCTATTGCAGCCTGAAGATTAGTCATCCTATAGTTAAAACCAACATACATGTGCCAATACTTTCGATGAGGATCCATGCCGTGGTCTCTTAGAATTTTTGCTTTTTCAAAAATTTCTCTGTCATTAGTAACCAACATTCCTCCTTCTCCAGTGGTTATTATCTTGTTGCCAAAAAAGCTGAAACAACCTATATTTCCTATTGAACCGACATATCTTCCTTTGTATTTCGCACCATGCGCTTCAGCGGCATCTTCAATCACTATGAGTTTATGCTTCTTTGCCAAGGTCATGATTTCGTCCATCCTGCATGGTTGGCCATATAGATGCACTGGTATTATAGCCTTTGTTCTAGGGGTGATAAGCTTTTCGATTGATGCCGGATCAATGTTCCAGGTGTCCATTTCTGAGTCAGCAAATACAGGCTTAGCACCGGTATATGTTACGGAGTTTGCTGTTGCGATGAATGTGAGACCTGGTATTATCACCTCGTCACCAGGCCCTATCCCAAGTGTGACAAGTGATAGATGCAAGGCTACCGTACCATTTGAAACTGCTAATGCATATTTCGAGCCTAGGAACGAAGAAAAACTTTCCTCGAACATCTTGATATATTTGCCTTGAGAAGATATCCAATTCTCTTCAATGCAATCGCTTACATATTCCAACTCGGTGTTCTTTAGATCAGGCTTTGCTATTGGTATGAACTTGATGTCGTAATAGGAATAATATCCTGTTATTTTGCCTGTCAAGTCCTCCACAATAGGTATATAAAGCTTTTCTCCTAGGTTGTTGTTTGGACCGAGCTTATCTAATATCATTCCAATATTCGTGCTAAGGTAAAAGAACAATGGTTTTTTAAACATAATTTCAGAAACCGGTTTGTCTGGAGATACTGAGGCAACGAATGCTCGACGAATATCACCTTCACTCAAAGTTCCGGTAAGCTTCCCTGCACTATCAAGAATGAATAATATGCACTTTCTGTTTAAGGCAAGTAGCTTTGTTGCATCGCGGATACTACGGCTTTCCTCGCATATCATATCTGTCAGATCGGTAGTAAGCTTGATTTTTCTCATCATTTTATTCTCATAGGTGGTTGTTGATTAATTTTGCCGCTGATTCAAGCGCCTCATCCTCTGATTTCCTCGCTTCAAGTGTGATGTTAAGTCCTTCACCTCTATTACCCGGACAATCCCTGAAAATTTTCAGTATATCCAATTGCCAGTCGCCAGAATTGGGTGCCAAGTGCTGGTCAAAGATGCCGTTGTTTGAAGAAATATGAAGTTCATATATCCTGTCACCATATTTTGAAATCATTTTGTCTATATAGCCTTCACGGCAGAAACTGAAATAATTCGCTGACATGTTCAAATGTCCAAGGTCGAGAAGTATTCCAGTATCGTCAGGTAATTTTTGTAGAAGAGCATCGAACTCCTCGAAGGTGCAGTTTAATGAACTCCTTCTTCCTTTTCCCCCAAGTATTGAGTCGTTTTCGAACAGATTTTCAACAACGAGGGTGATTCCATATTTCGCAGCGATTTTATGAAGTTTTTCAAAATTGCCTACGAAGGTGGAAAACGCACATTCATATGAAATTTCACTTTTCAGGTGGAATCCAAAGTGGCCATCTGGCTTTTCATAAGCGTCAAGAAGATATCCTGGATGAAAAGAATAATATGACAAGTTATACCGTTTGCACAACATAAATGCAGATTCTGCCATCTCAAAAGATTTTTCAGTGGTTGTCTTATCCCTTGAAGAAAAGGTTAGGACGAAACTTTTCTTAGGCGCAGGAAAGTATCCATGTATCAGAATAGGGGTTTTTGTTGCAATATTGTCAAGCATGTTTTCAATTTCTCTTATCGGATAGTATTGAAAATTACCGCTAAACTCAATTCCATCTACGAATGCAGGTATCCTTGAGGGATCCTCAAGAACATTATAGAGGAAGCATGTTGATGAAATGTAAATCCTGCGTTTAGATCCATTTACCATAGCAGTTCAGTTCCATCGAAGTTGAGGAATTTTCCAGTTTGCTTCATGCTTATTTTATCAATCAAATGTATTATCTTGACGCTTGCAGCAGTGGCTGTCATTTCGGCGTTCTTAGGTCCCATCTTTGTCTTCATGGTTCCAGGATGCAGGATGAACACAGGGATTTTTTCCGGTTTGAGCTCTTGTGCCAATATTCTTGCCATCATATTGAGAGAAGCTTTGCCGGCCTTGTATCCATATAGGCTTGAAAAGCCAGAAATTCTGCCTATTGCACCTGAAAGAGATGAAATAAATATTATTTTCGGACTGTTCGAGTTTTTTATAGATTTCAGCAAGGATTTTACCACAAACATAGGAGCAATTGCATTTATGGTCATGGATTCATGTATCTTTTTCCAGTCGAGCTCATCAATACTCTCGTTTCTATGCATTATCCCTGCATTACTTATGAACACGTCTATCATTTCAGCATGCCTACTAACGATGGAAGAGAGCGAAGATATTCCGTTTTTGCATCGAAGGTCGACCTTTATGACATGGAGCATTCCAGGAAAGGACTTAACCTGTTGACGTAGCCTCGGAACTTCATTCCTGACACAGGCGAATACCATGCATCCTTCTTCAAGGTATCTTGATGCAAGTTCGAATCCTAGACCGCTTCCAGCACCGGTGATAAGGATTTTTCTGATTTGTGTCATGCAGCAATTTCTTATTGAGAACTCTTGAGTACTGGGGCGAATTCCCTCGAGTAGACAATATGGAAATTGTCTACATACTGGTCAAGTCCCTTGTAGGTATCCTTGGCATAAGGAAGCTCGCATACGGCGCAGTCATATCCTTGTGAAAGGCAATAGGAATATTCTCTGTCCAGATGGTTCTGCCTGAACATAAGCATTTTATTGCAGTTCCAGACCTTCATAAGGTCGTAGTCTGGATCGTTCGCATTGCCGATACTGAATTTTGTTTTAAAATCATAAGGGCAGGGGTTGATGATTCCATCGTGCCTGAAGGTCATGTAAAACCAAGGATAAGCACATCCCTTATGAGGTTCAAGTTTCTTCTTTCCCTTTATGGACTCAACGGACTCCTTTGCAATTTTACTGTCGCCCTGGATTGAGTAGAGCGGAGTCACAAAACAGCGGTCAACAATTGGTGTCCAGAACTCCTTGAAGGCTTGGCTTTCATGTTTGTTATAGCTTGATTCTACGCTCATCACATTGATATAGCATTTTGTTTTCAGTTCTTTGTTCAGATCAATGAGATCAAGCAAGTTTTGCTTGACTTTTTTATAGCAGTCAACGCCGGTAATCTTCTTGTATGTCTCAGGACTGTGTGCATGGAGTGAAAACTGGATCTTCTTCATTCCTGCTTCAAGGAGCCTTTTAGAGAACTTCTTGTCCATGAGTGCGCCATTTGTGATAATTGCACATTCTACACTTTTTGACTGAGCATATTCCACGAATTGTGGAAGGTTCCTGTTAACGGTCGGTTCACCTCGGCCGATTATGTTGACAGGGGCACGGACATTGTATTTCGAAAGCGAATCAACAATTTTTTTCCAGAGTTCAAGGGACATATCACCGGGTTCCCCTCTGATCGCCTTGTCGGTACACATTACACAGTTCAGGAAGCATCTATTTGTCGGTTCGATATAGAAATGGTTCGGAGGCACTGGACAGAACGCTTGTCTGTTCCTTATGCATTCAACTCTTTTCAGCTCTTCTTTGAGTGTAATCTCAAGGAGTTCCTGGATTTTCATTTCTTTTTCTCCGTTTGGTTTTATTAGACTCTGTAGTTTCCTTCCTTCGATCCTACCAGCTTCGCGGGATTTCCTGCGACTATGGAGTTAAGGGGAAAGTTCTTTGTGACGACCGAACCTGCGGCAACAACCGAGTTATTGCCAAGTTTAACATTCTTAAGTATTCTTGCACCTGCACCGATCCACACATGATCATGCAGCACGATTGCAGCACGCTTGACATCGCTGTCCGAAATTGTCATCCTATGGAAGTCTGTATCAATGAATTCGACATCCCAGGATATGGCGCAGTTTCTTCCTATCTTAATGCTTTTCTCTACGAATATTTTGGTGTTGAATGCGATATATGTGCCATCCCCGATGGAAAGTTCAGCCCCTGGAAAGATGTTGATCCTAATCCCGCTGTAGAGAGTTATGCTGCCCATGCATTTGAAAGTTGCGCCCCTGTGTATCCTTATGACGGTACCTCCATACTCTCTAATGCCTTCCCAGTCAGGAGGAACATGCCCAATCCTCAGCACAGACTCTGGACTCATCTCGAATTTTCCACCTTCGTCGACAATGATCTGGCAGTTTCCAGTGAAGATCACCCTGCTTGTCTGAGGGCAGTATTTCCTTGAAAAGGCAATGCTTTTTCTCATGTTGGCATCACCGCGATATAACCGTTTAATATTCTTTGAAAACGTATCCCTTTTTCTGGCAGGGGTGGCTATGCTGTGATTGACATTCATGTTCCCATCCACTGCTCCATAACGTACAGACCTTATCTTGTTAAGAAGGAATGCATCGACCTCTTCATACCCGTCACCATTGTTTTTGTATAGAGAAAATGCAAGGTCCATCCCAGGTAACTTTTCGAAGAACTCGTCTGGAGCAGCTAGATTGAAGTCGCGATAAGGATATTCTATGATTTTCAGGTAGTCCAGTCCCTTGAAAACCTCAATCATATTTCTCTGTACGAGGAGATGAAGTTTTGCGCCTGGAAATTCAGCCCGGAGTTTCTCAAGCGCACTATAGACAGTTTTGACGTCAGCAGATCTAAGAAGTAATATGTTTTTCATTTTTGCACCTTCAATAGGAGAAATCTATCTTGCATGCCTTGAATCCGAATGTACGGCTGAATTTTTCGGTCTGGATTTCAACCTTCGCAGAAGAGCCAATATCTTTGAATATAATTTTTGATTTCTTGTCACCAGTTTTGGAAATGATTTTCTCGGCGACCTGTCGGTATGAGAAATTCCTATGGCATCCTAAATTATAGGTTCCAGGAACTGGCCTTGAGATTATTTTCCGTATACCTCCAGCGATATCGTCTACATGGATGAAGTTACTGACCCTCTCTCCTTTGCCGAAAAGTGTGATGGTGTTCTTCTCTGAAAGTTCCTTTCTAAAGATCCCGATCAGTCTGTCATCCTGCATTCCGGGTCCGTATACCTGCCCGAGCCTAAGATTTACGACATTCGGCCTGCCGTTCAGTATGAAGTTGAATATCACTTCCGAACTGAACTTTGCCAGGCCATAAAGACATTCAGTGTTACCGGACATGCCGATCTTGGACTCTTCGCTGTATTTGCCATTCTTGTTCGGATATACTGCAATGCTGGAAAGATTTACTACAATACGGCATCCGAGCTCTTCGGCTAGCCATGCAGCGTTCTCACTAATCCTGTTGTTGAGATAGAGATATGCGAAATTCCTCCAGTCACCAGCCTTACAGAGAATGAAGGCAGTATGGATCATCGCGTCAATACTTGTCCTGCAAAGTTTTTTTGCTAGTTTCCTGGTTTCTGTGGAATTCGTAAGATCGACGAAAAACAGATCCTTGCCGTTCGGATCAGAATATCTGGGCCATTCAAGCCTTAGTATCCTGTTATTCATGTAAAGGGCTTTTAGGAGATGCCTACCTATGAATCCGTTTGCTCCTGTCAGCAGAATTGTCATCGGTTTAGTCATTGCTATCCTCGACAAAATATTCCTCAAGATATCTCAGCACTTTACCGTATTTCATGTTGAATTTGGGGAGCTTTATTCCAAGGAGATGCTTGATGGTGTATTCTACTTCGTTAATCCCGAAGAAGCATCTTACATATGTTGTGCCGGAAAATCTGGCGTTAATCTCGAAGAGTTTCGGTTTCCTCCCATCATTATCAAGCCTTAACTGGTAGTTACATGGTCCAAAAGGCTTAAGTTTCTCTGATATCATAGTGATGTAATCGTAAATGGTTTTTGGGGTGTTGGGTGAGTTATATGCTGCATATGTGTTTCCATGCCTAAGGGTCCTACGAAGACTTATTGATGTCTTCACTTCATCTTCAAAGAACAATACTCCACAGGTGTATTCGTCAGACATTCTGCCGACATTCTCCTGTATCACTGGTTTTTTTAATGTTTTCAGCGTATGCATGAGTTCTCGGCGATTCTTTACAAGAGAAAGACCTCGACTACCTGAACTCGTCCTAGGCTTGACAATCGCAGGATAACGCACCTTGTCAATTTCATTGGGAAGCCATGTATCTGGACAGGAAATCCCCTTTTTCTTGAGAAATAGATATGTCTTATATTTGTCCTCTGCAACATCTATTACTTTTTCACTGCTGACAATGACAGTGCATCCTGTCTCATGCTCAATGATCCTTCTATTCTTAGCTAAAACTTCCAGCTCGAAGCCCATTCCCACGAAAAGTAATTTCAATCTATGCTTCTTTATATAAAAGATGAGAGCTTCGATAAAGGAGTCTATTTGTGTTTTATCCTTAAGTATGTCGGGCATGATGTATGTTCTGTTTACCCAGTGAGAACCAAGAGTGCCGTCGAAATATTCGAAACCTGTAATATCTGTCTTTTCGGAAAGATCTGATTTTCTGATGGATCTGATGATTCCTTGCCCGACGAGGGAATCTACGCAGGTTATTCCGATATTGATCTTCTTCATTTGCCCACCCGATGTTTCCTTAGTAGTTTCAGGCATTCTCCTGTTTCCGAAACGTTGTGAGCGTCTGAGCCTATCGATATTGCCGGATTATACTTCTCCAGTAGCACAAGCAGTTCTTTGATGATGTTGGAATGGTATCTTGAATTGATCTCGAATGCGGTTTCAGTAGCTGCACATTTTAAGATTAAATCTTCCATAAGATCCATGCTGAACCCTCCGGCAAAGGAATTGGACATTCCTCCAACATGGCCAAGAATATCGGCCTGTCCTGATTTCAATAGTCCCAAGTAGAGCCTGTATTCGCACTCCTGAAGCTTTTCCAGTGGTTTGAAGAATTCGGGATGGAGGAATTTACCATTATCAACGGGGATGCTGTGTACGCTGCCTATTATCAAATGCTTGTTTCTGGAACAATATTCTGGGATATCGAGATTTCCGTTAAAATCCTTGATCTTGGCCTCGAAGCCGGCATAAAGTTCAATTTTAGAATTTCTTGCTATAGTCTTGATTTCCCCTACAAAATCCTTGCAGTAGGAGGAATTCTTTCTGACATGGTCAGTAAAAGCTATCATCCTTAATCCTTTTTCTACTGCCACATCCAGCATTTCCACTGAAGTGTTTTCTCCATCCGTCCAAACAGTATGAATATGCATGTCAGAAAGCAAATCGAACTTAGAAAGAGTCCTGAATCTCTTGAAAATGGGCTTGTTCATTTTAATGTCTTGAAGTCGAAAAGATCTTCTTTGCTGAGATTAACGAGTAACTTTCTGCCGATGACATTGTCCATTTTGCACGGTGGAATGCCGGTTCCGGGTCGCTTTGCAACTATATGTTTCCTCGTAATCACCGTACCTACTTTTATATCACATGCCGCCATCAGGCTTCGTCTCATGTGTTTTGCATTATCGAGCTCAGCCTGCTGTATTTTCTTGTTCCTGCAACCGAGACCTGCTTCGACCTGCCTTATGCCTTTTACCATTTCTCTGAGTTCCTGAGGTTCGATCGATGCTGGTTGGTCGACTCCTGGGAGATTTCTGCTGAGCGTGAAATGCTTTTCGAGAATCTTTGCACCGAGTGCGGCAGCGGCAATGCCCATGTAAATTCCTTTGCTGTGATCGGAGAATCCAACAGGGCACTTGAACTCCTTGTGTAGAATTTCCATCGCACGCATATTCAGGTCTTTGTATGGAGTAGGATACTGTGCCGTGCATTGCATGAGGGCAAATTGTCTTCCCCCGTTCTTTAGATATGTTTCAATGCCATGGCGGATTTCCGGTATGGTCGACATTGCCGTTGAAAATATAGCAGGAATTCCAGTCTCACCCAAGGCCGAAAGCAGGTAGTCGTTGTTCATATCAGCCGACGCGATCTTTATCGCTTCTGAACCGATGTCCGATAGGATCGCAAGGCCATCGATATCGCAGGCGGTCGATAGGAATTCAATCCCGATCTCCTTGCAGGCATCCTTAAGGTCCTTGAACTGTTCCTTAGTAAACTGTATAGAATCATAGAAATCCTTCTTTGTCCTGTACCTGTGACGGCCTTTGAAATATTCAGGCATCGTTGAATTTTTTGATTCACTCGATTCATATGTGAATGTTTGGAATTTCACGCAGTTCGCGCCTGATTCTTTAGCTTTCCTAATGAGATGGATGGCCTGGTCGAAATTCCCGTTGTGGTTTACTCCAGCTTCCGCAATAATGAAGACATGCTTGTTCTTCAATATGTTTTTATCAAACCAGTTCATTTAGTTTCTCCATTATTGCATTGCATATTATAAGGTCCTTCTGTGTGTCTATGTCCATGGAATATAAAGGATCAGTCGCTAGAAGCTTCATCTTTTTCCCATATAGAGGACCACCAGCAAGGATAGTGCTTACTTTGATCACATCGACAAGTCCGTTAAGCGAGTAAGCAGGAGGGAGAAGTTGGCGCTGGTGGTATTTTTTTATGTCTATACCATCGACGAACGGCGAAGCTATTCCTTTGGAGTCAGCTTTGTACATCCAATAAGGATGGTGCTTGCCTTGGATCATGTCAACTGTTCTCAAGGAATCGCAGTCGCATGAGTTAATTGCTCTTATGGCTTCTGAAACATGGACTGCTTTTCTAAGAGGAGATGTACAGCGAAGATTCACGATGTAATCGCACTCATAGCCCTCCTTCTCCTTAAGCCATTCGATTAGATGAATCATTACTGGGCGATCCGGGGTATCTGACTGAGCAATTTCATTAGGACGCATGAATGGAACTTCAGCACCATATTTCCTGCCAATATTAGCGATTTCTTCGTCGTCGGTACTAACAATTACACGGTCGAGTTCAGGGCATTCCAGTCCAGATTTGATGGCGTAATATATAAGAGGTTTACCACAGAGAAGTGCAAGGTTTTTCATTGGTATGCCTTTGGAGCCCCCTCTGGCCATAACAATTGCAACTATTTTAACAGATTTTGATTTGATAGACATTATTAGATTTTAACCGAGTTGACAAGAGAAGATGAAATCAGTTTGTGATTTTCAGGATCTTTAAGTATGTTTTCAATAACATGATCAAATTCTTCGTGGGCTCTTGCAAGCAATTCATCGTAGATAAAAAAACCATAATCATTTTCAATCGAATCCCTGTTCCTAAACTTTCTGTATTTTAAATTAAGATAATCCAAGGTTCTTATAATCCTGAAAGGAAGAATGGATCTCATGGGGGATTTAGAAGGATTTTTATTTAGAGTATTAACAATATCAAGAGCAACCTTTAAAATTGATGAACCTTCGCTTTTTAAGTCATAGATCTCATGAATAAGATGTTCGGTAGATTCATCGTAGAATGTCAACTTGTCGTAATGGGATATTTTATAGTAAAGATCATCGAAATTGCAAGGTGTATTGTTTGATACAGATGTTAATAGCTGGGAAGGAACTATATCGCTATATATTTTAAGATCGGACCCGCATAACTGAGTTAAATTTATAAAAGGTATTTTCGCGATTGCAAGAAGAGAGATAGTTGTAGAGATGCCATTCCCAATTATAATATCCTGCTGGCCAGCCCATGTGGAAAAATCAAAAGATTCATTAATTGAAATATTATTAGTCTTTATATAGTTAATATCCTGATAGAGGTTCTTTTTTTCAAGAGGATATGGACGGAGGCTAATCTCATATTTATCTTTATCAAGAGTGCTAATAATATCAAGCATGATTTTTAAGTATTTAATCTGTAGAAATATCTCCTCCCATGTATAGATGTCATCCTTTTTGTCATAAAGGTGCTTAAGAAGGTAAAGATCCTTTTTTGTAGAATTAATCAGCCAGAAACTTCCTATAAATCCAATTTTAATTTTTCCAGTCTTATTTCGTTTTCTTCTGAATTTAATAATGTCTCCTCGCATATTTCCCACTACTTTAAATATTGAATCAAACAATTCTTCTTTTGCCCCCGGGTTTTTCATATAAATATTAAATAAATGTTTTCTAGGTATCTCGCCCCAGAGATGAATCCGTGAAAATTTACATAGAAATTCAGGATCAGAAGTTATTTTTGATTCATTTATATGGTAGGTGACGCTGCCTTCTGCAGAACACATAAATGGCATTGCATTAGGATAAGATTTAATAAGTTTTTCGGCTTTTGATGGTGTAACAAAAAAAACAGCATCAGGATTCCAAAGCTTGATGGGAATGGACGCAATGTTTGCATTATTCGCAATAATGCACTTGCAACCGAAACGTTCCAGTAAACGAGAAAGAATAAATGAAATACCGAAATCGCGATTGAAAGTCATTGAATGTATAAGGATTTTCCAGTTCTTATTCATATAATAGTTTAGTTTTAATTGTTAACATGTAAAAAATGGTATTTAATCGTTAATGGTATAATCATAACATCCAGAGCAAAGTGGCAATTCGTCATGGCGCATTTCAGCTAGCATTTTACGATATGTCATCATTTTTTTTGATATCCATATTTCTTTTAAGGTGTTTGTTTTTAAATCTCCAACAAGCATCTTATTGTCATAGTCGAAACAACAAGCACTTACTGTGCCGTCCCAGTTTATTGAAAGTTTATCAAATACTTCTGGACATTCAACATGCTTCCTTAATACGGTGTCTTTACTTTTTAAATAAAGTAATAAAGATTTTTTATTATCATCAAGGGTTGTTTCGTCAGGATCTATGTGATTAAATAAAGTTTTACCAATTGATAAAAGGTCAACATAATCTTTAATTGATTTCTTAAAAAGTTCTATCTGCTTCGCTGTCTCATATGTAGTTGTAGTTGAGAGATGGATGTAGGGCAGAATGCTGTTTCCACGTTTGGCGTATAGTAATTTGACCCTGCTGATAAGCTCATCAAAGAAATCAATGTTGCGGGTTTCGGAGTAGCTTATTGTATCAATACCCTGAAATGAAAATTTTATACTGTCCAATTTGATTTCCAATAATTTATCAATCATCTTTTCATCAAGCATACTGCCATTAGTATTAATATGGACAATTGAACCATGATGCTTAAGTTCTGTGACATACTCGATTAACCTTGGATGAAGAAAGGGTTCTCCCCATCTTATGAGTCGCACGGGAGTTTTGTAATGGGTTATTTGGTCAAGAATATTCTTATAAGTGTTATGGTTCATAACACCTTTCTGTCTTTTAACTGTTCCAAGGCCTGTTGGGCACATCAAGCATTGAAAATTGCATAAGTTAGTTAATTCGAGATCAATGTATCTTGGAAAAGGGGGTAATGAATTGAGTTTTTCCATCGAATTACCCTTATTGCATGCGTCATATATTGATTTAAATGGATTGATCCTTTTCATAATAAATATGAAAATCCTTTATGATTAATAATATTTATAAGACAAAAGAAATTTCTGACCAAAATAAACATATGTAAAATATTAATGAAATAAATGAATTAATCGATGGATCTAATTAGTTTTGCTGGGTTTCCTGCATATAATGTCCGTGCCGGGACATTCTTAGTAACAATACTTCCAGCTCCTACAACAGAATTTTCACCAATTTCAACACCTGGAAGGATAATTGAGTTGGCGCCAATCCAGCAACCCTTGTGTAATATAACGTGACTGAATTTGAAGGAACCTTGTTCAATTATAGGGACATTAGGATTTTTAAATTGGTGATTGGATACATAAATATGAACACCTTGGCCCATCATTACATCATCCTCAATGGTGATAAAGCCATTAGTATCTGAAAAAATCACAGATC
This sequence comes from uncultured Victivallis sp., assembly GCA_964600895.1. Lineage (GTDB taxonomy): Bacteria > Verrucomicrobiota > Lentisphaeria > Victivallales > GWF2-50-93 > GWF2-50-93. The sequence goes on from CAZRKP010000019.1 coordinate 74,143, forward strand.
CTGGACGAACTATAACACGGTTACCTAAATGTATGCGGGAACAGCATATAGCATATGCACCGGGACGGACTTCAGAATGAGTACCAAAGTATGCAAATTTGCGTTTGCAAAGAGCTTTCATTGTTGACTTGAAATGTAATCGCCAATGAGTTGAAGGAAAATCTGGTCCTATGCGATCTTGACTATTCATCCACCGAATTCGTTTCCATGCTTCAAAAATGAATGAGAGCATAAAAATACCTTATTAAATAAATTATTATTTTGACTGCTTCATGTGGGGTCTGAGGATAAGGCCTCCATCAAGGAGAAGGCCATCGAGTTCTGAATTCATGAATACTTCATAAGCCTCAGTTGCAGTATTAACTATTGGATAACCATGGAGGTTGAAAGAGGTGTTCATAAGGGCTCCGCGACCTGTTATTTTAGAAAAACACTCGAGCAGATCATAAAGATCCGGATTTGCATTTTTTGTCAGTATCTGAGCTCTTGCGCTTTTATCAGCACTATGACATGCAGCTTTCATGCTTTTCCAGCCTTCTTCTGTTGTCTCATATCCTATTGTCATATGGGGAGATTGGATATTTTTAGGATTTATAAGATAACGTTCAACATACTTGTCTAGGATGACTGGTGCAAAAGGCATCCAAAAATCACGATTTTTAATCATTGCGTTAATTCTTGGAACAACATCAGCAATTGAAGGATCGGCAAGAAGTGAACGGTTGCCTAATGCCCTCTGTCCAAATTCCATTCTGCCTTTACAGCGGCCAATAACATATCCTGAAACAAGCAGTTCAGCTATTCGTTTGTTGTTTGGATTGCGCTCGACGATTAAGTTTGGTATATTTTCCGCTTTTGCAAGGACTGTTTTTGAATCATCCGGTTCAACATTAGGACCAAGGTACATTGTGTCCATTTGTATTGATGTCTTAGACTGGCCATAATGAATGGCGGCTCCAATGGCGGCTCCTACTGGGCAGGAATCATCAGAGCTGCTTCCGCATACAAAAAAACGGTCTATGCACTTGAGAGCTGCAACTTTGCCCATGGCCTTTATATTCATAGAAACACCGCCGCTAACAATGACTGTATGAATTCCTGTTTCATTTACAATATTACTTATCCATTTACATAAAACATCTTCAACCCACATTTGTAATCCAGCTGCAATATTGTCAAACCTGATCCCTTCCAGTTTATCTCTGAAATAAAAATAACAGTCCTTTGGGCGATTTTTCCAATCAATTTCAATTCCCTTTATGTCAAGGACATCGTTGAAAATATCATATGCTGGACGTGCATATTTTTCTTTGCCGTATGGTGCAAGTCCCATAACCTTGTATTCATGTTCAAGTCGCTTCATTCCCAAGAGCAGAGTGACATGGCTATAGATGCGTCCCAGAACACATTTTGAAGTTTCATATATGCGATGCATCTCACCGGATTCAACTATTGAAACAGTAGCGTTAAGACCATAGTCCCCGCTTCCGTCTATTGTTATGACAAGGGCCTTGTTTTCGTTTCTATACGGACTGCCGTAATATCCATAATATGCATGACACCAGTGATGCTCAATCGGAATTATCCGATCAGGGCTAATGCCGACTACATCACCTATTATTTTTAGACGGTCAAAGCTGAAAGTCTCTTCTTTTTCAGGATTGTATTCAGACCAATATTCTTCGGGATATTGCTTGCAGTTCCAGCGATGCTTGAAAACCAATGCTTCATCGACTGTTTTACCTTCATATAAACGAGGGTACCAAACTGCATGCTGTTCGTGAATCATGTCTTCTACTGACAAGTTGTACTGCCAAAGTTGAGCCTTGTATGCAGTAGTTAGATTTGTTACCCCTACACCGGTTATTTCATTGGAAATATTGCCGGAACTTTTGCAGTATCGTATTGATTCCAAAGGGAATGCTTTGTCATTCTTAAGCCTGGAAAAACGTTCTTCGCATACAGCAGCTGCAATCATGTTGTTTTCAAGAAGGCAAGCTCCAGATGGATGACTCCAGTTTATACCTATAATACGCATATGTAATCCTTGGTTAATTTAAAATTGAAAGATTAATGCCAAGCACAAATTGAAAATATTTATATCCTGGCAATCACAATAGACAAGTCAAACATCACACAAAAATAATTTAATGACGGGAACATCCTTTTTACATTTTTCTCATGGTATTTTTAGAATTATTATTTGATCATCAGGTTTTTTGCTGCCTTATGATATTCATCCCATTGTCCTATATCAATCCAAGATTTCTCATCAATAGGATATACTCCCAATTTAAGCTTTTTCCTTTTAGCTAATTTGATTAAATCTGTCATGTCAAAATATTGGTTTATTGGAATAAGCCGTAGTATGCTGTCATTAAGGATATACATCCCTGTGTTTACAAGAAACTCATATTCTGGTTTTTCATTTAACTTGGAGAGAGTTCCACCATTTTTAATTAAACAGATTCCATAAGGGATGACATAATGCTTGCATGATACAACAATTGTCATATCGTTTTTTTCCTCTTGATGGAATGCAAGCAAGTCTGCATAGTCTATGTCCACAATGATGTCGCAATTTGTTACGATAAATGGATTTTTTATTCTTTTCGTAAGCATGTGCAGGCATCCTGCAGTGCCCAAAGGCAATTTTTCATTAATGTAATGTATTTTATATTGTCCGTCTACATCTTCAAAGTATGACTTGATCATTCGTGATTTGTGATTAACAGAGATAAAAAATTCTTTTACATCATATTCGCCGAATTTATCCATTATAATTTCTATTATCGGCTTATCACCTATCGGGATAAGGGGTTTTGGAAGTATTGTAGTGAATGGATCGAGCCTAGAACCTTTACCGCCGGCCATTATCACCACTTGTATAGATAATTTATTCTTCTGTTTAATAATTCCTTCGCTAAATATGGTGTCCCAGGTCAATATATCGGAAATCCTGTTATTATCATCGAGCACAGGAATGGATTCTATCTGATTGTCAAGCATGAGTTTCTTTATCGTTGAAATATTGTAACCGCTATTGACAACAATAGGATTGCTATTACAGGCCTGATAGGCTTTTTCAGATAATTGCCTCCCAGATAAAATCCATCTGCGAATGTCTCCATCGCTTAAGGCACCATAAAGTTCCTTGTTCCTCTCTACAACAAAAAGGACCTTGCCTCCAATGTCTTTCATAGTCTGCATGGCTTGTTTTACAGTAGAATTTCTGCTTAAAAGGAATTTGTCTGATTTGTTGCCCATTATTGACCTCTTTTATTGATAAGTAATTCAGCAAATTCAAAATCGATAGAACTATCTATATCTATGGACCTATCTGGACTCATTATAAATGCAAAAGTGTTTTTGCCCAAGGCATTCATATTCCTTAACAGGTATTGGGATGTAGATATTTCAATTGCGCCATTAAGTCGGTAGAAAACAGGAAGATCCTGGCGATTCATGAACATGAGCTTGCTGTCAATAAATTTATCCATACGGAGGTCTTTTGGGAGAGTCCCAGCCCAATATGGATGATGTTCAGTTTTGCATACAGAGATCACCATATCGGCATTCTTTTTTAAGAAATAATTAAGTGCGCCATCTATATCCTCTGAAATTCTAGCTGGTGATGTTGGCTGTAATACTACTACTATGTCAAAACTAACACCTTTCTTCCTAAACCAATTGATTGCATGGATATAGACGTCTATCCCCTTTGCTGAATCAGTAGCAAGGTGCTTTGGCCTTAGGAAGGGGACATCGGCACCGTATTTTAAGGATATTTCGGATATTTCAGGATCTTCTGTTGAGACTATTACATTATCGATATATTTACTTTTCAATGCCTCAATAATTGTCCATGAAATTAATGGTTTACCAGCTAGGGGTTTGATGTTTTTTCTTGGTATTCCTTTGCTGCCACCCCTAGCCGGGATAATTGCAATAATTGTTTTATTATTCAACAATGCAAAATCTCCTCTATGCAATTTCCTTGAGTAATACAAATGATTCCGCGGCTTTGCAGCCTGCGCTGGCGCCCCTAAATGAGGCAAGAGATTTGATATTCCTTTCACTTCTTGGAAATGGATGCCTCTTTATTTCACTTTTATACAATTTCATAATTTTAATTTTTTCATCCAAATATTTGCTTATGTCGACATAATAATTAGGAATAAAAGAACATTCTTCAAGGGCTGGCGCAAATTCTGTTTCGCTCAAGGTTTCCATCATCAATATTTTCTTTATTGATTTATGCCTGAATGATTTGGTACAGCTGTATCCAGCATCGAACACAATCCTGTGATCGCTGTGTACGTCACCTCTATGGGGTAAAAATACGATATTAGGTTTGATATCGTCAAATATTTTGGATATTTTATCAACAAGTATGTCTCGAGGAAAGCTGTCTAGTTTTGTTGTCGGCACGTCTAATTCGAATATCTTTTCAAATCCATATTGCATGGAAACATTATTAATTTCTTTGTCCCTTTTTGCAATAAAATTCCTTGAATAGCCGAATTCCTCGTAGATTCTTGTACAGATTATCCAGTAAAGGATTTCACCATTATCCTTGCTTTTTAATAGCGTACCTCCGCAACCAAGAGTTTCATCGTCAGGATGTGTTGAAAATACAACTATATTCATATTATTCATTACTCCTAATGTTTATCATGTCAGTGGAAATATGCGGTGAGAAGTAACAAGTGGATCTTCTTTCTTAAGTCTAATAGCATTGAAATTGTGTTTTAATAATATTTTATATGCCTTTTCTGTGCTCTTCCCATTACCATATGGATTATGAATGTCTTTAATTGTTTTCCTGAAGTTCGAGGAGAGTGCACACTTAATTGCCTTGGCTATGTTATTTCTATCACCTCTGCAGAAAATTACATTTTTGCCTGCAAAGCGCCCAACTTGTCTCAAGCCAACATTTATAGCAGGAATAGGTATGCTTGCGGCCTCCATTATTCCAGAAGAAGAATTTCCGATAATAAACCTGGAATATTTATATAATGATATAAATTGATCTCTGTTAAGATTTTTATAAAAGTAAAATGTTTTTTCATTCTTATGCTTTTCTATTAAATCAATGATTGATTTATTTGCGGGATCAGTATTAGGATAGCTTACACATGTATTTATGCCAGAACTCTTTAATTCCAGCAAAATATTTTCGAAATATGTTCCAGCAACTGATTTCTCTGATGGATCAGGATGAAATATTAAAAGAGCAAAATTATTAAAATCAATCCTCATTCCAATCTGTTTTTTTAGTTCAAGAAGGGGGATTATTCTGGTAGACATGAAATTATCAAGTGACATATTTCCAATAACATGAATTCTATTTGCGGACTCGCCCATCAACAATAGTCGTTTCTTGTGCTCCTCCATGGCAACCATATGAACTGTAGATAACTTCGATACCGCATGACGAACTGGATTATCAACATGACCGGTAATTGTATGGTCGCCGCCGTAAAAATGTACAGTTGGAATTTCAAGGTAGGTGCCCAGCATAGCTCCAATCCATACCTCTTCACGGTCACCGGCATATATAATGATATCAGGAGACCAGTTGCTAACTATGTCAATGGAATTCATAAGCATAATGCTAGCAGTCTTCAATCTTGATGATGGAGTGTCTGAATCAATAAGGCATTCAATTGATGAGAGAATTGGGAAGCCATCATCAATGATATTGTCTATTGTATGGCCGTATGTCTTGGAGAGATGCGCGCTTCCGACTAGGAGACGGAAATCTATTTCCGGGTTATCCATAAACTTATTATATAGGCTGGTCATCAAATCATAATCTGAGCGAATACCAGTTATTCCAAGTATTTTATTCATTTGAACTGCCTTATTCATTTAAAACTATTAATGACAGATGAAATATATTCTAACTGTATTCCTTTTAATCCTGGATAAATCGGTAGAGATACAACTTGACTTGCGGTTTTATGAAGGTTTATGAATTTATTCCTGGATTTAAAATAGCAGGGGATTACATGGGAGATTGAAGATCGCGCATCTATATAATTATTTTGTAGAAAGGCAAGCCAGGATTTTGAATTGTGTGTTAAGAAATAATAACGAAACCGATTAAATCGCAATCCAGGGCTCTCCTTCAAAATAGAAATGTCCTTTAAGGCTGAGAGAGAGGAGTCGTATATGTCGGAAATATGTCGTCGTCTTTTTATTATATCTGGAAGACGTTTTAACTGGGATAAGGTAACGCCGGAGTTCAAATCACTGGAATGCTGCCCAGAAGTATGGAAAAACCCTTCAGAAATGTATTCAGAAACCTTTAACTCCGGAAGCGAATATCTTTTAACTATTTTATAAAACTCTGAATTGTCACAAAGTAAAGCGCCTCCTAAACCTCCAGTAATCATCTTTGTAGAACCAAATGAGAGGGCAGTGCAATATCCTTGTGACATAAGGCACTTTGAATTAAAAATAGTCCCTAAGGCTTGGGCGCAGTCGGAAATAATTGGTATCCTGAATTGTTTTATTTTCCCATAATCGTCAGGTACACCACCAATATTTGAACATATGATGGCAAGTATATTGCCATTTATTTTATTCGCAGCATCAGAAGAATCAATATTTAATGAATCACGGAGGATATCGGTGAAAACTGGTTTAAGGGAAGCCTTCAGAATTGCATTGATGACCGATGTACAGGTATAAGAACTAACTATTACGTGGGATTTTCCTGGAAAAAGAACCTTTAATCCGTAAAGGGCAAGTTCCAATGCTTCAGAACCATTATTTGAGAGGATAGCATATTTACGGGATGAAATAGATTTTAGATGATTTATCAGTTCAGCGCAAATCTTGCCTTCACCTATGTAATTGCGATCTGTTATATCGGAGACATGTGAGAAATCTGATTTGTCAAGAAAGCTGCTTGAATGAGGAATCATTTTCATAATTAAACCATCAATACTGATAGAAGATAAGCCTATAAAAGATAAAATAATTCGTTGAAATTATAATTGAAAAACATATAAGGGAAAAGCTCTTAAGTCTTGATATATAAAAAGGAAAAGAAGATTCCTGCTGGACTGAATCGTATTCAATCATGTTTTTTCGCTACTAAATAATATTCAGATGTTGTGTTTTCAAATAAGAACGAGGCGCGTTCGTAATAGCCATGGTCGACAATTTCAAATCGAGCGAACAATTTAATGAAATCCTTATCGGTTTTTGGTGAGAAGACCATACAACCTTCCTGATGCGGAATCCGCTTGTCAATCAAATATGTATCTTTATCTACCATTGTTGAATGTTTGACCTTTACATCTTTCGGAGTAATCAATGTACATATCAAAATCCCATTAACTTTTAGATAATTGAAAAGCTTATCTATAGAGGAATTCAATCCAGCCTTGTCGTTATAGTATAACATTTGCCATGCCACTACTAGATCAAAGCAACCATTAAAACATTTATTATCGCCATCAATAAAGAAGTTATCCGGATGATAGTTTGTAAATTTAGACAACCTTTTATTTGCTATTTCTAAGCAGCTTTTAGATATTTCAATTCCAAATAATTCACCCATGTGCTGCAACAAGAACTCAGAATTATTTGCAGAGCCAAAACCGTAATCCAAGCATTTTCCTGAAGTGTTGATGTGTTTTTTGTTTTGAAAAAACAACGTCACAAAGTTATCATTTGGATAATTCATAAAACATCCAGCCTTGTTGGCGCTATATATATCATCCCAGTTTTTAATATTATTGTCCATTATACATCCTTTTGTGAATCACCTGCAATATTTGCGGCTTCTTGCATTAGAAGTGCTTCCCCTTGCGATAGAATCAGTTGCTTATTGTCTTCGTTTATGCATTTTCCCAATGTGCGGAGCAACAATCTCGCAACCCAGCCATTTTTATTTTGGAGCATCCGATGGCCAAATACAGTATTGATTATTAAAGGCTCAGGAATATTTACTGCGCTTTGCTCGCTAAAACGCTTCATGTGGTCTACGAGTGCTTCACGGCTATCAAAAAGCTCGTCATTTATGGCCCTGTTCAAATCGTTAAGGAAATCGATATATTCAGCATCGAGATTATCATTTATCCCAGTAGTATCAAACATTTTCTCCGAAAAAACTGTAAATTTAATACCAAGCTTTTTAATATATGCAAAAAAAGCTGTATGCATGCGCAAATATGAGATAGTGTAGAGTATTACATTGATGTGCCGGATTAGCATGAAATCATCAATATTAAAACTGCTTGCTCCAACGACAACTTCTTCGGCTTCGGCGCAGAAATCATTCTCAAGTTGAAGAAATGAACCGCTTACATGGCGATACTTTGTTTTTATACCAAACTGTTTGCGGACGCGAGGCCGATTTAATATAATACCATCAAATATGATCAGGTTATAACAGTGAATGTTATCAAAGTTCATTTCAAAACATTTATCAATCAGATCGAGAAATGATTGTCTGGTTTCCATGGGCAGTCCAAAAATGAGCTCAGTTGTAATAGGCATATTTTTAGATTTACCCCAGGCTATTGCTTCATTAAGCTGATTAACAGACATGTTACGTCGATTTATGGCCTTTAGACTCTCTGGATTATCTGTTTGCAATGCAAGGGTTAAGCCATGAAAGCACATATGTCCGACAATGTCATGAACATCCTGCGATGTTTTTCCAAATTTCTTGTCATTATAATAGAATAATTTATTTGGATATCCTGTTTTTTCTGATACAGAGCGAATATGCTGTGCAATTTCAACATCCCGATCAAAAATGCCGAAATTATCATCTGCAATATACATAAGGATATTAGGATATTCCTTATATCTTGATGCGATATAATCAGTCTCCGCTTTCACTTGTTCGATTGGGAACATGCGGAGTTTGCCTTCATTCTTACCTGACACGCAAAACGCACAAGTATATGGGCACATTCGTGACGTTTGCAGCAATGGTTGATATTCACCATGCATGAATTGATCCAATATGCCAGTGAGATAAGGGGAGGGAACGGTGGATAGATCGGTTGAAAGACCAATAGCCTTGCCAGTAATCAACTGACCATCTTGTTCAAAGGCAACCCCATCAATAGCATTTCGAAATCCATCGCCGGAAAGAATGGTTTTAATAATATTGGTAAATCCTTGTTCTCCTTCATTTGGAATAATTGCATCAATTTCAGTATATCGATTACAGGTGTCGAGAAGCATCTCGGGATCAGAATCGATTGAAGGGCCGCCCAAGACGATTTTGACCTTAGCGCCAAGCAGTAATCTTAACTTTCTCGTTGTTAGGAGGTTCAGCTCAGTGTTCCAGAAGTAATGTGAGAAACCAACAAGATCGGGCTTATTCACCTTAGCATAGTCTAGTAGATCCGATGGGTCTTTAAAGATCCGGATGCTAATTGAATCACCGAAGACTTTTTTGGCATATGAGGTGAGATATCCTGCTCCAAGAGGGACAAATTGTCTGCCTTTCATAATGGAATTATTATATCTCAAATCGCCAAGAACAATGTTTAATTTTCTCATAGCAATCTCCAATTATAACAGCTTGATTTATTAGAACTGACTGGGAATATAATCTTCATATTTAAGAGCTCTCATCAATATATATGATGCCATTTTATGATATTACTTGTCTTGGAATAGCAATATCCTTAAATCTTCAATATCCACATTGAACATCATGTCTAAAATTGATAGGCCGGGGATGAATTCTCCGTTGAATTGCTCATAGACTGGAGGCTTTGACTCCTTGTATTCAATAAATATGTTATTCCGAATGAAATCCTCTTCAATCAAATAACCCTTAGCCCCAGATCCGCTTATGTAGGTTTTTGCATTCAAAATTTTACAGATATTTAGGACAAGGTCAGATTTGTTACCTGCAACTTCAAGATCGGATGTTCTAAGTATCTTTGTTTTAAGCCCGAGTTTATTAACTATATAGAACAGAAACTTCTCATTTATCCTGCCAAGGTTATCCTCTTTTGCCATATAGATATCCTCAAGTTCAGCTGCATAAAGATTCCAGAATGGTGCTTTGGAATATGAGGTGACCAAGGAGTTCCAATGTTTTTTATTCCAGCGAAAGTCAGATACATGTTTTTCAGATATGAGATCAGAAAGATGACCAGTTACTGGTATTGTCAACCAGAATTCACCTTGTTTCCCCCTTATTTTATTCCTGTTCTGAACTCCGTTTTTCTGGAACTGAACTGAATCCATAATTACAAATATCTCGGAGGAGGCTATTTTTGTGAAATAAGGAGGCCATGGTATATATTGGCTCTGATGTATTGAAATTCTGCACATTTAAATTTCGATCAACTCGTTTCTCTTGAAATCCCTTTTCGCCTTGTGCCCTACAATCATATCCCATTTCATTGGGCTTATTCCGGTGCCCGGTCTTTTTAATGTCATGTTGTTTCCGTCAAGAGGCGTAAATCTTCTGATGTCTTTTGCAGCTACAATGCTTTTCCTTGCCAGTAAAATGTTCTTTAGCTCAGATATTGAAGGTGCTTTAATGCCGGAACCGAGAGCTTTTTCAACATTTCTGATTGATGACACCAATTTCTTTAATTCATCTGGTTCCAGCGACGCCTTATGATCAGGTCCATCCATCGTTTTGTCGAGAGTAATATGCTTTTCTATGACCTTTGCCCCAAGTGCAACTGCAGCAATTGAGATTTCAACCCCAAGCGTATGATCAGAATATCCAACTTTGACTCCGAATGTCTTTTTTAATGTGGTCATGGCTAATAGATTGACTTCATTCATTGGGGCAGGATATTCTGATGTGCAATGTAGAAGTGTTATGTCCTTTTTCCTTGTACCGTTTTCATTTAATATTTGAAGCGCAGCTTTGATTTCAGGCAATTTTGCATATCCGGTCGACAGTATGACTTTTTTCCTTAAAGCTCCAAGTTTCCTCAGATAAGGAAGGTTTGTGATTTCGCCTGAGGGGATTTTAAAAATCTGCAGCCCAATCCTATTAAGAAGATCAATGCTGGCAAGATCAAAAGGTGAAGACATGAACATAATGTTATTATTATTGCAGTAATCTTTAAGCAAAACATGCTGTTGTTCACTAAGTTCGAGTCTTCTAAGCATTTCGAGATACGACTCGTTTTCATCCGTGGTTATTTTCTGGTAGTCGGCCTTGCAGGCATGTTCTGTTGCTATTTCATCTGCCATAAAAGTTTGAAATTTAACTGCATCCGCTCCAGCTGCAACTGAGATGTCGACAAGCTTTTTTGCAAGCCTGATGTCGCCGTTGTGATTGACTCCGGCCTCGGCAATGATAAAAACATTATCCATTCCATCTCCCAACTACTTTACACGGACTTCCCATGGCCTTGCTGTCACCGGGCATGTCTGATATGACAATGCTTCCAGCTCCTATAAAGGAGTTTGCGCCGATACTTTTATATTCAACAATACATGAGCCTAATCCTATATGTGTGTCATTGCCTATTACGACTCCACCGCTTATAGTGCATCCTGGAGCTACATGCACAAAATCACCTAACTCACAATCATGATCAAGAGAGGCATTTGTATTTACAATGACGTTCCTGCCGATTTTCGATCCTGTACCTATCACTGCTCCAGGGGCGACAAAAGTACCTTCCCCTATCTCAACGTGATTCCCGATAATTGTTCCGGGATGAGAAATCACAGGAATAATGAATCCTATCTTTTTAAGAAGGACGAATATTTTTCTTCTTATGGCCGTGTTACCTATCGAACCTAGGCATATGAAAGCCTTTCTACATCCGGAATCAAAAATACCTAATAGGGATGAATCATCTCCTATTACCCTCTGGTCTGATACTTCCTCCAAGGCCGGATCATTGTCCACCACGCCAACAATAGAATAGTTACCCTTTTTTAATATTGCATCTATTACAACTCTGGAGTGTCCTCCACCGCCGACAAGAACGATTTTATCTTTCATATAAATTGCCTTTGCAGGTGGTTATGTGATAATACAGTTTTTTATACTGCTTGGAATGTTAACAATCCTTTCTTCAAGCCATTTGGAATTTGAGAGATCACCGCACTGGGAGTCTTTATACATAATAAGTTTATTCATGAGTCGCCAGGCGGGACGAGTCATTATTCCTTTTGAATTTGAATAATAGAGGAACTTATTTTTTTCGTTAAGATTTTTCAAAATAATTGAGTTCAACCAGTAGTTAGAAAGAGAATTGTCAGGTTCTATCATGAAAGACATGCCAATTTTATTGAAAAAATTCCTATAGTGTTCAGCTAGTTTCCTTTTTCTCTTTAGAAATAAAGGAAGATTTTCCAATTGTGCACAACCTAAAGCGGCATTTATGTTTGGGAGCCTGTAATTGAATCCTATTTTGTTATGAACATATTCCCATTTATGGGGAATTTTTGCCGTTGTCGTCAGATGTTTAGCTTTTTCTGCAAAATTCTCATTGTTTGTAATAATCATTCCCCCGCCTCCGGTGGTTATGATTTTGTTACCGTTAAAACTCAGTATCCCTGCTTTTCCAAAAAGCCCTGTATGCAGATTCCTATAATAGCTGCCAATTGATTCAGCAGCGTCTTCTATTAGAATAATCTTGTATTTTCTGCAAATTTTAGCGATATCTTGTATAAGGCAAGGATGACCGAAAGTATGCATTGGGATGCAGGCTTTTATTCTACGTCCAGTTTTTTTATTGAAAGTACCGCAACTTCTAAGCATTGCATTTTTCTTTAGAAAATAATCAAGTTTTTCAGGGCTCAAGCCAAGTGTTTTGCGATCAACATCGACAAATACAGGTTTTGCTCCGGTATGGGCTATTGCGTTTGCAGTGGCGACGAAAGTGAGTGGCTGAGTTATGACCTCATCTCCTGCGTTTATCCCAGAAAGCTTTAGAGTGGCATGTAAGGCTGCTGTCCCATTGATTGTGGCTACTGCGAACTTTGCTCCGCAAAAAGTGGCAATTTCCTTTTCAAAACGGGTTACATATTCACCGACCGACGATACAAAGCTCGTATCAATAGTGTCTATCACATACTGTTTTTCCCTGCCTTTAAAACAAGGTTCATGGAGAGGGACGAGCTTTCTGCCTCGGTATGTTTGCCTAATGAATTTTACAATATTTTCATACATTGTATATGTCGGATTTATATTTAGATAGGTTTTTCGGGGCGCTGAACCAGTCAATTGTTTTCCTGAGCCCAGCTTCAAGAGTGAACTTAGGTTTGAATCCAGTGAGTGATTTTAACTTGGAATTGTCGCAGCATAATCTAAACACTTCTGAATTCTCCGGGCGAAGTCGTTTTTTATCCGTAATGTATTTTACATTACTGTTCATGAGTTTTTTAATCGTGTCCAGTGTGTCGGCAATGGATATTTCAGTGCCAGATCCGATATTTATGGTTTTACCTATCGCCTTTTTGCAGTTACAAAGATTAATTAATCCTGTGCAAGTATCCTCTACATAATTGAAATCTCTCGTAGGAGAGGTGTCTCCGAGTTTTATTTCTTTCTTCCCATCAGCGATCTGGATAATTATAGAAGGGATTACAGCTCTGGCTGATTGTCTAGGGCCATATGTGTTGAAAGGCCTTGCGACAACAACAGGAAGAGCAAATGAATTGAAGAAACTCATTGCAATTGCGTCAGCGCCGATTTTACTGGCACTATAAGGGCTTTGAGGTTGAAGGGGATGGTTCTCGTCTATTGGGATATACAGCGCCGTTCCATAAACTTCACTTGTGGATGTATGGATTACTTTCCTGCATCCGTTGTCAAGTGCCGCCTGGCAGATATTGAAAGTTCCTTTTACGTTTGTGTCAATATAGCTTGATGGAGCTGCATATGAGTAGGGGATGGCAATAAGTGCAGCTAGATGAAAAATTATGTCAATGTCTTTTGTGATATGTATGCAAGTATGAGGATTGCTTATGTCTCCGCATACAACTTCAACATCATTAAGACGTTTTATATTTTCAAGCCATCCCCAACTGTTGAAAGAGTTATACTGCGAAAGAGCTCTTATCCTGCAACCATGGCATAAGAGCTTTTCAACGAGATGAGATCCTATAAAGCCATCTGCTCCTGTAACAAGGACAGTTTTTCCATTTAACATGTTGGCTCCCTTAATTCGAGTTTCGGATATGTCTTTCCGAGCTCCGCCCCGTCAATTATGCGCGTAACTGACATCAAAACATTATGAAGAATCGGCCTAGCTGATTCTTTAGCCGCTTACCATCTTGATAAGTGGATTGTTAATGAGACCATCAACCCTCTGGTGAATCTTCTTTGCTCGTTCAATCTGCTGAGTGAGGAATTTCTTTTCCTGATTTTCTTCTGAATCAAGTAGGCAACGCTCTGCCTCCTGTAATATTTCATCGGTGGCGCGTAGCTTGTTTCTCAGGAGTTCAAGGATACCTTTTTGCAATGTTGATGTTAGATGGTCGGATGTCTGGTAATAGGTCTTCCTGTCACCTTTTATCCAAACCTGTTTGATTACGCCCAACTTGTCTAGTTGACGTGTGGCAATGCTAACAGCTGCCTTGCTGAGATTGAGTTCCTTGCCGATGTCATCGAGTGAAGAGGGGCCTTCGCGAAGGTAGATGGCAGCCATGACCTGTCCGAATATTCTACTCAGGCCGAAATCCTGGCTTATCCTGCCAGCTGCATCAACAAGGTGACGCTTTGCTTTTTCCGTTCCTGCATTCATAGGTTTTTGAACTTTTACAAAACTGTAAAAGTTGTAAAAGTATACTAAGGCATTGTGATTGATTTGCAAGCGTGATTCTGAAGATTTTCTGAAAAATCAGGTTCTTTTGATAACAGCACTTGACCAAGATAATCCAACCCCGAAACCGCTTATGACCATAAGACGATTTTGCTTTTCATGAATTTCTTTTTCAAGAATGATCGGAATTGACGAGGATACTGTGTTTCCAAAGCTTTTTGCGTTGAAGACGACCTTTTCAGGGGGAAGCCCAATTCTCTTTGTAAGGGTGTCCACTATGAATTTGCTGCCCTGATGGAATATGAACTTGTCTATCTTGCTTATTTCTGTTCCGTTGACCTTCAGAACCTTGTGGATGTCGTCAGGAAGCACTTTTGCGGTAAAGTTGAACACGGACCTGCCATTCATGTGCAGTTTCTTGTTTCTGCAAATCAGATCCTCGTAATCCTTCCCCATTGTCCCGAAAGTGAATTTTCCAGTTGTGAAAATTGGCTTGTCGGATATCAAGGTAACTGCTGCTCCGTCACCGAAAAGCAAAGACGTGTTCTTGTCATCCTTGTCAATTATCTTGGAGTAAGGATCAGCTGTGAAAAGGAGACCATTCTTTAATCCGTTAGCATGCATGAAGGACTGGATGACAGAAAGTGCATATACGAAGCCGGAACATCCGAGAGATATGTCAAAGCATGCACAATTCGGTTTGAATCCAAGCATACCATGGAGCATCGCGGACACATGTGGAATGTTGAAGTCTGGATTCTGTGTCACGACTATGACGACATCAACGTCCTCTGGATTCAGATCTTTCTTTATCCTGAGGTTCTGGTAGGCGCGCACGCAAAGTTCGGACGTCTCCTCGGTAGGCTCCCTTATGGAAACCTCCTGGACTCCGATCTTCTCCTCGATGAACTGGTCGGTGATTGCGAACTTTTCCTTGCGGGAATAATTCGAGATCCTGCCGTGCGGGATATATGAACCAATCTCCTCAATACCTAATGGAAACATTTATTCTCCGGATTTAGCTAAACAACTAATATATTGCTTATTATAACAATATGCCATTAACAATTTAAAAAACCAGAAAATATATTCTTGAGAAGGATGCGGTGAATCTTGAATAATGTGTGGTTTTGCTTAAAGCATTTGTCGGTTTATATTAAAAGTTTTCCGAAACATGGAGGAAATCCGCAAAATGAAGGTTTCAGAAATGTTAAAAGACAGGGCATTTACCTGGTTACTTCTCATCATCGTCCTCGCATTAGGGCTGAGGGTGGCACGTGCTTGCATTGATACTGGTATCGACAAGGATTCGGTAATATATCTCTGGATGGCAAAGGAAGCGGCTTCGGGGAACATCGAAGGAGCAGTGTCCCTCAATCAGAGGATGCCACCGCTGTATATTGGATTAATGGCTTTGGGTGAATATGCCGGGATAGGAGCCTTTAACACAGGCATAGCTGTTTCCATCATAGCGGGGACCCTCCTGCTTATTCCTGTATTCTGGCTTGGGAAAAAGCTCATTAGCGAGAGGATTGGACTATATGCAGCCCTTTTGGTTGCCATACATCCCTATCTATTAAGGCTAAGTGCTGAAATAATGAGGGATTCATTGTTCTATTTGTTGTTAATTACTGCTGTAGCTTTTGCCGTGAAGGCCGCAGAAAAGGGGGTGCTTTGGTGGATTGCTCCAGGAATATTTACTGGTTTAGCAACGATGACTCGGACCGAAGGCATCGAGATTATATTTGCAGCGATAATCTGGTTCCTCGTGGGTGTTTATTTTGCCTTTAAAGAAAGGAATGTCAAATTTATCATAAGAAGAACCTTTCTTTCAGTCTCCTTGTTGGTTTGCTCTTTTATTGTTGTTACGGTTCCAATACAGCTGCTTTTGGGCGGAAGCCAGTCTTTGTGGGGGCCAGTAGACTATAGGATATCCAGTTTCTTCCGAGGATTTATGAACCTAAAAGCTGAAGAAGTACTCCAAAAAGAGAAGCACTGAAAATGGGATTTATTATAACAATAAAACTTTGGCTCATATTTCTCGGTAGGCTATTTGAAGCTGTTTTCCCGACAAATATTGTTCTCCTTTGCTTTTCCTGGAGGGGATTAAAAGAATGCTGGAAAAGTCCTGGAGGTAGATTCCTCATCATATTGATTGTGGAAATGATAATCTCAAGGCTTATAATTTTCTTCTCCGGACTTCCCTATCAAGGTAGATACCTCTATCCTCTAGCCATATGCCTAGCAATCATCGCTGCTTGCGGGTTAGACCGCTTGATTTCTTTACTCAAAGAAATCAAAGCACTTAAATCGGCATTTGCCACAAAAATCACCTCAGTAATGATAATCCTAATGGTTGCGATATGCATAGGAAAGGGATTGTGGTACTCTTCCGATAAGCTCTGGATAAAGGAAGTTTCCTCTTTTGTTCAGAAAAGCGCTGTCTCATTTTCAGTGCGTCCTGTTCTCATTTCTGGGGTGGACGATCTGAGATTGGCATACTATTCAAACGCTGAGTACCTACGATTGACCTTCAAGGATTTCTCAAGATATCTGCTTCCTGAACCTAGACCTAGATGTCAGATACAGAAGACGGTTCGTACGTCTGAGGACGCACGAACCTGGGTACCGATCTTCAGTGCAATAACTGCCAAGGAACTAGATGAAGGCTTCAAGAAAATTGAAGCCCCCAAGGTTTTTCTGTTCTTAGAAGACAAAGATAAAGAAATTTTCGATATGTTTGAAGAAGCAAAGATTCCCTTTCCATTCAAACAAGTGGCAATATTCAGGGAGGGGAAAAAGAAGACCTTCGTCCTTTATGAAAGGATTGAGCAATGAAGGTCCTGTTCCTGGTGAAATCTGAAAAGACCCCGAGTTCAAGGATAAGGGTGCTTGATCTGGTGCCATATCTCAGGCAGAATGACATCGAAGCTGAAGTTGAGATCCTACCGGAATCCTACCTGAATAGGCTTCTCCTTTTCAGGAAGGCATCGTCATATCCAGTTACCCTCCTTCAAAAACGACTGCTTTCAATGTTCGACTTTATGGAACTCCGTAGAAGGGCGAAAAGCCTGGTTTTTGACTTCGATGACGCCATATACCATAAGAATGCCTCATGCTCTGCAAATCCTGCCGACTATGAAAGCTTTACGCGAATGATGAAATTTAAGAGGACTGTGGGCGGCTCGGATATGGTTATTGCCGCAAACAAGGTCCTTGCAGATAAGGTGAAGGAGATCAATCCGAAAGCAGTTGTCGAGATAATTCCGTCATCCGTAGATCTGAAGGCTTCCGTATTAAAGATCAATTACAGCCTTTCCTCCCCGCCGATAATAGGTTGGATAGGAACAAGGAGCACCCTTAGGTACATAGAGATGGTTACCCCGGCCCTCCGCGAAGTTCGCAACCGACATCCTTTTGTGCTCAGAGTGGTTTCAGACCGGAAGGTGTCGATAGAAGGACTTGATTTTGAAAATATTGCATGGAGCCTTGAAAGACAGGGGGCTGAAATCGCAAGATTTGACATAGGAATAATGCCGCTTTCAGAGGATCCGTTCTCAAGGGGCAAATCAGCTTACAAGCTTTTGCAGTATCTTGCAGCAGGGGTTCCTTCAGTTTGCTCGCCAGTGGGAATGAACGCCGAAGTTGCGGGAGTGGATGAATACTGCCTGACGGCAGCAGACAATCCCAGCTTTGCTTCCAAGATAATAAGCCTTCTTGATGATTGCGAACTTCGCACTAAGATCGGAGGGAAGGGCAGGGAATTGGTAAAAAGGGATTTCAGCATTGATGTGGTAGCTTCCAAGCTTGCACAGGCCTTGAAAATGGTTTGTTGAAACATCAGGTCTTGCCCCTCTAAAAATAGGGACTTTTTTTTGAGTTCAGCTTGAATTCAATATTTCCCGCCAGTATATATGCTCCCCATAGGTTTTTAAAACCTTATATCAAAAGGGAAAGGAACGTAGGATCATGAAATTCTACAACGTCAAGAAACGCCAGGCTGTCACGATTGCCGACGGGGACTGCAGGAAGGTCGTCTACAAGAGGAAGACGAGCAAGGGCATTCAGGAACGTTATGCGATCCGTGCGAAAGATGATGACGGTACCAATCTTACAAAGTTCCTGAAGAAAGATCTCTTTGACAAGCTCAGTTGTCCGATGGCCAAGGAATAATACCAACTTAAAATACCACCCCGTCGCAGGACGGGGTTTTTTTTTGGATCTGGAATATGAATAAAAATAAGATTCTTTTGTTGTTTGCCGCACTTTTCATGTCTGTCATCCTGCTTGGAGCTGAAAACACTCCGCAGGAGACGAAAAAAGACAAGGCACTGAAGGTACTTAAGATATCCGGGGCTGTCCAAGCATATGTAGAAGCCCTCCTTGATACCATCAAGCAGGCTCCTATGCCTGCTGAAGACAAGGAACTTTACTGTAAGTTTGCGACCCCCGAGAGCCTTTTGGAATACTTTGTTCCGGTTTACACCGAGAAATACACGGAGGAGGAACTGGACGCCATGATCAAATTCTATTCAACGCCCGAAGGGCAGTCGATCGTCAAGAAAAGCCTGACAGTGGTTCGTGAACTCCGGAAGGCCAGCATGCAATGGGGCATGGAGATCTCAAGCAAGGTCAGCTCCGAAAAGGCCAGGATCACCGCAGGAAAGGATAAGTGATTTAAATCTTCAATGAGCATACGCAAGCCAAAGACTGACAGGACCATCAAGGTAAAACCCGAGTCTGAAAGGACCATGGGGATGTTTGAGAGAAAGGACAATGAGTCAGTTCCACCGGTGAATTTTGATGATGTCAGAAAAGCCTTCAACATCACAAATAGCGTTCCAACAAGCCATTATGCTTCAGTTCATACAATAGGATTTGGAGGGGTGGGGCTTGTCGTCAGTGCACATGATCCCAACCTTGACCGAGATGTCGCCATAAAGATGCTGCGTCCAGAGATCAAGAACAAGCCTACCGAAATAGAGCGTTTCGTAAGGGAGGCACGCGCCACAGCCAATATCGAGCATCCCAATGTAATCCCAGTCCATGAGATGGGGGTTATGAATGGAGTTGGCGTATACTTCACGATGAAAAAGATCAAGGGGGATAATTTCCAGACAGTACTCGACGGTCTGAAGAACAGGAAAAAGGAATATGAAGGGAAATATACCCGTTTGCAACTGCTAGAAATATTTATTAGCATTTGCAACGGAGTAGCTTATGCC
>CAZRKP010000020.1:0-87077 GCA_964600895.1 uncultured Victivallis sp.
ACGTCCGGAAAATGTCGTAAGGAAGGGGATTGCACATTGTCCTGAAGGCAGGAAGATATTCTATGATCTCACTGTATTAGAGAACCTTATGCTTGGCGCCTATACTATTACCGATCATGGGACAATATCCCAAAACCTCGAGAGGATATATTCATATTTCCCTGTACTTAAAGAAAGATGTTCTCAGAAAGGCGGAACTCTTTCCGGTGGAGAACAGCAGATGCTGGCTGTAGGCAGGGCCCTCATGAGTTCTCCAAAGCTATTATTGTTGGATGAACCCAGCCTAGGACTTGCACCAAAGCTAATCGACCAGATCTTCGACATAATCCGAGAGATCAACCATAAGGAAAAAGTGACAGTCTTTCTTATCGAACAGAATGCCAATGAGGCTCTTCTCCATGCTGATCGCGCGTATGTGCTCGAAAATGGCAAGATATCAATCAGTTCTGACAACGCTGAAGAACTTCTCAGGAATGAACATATAATTAAAGCCTATCTCGGTGGTTGAACTTCATTACCTGTTCGCATAGACTTCAATTGAAGTTTAAAATTGGCAGATGATCCGCCTCTGGGCAGTGGCGTCCCCAACCGGATTACCGTTCCTCGGGGACTCGTCTCTACCGTGCAGGAAGCACGGTTTATCGCTTCGCTCTCGAACCCAAAGGTTCTCATCCGGTGTGAGTTCTACAATTAAATCGGATTTGGAAATTGCAATGGAATCTGACCTTGGGCAGTGGCGTCCCCAACCGGATTACCGTTCCTCGGGAACTCGTCTCTACCGTGCAGGAAGCACGGTTTATCGCTCCGCTCTCGAACCCAAGTTCTCATCCGGTGTGAGTTCCGCAATTTAAGCGGAGCTGAAAATTGCAATGGAATCTGCCCTTGGGCAGTGGCGTCCCCAACCGGATTCGAACCGGTGTCGCCAGGATGAAAACCTGGTGTCCTAGGCCTCTAGACGATGGGGACTTTTCGTGACAAACGGCGCTTATAATATCTATGTTTCAGTAAAAGTCAAGGTTTTATAGCACCAAACAGGGAAAGATAGGGTTCCCGATTCACTTAAGGAGTGAGGATACTTTCTTGAAAGATGGGTGCGCAGCATCCTTAAGAAGGGAAAATATGACTGATTCGGAACTTGTTACATATATGCCCAGACTTCTCATAAGTTCAAGAGATATTGACATGTCGGGAATCTTTCTGGAGCATACTCCATCGGCAGGAAGAAACACCTGAAATCCGCGATTCTGGGCGTCTATTGCCGTCTGCTGGATGCATACATGTGTCTCGATCCCCATCAGGACCATTGATTTGAAATGCCGTCTTTCTATCTCCTTGCGGAAGTTCAATTCGCCGAAACAGGAAAAAGATGTCTTCTCAACCACGGGCCAGCCTTCCTGAAAAAGGCTTGAAAGCTCAGCTATTGTTTTACCAAGCCCCTTTGGATATTGTTCAGTTACAATCACAGGAATTTGGAGTTCTCTGGCAGCCCCCAGAAGAATCTTCTGTCTTGATACGATCCCTTCAGCAATAACCTTGTCCATGGCGGCAAGAAGTCTTTCCTGCATGTCAACAAGGACAAGGACGGTTGTATCAATTCCCGGGTGTACATATGAGAGCATGATGGATGGATTACTTGTTGAGCTGCGCCTTGATAGTGTCTTTGAACTTGTTAAGGTCGAAATCACCCTTATGCATCACAGCCTGGCAGGTGCTCTTAACCTTCTCAAATTCATCGAATGAAGCAGCCAAACCGGTTATGGCTATTATTGGCACATCCTTGTATTTTGGGCTCTTCTTCATGAATTGTATAAGTTCCCAGCCGGTCCTGACAGGCATAAGGAGATCAATGATGCTAAGCTTGATGTCGTGTTTTCCGCTTTCCAGAATTCCGATGGCTTCGTCACCGTTGGTAGCACATACCGGCTCATAACCTTCCGCAGCAAGTACGCGGGAGTAAAAGTTCCTCAGCAGATCATCGTCGTCCACTATGAGGATAACTGTCTTTGATTCGTTTTTCTGGGCGCTCATTTTTATATTCCTGTACAATAAGATAAGCTCTAATTAATTCAAATCAAATGGATTTTCATATTTCATGATGTCTTTTTGCCGTAGTAAATACTGGAGATATTAAGTTCCGGGGGAGGCAGTTCCCCTCCCTTGAGAAAAAGCTCCACCAGACGGGAAGCCTTATTGAAATCACCGTTCCTTATCCAATGTATCTGATGTCCTTCCCTCTCCAGCTTTCTAAACCAGATATCCTGTCTTTTGGCAAACTGGCGTATCTTTTCAAGAAGTTTCCTCCTCATTTCATCAAAGGTCAGCTTTTTCTGGAGATAATATGCGATATACCTGTATTCCAACCCGAGGAATTCAAGCCTGTCCCATGACACACCATTTTCATGCAACCGACTTACTTCTTCTACCATTCCACTGTTCAACCTCGAATCGAGTCTTGCTTCGATCCTTGCATGAACCTGCTTTCTTTCGTAATAAGTTCCAAGCAGTAGATATTCAGGTCTGAATGGAAAAGGATTGGCAGCGTATCCTGTCGACAAGGATTTTTCAACCACCCTGGCTACCCTATTGCGATTCCGCAAATCAATTTTTTTTCCGAAACTACCTGCTAATCTCCCGGCAAGTTCGCTTTCCTCCATCGTTCTTACCGAAGATCTGATCTCTGTCGAAGGCCCCCCGCCCGGCATGTCATATTCCGATAAAATCGAGTCAATATATAAGACGCTTCCCCCAGCTATAAATGGCAATTTCCCCCTTCCATTTATCTCCATTATGATATCCGGAACTTCATTCCTAAACCTTAAAAGGTTGTATTCCTCAATAGGATCAACAATATCTGTAAGATGTCTTGGGATATCCCCATACTCGAGGATATCCTTGCCTGTTCCTATGTCAAGCCCCCTATATACCTGCCTTGAATCAGCGCTTATTATTTCACCATTGAAAACCTTCGCAAGCTGTACGGTCAGCCTTGTCTTACCTGTTGCAGTAGGCCCTGTAACAATAATTATTTTGATTTTTTTGTGTTCCATTGAGGAAATTTTAGGAAATCAGCATATGTTAAGACTTCAATTTTTGAAGGAATAAACACCGTCTCGGTCCATATTTCAAAAGGCCACGGTGGAATTCACAATAAGCTTAATATCCTAAGGGAAAAAATATGACTGGCAATACTTATTGCACCGATCAAATCAGGGAAATGATCCCCTACCGTTATCCAATGCTTCTTATTGACAGATTATTTGTCGAGAGTGAAAAAAAATGTATTGGCCTTAAAAACCTTTCCATAAATGAGGAAGTCTTCCAGGGGCATTTCCCGGGTCATCCGATATTCCCCGGCGTTATGCATGTCGAAGCAATGGAACAAGTTGCTCATATCGCATGCATGAGCATCCTTAATCCGAAAGATGACGAGGAAATCTACATTAAAGGCCTAAAGAAGGTGAAATTCAGGAAACCCGCCAATCCAGGAGACCGCCTGAAGATTGAAATCGAGATAAAGAACATTATCGGCAACGAGATTGATATTTCTGCTGCAAACTATACAAACTCAGGGCTGGCCTGTCAGGCCAACTTGATACTTTCTGTCAGAAAAATGAAAAAGACGGACGAAATGCCCAAGCTTTTCACCCAGTATGACAAAAAGCCTGAAATCGCCATGGATGTAATGAAGATAATGTCTATTATCCCGCACAGATACCCATTCCTTCTCGTGGACTATATTGTGTCTGTGGATGGTCCCCACGTGATAGCTGTCAAGAATGTCACGGGTAATGAGCCCTTCTTCCATGGTTATTCCCCCAACTATTCCGTCCTTCCAGGCGCTGTGCAGGCCGAAATAATCGCCCAGTCAGGATGCGTGATGGTTCTTTCAAAGCCTGAAAACAAGGGCAAAATCGCTTATTTCATGGCTATTGACAATGCTGAATACTTCCATCCGATCACACCTGGCGACCAGCTCAGAATTGAAGTAGACGTTCCTCAGAGCAGTTCCAGATTCGGCAGAGGTGAGGGATTTATCTATGTGGAAGACAAGATTGTATCAAAATCCGAAATTACTTTCGGTGTCATTGATAACAAGTAAAATTACTCAACCAGTCCACTGCTTTCAATAAAAAACCCGGCAAAAGCCGGGTTTTTCATTTCAATTACGATCTTCCGATGACAGAAGTCTACCTTCTGAACGGAGGAAGTCCGCGTACTTCGCGTTCGCGCAGCGGAGAGCCATCGGGATTAACAAGCCTTACCGTGACAAATATCAACAGATTCCTCTTTTCCCTGTCTTGTATCTGGGACCTGAAAAGCCTCCCGACAAGGGGGACGTCACCAAGGATCGGAACACGGTCATCAGTAAAGCCGCTTTCATCTTTTATCGAACCGCCCATTACAACGGTTTCACCATCATACACGATCAACTTGGTCTCGACAGTCCTCACTTCAAAAATAGGCATTCTTATGGGATTTGTAAGGACATTGCCTGCAAGGTCTGTGAATGTATAGCTGTAATCGGTCCATCCGATATGCGACTGCACGATAGGTGTCATGTCAAGGGATATCGTATAACGGTCAGCATCAACAGTGGGTGTTACTGTAAGTCTCACACCAAGCTCAGTTGGCTCGCTCAATTCGGGGATTGACGGGGAGAATACACTATATGTACCGGTCTGTGTGAACGTTGCTTCGGTCCAACTTGTCGGGAAGTATTCCTCATTTATCATCCTGATTGTTGCTTCCTGCCCGTTCTGGGTGGTAATACGGGGCGTTGACAAGACATCACTGGTCTGACATGCATTAAGAGCATGGAGAAGCGCCTGGTAAGTCGTACCATCGCTCGTGTGCTTTGTTACATTCAGGAGAACGTCACCATTCACAACACCTGACCATGGTGCCACAGTATTGAAACGGTTGAGAGGGTCATTCTGGTCGAAGGTCATACTGCTCCTACTTATATTGGTAAGAGTGTTCGGCCTCTGAATCAGCCATTCGACTCCGAGAGAATCAACATCATGCTGTGATATTTCGACGAACTTTGTTTCTATGAGGACCTGGGGATCTACAACGTTAAGTTCATGGATGATATCCTCGATCTTCGTAAGGTTGTCAGGAGTATTTGTAACTATGAGACGGCTAATTCTGCTGTCGAAAACAATCTTTGCACCTTCCGGGAATGAAATACCCCTGGTACGGAAATATTGTTCAACCTCGGTTCCCCCTGCAGCAGCACCAGCCTGGGCTGCATTAGGCGCAGCTCCTCCGCCAGCACCGGCTGCAACTCCTGCACCAAGCTCAGTGAAAGCTTCTTTTTCCACAGGATAAATACGTGTTTCAAGCTCATCAAGAGGTATGTCCTGTGCAGCTATGACCACCGCATACCTTTCTATCCTATACTTGAGATTCGCACCCCTGCATATATATCTTATGGCGTCACCCAGCGGGATATCATCAACAAGCATAGTGATCGTCGGGACGGCTCCTCCGTTGCCAGCGGGAGCTGCGGCAGGAGCTGCGCCTCCATCCGCTGGAGCTGCAGCTCCATCAGCGGCAGGAGCTGCGGCCGGGGCTGCGCCGCCTTCACCTGTATTCAGACGGAGAAGTATGTTCACTCCCTGCTTCTCAGGGTCAAGCTCCCTGCTTCTTGTCTTGAGGTATTTGACTACAGTGGGAATTGAAACATCTTCGAATTCAATATGATCTATGATAATATCAGAGAGTTTCTTCTGGATTGAACTCGTCCCCTCATCCTTGAGTATGGGTTCTTTACCCATGACTTCCTTATTGCCTGAAAGCGTCCTTGGTATAATCGGTGGAACATATTTCCATTCAGCTTCAGTTAGCCTCTCTCTCCTCGTAATATCGTATCTCTTGTCCCCTATATTGTAAAGGGCTCCATTGATATTCTTTATATACTGGATCGATTTCATGTGGTAAGGATTTATGACAAGGATTTCCTCGAACTTGTCCCTGGCTTTGTCATACTGGCCATCTTCATAGAACTTCTTGCCCTGTTCGAAGAGGACATCAATGTTGTATAGCCTGCTGTCCTTCTTCGGATCAATATTTTTTTCTGAGGTCTCACTCCTGTATTTTACAGCATCCTTCATCGTAACGAAGCGTTCCTTGAGATTTTCCATCCTTTTTTCAATCTTCTTCTCAAGGTTCTCCTTCCTATCCTTGCTCAACGGGCTGTCCTTGATCGCCTTAATTGCCTTGTCGCAGTTCTTGATAGCATCATCATATTGAGCTGCTGAAACAGATTCTTCAGCCTTTAAAGCGATGGCTTCGGCCCAGTTCTGGTAGACTGCTGCAAGGGCTTCAAGTGCGGCCTGGATTTTAGCATTGTTATAATCGCTCGATCCAAGCTCCTTCATCTTTTCAATTGACTTGCAGTAGTATTTTTCGGCAGTCTCGAAGTCATTCTTTTCGAAAGCTTTCCTGCCTTTTTCAAAAAGCTCATCAGCTTCAAGCTGTGTCGCTTCCATGGCGGCATTGGCTTTCTCAATGTCGCTCTTCCTCTCCGTGGCAATATCAACCTGGCTCTGGGCGAACACGCCACCTGACAGACAGAGAATGAAAGTCAGGGCAAGCAACCATGACTCAGTCTGAATATATTTCCCTTTAAACATCATATCCTCCGTAAATAATATGTGAATTTGATTTTATCTCCTGAAATCAGGCAACCCTCTTGTTTCCCCAATCCTGACAGGAATTCCGTCTGGATTGACAAGCCTTGCGGTGACAAATATGAGAAGGTTCCTCTTTACACTCGATTCATTCTTTGTCCTCCAGAGACGGCCGATAAGCGGGACATCTCCAAGTCCGGGAATCCTGTCATCGACACCAGATACATTATCCCTAATCATACCACCTAGGATCAGTGTCTCGCCATCGTAAACTTTTACGTTTGTAGTCACGTCTCTGAGCGTAAGTATGGGCATCTTCAATGTTGCCGGGATGACCATGCTGAGACCTGTTGCCGTATCAGTAACGGATATATCATAGCTGTAGTCTGTCCAATCAATATGCTCCCTGACCTGAGGATGCAGTGCAAGCGATATTGTATAGTTGTTGGGACTTACGGTAGGAGTTACTTCAAGCCTTATACCCAGATCTGTAGCCTCGCCAAGTTCAGGATATGAAGGAGTGATCTGAACAACACCATCACCAATTGTTATTTCTGGTTCGGTCCATGACTCAGGGAAATACTCCTCTCTGACCATTCTTATCAGAGCCGGTTGACCGCTGGTCGCTATGACCTTGGGAGCAGAGAGGACTTCCGCCTTATTGCTCCTGTCAAGAGCATGCACTATTACATCGAAGTAGAATCTCTGGTTCTTTCCAAAACCTGGGAATGTCGCATCTGGCGGCCATCTGAGGTTATTTACAATCCTGTCGTTCACAGTAGCGTCAACAGGGCTCAAGATTCCGCTCGCATTTACTCCCAAGGGCCTTGTTGTCGATGCATTCTGTGTGATAGTCCACCAGGAACCGTTATCTTCACCTTGTGAATTATTCGTGGTCTTGTTCATAAGCCACTCGAAACCGAGGTCTTCTAGATCTGTCTGAGTCAACTCAATGAACTTGGACTCAATAAGCACAAGAGGTGTTTCAATGTCAAGATCCCTCAGTAGGGATTCAAGACGCCTTAGGTTTTCCGGAGTGTTCTTCACGATCAGCTTACCACCGCGGCGATCATATGCTATAGCTGTATTCGCATCGGTAAAATTGACACCGCGCTGAGTAAAATAATCCTTCAGCACCTGACTTGAAAGCGGTGCTCTTGCTGGAGTAGAAGCATTATCACCAGAAAGCGTGGCTGTAAGATCAAGAGCATCACCAGCATTTGCGCCAGTACCGAATCCACCTGCAGTATTAGCATCACTTGACAATGCACCAGGATCAATCGTGCCAATCAACGCAGCACGGACCTTGAAGAACCTTGTCTCCATGACATCTGTGATCTCGGAGCTTATTATGACCGCGCGTTCCTCAACGCGGTACTTGAGATTACATGCCTGGCAAATATATCTTATGACTTCACCTAGAGGAATTCCATCAAGGCTCATCGTTATCTTCGGAATACTCTGAATCTCTTCAGGCTTCAGCCTGAGAAGGATGCTCACCCCTGTCTTGTTGGCTGAAGGATCAAGCTCCTTGCTTCTCTGGATGAGGAGATTGACCACGGAGGTGATCGTTGCTTCCTCAAAATCTATCTGATCGATTATTATCTCAGAAAGCTTGTCTGAAAGTTCCGTCTTGAGAAGGGCTGCGGCACCAGCTCCAGCCGCAGGTTTGATTGCAGGAGTCGGAAGAACTGCTTCGTTCCAGTTCCATCTGTTCTCTGAAATAATTTCCTGCTCCTCATTGAAGCGTCTCATCTTGGCAACCTGGTAGAGCTTGTCGTAAACGGTCTGGAGCATCCTTGTCGCCACCTGGTTGTAGGGATCACGTACAAGTACTTTTTCAAGTGCATCCCTCGCCTTGACATAATCTTCATTATTTAAAAGCACCTTTGCCTGGGCAAGTGATACTTCTATGTCGTTTTGCCTGATGGGTCTTTCAGGATCAAATGCAGGGAAGTCGGTGTCACGCAGAAACTTGTCGGAAGCAATCTGGTTCTTGCATGAATCTTCGAATTCCTGCAGAGACTCTATTTTTCTTGCACCTTCGGTTATCAGGCCGTCCATTTTCACGAGCTCATGAGGATCTGTCTTGCATTCGGCCTTGAATTTCTTTGTCTGCTCCACGGCAGTATTCATGATCTTCTGCGCTTCGTCGGCAAGCATGATCGCTTTGTCGAATTTCCTGTCAGCGTAGGCCTGCCTGGCATTGTCTTCAATGTACCGGGCTGTCCTGTTTTTAATTTCATAGGCAGCCTCGTAAATCTTAACGCTCTCAAATTCTGTCTGGTAGTTATTGGCAATTTCCTTGACCGAGTTCTTGTAGCCATTCAGAAACCTGTCGACAAGCTGGCCGGCATCAATCATCTTCTGCTCATCAACCAGCAGCTTGCATAATGTCTGGAGATCGACTGTCACAACCTTATAATCGACATCTTCTCCGTTGTCCCTGTTTACAAAGGTGCTGGAACCAAACCTACTGTTGTCAACAAGCGCGTTATATCCCGGACTATCCTTTGCAAATGAGGCAATTGGAGCTTCATTTTTCGACCTATCAGCTTCTGAGAGGTAAAGAGATATGTTCGTGGAGGTTCTTTTCACATAAGCCTTGAATTCACCCATAAGAGGTTGAGCCTTCTTCATGGCTTCTGCAAATATATTGTCCCTCTCATCTGTAATCGCAACCACTTCCTGCTTGAGTTGTTCCTGGGCGGCTGGGTCAGCGGCTGGCTGTGCAGGCTGGGCGTCAGCGGCAGGAGCAACAGGCTGCTCAACCGCAGGGGCGGCAGCTGCCACAGGCGCATTCTCTTCCTGGGAAAACGCTGAAAAAACCTGCAGCGACAAACAGGCTATCAGCAAAAGCATCTTAAATCTTATCATATAATCTCCTCCATATATAAAGTATTTGTCTTAATTTTTATCCCAGGTTACTGCTGAGGTGGCATCGGCGGCATGGCTCCAGGAGGCATTCCTCCGGGCGGCATTCCACCAGGTACTATCGCTGGAGGCATTGCCGGATTAACAGGAGCAGGTGTTTCCTTCCTCTCCTCAACAGCCAATTCATATTCAGTATTGTCGCTCAGCCTGATAATGACAACTTTCTTCTTGGCGCTATTGACCATCTTGACCTTGTATTTCTCAACGGATTTACCTTCGCCAAGTGTAACTTCTTCGCCCACTGAGACCATGTATTCCTTATTGGCAGCTGTGTCAACAAGCTTGGCACTTTCCTTGCTCTCCCAAATCTCCTTCTTCTCTGTCGCAGTTATCAACGAACCATCCTCCTCCTGAAGGATTATGCTGAAAACCGTCTTCTTCAAGGTCGTACCCCTTAATCCAACCTTCTCTTCGATAATCTCGGACTTAATATCGGATATTGTATATTTCCTCTCATTGAAGTTCAGGATGTTGCCCAGCTTGTAGAACCGTGTCTTAACTGATCCATTCGGCATTGTCTCGTCCATCTGTATAGTCCAGGTCTTCATGTCATCGCCATGCGGGGTCACCTTTATCAGCACTATGGGAAGCTTGCTTCGTTTAATGCTGTCGACATAAAGCTTCTTAGCCAAAGCGGGATGTGACTTGGAATCTCTTGGATCAGTTTTCGCCTGATATTCCTCAAGATTTGTAAATCCATCGTTGTCAAGATCCTTGTTTGCGTCTAATGGATCGTTTGGATTTAGCCCCATTTCCTTTTCCCATTTGTCCGGCATTCCATCTTCATCCGTATCAAATTTGGGTCCGACACCGCCAGATTCTGGAGGTCTGAGTGCAAATTTGCAGAAAGGACATGAACCTTCTTCCTTGAAATTAGAACGAGGTATCAACTTCTGACATTCGGGGTTCGGGCATCTTGAAATGGAATATGGCTGAAGCATATCTGTGAAGTTCTTGTCACCCTCAGGTCTCTGTGACCTTGGAGTATTGGGATTCCAGATTTCTTCGCCTTCAAGGGTTTTCTTATAGTTAATCTCATCCGGATTGACTTTCTTGTAGTCCGGTGCCTTGCTGGGGAACTTCAAATCCTCTTCCTTGATATCCATGGATTTGCTAAGAGCCAGAATGACAAGAATAAGGGAAATGATGAATACCAGCAGGGTAACTGCAAGTATGAGTTTCTCATAATGTTTCTTCAGGAAATTCATGGTTGTCTTCTCACCTTTATCTCGTCTGCAGTGTAAATGATATAGTCAAACTTGATATCGGTAACAATATTATTCTCTCCTCCAATGAGAGCAGCACCGTATGCGCTGTCAGGACCACCGGCCGTAGCCGTTGCTCCAGGTGTCTTCGCCGGAACTGTTGCAGTAGCAGCCGGGGTTCCTGCAGTACCAGTAGTTCCAGTTCCTACAAGCGCCTTGGTTTCATCCTTCTCCCTCTTCATCGAAAGATCCTTAACAACATAAATCCTGTTTTCCTTATATGCCTCGATCAGATTGTTTATGAAGTTCCTGGTCGATTCCATTGAAGCCACAATCTGCATCTTGTATGTCAGTGTAAGGTAACCACCTCTTTCAACTCCTTCCAAAGATATGGGGGCAAGGGTAAGCAACCCCTTGATACCGTTATCCTTCATCCTAAACACAAGATCCTCCAACAGTTTGTAGTGCTTAAGTATAATCGGGATACGTTCAGTGGTTGGCATTCCAGAAAGGACAGTAAACATATTAGTATTCGTGGGAATGGCAATTGCAGTAGTGTTCTCTGACTGCGCTGCCAGGGCCTTGAGCTTGTTATCCATCTTTGAAATGTATTCCTTACAAACCTCAGGACTCATGTGTCTGCTAAGACCGAGCCCTTCCATTATAAGGAGATTTATATTGTTCTGGGTCATGTCTTCAACTGTTCTTTTCTCCAGGGTCGTCTTGAAGGCAAGCAGAGCATTTTCAATCTTTTGGGCATCCTGCTCGGCGTTCTTAGCCTCCTCCTCAGCTTTTTTCGCATCTTCTTCAGCTTTCTTGGCATCTTCCTCAGCCTTTTTCTCCGGATCAACAGCCTTCTTGTCACCCTTTGACGCCTTGAAATCAACCTTGGGAGCAGTCTTTGCGTCGGCCTTAGACTGAGGTTTGCCCTGGGTCACCAGATCAGTCATGAATTTTATGAATATCTGTTCAGTCGAGCCAAGCTGCTTGCTCTTCTCATAGGATGCCTTCCACTTCATATAGAGAGTCATTTCACTGATATCCATCGCTTCGGCGAATGCCTGTATTGCAGTACGATATGGTTTTCCGAAGATGAGATGGATCTCATTGACCTTGTTCTGGACAAGATTGATATCCACATTGATCGCTTCGAGATTTGCCTTGAGTGGGGCAGGTTTTTCCTCAATGAGCTTCTTGATCTTGTCCCTGTGCACTACAAGCTCAGCCTGATACTTCTTCATTGTCATGGACGCCTGGAAAACAAAGAATATAAGGACTATGGAAACCAGGAGGGAAACTCCCAGCACCACAAACAGAACCATATTTTTCTTGATTATTTCCATAGTTGTCTTATCTATTGAAAGGTGCTTTTAACTTTATTGATATCTTGAATGACGAGAAACTGTTCTTCTCATCCTTTGGCGGCTCAAAACCACGCCCGATCAGGTCAGCAGGCTTGTCGGAAAAGACTGTCGATGACGTCTGGAGACTCTTCTTGAATGTGTCGATCTCGCTCGCTGCTCCAAAGAAATATCCTTCCAAATCAATCCATTCTACCTTTCCGGCGTCAACAGCCTGGGCGGCGCCACGGCCACCTCTTGGACGGAATATCGGGAAGACTGGCCTGTCTTCAGCCGGTGCAGCTTCAGCTGCTGTGGTGGAGGTCGGAGCACCGGCACCTGTACCGACTGTTATACTCACTAACCACATATTATCCGGGATCTTGGACTGGATCTCATTCAGGATGTCAATCCAGTTGTCCCTTCCCGAGAGAAGGTTCAGAGCCTCCCTCAGCTGCCCCATAAGCGAATCTTTATTCTTGACAGCTCCGGCAACCTGTTCCTGGAGCCTCACGGTCGAATCGACTATCTCCTTCGCCTTGCCAACCTTTATCCCGTCTATCTTTTCCTGTCTCTTCAGTGAGAAGAAGATGAGTAGCAGACAGAGCACGAAAGATGCCGCACTCGCATAGAAATAAGGAGTCTTGTGCTTGATCTCCTGGATTTTCTTCATCTTTTCAGGAATCAGGGATATCTCTATAGGACACGAGGTGATATGCCTCAGCCCAAGTCCTATGACCTCGGAGAACATGTGTGCAACTTCCGCAAGCTGTTCCCTGTTTATATGGTCTGGCAGAGAAACAACCTGGAAAGGATTGAAATATTCAACAGGAATCTTGAGTTTCTCAGAGAAGAACCTCGGCGTAAATGCCATGACTGAGCTTCCTCCCGACAAGTAGAGCTTCACGGGCTTGTTGCCCTTCTCCTGGGACCTGTAGACGTTTATCGACCTGTTAAGTTCGCCGTGGAGGCGGGTCATGACGTTTCTTACGATCTTTGAAATCGTGGCGGCAACTTCGGAATCAGGCTCCTCATAGGCTCCACCAAGAGCCACGAATCCATGTTTTCTCTTGAGTTCCTCTGCATCCTTGAATGGTATTCCGAACTCCTTGCTTATCTGCTGGGTTATTGAATGCCCGGCTATCGGAATCGTTCTCACAAAGAAACGGCCGCTGTCAATGAAGACAAGGCTTGAACACTTGGAACCGATATTCAGGATCATCACGCAGTCAGTTCCACCAACTTCGTTCGCACGAGCAGCGTTATAGCATGAAACTGGAGCAACATCTACAACAGCTATTTCCTTGCCGAACTTCTCGATCGCAGCGGTGAGCTCTTCGACAACGGTATCCTTTACGACTATGAACATTACTTCAATCTCGTTTTCGACACCAGTGCTGATGAGCTGGTAGTCCCAAACAACCTCGTCGATCGGGAATGGAACGTTCTGCTTCGCTTCATATTCCACCACCTGGCGAACCCTGTCTTCCTTTTCACCCATTGGCGGAAGTTTGACGAATCTTATGAAGGTGGACTGGCCTGAAATCGATATGAATACTTTCTTGGAAGTAAAACCATGCTCAACGAGCACAGACTGCAGTTTTTCGGTCAGGGCGGGGAGGATCTCCTCTTCCTTGAGATCCCCGCCATATTCGGCAAAGGCGAATTTCTCAAGTACGAATTTGCCCCCCGGTGGGAAGCTGAATTCGGCCAGCTTGACGCTGTCTGCGCCGATATCGATCGCAAGAATTGTATCAGTTTTTGCCATACCTATATAATTATAGTATTATGGTTGGATTTACTTTGCGTCGGAATTCACTTGCTCATAATAGTCATAGTTCAAGAAAGCCCACGGAGTCTTGTCCTGCCCGAATATGGCATCCTTCTGTCTGACAAGGCCTGGAAGCCTTTTGGCAGCTTCAAAACGATCCTTGACCTTTCCCTCTGTGCTACTCCTGGGTACCTGATAGCCTGTGGCTATCTCAGCGTCATTGTATTTGAAGATAACCTTGAACTCAAGTTTCTTCGCATCATTGCCGCTCATGCTCTTGAGGGCCTTAAGCCCCATGAATTTTTCAAGGATCCTCGGAGGAACGAACGCCACTATATGATGGGTCTGTCCGTCGAGTGAGACTGCCCAGTATGTCGCTTTTCCTGAAAGAAGTACAATATTCTTGCCATCATCGATCGGAAGGAGAAGTTCAAATTCTGCGACAAGGTTGTCCAGCGACTCGTTCTGTTTGGCTGATGCGCCTGTCGTGAAGTCAATGTCGGCCTGGAGCCATCTCCTTGCAGTTATGCCGCTTCTCTCCATCACGTTGATAACCTTCCAGATTGGAGTCTCAACAGTATCAATCTTGACAGATACGTCCCTGATGAGTTGCTGCCTTGCAGCCTGTGAATAAAGGTTCTGTGAGAGAAAGAACATGGAAAGGGAAATGACTGCGAGAAGGATCGCAATGGAACATGATTTCTTCATTGTTTTTCTTCCTTCAGTTTTCTTTTTAACAACAAATTAGAAAGCAAATTATATCCTCGAGATTATTTTTGCAAGTAAATATTGATAATTTTTTTTAATCTTATATTTGTTAATCCAATCTCAAAAAAGGAGCATATGCCTGATATCGGGAAAACATGGATCGCGGTGCCTGTCTTCAACCATTCTGTAAAACTTGCCGGCATCGTCGACGCAATCCTGAAAACCTGCCCGAACCTAGTCATCATAGACGACGGTTCCACTGACGCGGACCTCGGCAAGATGCTCTCAGGAAGATCCCTTGAACTCATCTCCCACGGAAAGAACCTTGGCAAGGGACGCGCAATAATCACTGCTGCTGATTTCATCGCCAGCAAAGGCGGCGAGTATATGATCACGATAGATGCCGATGGCCAGCACAGGCCGGAGGAGATATCCCTTTTTCTTGAATCATTGCACGGCAGCAGGGAAAAATTCATCATCGGTGCGAGAGATTTCAACAATCAGCCAATCCCCCTTCCGAGCAGACTTGGCAGAAGGATCTCCAATTTTCTTGTAAAGGTTGAAACCAGAAGAGAACTGAAGGATACCCAGAGCGGATTCAGGGCTTATCCAGTTTCCCTATTCAGCAGGATCACCTGTAAATCGTCCGGTTTCTCCTTCGAGACAGAGATAATTGTCAGGGCCATCTGGAAAGGATATGATGTTTCAGAAATTGACATCTCTGTCGATTATCCGAGGGGAAAAGAGAGGGTTTCACATTTTGGTTTCTTCAAGGACAACATCCGAATACTGCTCCTGCACTGCAGGCTCATCTTTGAAATGATGCTCCGGCTTTTCCATGGATGATATATATAAGGAAGGGCAGGACGGTTCCGTCTTATTGTCTCTTAAGGCTGGAGATTTCGCACCTTGTGCAAGAGGATCAAAGGGTCTTCATCTTGGGTTCAAGATAGTTTATGCAGCTGTTCAACGTGGCAAGCTGTGGATAATCCGCTTCCGGCACCTCGATGCCGTATTTCTTCCTGAGCTCCATGACGATATCAAGGAAGTCCATGGAATCAAGCTCAAGCTGGTCCCTGAGTTTCTTGTCCGGGTCAACTCCGGAGCAATCCCCTTCTGGGAGGATATCGTTGATGATGCTGATTATCGCATTTGAAATCTCTTCTCTCGTCATCACTAAACTCCTGATTTGCCTTCAAAATTATTTTCAAGGGCGATATCTTATCATCAATTTTTCAATCTTCAAATTTTTTTATGATAAGAACTGAATTAATTCCGAGCATCCCGAAGGAATTATTCAGGATATATCTGAAGTTCTTTCCTGTTTCCACCGGTTCGAGCAACAGGTTTGGAACTGCGCATTCCGGATCCAGCGAATCGATATTCATGCACGGATGTATGACATTGTCAGTGTATGAAGGTATGTTTCCGGCAAGCTCCAGCGTCCCCGCCGCCCCCATCGCATGCCCAATGAATCCCTTGGTATTATTGATATAAGGGAATCTGGTTGCGCCTCCGAAGACTTTCTTCAGAGCTTCGCACTCCTGTATGTCTCCTGCCTTGGTCCCGGTGGCGTGAGTATTCACAAGGTCGATGTCTTCCGGTGAAAGCCCTGCATTCCTGATCGCCTTCTGCATGCATTCAGCCTGACGCTCGGGATTCGGCAACACGAAATGAGTACCATCGGAATTCATTGCATATCCTGATATCTCGGCATATATCTTCGCGCCGCGCTTCTTCGCTTCGGAAAGCCGTTCAAGGACATAAATGCATCCGCCTTCGGAAACTACGATACCTGTCCTGTCCTTGTCGAACGGCCTACTTGCCTTGCAGGGATCGGCATGGCACGCAAGCGCACCCTGGCTCTTGAAGCTCGCAAAGATCCCGAACGTGTGTATGCTTTCCGAGACTCCACCGGCAAGCGCGACATCCACCTCGCCGAGGAGAAGCTGCTGTATGCCCTGGATCACGCCGGCATTCCCGGCCGCACATGCGGCCCCGAGACAGTAGTGCGGGCCTGTTATTCCCATGTTTACAGTGACTTCTCCCGCCGGATTATTCGCGACCGTCCTTGGATTATGGTAATGGTTCCAGAACTTCACATCATATTTGAACTGGCTTATGTTGTAGATCTCATTTTCAGTCTCGACGTTCCCGTGTTCTGTTATACCTATATATACTCCGAGCCTGCTACGGTTCTCATCAGTCACCTTCAATCCTGCATCGGTGAATGCCTCATTGGCGCAGAAGATGGATATGGAGCCTGACCTTGTACCGGTCCTGACATCGCGTTTGTTCTGGTATTTCAATGGATCATAATGGCAGACTCCGGCATGGACCTGGCCTATGTATCTCAGGTCGATATTCTCAATCTTCACCTTCTTGCTTAGAAGGGCCTCCCTGAATTCTGGAAGCGAATTCCCGTTTGGTGCGGTAAGCCCTATCCCGGTTATCACAATTCTTTCATCATGCCTCTGCATCAAAATGTCCTTGGCGGTTTGCTTTAAAAAAAATAGTGCCTTATATTCTTAAAATGAATTAATGAGAACTCATAATTTATAGCCCGGACAGAAATAATCCAATATGATTTTAGGAATGGGAACAGATATTGTTGAAATTTCCAGGATCAGGGGGCTCCTGAAAAAGAACTCCTCTGTATTCCTTGAAAAGGTTTTTACCTCGGGCGAACTCCGCGAGTCCAAGCTCAAGAAGAATTCGGCAGAATACCTGGCCGGCAGATGGGCAGTCAAGGAAGCCGTCTCCAAGGCCCTTGGCTGCGGAATAGGCTCCGACTGCAGCTGGAAGGACATCAGCACGACAAATGACTCGAAGGGAGCGCCTAAGACAAGTCTGTCGGGTCTTGCGCTCAGGACTTCCAGGAAGAGCCATGTCAGGACTCTCCATGTTTCTATTAGCCACGAAAAGGATTTCGCAATTGCTACTGTAATTTTGGAGAAATAATTCCCCATGAAAACCGTGACATCAGCACAGATGCGCGAACTCGATGCCGGCACAATCGCTGATGGTATTCCGGGTAAAGTACTCATGGAACGCGCAGGTTCGGGCGCCACGGAACATATCCTTGATTGCATCTCCTGCCTGCATCCGAATCACACCCGCAGATTTGTTATACTCGCAGGAAAGGGCAACAACGGCGGAGATGCATATGTCGTCGCAAGGCTTCTTTCGAAAAAGACTGCGATACCGATCAGGATATATTCCATTTGCAAAAGGACTGAGCTGACAGGCGATGCAAAACTGAATGCATCGAGGATCCCGAAAAAGATCATTTGCGAAGTCCGCAGCAGGCCTGAAGTTGATGACTTCTCCAATGGCGACATTATTATCGACGGACTACTTGGCACGGGAATAAGCGGCTCGCTACGTGAACCTTACAGGCAGTGGATAGATGCAGTCAATGCTTCAGGCAGACCTGTCATTTCCCTCGATATACCATCAGGGCTGAATGGTGACGACGGCTCTATAGCCGGAAGAGCAATAAAAGCAGATCTTACAATATCAATAGGCCTTCCGAAGATCGGTCTCTTCATTGGACACGGACCATTGCTTGCCGGCCGTCTCCGCCATGTTGACATTGGAATTCCGAAGAAGTTCACTGAAAAGATTTCCTCAATATTCGAAGTCATATTTGCCCAGGACGTAAAAAAACTTCTCGGAAGGCAGGAGATGGATTCGCACAAGGGAAGCCGCGGTCATGTCCTTGTAATTGGTGGCTCAAGGAAATACAAGGGCGCACCTTTCCTTGCAGGTGAAGCCGCCCTGAGAAGCGGAGCCGGTCTTGCGACTGTCGCAGTTCCCGAAAGCATTCATTCAATACATAAGGTCCTTGCGCTTATAGTAAGGAAGATCCCGGACAATGAAACCGCCTACTTCACATCAGCCTCGGTTCCCGAGCTCTCAAAATTGATCACAAATGCCAGCAGCCTAGTAATTGGCCCTGGAATAGGAAATGAATCATCCGTCAGGGAAATGATGGCCTCAGCTTCAAATTTCGAAAAGCCCGCAGTGTTCGATGCTGATGCACTGAATATAATCTCGACGGCTCCGGAAATACTCCTCAGAAGAAGATTCCTTTCAGTTCTCACTCCTCATCCGGGAGAAATGAAAAGACTTCTGTCTGGATTCGGACTCGCGGATGCCCTAAAATCCGATCGGATCACACAGGCGACAGTCCTTGCTGAAAAGACAAATTCCATTGTCGTCCTGAAGGGACACAGGACTGTCATTGCATCAAAAGGTTTCAAGCCGGTGGTAAATACCAGCGGCTCCCCTGCCCTCGCGACCGCGGGAAGCGGCGACGTACTTTCCGGGATGATCGCATCTTTCATCGCCCAGGGCCTTGATCCCCGCAGTGCATCAATTGCTGCGGTCTTCATCCATGGACTTGCCGGTGAGGACAGTAAATTCGGGAAAAG
Source organism: uncultured Victivallis sp. (assembly GCA_964600895.1). Classification (GTDB taxonomy): domain Bacteria; phylum Verrucomicrobiota; class Lentisphaeria; order Victivallales; family GWF2-50-93; genus GWF2-50-93. Next base: position 19,030 of record CAZRKP010000020.1, read on the forward strand.
AGGATTGATAGCGGACGATCTCCTGAAGCTCATTCCTTCTGCGATGAGGAGGATCTCACCTTTTGCATGATCGCCTCTGCGGCTTTCCTGCTCGCATCGGCACTTCCCGGGGAAAGCGCCTCGACAACACCGGAAATGTCCTTTTCAACTTCAGCCCTTCTTGAACCTCCGGGCAGGATCTTCTCCATGGCCTCCGACAAGGTTACGGCATTCACATCCTCCTGAAGGAATTCCTCGAACACGCGTTTCTTCGCTATCAGGTTTACCATAGTGAAATAAGGGATCTTCACGAGCATGCGTCCAAGCCAGTAGGTGATGGGATTCAGCCTGTATACAACAACAAGGGGAAGTTCAGCGATCGCCGATTCAACTGTAATGGTTCCCGAAGCTGCGAGTCCTGTCGACGCCTCCTGCAGAAGGCGCGCAGTTTCCCCAGAATATATCTTTACCTCTGGCAGTTTCTCACCTTTGCGAACTTCGCAAAAGTCAGAATGTATCTTGGTGATCCTGTCGAATATCGCCTTCCTCGGGGCAGAAACTGCAAACCGCATTTTCGGATGCCTTTTATGTAGCGCAACTGCTGTTTCCAGCATCGGCACGAAAAGCCTGTTTATCTCGTTGAACCTGCTGCCAGGAAGAAGAAGGACCAGATCCGGATCCCTCTTTATCTCAGAACTCTTCCTCTTATGGACAATGTTCACAAGCGGATGTCCGACGAATTCGGTATCCAAGCCCGTCCCCTTGTAGGTGTCGGGCTCGAATGGGAATATGACCAGCATCTTGGCGCAATACTTTGCAAGCTTCGGTATCCGCCCCTTACCCCAGGCCCAGACCTGCGGACTTATATACCAGATAACCGGGATACCGTTCTTGTACATCTGCTTCGCAAAACGGATGTTGAATCCAGGATAATCTATCAGGACGACGGCATCAGGCCTTTCCTTGATCGCACGTTTCTTAAGATTCTGGAATATTCTGACAAATGTCCCAATATTCTCAAAAACTTCAATCAGCCCGACCACTCCGAGCTCGGTGGAATCGACCATTATCTCGACCCCGGCATCCTTCATGAGATGTCCACCCATGCCGGCAATTTGCAGCTTGTCGGCTGGAAGCATCTTCCTCAGTTCCTCGGCCAGCCTTGCACCATAAATATCTCCTGATGCCTCACCGGCGAAGATCCATATCGTGTATTTGTCTTTGTCCATTTTTGAAAAATTGAATTTTGTATTTCCACATATTATAGTTTACATGGATATAAAAGAAAAGTTATTTATAGAACTTGGAGGTTCAAGATGAAGGTTTTTCTTGCACTTGCAGCGGCTACATTGCTCTTTGTGCTTGCCGGATGCGACACCGTCCCGTCCGCAGGCGTCAACGTCAACAATTCCGGAGCCTCTACGAATGCCAATTGGGGTGGTGTTTCAGGTGGAGTAAACTCCAACGGCGGTTTCAATGTGAACGCCCGATAGCAAATATCCGTCCTGCGGCAGATATTTACTTCATTCCGAAAGCACGGTCCACTGCTTTGGCTCGGAATATCTTACCGCATCCACATGACCGTCACCAAAGAGAGAATTAAAGCATCCCGCATGATGCTCTCCAACATCCCTTTTCTCAGTTCCCGTATCTATGGGAAATTCTCCATGGTCTGTCTCAAGAAAACTCACAATCCTTGTCGCATCGCTGTCAGTGATTGAATATCCCGGTTTCCTCTTCAGGACATCAGTGATCATGATCTTTCCTTCAAAGTCATGTACCCTCTTAACATTGACTGGAGTGAATGAATCATAGCCCCAACCGCTACTCCTGGCTGGATCTGCACCGATGTCGGCGCCACCCCACGAGTTCCTTGATATCACATTCATGGTATAAGATGCCTTTGTTATGAATCTTGGCAGAGGGATCGACTGTCCTCCGTAGGGATCGAAGCATTCCTCATCAGCCATCGACGGGCACCTTGCCGTTTCCGATGTTATCACTGGCAGGTTGTAGAGATAATCGATCCAGCTATAGTATTTTGTAGTTGTTCCAGAAGGTACAGTAAATATGCATGGCATCGCAAAACCATTATTCTCATCAGAATACGCACTTGCGGCAGATCCTATCTGCTTCAGATTTCCCATGCAAACCGACTCCCTAGCCCTTTCACGTGCCTTGGACAACGCAGGGAGCATCATGCTCATAAGGACAGATATTATCGCCATCACAAGAAGCATCTCAACAAGCGTGAACCCCCTGCGGCATGAGCCGCCCCCCCACTCCATCACATCCCCCATCAATTAATAAATTTTGCAAAAGTCATATTTTACTTTGTAGTAAAGACATTTCAATTCAATTTATTTACTTTTATTTTATAATTTCCAACTTCCTGCATTGAAATAATTCCTTGAAAAATATTCGTACAACTCCTTGACACCGGCACCTCCCGGCTTATGTTATCGAAACGTTTAAACAGGAATAATCGAAATATGTCGAATACACCAGGCATCATGACGGTAGCCAAAAAGGCGGGAGTGTCAGCAAGCACGGTCTCCTACGTCCTCAGCGGAAAACGTACAATAAGCCCGAAGGTATGCAGGAAGGTAAGGAAGATCATCGATGAACTAGGTTATCGCGCCAATCCTGCCGCCAGGACCCTCTCATCGAAGAAATCAATGCAGATCGGCATTGTCACCGATGAAATCAGCAACAGCATCTCCAGCTGCCTTGTCGAGACCTTGGAGGAGAAATTCAGCAGGCATGGATATAAGGTCCTCCTCGGAATTTCGAAATGGGACAGACCAAAGGCATTTCAGTACATCCGCGAATTCGCTTCAGGAATGACAGATGGAATCATCAACATGGTCGGAGGAATAAGCATTGATGAAGCCATCCGCGAGTCCAGGGGAATTCCGGTGATAACCCATATGAGGCCGCAGAAGGAATCCCCGGTTTACATTGACATGCTCACCGGATCAATGCTTGTAATGGAACACCTCTGGAGCCTAGGACACCGGAAGATAGGCTTCATTCGTACCCCGGACGACGCCCCCGAAGTCGGCATGGAACGCAGGGAAATGGGATACAGGCAGTTTTTTGCACGCATGGCCATTAATCCTCCGGAAAACCTGATCATGGAAGGGAAAGGACTGGTTGAGAATGGCTACAGATGCGCTGAACCTCTGCTAAAGGCCGGGGCCACCGCGATATTCGCATCAAATGATATGATGGCTGTTGGTGTCCTGCAGTGGGCCTACCAAAAAGGTATAAAGGTACCAGAAGAACTTTCAGTAGCAGGATTCGATGATTCGCCAATTGCCCTTGCTGTATCCCCTCCTCTCACCACCGTACAAATTCCTGTCACCATCATTGCCGAGAAAACCGCACAAGCCCTGATTGACAGGATAAACGGCAAGGAAATAGTCCGGCAGGAAGTAATAGTTCCAACTCTCATAGTAAGACAATCAACTGGAAAACCAAAGAGAAGGGCAAAAAGATGAGAAGAACCTTCACACTTATCGAACTCTTGGTTGCTGTGCCCGCCATAGCTGAGCTTCCGTCGAAACGGACGCAAGCGACACCGAGAGCAGCTCGCTTCACCCTAATCGAGCTGCTCGTGGTAATTGCGATCATCGCAATTCTTGCCGCACTTCTCCTGCCGGCACTGAGCAGTGCAAAAGAGGTCGCAAGAAGAGCCTCCTGCGGAAGCCAGCTCAAACAGGTTGGTCTAGCTATCCTCTCCTATGCCGATGATAATCAGGGGAATCTTATCTGCATGAATACTGATCCGTTCACTTCGGGCATCTGGGACGGGAATTACCAGTTCTACACGAATATCCTATCGGATGGTGGATACCTTCCAAAGCCGCCATCATGGGTGCTCGAAAGCTGGGGAAACGTAGCTAGCGGTATCTGGCGTTGCCCGACAGTAACAGACGAAAAGGTCCAGTGGGGCGGCGGGTATGGGATAAATCTACTGCAGAACTGGAGCGGACATCTCCAAGGATGCGGTCGGACCACCAACCTTAGCCAGATCAGACGCTCCGCAAGTCTGTGGCTGATTGGTGATACGGAAGGCAACTATCCGACATCGAGAGGATTTAGGAGCACCAAGCTCTTCATCCAGTGCCCGATGTGTGTCAACTGGGACTCCCTCACCGATGATGTCAAGAGCGCTGCCGCAAGGCATCTTAAATCCGTGAATGCCTGCTATGTCGACGGGCATGTCGAAATCAACCCCTTCAAGAGCTTGCGTGACAATGATAACGATGTCTTTGCGCATAACTCAAAATAAGGATACCTTGAAACCATATAGGAGAATTCCATGAAGAGAACTTTCTTGTTTACCTGCCTGACATCCATCATCCTCCTCTGCTGCCAACTTTACGGTGAAACATTGCTTAACAATGGCAATTTCATGGAACTGGATAAAAATAGTCTTCCGGCCGACTGGGATTTCAGTGTGTCGGAAAATGCAAAGGTTGCCATCAAGATCGTCCCGACGGCCGGGCATGACAGTTTAAATGCCCTTAAAATTACGAATGACTCGCCTCTTTCCCCACATGTATTCGGAACAATTGTCCAGAGGGCGCATTTGAAAAAAGGATTATCCTATGAAGTGAACTTCTGGATCAAAGGGAGGAACGCCAGAGCGTTCTATTTCACCTACGGCAGGACTTGGGAGAACCGTTTCTACTGCAAGGACATCACTGGCGAATGGAAAAAGTATTCATATGTCTTCACTCCCGAAGATGCTGAATTCGAAGATGGCGGCGGCTGCATGATCAGGTTCAACACTGACGACGTGAGCGAAGAGGTACTCATTTCCGATATCAGCATGAAAGAGCTGAACTCCCTGCGTGAAATCCCTGCCAATTCGTTCCAGCAGGAAAAGGTCTATATAATGACAAAATCCAAGGCTTTCTCGGTATCAACCAAGACCATTCCCGAAAATTTGAACATTCTTAAAGTTCCTTATGACGCCTCCCGCTACAGCACCGGTAAAATGCCTGAAAAAGAGGATCTTTCACTCGAGAACGCCCTTCAATACGATGACAAGGGCCTTATAATCCTGGCAAAGGTAAGTGATGATAGGCATTTCACCAATCTCGGAGATGGCATGTGGATGGGTGATTCGATCCAGATATGCATTGACCAGGGGGGACAGTTCAACATTGACAAGGATTCAGACGATCTTGAGATCGGATTCTCAGTTCACAACGGTGAATCGCAGAACTGGTGCTGGACTCTCGGCAGAAGCCTTACCCCCGCCGAAGTCGAATATTCTGTAAGCCTTCTTCCCGACGGATATTTCGTAACCGCAAGGATCAATTGGTCTTTCCTCAGTAAGATAGACATATCCAAAAAGGGATTTTTCTCATATAACATCATCGTCAATGACAATGATAACGGTTCAAACAGGGAAGTTGCATTCCTGTCGCGCGGCATCCACGATTCGAAGAGCTGCATCGACAACATATTCTGTATCCCGGAAGAAAAGGCGTCAGGAGCCCTGCTCAAGGTAGAACCAGAGGTTTCGGGCGATATTTTGGAAGGAAAAGTCGTCGTCAATGGCAATTCTCTTAAGGACGGCCAGATGAAGATATCGCTTGTTGACAGCAGCAGCAAAATCCAGGAATATCCCATAGCATCCAGTGGAAAAATCCCCAAAGACGCATTTGCCTCCGCTGATATAAGATTAGATCTGAAAGATTTATCCCCCGGCAGGATCCATCTTTCTGTGAAGTCGGGCACAAATACAATTGGTGCGTGTTCCTTTGATCGCAAAGACTATTTCAAGGAGTGCAGGGAAGCTCTCTCCGAGATAAAGGCGGATTATGAAAAACTCTCCTCCATGACAACTTCGCTCAAGGATTCTGGCGTGAGTTCTTCCCGCCTTGATTCAAAGATGGCAATCTCAGCCAGGCAGATAAAACTACTGGAAAAGGACATTGAGAAAGCACAAAGTCCGGAAGAGATGAATTATTACGGTAGACGTGGCCTGCGAATTTCGCAGGAAATGCGTGACCTCCTTTCTCTGGCAAGATCAGATATCACCTCGTTAGCCGACAAGAATAGCGAGTTAAAGGACAAGACATATAAGTACATCTCCTCGCCCCGTACTATGAAGGATGGATTCTTTGAAGCGCTGACCATAGATGTAAATGGGATGAAAGACACACGCCCTATTATTTTTTCCGGTTACCTTTCCTTCACAGGCAGGAATGACATTGCCCTGTATAGCGCCATGGGGATGAACGTCATGCAGATGGAAATTGGACCGAGGAGCGTGGTCAAGGGGGAATCTCCGGATGGCAAACTGCTCTGCGATGTCTCAGAAATAAGAAACTCAGTACTGCCGGTGCTGGAGAACTTCGACAAGAACAATATGACTCTGATGTTCCTGCTCTCCCCTCATTATTTTCCAGACTGGGCTCTGAAAAAATATCCTGAACTCAGCAGGGATTACGGTTTCTTAAAATATGAGTTCGACCATCCAATCGCACGGAAGATCATCGAGGCCTATCTCAGGACGACAGTTGAGGAAATTAAAAACTCCCCTCATGCAGGTGCCATCCACAGCCTCTGCATAACCAACGAACCTATCTACAAGCCTTCCCTCAAGAACCAGTTCACCAGGGAAAAATTCACTGCTTATCTCAAGGAGAAATATGGGGATGCCCAGCGGTTGAACTCAGTTTATGGCACAAGCTTCAAGACCATCGAAGAAGCGGTCCCTGGTGACAATCCGCTAAACGATGAAAAGCAGAGATCAGTTTTCTATGATTTCAATATCTTCAAGATGAAGGAATTTGCTGACTGGCATTCCTGGATGATCTCCATCGTCAAGGAAATCTGGCCGGAAGTAAAGGTCCACGCCAAGGAGATGATATTCGATGTCTGGACCGACAGATATACACTCACCTCGGCCGATCCAGAGCTCTTCTCCAAATTCAGCGATCTGAACGGCAACGACAACATCTTCTTCTACAAGGAAGGTGGCTGGTATGGCAACTGGCTGAGCTCATCAATGAACTATTCCCTCCAGTCATCAATGAAGCCTGTCCATATCGTTAATTCGGAAAACCATATCATCGTGGATCGTGATGAAGGGAAGATCCCGTATGACTTCATATATACTTCCCTCTTCCAGCAATTCATGCACGGTTGCGGTTCTTCCACGATCTGGGTTTGGGAAAATTCTGATTACGAGATGTACGTCGGCAGACATGACTTTGTTGGTGACATCTACAGGCGCCCCATGTCGATCCTCGCCGCCAGTGATGCGACCATGGACGCCAACAGGCTTTCAAAGGAAATAAGAAAATTCTTCAATTCCAAGCCACAGGTCGCAATGCTCTATTCGAGAACTTCAAACATCCTGAGCCCGGCCTACCAGAAGAGCAGCGAGAAAATTTTCACCCTCCTAAGCTTCTGCGGCAGAAAGATTGGATTCCTCAGCGAGGAACAGATTCAGAAACGACAGTTCGGCGACACAAAAATACTTTTTGCCGCCGATGCCAGATATCTCGAACCTGAAACCCTCGCAGGCCTTGCGGATTTCGCAAAAAACGGCGGAGCAATAATCAGCTACGGTGAATGCTTCAAATCAGACGCATATGGAAAACCGCTGAAGCTGGATTTCAAGACTGAAGTCCTCAAGGATGAAAATACCAAGCCTTTGCTCATGAAGTCCATCGCAGTTCTTCTCGATGGAAAACTCGATAAACTTCCAGTATCCCTGTCTTCGAATATGGCAAACGGATTGTATGGGATCGAATGGAGAGAAATTCCATCTTCCGATGGCTCGTTCCTGCTGAATGCGGTGAACTACAACTTTGAAGATGTTGAAGTTTCCTGTGAAAATCCCGAGGGCACAAAGATCACAAATCTGATTGACGGAAAGAACATTTCCGGAAAATTCATCCTCAAGCCAGCCGCACCAGTCGTCCTGAAAATCAGCAGATGAAAATAGTCCTGGATATTATTCAATCTATTTTAATTCCGGACGTCGCTAGGACGTCCCTCCACTGCTTCGCCGTTCTTATGATCTATTTTTGCCGTAAGGCATGGAGGGGCGAGTTTACTCGCCTATGGCGGCGCCGAAGGCGACCAGGGCTTGCCGAGACCGTTCTTAAATTTCGGATCAAGTTTACTCTCCTTTGATTAATGATTTTTCTTCTTCTTTTCCCGTGATAGATTAATGGAATGTTTAAATTCGAGCGACATCCCGATAATCCGATCGTTACCGCCGGGACATATCCCTGGCGGAAATGCGTAGTCTTCAATCCCGCTGTGATCCTCGACGATGACGGCATGTTTTACATGCTTGACCGCGCCGTTCCCCAATTGGAACCTTTTTACTCATCGTTCGGTCTGCTCAAAAGCCGAGACGGAGTCCACTTCAAACTCGTTGGCAAAAAACCTGTCTGGTCCCCGGACATGCTTGGGTTCCCCTATGGAAGCGTACAGGATCCCCGCCTTGTGAAAATTGACGGGATTTTCTACCTTGTCTACGTCCTGCGCAGATATGCCTGGAACCTCTATCCTACAGGACTTGGCGCCCCGCGAAATTCGCAGCAGAAGGACAAAATTCCTGCCGGGGATCTCAACGCCTCTCGTTCGGGAATTGCAATCTCAAAGGACATGAAGAACTGGACTCACAGGGAATGGATTGGTCCTATTGATCTCGATGACCGCGACAACGTCCTTTTCCCTGAAAAGATCGATGGCAGATACGCCATACTCAGGAGACCTCTGAATTTCATCGGAAAGAAATACGGCACCAAGGTTCCTTCAATGTGGCTGAGTTATTCCAAGGATCTGAAGAGCTGGACAAAACCAGAGCTTCTAGCGGTTCCCGAAGAGGATTGGGAAGTCATGAAAATCGGGGCTTCTGCTCCACCGGTAAAGACAAAACATGGCTGGCTGACTTCATACCATGGCGTGGACAAGACGAACGCCTATTATGTCGGATTCATGCTTCTGGACCTGAAGAATCCCATGAAAATTTTGGCACGTTCCAAAAAGCCGCTCATGGAACCTGAAGCATATTACGAACGATTCGGCCTTGTGATCCCGAACACGATATTCGTCACGGCAAACGTGGAAGTGGACGGCATCCTTCATCTCTATTACGGCTGCTGCGACACCGCCATCGCCCTCGCCACCGCCCCAGTAGAAGATATCCTCAATGAACTTAGATAGCCAAGATATCTGAATTTCCAATTTCAAGTTACCAGTTACAAGTTACGAGTTCCCGATTAACCTCCAAATCTCATCCAACGCCTTTGCTGCGCCCATGGTAATTTTGATATCAACGATATCTGAAAGTCCTGTCTCGCCTGGATTGATCTCGATAGTCGGGATACCGGCATGTTTCGCCATCATGATTGGTCCTGAAATGTATGGGAAGACACCGGAAGTTCCGACAGACACCACAGCGTCCATCTTCATGGATTCAAGGGCGTAGATCTTTTTCAATGCCGTCTCAGGAAGATATTCTCCGAAAAGTACAACGTTTGGCCGTATCACTCCCTTGCATTCCGGGCATTTCGGCGGTAGCGGGATATCTTTGTCGAAACCGGAAAGGAAGTCTTCCGAAGAAGCCTTGAAGCTACATTTCATGCAATACAGTTCGCTGGAGTTCCCATGAACCTCGATGAGATTCTTCGAGCCGGCTGCCCGATGGAATCCATCAATGTTCTGCGTCATCACCCAGATTCCGGGCTTCTCCCTCTCGATCAATGCAATTACCTTATGTCCGCGGTTGAACGTCCTGCCCCTGCACGCCTTTCCGATCTCCCAGAGATATTTCCAAGTAATCTCAGGACGCTTTTTCAGCATATCCCCGCTGAGAGCTTCTTCGATGGGAATTCCTTCGTCGGTATGCTTGTCGTCATAAAGCCCACCGATGCCACGGTAAGTCGGAAGTCCTGAATCGGCAGAAAGCCCTGCCCCGGTTATGAAAAGTATCCTCTCGGATTTCGCGAGAACCTTCGCAGCTTCTGAAATTGCCTTGTCCATAAAAGTTACCTCATAAATTTACAATCAGCGCTTTATTGCAAGGCACGCGACCTCCTACGTCGGAAGAAGATTTTCTTGATGTAGGGTTCGCCGTCCCGGCGAAGAACCTTGCCCGAGACGGGCAACTCTACATCCTTTGCTCCGCCCCTCTGGCACAACTAGTCCATAGAGCTGTTCTTATACATTATTTCTTAAAATATTGAATGCTCTTTCAATTGTCATATATTAACAACATGAAAATCGAATATTCCAATCCAATCATAGACAAATATCTGGCGGATCCGTTCATTCTCAAGGTCGGAGTTGAATATTTCCTTTTCGCCACAGGCAAGGCTGAAGACGAACGATTCCTGCCAATATATAAGTCTGCTGACCTTCTCAAATGGGAGTTCGTCCGCGGAGCAGTAGAGAAAGGAGGCGAAGCCTCTTCCTGGAACCGACGGAACTTCTGGGCTCCAGAAGTCATATTTCTCGAAGGCAAATATCATCTTTATTATACTGCGATGCCGGATGGGACTCCCAAGAACACGGGCAACCGTGTTGGACTTGCCGTCAGCAATTCCCCCGAAGGTCCATACGAGGATGTCGGAGTCGTTGTTCCGCATGCTTCAATAGACGGAAGCCCCTTCGTTGACGATGACGGCACCCTTTACATGTATTACACCATCGAACACGGCAATCATGACGGTTTGAAGGCGGGACAGATCTATGTCGACAAGATGCTATCTCCCTCAAAAGTCTCTGGAAAGCCTGTCCAGCTGATCAGCCATCACAACTGGCAGGAAGGGCCGTGCATGTTCCATAAGAATAAAAGCTATATTCTGACCTACAGTACCGGTGCTTGGACAAATGACACTTATAACGTCAGGTGGGCTATTGGGAATTCTCCAATCGGACCGTTCACAGAACAGGAGAACATAATTCTCAAATCAACAGATCTTGTCAAAGGCCCAGGCCACCATAACTTGTTTGAAGGCCCTGACAAGAAGACATGGATCATCTATCATGGCTGGGATCCGGCATTCAAAGGCCGTCTACCCAGAATCGATCCGTTGATTGCAGATGAAAAAGGATTGTCCTGCAACGGTCCGACACTTGGTAAACAAGTCATCCCTTAAGCGCCTTATGCGCTTCGGCAAGCATCTTCCTGATCGGTATCTTCTGAGGGCATTTCTCCTCGCATATTCCGCAGTTAATGCACGCGTCGGCCCTGTTCCCCTTGTCCCAAGGAAGAGTTCCAATGTCGCCATAGGCTTTCTTCGCGTTTTCCCATAGGCCATAGACGCGTCCGCGGTTGTAGCGCTCAAATATCTTGGGGATCTGGACTTCCTTCGGACAAGGCATGCAGTAGTTACAGCCGGTGCAGTATAGGTCCGCCATCTTCTTGAGCTTCTTCATATGCTCATCAATTGCGGCAAGTTCCTCCTTAGTAAATGGAGCGGTCTGTTCAGCAATCTTAATATTCTCCTCGACCTGTGCCATCGTGCTCATTCCGGACAACGCCATGCAGACATTGGGATTTGATATGACAAACCGCAGAGCAAGCTCAGGCACTCTCTTAGTTCCAGGCAACAGGTTCTCAAGCACTTCGCTGGCAACTCCAAGACGCCCGCCTCCGACTGGTCCCATGACGACTATACCGATTCCGCGTTCATGTGCCAGGGCTATCCCCTCCTCGTTGCTCCTGTCAAGGATATTATACTGGAGAGTAATCACCTCGGGATAACCGGTATTGATAAGTTTGATCAGATTTTCATTGTTGTCGTGGAATGAGAAGCAGATGTGTTTTATCAGCTTCTGCTCCTTTGCCTTTATCATGAGCTTTGAGAGGAACGGCTCTGTCGCCTCAGTCCATTTCTTCCAGTTCATTCCATGATGATTGTAGATATCAATATATTGGACCTGCAGACGCTCCAGACTGTCCTCCAGATTCTTCCACCATGCCTTCTCATCCAGCTCATAGCATGGATTCTTCGTAGAGATGATAATCTTGTCACGCCACCCCTTCAATGCTTCGCCGACCGCCCTCTGGCTGTCACTGTTGCAGTAGCCAACAGCGGTGTCCACATAATTGACACCCGCCTTGAACGCCCTGTGGAACATGGGGATTGCAAGGTCCCTGTCGACCTTCTGTTCCTTCCCCTCTCCCTTCATCGGGAGACGCATTGCTCCGAACCCGAGGACTGAAGCCGAATAACCAGTTTTGCCAAGTTTCCTGTAAATCATTTTTTTGAATCTTTGTTAATAGCTCTTTGAATTTTAATTCTTGTAATATATCATTTTCCCGGCAAATAGGGAATTACAATATGCTCAGAAAACTTTTATTGTTCCTTTTTCTTTTTTCGACATCTACCTTATTACGCTCTGAGGAACCTTCCGCGTTACTTGATTTTTCTAATGCTGAAATCAAGCCTCAGGAGAACTCAGCTCTGACGACAATAATCAACTCAGATGGCAGGAAATCTATAAGGTTTACATGCAATTTCACTGAGGTTCCAATCACCAGATGCTACTGGGACATCTCATTCTCCAAAGACCTTTCGGAAATAAACGGCTTCAGTTTCGAGTTCAAATGCCCGAATCCGGCTCCGGTCTCAATGTTCACCCTCTACTTCCACAGCGGAAACGGCTGGTATGTAAAGACATTTTATCCTTCAACCGACGAGGGCTGGGAGAAGATTAAATTCACCAAGGACGATTTTGGGACGGAAGGAAAACCATCTGGTTGGAACAACATCGACAGGATGCGTATCTCATCTTGGCTAGCGGAAAGGAAGAATACAGAATTCTACATCGCGAATTTCGCAGCTGATGACAAGGCCGACGACAGGATCGCAGTCATATTCAACGATTCCGAAGTAAAGAAAAGGGATTCGGAACGGGATTCGATCTTCAAATATACGCGGATGCTCACTTATACCCTCGACAAACTCGGAATCGGCTACAGGATAATGAGCGACATGACATTGTCGGCTGACCGTCTGAAGAACACTAAGCTGGTAATTATCCCCTTCAGTCCGAATCTCGATGAGAAGGCGGCTGAAACCCTTGCGAACTTCGCAAAAAACGGCGGGAAGCTTGCTATTTTCTATATTATGCCTTCAAAACTTGAGGATGTGACTGGAATAAAGTTCGATCACATCACAAAACAGCCCTCCCCTGGGTATTTCTATGAGATCCGGCCGGTTCCGGGCAACATGTTTCCGGGCATGCCTGAAAAAACAAAGCAGGCTTCATGGAATGTCGACGAAATGATCTTGTCTGCAAAGGCCAAACCTGCTGCATACTGGTATGACAGCAAGGGAACAAGCACAAGCATACCTGCGGTAATCCTCTCGGACAATACGGTCTACATGAGCCATGTTCTGCTGACTGACGATATCGCCAACAAGAAGATTTTCCTCCTGTCAATTCTCGGAAAACTTATTCCTGAGCTTTTCAGGACATCTGCAGAATTCGCAGTTTCAGGGATCAACAAGGATACTCCCGAGGGGAAACTTGATTTTGAGAATGCCAAAAAGCTCATTGCCGGAGAAAAATATCTTGAAGCAATCGCGTCTGCCGAAGATTCGAAACAAAAACATCTCGAGGCATTCTGCAGGAGCCAGGTTCCATTGAAAGGAGAGCGCCGTCTTTTCTGGTGCCATAGCGCTTTTGGAGTAGAAGGCAAATCCTGGGACGAAGCGATAAAGATACTTGCCGACAACGGATTCACCGACATCATCCCAAACATGCTCAGTGCCGGAAATGCTTATTATAAGAGCGATGTCCTCCCTGTCGCGCCAGAAGTTTCATCTGCCGGCGACCAGATCGAGAAATGCCTTTCGGCATGCAAAAAATACGGGATCAAATGCCATGTATGGAAGGTAAACTGGAACACCCTTGGAAAAGCTCCACCCGACTTCATGAAAAAATTAAGGGCGGACACCCGCCTGCAGGTCAACTTCACCGGAAAAAGCGACTCACAGTGGCTATGTCCATCGAGTCCCGAAAACCGGCAGCTGGAGATCGATTCGATGCTCGAGATTGTCAAGAAATATGATGTCGACGGAATCCACTTCGACTATATCCGGTTCCCTGACAACGAACACTGCTTCTGCGCAAGATGCAGACAGGAGTTCGAAAAGTCCATTGGTGAAAAGCTCCTAAGCTGGCCAGATGACACAAGGACTGAAAAGTATTCAGCCAAATGGAATGACTTCAGACGGAACCTGATAACAACAGTCGTTGAAGAGATATCAAGGAAGGCGAAGGAGCTGCGTCCGACAATACAGGTTTCAGCCGCAGTCTTCAGGAACTGGCAGAACGACAGGGACCTGGTGGGACAGGACTGGAAGCTCTGGTGCGAAAAGGGATATTTGGATTTCGTATGCCCGATGGATTACACGGACAGCATCCTCAAATTCAAGAATCTAGTCTCAAGGCAGAAATCCTGGGCTGGAAAGACACCTTTCTATCCGGGGATAGGGATTTCAACTTGGAGCGATCGTTCCGACATACAGCTTCTGATAAAGCAGATCATCGTCACCCGCGAGTACAATGCAGATGGATTCACTGTTTTCGAATACAGTCCGGAATGCGCCGACTATATAATCCCTCTATGTGGCAAGGGAATAACAAGACCAGGCAATTGACGATATTCCATGTTGGAGATTACAGTTTTAGGGTACCTTTAGCGTATCTTGTGCTTTGAGATTTCTCAAAAAGACATTAAGTTATGGAAAATATTTAACAATGGGGTCAAAATGAAGATTCTTTTCGGAATGCTTGTTTTCACTGTTTCAATCATTTCCTTCACCGCAATCCAAGGCTGTGTCAGTGTCTCATATAGCGGCAAAAGTTATACCGCGACGCAGAACGTCGAGATACTTAAGCCACAGGACAAGACTCCGGCCGGATATGAGATCATGGGCAAGGCCGTCGCCAGCGGTCCGGCACAGGAGACCAGCCGCTCAGACCTCCAGGACAGGATCATCGGCAAGGCTAAATCTGAAGGTGCGGATGCAGTCATGATAGTGCTATATGAAAATGTCAAACTCGGACAGGAGCGCGAAGATGAATTCCTCACTTCCAGCCCCACAAACACGGACTGGGGAATGAATATTAACACCCAGGGTGACTACGAACAGGACAATGTACAGCGCATAAATCTGGGGAAAGCCGATAAGAATGAGACTTACGTCTTCAAACATGTGATGAAGGCCGTGTTCCTGAAAAAGACAGCAAAATAAAAAAGCGACCGGAAATCCGGCCGCTCTTTTCTTTCTTCAGTATTTCATTTTATCTTGAAGACCACACGGGAGGTCTTGTCTCCGGCGACAACGTTCATCAGATAGGTTCCTGCAGGGATCTTCTTCTTGTCGACAGTCTGCTCAATCGTTCCCTTGTTCGTCTTCTGGAACATTATTATTATCGCAGCTGCTCCCTGCTTTACATTACCCTTTTCGTCCGAGGGGAACACATTGATGATTACCATTTCAGGTTTCTCAACGGCCACCTCAAGTTCGGCGTTGTCAGTAACCGCCTGCTCAACTGTTGCGAAACTCGCATTTCCCTTGGCCACAGCCTGCTGTCCGCCCAGTTTCACACCGAACGGCAGAGCCGCGCTGGCGACACCGACCTTGGCTTCCTCTTTCTTCGCTTCTTCCTTCTTGGCGTCCTTCTTCAGGCCTGGAATTTCGATCCCGAACTGGGCGTAGGCGCCTGCAACTGCAAACATGAGCACAACCGCCGTCAACATTTTAAGTTTCATATCCATCCCTTTTTTATTTTGAAATTTCATCAATTATTATTGCAGTAGTATATGAATAACTTTCTTTTCCGATGTAAGAAGCCTTCCCCTTGATGGAAACACCACCTTCCTTGTTTACCTTGTCCTTCTTCTTGCTGAGCTTCTCCCATTCCTTGTCGGCATCGGTCCCCTTGAGTATGTATCCATACGTCAGGTTCCTGGTAGGATATGATTCTCCAGGCTTGACAAGTTCTACGCAGATGTAATCGGAGTTAGTTGCATCCTTGAGTAGGAATGTAGTCCTCTTGTCCCCAAGTCCGGCCTTGAATGACACTGGTGTCGATGCATAAGCCTTGGATTCCGGTGAGCCCTTCTTGAAAGTATCGAACTCGACCTGCTTGTATTCAACATTTGCTGCCTGTGCCTTTGCAGCCGGCTGACCGGGCTGGGCAGCCCCTGCCTCCGAGGTCTTGTAATCCTGGAAAGGCCCCGTTGCCTGGACACCCTTTCCGGAAAGTTTCGATACCAGGTCCGGAATGACCTTCTTCAGAGGATATTCCATTCCCCAGTTCTTCCTGGGAGATCCAGGTTCGGCCTGGAGCGGAAGACCGACGCTCCTCCGCCATTCGTTAAGAAAATCCATATTCAGCTTGCCGGGCTTTGAAGCCACAAAGTTCGAAAACTTCTCATAGTAATCCTTGTCGGGCACGAGCTTCGGATCCACCTCCTCGTTTCCTTCGGCCTTCTCGAGCATGAAATCATCGCATTTCGCATTCAGCTGTTTCAGCTCATCAGGCTTCCAGAGGAGCAGATTCTTCTTGTCTGCATCCATGAACTTGTAGTATCCTCCCTGGCATTGGAAGAACACGTTGTTCCTCATCACTGTGTCGGTGTTTCCAAAGGTGTTGCTGACGGCAAATCCCGCTTCACCGTCTTCGGTCTGCGAGAATGCGAAGATGTTGTTCTCGATTATGGTCTTCCCCTTGCTGCCGACAAAAAGGCACATGCCTCCTCCCTTGCCAGGCTGGAACCAGCAGAACGCTATCGTGTTGTTGATGATCTTGACCACGCTGTTCGGCTGGGCGGACCGTGTTGATACGGCGCAGTAGAAGGTATTCAGGATGAAATTGTTGCTGACTTCGTTGTCATCTCCGGACCATGTCGACGAAATTCCTTCGTCATAGGGATTGATGAGGATGCAGTTCCTGATCTTTATGTTCTTCCCGTTGGTCTTGAGCAATGCCCCGTTCCAGGATTCCTTCGCGTTGATCTTTCCATCGTCATAATATGAATTCCTCGATGCTGAATTGAGGACGAGTCCGTCAACCACAAGTCCGCCATGGTCCACTCCCTGTTTCCCCTCGATTATCCCCTCCCCCAATCCCATGGAGTCGCCCTTGTAGTCCTTCGCCCTTTCAAGTATTGTCTGGTTCTTGAAGGGATCGCGGGACGAGAAGTTCGAATCATATCCTCCTGCAATAGTAAGGTTCGGTGTCTTCACGGTGAAATTTCCGCATCCGGCTTTTCCATTGTAGGTACCGGCGGCAACATGGATGATGTCGCCACGCCTTGCACCATCAATCGCTTGCCAGAGATTGCCGAACGGCGAATCCTTGGTGCCGTTTCCTGAAGCCCCCTGCTTTACGTAGATGTCTGCTGCTCCGGCAATGCCAATTGTGACAAGAACAGCTGCGACCTGTAGTGAGATGATTTTGACGAGTTTCATATTACCCTCCCGATAGTTACCCATTTTAACATGAATTTTTACTATACGCATCCACCTGCATCTTTTCAAGAAATCCCCTGAATAACACGGCTGGTGAAGTTTGCTTCTTCCTTGAATGAATATAGGGTACGTGTATTTCCGTCGAAACTGAACAGGATTTCCCGAACCGATAGGCAGACATATATGCTTGACATTCTGAAAGACAAGGGAACGGTCGTATGCCGGTTGCCGGGAAAGAAGAAAACCTGGGGTCTGTTCAGGTCACCACTGGAGACAATCACCGCATATAGAATTCCAGAAGTGATTCCCGCTCTTTACAAATTGGAGGATTGTCTTAAGAAAGGCTTTTATGTCGCCGGATTCATCTCGTATGAGGCTTCATCCGCCTTCGATCCGGCGAACAGGACAAATAAACTGAATGGATTTCCCCTGGTATGGCTTTCAGCATATAAGAACTTTTCCCCGCTCAAACTGCCGGCTTCAACAACCTTCAATCAACACTCCGTCATACTGTCACCGGAAATCGGGAAGGACATCTATCTGAAGCATATGAAAAGGATAAAAAAATATATTTATGATGGCGACATCTATCAGGCAAATTATACTTTCAGGACAACCGGGAAAAAACCGGATAATCCTGAACTCCTGTTCCTTTCACTGTTCAGATCACATCCAGTCCCCTACTCAGCCTTCGTCAACACTGGTAACCTTCAGCTCATCTCCAACTCTCCTGAACTCTTCCTCGAATCCATTTCAGGAAAAATACGAAGCCTCCCGATGAAGGGCACGGCAAGCCGCGCATTGACCTGTGAGGAGGATCGAAAAGTCTCGGAAAACCTTTCCAACGATCTGAAGAACCGCGCCGAGAACATCATGATCGTCGATATGGTCCGGAACGACCTTGGACGCATCTGCAGGACAGGTTCCGTAAAGGCCGATGACCTTTTCCATGTGGACACCTATCCGACTGTGCACCAGATGGTGAGCGAGGTGACTGGACGGCTGAAAGCAGGAACATCTGTTTCCAATATCCTATCCGCGGTATTTCCACCTGCATCCATCACCGGAGCACCGAAGATCCGTGCAATGGAGATAATCTCAGAACTTGAGAAATCACCAAGAAAAGCATATACCGGATCAATAGGCTGTTTCTTGCCGAACGGGGATCTCTGTCTCAATGTGGCAATAAGGACGTTCATCTGTTCAGGAAGAAAGATGGAACTTGGAATCGGCAGCGGGATCGTGGCTGATTCGGAACCTGGCAAGGAATATGACGAATGCCTCATGAAGAAAAATTTTGCGAATTTCGCAACCCCTGAATTCAAAGTCCTTGAAACGATCCTTTGGGAAAAGGGCAAGGGCCTCAAGCATGTGAAGGAACATCTCGAACGTGCACGGGATTCCCAGATGTACTTTGGCAGGAAATGGAATGCTGCAAAAGTGAGCCAAGCCTTGAAAAGACTCATTTCCAACCTTACTAGCAATAAGATAAAAAGAGCAAGGTGCAGACTGCTGGTTTCTCAAGACGGCAGGGCAGAAACTGAATTTGCTGTATTGGAAAAGCCTGGCTGGGGAAAAGATCTTCTGAAGATCAAGCTTTCAAACAGACGGACCGATTCAAAGGATGTCTTCCTATATCACAAGACGACGAACAGGAAGTTCTATGACGAACAGTTCAGGAAGGCGCATTCGGAAGGATTTGACGAGGTAATTTTCCTGAATGAAAAAGATGAACTGACCGAAGGCGCAATCACCAATGTTTTTATCCTTGAGGACGGTCAATGGCTTACCCCCGCCCTGGCCTGCGGACTCCTGCCAGGCATCTGGCGCCGCAAAATGATCCGCAGGCTTCATGCAAAAGAAGTCAGGATAACCGCAGTTGACTTGAAACAGGCTGGAAAAATAATCATAGGAAATTCAGTAAGGGGAGGAGGAGAAGCAAAGTTAACCGCAGATATACGCTGATAAACGCAGGAAGGTCTTATGAAATTGAAGCACATGGAGAACGATAAAGATGGAAAATGAAGAGTTAAACAGGATAACGGAAAAAATAATTGTCTTTTCTTATAAGGTATCAAATACATTGGGATGTGGTTTCCTCGAAAAAGTCTATGAAAATTCACTTGCCTGTGAATTTCGCAAGGCAGGATTACCTTTTAAGCAGCAGTTTCCAATACAGATATCTTATGAAAAAGAGGTTGTAGGCGACTACATAGCGGACTTCCTCGTAGGTGAGAAGGTTCTTGTCGAACTAAAAGCCGTCAAGGATCTTGATGAAATCCATATGGCACAGTGCTTGAATTATTTAAGGGCTACCGGCCTTAAAATATGCATGCTCATAAATTTCGGCAATCCAAAAGTTGAAATTAAAAGAATTGTCAACCATTATTAAATCTGTGTCCATCCGCGTTCATCTGCGGTTAACCACTTTTCCAGATTTTTTCCTGAAGCAATTGATATTTCGTGATAAATGAGTATAATTTATTTTGTTTTGCCGATTAAATAATCATTATTATAAATAAAACGGGGCCCGTATTATGGCAGATGTAACACTGAAAGACGTATGTAAAATCTATCCCGGCAATGTCAAGGCTGTTGACAGCGTAAACCTTTATATCAAGGACAGGGAATTCGTAGTCCTTGTAGGTCCTTCCGGCTGTGGAAAATCAACTACGCTCCGCATGGTCGCTGGACTTGAGGAAATCTCCTCCGGCACGATCAGCATCGGAACAAGGGTTGTGAACGATGTCCCTCCGAAAGACCGTGATATCGCGATGGTCTTCCAGAACTACGCCCTCTACCCGCACATGACCGTCTATGAGAACATGGCATTCGGACTCAAGCTCCGCAAATTCAAGAAGACCGACATCGACAAGCGCGTCCAGGAAGCCGCCGAGATCCTCGGAATAAAGGAATACCTTCACCGTCGACCGAAGGCGCTCTCCGGTGGACAGCGCCAGCGTGTCGCCGTAGGCCGTGCGATCGTCCGCAAGCCCGAAGCATTCCTGTTCGACGAGCCTCTCTCAAACCTCGACGCCAAGATGCGCGTACAGATGAGAACCGAGATCAGCAAGCTGCACACCCGCCTCGAGACCACGATGATATATGTCACCCACGACCAGATCGAAGCAATGACGATGGCCGACAGGATCGTTGTCATGAAGGATGGAATTGTCCAACAGGTCGATACTCCTCTTAATGTATATGACCGTCCAGCCAACATATTCGTCGCCGGATTCATTGGCACGCCTCCCATGAACTTCTTCAGGGGCGTGGTGATAAAGGAAAATGGGGTGCTCTATTTCAAGGATGCCGAAACAAAGATCAGGTTCCCTGACGAATGGAAAGAATGCGCAGAGCCCTTCATCGACAAGAAAATTGTCTTCGGCGTCAGACCAGAGGACGTTGGTTCTCCTGAGGCCGAAAGCAAGCCGAACGCCTCCAAGGTCAAAGCCAAGGTCGAGGTCATCGAACCGATGGGCGCCGAGACCTACCTGTACCTCAACACAGGCGAGCAGTCTTTCATATCCCGAGTCGATGCGCACAGGAAGACGGCAGTCGGCGAGGACATCGAACTTTCAGTGCTGATGTCCAAGGCTCATATATTCGACGCAGCGACGGAAAAGATCATTATTTAATAAGTCAAGGTCTGATAATCGATATTGTTCTTTGAATTTGAAGTTTTGAGATCTTCGGGGCAAGGTTATTCCTCCTGGCGGAGGATGATTCCTGACCGGCGGTAAAGTCCGCGACTCCCGTGGCGACATGGGACTGACATGGTGAAATTCCATGACCGACAGTTAAGTCTGGATGGAAGAAGACAGTACTATATTGTCTGTATTTTCACGCCCCGGGATTTTCCGGGGTTTTTTTTTGAACAATAAATATCTGAAGTGAAAATGAAACCAAAATTCGACAGCATAGAGAAAGTCATCAGGGCCTTCAGGAAGGGCGAGATGATTATAGTCACCGACGACGAAAACCGCGAGAACGAGGGCGACCTTGTGATCGCCGCGGCTAAAGTGACCCCGCAGGCCATCAACTTCATGGCGAAATTCGGGCGCGGCCTGATCTGCGCACCCATCACTGAAGAGAGAGCAAGGCAGCTTGAACTTGATATAATGGCTCCAAGCAAGGATCCTTTCCACACTGCGTTCACTGTCAGCGTGGACGTGAAGGAAGGCACTACCACCGGAATATCTGCATTCGATCGGGCAAAGACAGTAGAGGCATTGATAGATCCGGTCATGTCCAAGGCGGACTTCACCGTTCCCGGCCACGTATTCCCGCTGATCGCGCGTCCGGGCGGAGTCCTGCAGAGGGCTGGTCATACTGAGGTGACGATCGACCTTGCGAAACTCGCAGGACTCTATCCAGCCGGCGTCATCTGCGAGATTATGAACGAGGACGGGACGATGGCGCGGCTTCCCCAGCTCGACAAGTTCCGGAAGAAACACCGCCTGCTCTGGTGCAGCATTTCGGAGATCATCGCCTACAGACGCAAGCATGAGCGCCTGATCTTCAGGGAACAGTCAGTCAACCTTCCTACCCGTCATGGGATGTTCAAACTGCACCTCTACCGTTCGGCCCTGGACAATATGGAGCACATTGCTCTAGTCTATGGGAATGTCGAGGGGAAGAAGGATGTCCTTGTCCGTGTGCATAGCGAATGCCTGACCGGCGACGTGTTCCATTCACAGCGCTGCGACTGCGGCGAACAGCTGGAGACCGCCATGCAGATGATCGCTGAGGAAGGTGCAGGCGTGATCGTCTACATGAGGCAGGAAGGCCGCGGCATCGGCCTTGCAAACAAGATCCATGCATACCGCCTCCAGGAGGAAGGCTGCGACACGGTGGAGGCAAACGTGAAACTAGGATTCCCGCCGGACCTCAGGGAATACGGACTTGGGGCGCAGATCCTGCTTGACCTTGGCGTGAAGAGCGTGATCCTTCTCACGAACAATCCGCAGAAGATTGTCGGGATCAAGGGTTACGGGATCACCATCAAGGCCAGAACCCCTCTCATAATCAAGGCCCATAAGCACAACGAGAAATATCTGAGGACAAAGAAGAAGAAGATGGGGCATCTCATCTGACAATTTTTGATTTTTGATTGCCGATTTTCGATTTGATATTGATGATTTTCAGAAGCAAATATAAATTTATCCTGAAAGGAGAAACTTATGAACAAGCAGGTAAAGAACATTTATGAGGGAACCCTTGAAGCAAAGGGACTGCGCATAGCGATCGCATGCGCCAGGTTCAACGAGTTTTTCGTCAGCAAGCTGCTCGACGGCGCTGTTGACGCAATAGTCCGCCATGGTGGAAAGACCGAGGACGTTGACGTGGCCTGGGTACCGGGATCATACGAACTCCCGACGGTCGTCAAGAAGTTCCTTTCATCCAAGAAGTATGATGCCGTCATCGCCTTGGGTGTTGTCATCCAGGGAGCGACTCCGCACGCGGGGCTCATCAGTGCTGAAGTCTCAAAGTGCATGGCGATGCTTTCACTCGAGTTCGGCGTCCCAGTGATAAACGGCGTGATCAGCGCGGATGACATCGAACAGGCGATTGAACGTAGCGGTACAAAAGCCGGCAACAAGGGCTCCGATGCCGCAAAGACGGCGATTGAGATGGCAAACCTCATGCGCGCGATGCCAAAGAAGTAAAGAGGTCTGTCAAGATGAATTTCCCAGAAAAGAACAGCAGTTTCCGAAAGGAACCGGATCCAAGGAGGCTCGGACGCGAGTTCGCGATGCAATTCCTATTCCAGTTCGACATGAATGAGGACTTCGACGGAAAGAACCTCGAATATTTCTGGACTCAGCTCGACGAGTCCGGAGTCTATCCTCAGAACAGGCTCTTCAGGAAGAGCAAGGAGTTCGCGGAGAAGCTCATTAAGGGCGCAATTGAGAAGAAGAAGGAGACAGACGAGACCATTGCGAAGTTCGCAACGAAATGGAAGATCGACAGGATGGCGATAGTTGACAGGAACATCCTGCGCATAGCCACCTACGAGATGCTCTTCTGTCCGGAGATCCCTCCAGTGGTCAGCATCAACGAGGCTGTGGAGATCGCGAAGTCGTTTGGAGGAGAGGAATCGAGCGCTTTCGTGAATGGGATATTGAATGCCATAAAGAACACCCTCACCCGTCCGGCCCGCGAGGCAATGCCCAAACCGGCTAAACCAGTCTGAAGAGACTTATAGAATGAAATCAATATTTTCAGTATTCCAGAAGGGCTTGCAGAAGACGGCGACGTCGATATCCAGGTCCTTTGAGGCGCTGATGACAGGAAAGGCCGCCTGGAACGACGAGACCTACGAAAAGCTCAGACAGGCATTGATCGCCGCGGATTTCGGACTTCCCGCAAGCAACCGGATCGTCAACGACCTGAAGGACCGGTATGAACGAGGAGAATTGAAGACAGGCGATGACATAATGGAAACCGCCAGGAACGACATCGTGGCGATGCTCCTCTCTAAAAGGATGGAGCCTTCCTTCAAGGAAGGTTCCACGAATGTTATCCTGATTGTCGGCGTCAACGGCAGCGGTAAGACCACGACTGCCGGAAAGCTTGCACATCTCTGGAAGAACGACGGAAAGAAGGTGATGCTTGCGGCCTGTGACACTTTCAGGGCAGCTGCCGTAGAACAGCTTAAGCTATGGGCGAAGAAGACCGACTGCCATGTGATCTCTTCGAATGCAGGCGCAGATCCCTCTTCGGTGGCATTCGATGCCGTGCAGTCGGCCATCTCGAAAAAATATGATTTCCTCCTGATCGACACGGCAGGACGCCAGCACACGAAGAAGGGATTGATGGACGAACTTGCAAAGATGCGCCGTGTAATCTCAAAGGTGCTTCCAGAGGCCCCGCATGCCGTCTGGCTGACAATTGACGCCAGCATCGGAACCAATGCGCTCATGCAGGCGAAGGAATTTCTGGGAACTGCCGGAGTAACCGGCCTGATACTGACAAAGCTTGACGGTACCGGCAAGGGCGGTATTGTGGTTGCGATACAGGAGGAGTACAAACTGCCTGTGATTTTCGTGGGTCTCGGCGAACAACCTGATGATCTCCAGCCGTTCGATCCCGAAATGTTCGCGAAGGCTCTTTTTGAAAGTAAACATCAATAGGAGTTGCTCATGAACAAACTGTTTTTTTCAATAACACTCGGATTCTTACTATGCCTGAAAGCCTTTTCCACTTCCACGGACTTCAGCAAGTTCGACAGTTTCGTGGAAAATGAAAAGACCTGGGATCTCGGTGCTGATGCCCTCGATGGAATGTTCAAGGGACCATACTTCAGGTGGCTGTCCGACAAGAAAGATGAAGCGAAATTCCCCGGCTACACGAACAGCCCCGGGATGACATTTCTCGGACTTAAATGCTGGGAGACAAAGGTCAAGCTGGAGGGAGGAAAAGTATCTTCAATTGACATACTGCTATACGGACGCGGCGACGCCGGCGACAAGGACGAGAAGACCTTCCAGGCAATGGTCGAAGACACCCTGAAGAAGCTCGATTCGTGGACAGGAGACAAGGGCATGGTCTTCCCCAAGGAGAGGCTGACAACCGGGATGTATGTGGAAAAGAAAGCATGGGTGAAGACCGATAAGCTTGCAGTCGAGATGAGGTGGAGCGCCAGCGAGAACATCAAGGCCCAGGATGTCGAAGATCCCACTATGAAGGAAAAGAAAATAAAGTTCAGGGCCGAGTACATCAAGGTCGTCATATCAAAGTTCGATCCCAAGCAGGATCCAAGGAAAATGGTGACAATCCCCAAAAAGACGGATGTCGCATCCGCCATGGACATCAAGCAGAACGTAAAGAAGGACGACAAAGGATTTGTATATATAGAAAACATCCCGATGGTCGACCAGGGACAGAAAGGTTACTGTGCCGTTGCCACCTCTGAGCGCATACTCAGATATTACGGGACTGACGTCGATCAGAACGTACTCGCCCAGCTGGCAAGCTCATCGGCATCCCGGGGGACAAGTCCGGATGAAATGGTTGATATGTTGAAGAAGGTCCAGGCGAAGTTCGGTGTGATGGTGAGGAGTCATGTGGATTTCAAGGTCCAGGAATTCATGAAGATGGTCGGTGACTACAACAAGCTTGCAAAGAAGGCCGGCAAAAAGGAGATCACATACGGGCGTGTAATCGACATCAACGCCATATATCATTCGGCGGATCCCGCCTTACTCAAGGAGGCAAAATGCGAGAAGGACAAGAGTGGCTTCAAGTCGTTCACTTCCGATATCATTAAGCACGTCGACATGGGCATACCTCTTATCTGGGGAGTCGAACTCGGGATAGTCAAGGAGGAGAAACTTCCCCAGATAGGCGGCGGACACATGAGGATAATCTTCGGATACAACAAGGAAAAGAACCTGATCCTCTTCACAGATTCATGGGGCCAGGGACACGAACGCAAGGAAATGGCAATGGACGACGCCTGGACCATAACTAACGGCCTTTACTCCTTCGATCCGAGGAAGAAGTAGATTGCGACCTCCGGGCGCAAAAATCTTCTTTGTTTTGCGCTGAGGACATCGCAAACTACTTTTATATGGCTGGAAGATTTGCTGTTATTTTAAGCGAAGGAATAGTCGGCAGTATGCTATCTCAAGACATCAAGTTCATGACACTCGCCTTGGATCTCGCCAGGAAAGGCTGGGGAACTACTTCTCCAAACCCGATGGTCGGTGCGGTCCTTGTAAAAAATGGGAAGATCGTCGGCACCGGATTTCACAAAAAAGCTGGAGAGCCACACGCCGAGATCAATGCCATCAAATCCTCAGGAGGCAGGACCGGAGGTTCAACCTTATATGTCACACTGGAACCCTGCTGTACTTTTGGCAGGACCCCGCCATGCACTGACTCAATCATTGCCGCCGGGATACGAAAAGTCGTCATCGGCTGCAGTGATACAAATCCAAAACATTCCGGAAAGGGTGTGAAGCTTCTCAAAAAATTCGGGATTGAGGTCGTCGAAAATGTCCTCACCGATGAATGCCGTAAGCTGAACGAAGCCTTTTTCCACTGGATAACTACGGGACGCCCGTTCGTCCTGCTCAAGATGGCAATGACCCTCGACGGGAAAATCGCCACCTCAGGAGGAAGTTCGAAGTGGGTCACTGGTCCTGACGCACGATCAAGAGTTCAGAGACTCAGACAGTGGGCCGACGCAGTAATGGTCGGGGGAGAGACCGCCAGGACCGACAGGCCATCGCTTAATGTCCGTGAATTCCGCACCAACCGTCAGCCGCGCAGGATAATAGTTTCAAGGAAACTTACCAAGGAAAAGCTTTTGAAGCTTCTGCCTCCGGGAACTGCACCCGAGTCAATCTCCCCGCGCAGCAGGAAGGAATGGATTTCCGAACTGAAACGTCTCGGGAAAGAAAATGTAACATCGGTTCTTGTCGAAGGCGGAGGCGAACTTGCCGCGGAGATGCTCAGTGCTGGGATTGTAGACAAGATCGAGTTCCATGTTGCGCCAAAGCTCCTTGGTGGCAGGGACAGCCGTCCTGTGATTGGCGGTAAAAATCCCAAATCACTTGCAGAAGCCCTGAAGCTGAAGGATATTTCCATCGAGAAAATTGGTGAAGACATCTGCATCCGCGGGTACTTGAATTCATAACTTGATACTGGTAACTCGATAAGGGCTGTCCAATGTTAAAAATCAGCTCAATATTCATTTTATCCACCTTCTTATCACTGGCATCTTCATCCTACGCCCAGAATCTCGATGGGGTCAAGCCTCCCACTGCTAAAGAGATAAAGGCGTTGGCTGCAAAGCTCGCATCACAGCAGCAGAAGTTCGAAGCAACTTCCTGGAGCAGCAACCATCCTAAGGAAAAGCTCCAGACATTCGATAACTTCATTGCAAGAACCGTCAGACCCAATCCGAAATTGAACACCATATACATCCAGCAGATCGGCGATCTCACCAAATCACAGGAGAAGGTCATAGATGCGGTCTGCGAATTTCTCCAGGTGTTTTTCAATTCGCCTGTTAAGAGACTTGATCCTGTCGGACTCAATGCAATTCCGCAGAACGCACGCAGGACTCATCCGCAATGGGGTGACAAGCAGATCCTTACCAGTTACGTTCTCAACAACATACTACTGCCGAAACGTCCCAAGGATGCGATCGCCGTCCTTGGTCTCACCACTTCGGACTTGTGGCCGGGAGAAGGCTGGAATTTTGTCTTCGGTCAGGCTTCGCTGGTTGAACGCGTCGGCATCTGGTCGCTTTACCGCTATGGAAATCCCGATACGGACGAAGCATCATACCTGAAGTTTCTGCTCAGGGCTCTGAAAGTAGCATTGCACGAGACTGGTCACATGTACGGAATCGAACACTGCATTTCTTTCAGATGCTGCATGAACGGATCAAATAGTCTTCCGGAAACTGATGACGCCCCTCTGGCATTTTGCTCTGAATGCTCTGCAAAAATCTGGTACAGGACAGGCGTGGATCCCAATGAATGGTTTGAAAAACTTGCAAAGCTCGCAGGGAAATATGAATTGAAGAAGGAAGCAGAATACTGGAAGAAATCTGCAGAACTTCTGGGAAAATAATATTGCTGCAATAATTTCTCCTCTAAGATATTCATATCAATTGCCTCTCAATTTTTTCCTGTAGATTGATGCTTCCAATGTCATGACAATAAATTAATTATTCTCTGCTCGTGATAAAAATCAGCTTGATTTGCAATTATAACATGTTAAGTTATATCAAGGAATAAAGATTAAGATATAAAGGATACCTCTAAATTATTGCCATAAAGTTTTTTTATTGCCGGCAGAAAACAAACCCAAAAAATCAAAGGGGGTGAGCAGACAATGGCAAAGAAAAAGGTAATGAAGAAGAAATGCGCAAAGCGCAAATGCGGCTCAAAGAAAAAAAGATAAACTGAATGACAAGTGGGATGCGCATACTTTTCCCCAACGCATAATTTTTAAATTCCTCAGCATCTTGCATGACACCTCTTTAATCTTGCCAAGCATTGTCGAAATAGTTTCATCGTGGAATATAAACCTACCACTCCATGCGCCATTATGTCACACATTGTCGCGGACTGTGACATTCGGACTTGCGAATTTCGCAGACGCATCTTTCATTCATCTTTTTTATCATATTTATCATTAACTAGTTGTGAATGATAAAATCATATTGGCATGTCCTTTGCTATTCTTTATTGCAAAAAGAACCTATGGAGTCACAAATTTCAAAGAATTGAATATGGCTCTGTACCAAACAAAGGAATCATACAATGGGAAAAATACTTGGAATAGATCTGGGCACCACCAACAGCTGTATGGCTGCAATGGACCATGGTGAACCCAAAGTCATACCTAACGCCGAAGGCATGCGCACAACGCCTTCAATCGTCGCGTTCACGAAGAACGGGGAAAGACTTGTGGGACAGACCGCAAAGCGTCAGGCAATCACAAACCCTCAAAACACGGTCTTCTCGATCAAGCGTTTCATGGGACGCAAGTTCAGCGAAGTCAAAGACGAGATAAAGCTTGTTCCTTACAACGTAGTCGAAGCTAAGAACGGCGATGCCGCCGTCAAGATCGGAGACAAGATTTATTCTCCTCCGGAGATCTCAGCAATGATCCTCCAGAAGCTAAAGACCGATGCCGAGGCTTATCTCGGCGAGGAGATAAAGGAAGCCGTCATTACCGTACCTGCTTACTTCAACGACAGCCAGCGCCAGGCGACAAAGGATGCCGGCAAGATCGCCGGACTCGACGTCAAGCGCATCATCAATGAGCCTACCGCCGCATCTCTCGCATACGGACTCGACAAGAAGAAGGACGAGGTTGTCGCAGTATACGATCTCGGTGGTGGAACATTTGATATCTCCATCCTCGAACTCGGCGAAGGTGTCTTCGAAGTCAAATCGACGAATGGCGACACGCATCTCGGCGGCGATGATCTCGACCGCGCGATAATCAACTGGCTCGTTGATGAGTTCAAGAAGGAGAACGGCATAGACCTTACAAAGGATCCCCAGGCGCTCCAGAGGCTCAAGGAAGCCGCTGAAAAGGCGAAATGCGAACTTTCCTCCAACCAGAACACCGACATCAATCTTCCGTTCATAACGGCTGACGCGAGCGGTCCGAAACATCTTACTCAATCCCTCACAAGGGCGAAACTCGAACAGCTCTGCGATGAACTCCTTAACAGGACCATAACTCCTGTCAAGAACTGCCTGAAGGATGCAGGCTTCGACGCTTCCAAGATAGATGAAGTGATCATGGTCGGTGGACAGACCAGGATGCCGAAGGTGATTGATATTGCGAAGAAGCTTTTCGACGGGAAGCAGCCGCACCAGGGAGTGAATCCCGACGAAGTCGTCGCAGTCGGCGCAGGAATCCAGGGCGGAGTGCTCACCGGACACGTTGAAGACATAGTTCTTCTCGACGTCACACCTCTCTCCCTCGGAATCGAGACACTCGGAGGAGTTTCCACGAGGCTAATCGAGCGTAACACCACGATCCCGACCAGGAAAAGCGAGATATTCAGCACGGCTTCCGACAACCAGCCGTCCGTTGACATCCACGTCCTCCAGGGAGAGCGTGAAATGTCGCGCGACAACAAGAGCATAGGCAGGTTCCGTCTCGAAGGCATACCTCCGGCCCCGCGCGGCGTACCTCAGATCGAAGTCACATTCGACATCGACGCCAACGGAATCCTCAATGTCACCGCGAAGGATCTCGGTACTGGCAAAGTCCAGAAGATCACAATCACCGCGAGCTCCGGTCTCAACGACAAGGACATCGATAAGATGGTGAAGGAGGCCGAGAAGTTCGCGCAGCAGGACAAGGCCGAGAAGGAGAAGATCGAGACCCGCAACAAGGCCGATTCGATGATATACCATACAGAAAAACAGATGAAGGAATTCGGCGAGAAGCTTCCTGACAATGTGAAGAAACCTGTCGAGGAAGGCATCGAGGAACTCAAGAAGGCCAAGGAAGCCGACGACATCGAGAAGATGAAGGCCACGATGAAGAAGATCGAGGAGCACCTGATGAAGTTCGGCGAGGAGATCTACAAGCAGGCCGGTGCGAACCAGGCAGGAGCCGGAACCGCAGGCGGACAGCAGGCAGGTGGTGATTCCGAGCAGTCGCAGGAGTCCGCAGGCTCAGAGAAGAAGTCCTCCAAGAAGAAAGGTTCCGAGGAGAAAGTGGTCGACGCAGAAGTTGTCGATGATGACGATAAATAAGGAAAGCCAATGGAATTACCGGCAGCTTGGTGTACCGGTATTCCCTTGTTTTAAAAAATAAATATCATTAACCATTAACCAAGAAGAAAAGGAGAAGAAGAATGAGCAAATCGAAGATCAAACCGATTGGAGATCGCATCCTGGTGGAAGCGATCGAAGAGACGGAACAGATGAAGGGTGGAATTGTCATCCCGGATTCAGCGAAGGAAAAGCCCCTCGAGGCGAAAGTCATCGCCCTCGGCACAGGCAAGGTCGATGAGGATGGAAAGAGGATTCAGTTCGACGTCAAAGTCGGCGATATCGTACTCACCAGCAAATACGGCGGCACAGAGGTCAAGTATGACGACAAGGAATACAAGATCCTCAGCCAGAGCGACATTCTCGCCGTTATCGAGAAATAACCCAGTAAACAATATATAAGGAGATTGAATCAATATGGCAGCGAAACAGTTATTGTTCAGCGAAGAGGGTCGCAAGAAGATCCTTCTCGGCGTGGAACAGCTCAGCAAGGCCGTGAAGGCCACACTTGGTCCGAAAGGCCGCAATGTTGTTCTCGACAAGAAATTCGGTTCTCCGCTCGTGACCAAGGACGGCGTGACCGTCGCAAAGGAAATCGAGCTCCAGGACTGCTTTGAGAACATGGGCGCACAGATGGTCCGCGAAGTCGCAAGCAAGACATCCGATGTCGCAGGCGACGGAACGACCACCGCCACCGTCCTCGCAGAAGCCGTCTACCGCCAGGGTCTCAAGAACGTTACCGCAGGCGCGAATCCGATGGCCCTCAAGCGCGGAATAGACAAGGCCGTAGAGGCGATCGTCAAGGAACTCAAGAACATCAGCAAGAAGGTCAACGAACGCGAGCAGATCGCACAGGTCGCCACCATCTCCGCCAACGGCGACAAGGAAATCGGAAGCAAAATCGCCGATGCAATGGACAAGGTCGGCAAGGACGGAACGATCACGGTTGAAGAGGCGAAGTCCATCGAGACCACTCTTGACGTCGTCGAGGGAATGCAGTTCGACAAGGGATATCTCTCACCGTACTTCGTGACTAATGCCGAGACGATGGAAGCCGTCCTCGAAGACTGCTACATCCTCGTGTATGAGAAGAAGATCAGCAGCCTGAACGATATGCTGCCCCTTCTCCAGTCCGTTGCCAAGACCGGCAAGCCGATGCTCATCATCGCCGAGGAAGTCGAAGGCGAAGCCCTCGCGACACTCGTCGTGAACAAGATCCGCGGCACACTCCAGATCTGCGCCGTCAAGGCCCCTGGATTCGGCGACCGCCGCAAGGCAATGCTCGAGGACATCGCGATCCTCACTGGTGGAAAGTGCATCACCGAAGACCTCGGCGTCAAGCTCGAGAACGTCAAGATCGACGACCTCGGCAAGGCCAAGAAGGTCACAATTGACAAGGAAAACACCACGATCGTCGAAGGCGCAGGCAAACAGGCGTCCATCATCGGCCGTGTGAATCTCATCCGCAAGCAGATCGAGGAGACCACCTCCGACTACGATCGCGAGAAGCTCCAGGAACGCCTTGCGAAGCTCGCAGGCGGCGTGGCCGTCATCAATGTCGGCGCAGCCACTGAGACCGAGATGAAGGAAAAGAAGGCCCGTGTCGAAGACGCCCTGCACGCAACACGCGCTGCAGTTGAAGAAGGTATCGTCCCTGGCGGCGGAGTCGCACTCCTCCGTGCAGCGAAGGCAGTAAAGGCCCTCAAGCTCGAAGGCGACGAACTGATCGGCGCTGACATCGTCCTCAGGGCGACGGAAGAGCCTCTCAGGCAGCTTTCCGCAAATGGCGGATATGAAGGTTCCATCGTCGTACGCGAAGTCCTCGACCGCAAGGTCAACGAGGGATTCGATGTCGAGACCGGAACATACGTAGACATGCTGAAGGCCGGTATCATCGATCCGACCAAGGTGACACGTTCCGCCCTCCAGAACGCCTCATCCATCGCAGGGCTTCTCCTCACGACCGAGTGCATGGTCGCCGAGATCCCTGAGAAGGAAAAAGCCGCTCCGATGCCGCATGGCGGCGGAGGAATGGGTGGAATGGGAGGAATGGACTACTAAGGCAGTAGCCAGTCGTCAGTCTTCAGTCGTCAGCAAAGACAATCTGAAAACTGATACCATAGAAAATCAAAAGGCGTGCAGGAAACTGCACGCCTTTTTTTTGTGATTCCTTGTTCCAAGATTCAAAACTCCAAGCACTCAAACTAAAGTTTGTACTCCAACGACTACTCTCCAATCATACCGTTTGAATGCAAAATAAATGTTGGAGTCCAAGCTTTAGCTTGTCTTCATTTAATGCAATCGTTAAGTAGAATTACTTCATCTTCCAGACGTTCCTGTTCATGTGGAACTGCCATTCGATGTCGGTAAATTCATCGGCAAGCATCTCGGTCAGATGGTGGAGTCCGGGATTCTCGCTCAGCTCGTGTCCTGTCTCGATCATCGGGATGCCGGCCTCGACGGCAAAACGGAAGCCATAGTTGTCGGATTCACCGGCTATGAATACATCGCATTCCTGTTCGATAAGCTTCTGCTGATAGCCGACGTTGACAAAGAGTCCGAGTCCGCCCCATGGGAGCCCTACTCTGCTCACTACCTTCCTGGGATCACCGCCATCGGCGACGCGCAGTGATTTCATTCCCATGCGCTGTTTAACTCTCGTGACAAGTTCATTTAGCGGGCATGGTTCTATCTCATAAACTTTCAGGCTTCCTTCTGAAACCACCGGTTTCCCAAGTCCGAGAAGGGTGGCGAAATCGTCAAGTATGCAGATATCATCGGCAGAACCGTGTATCCGCAGGCAGCTTAGGTTGTGTTTTTCCAGAATTTCGCGGCGGTTCCTGTTGACAAGCCATTTCTTCCAACCGGCGGGAGGATTTTCAGAATTGATGACATCATATGGATAATAGAGGCTCTCATGCACGATGAGGAGCTGATCCTTCTTCTTGCCGGCGGCGTTGATCGCATTCGGAGTGGCCATCCAGGACACCGTGACTCCCGTCAGCGGCACATCATCCTTTCCGTGATGGATCCCTTCGTCCTTGTTGAGCTTGTGTCCGGACCATTCCTCTATCTTCCTGATAATGTCCTTTGCCGTTGCCATGGTCTATCTTAAACCTCCTGTTGAGAATAGCTTTTACTTGATGCACAAAAATACACGGGCAGATGCAAGAGTCAAGGAACGATAGTGTTCCGGGAACTTTGGAAAAAGGAAAGGCGTGCTGGTTCTGCACGCCTTTCCAAGTCGTGGATAAGTGAATTGTTGGATGATTGCGGGAAAGTAAACAAGGAGTCGAATCAACCTCAATTACTCAATCATCCAACAATCCAGTCATCCGCATATTTTCTATTCCACCCGCGGTTCTTACGCCGAAGGCTATGTCAATCAACTCAATTCAAAATAAAAAAAACATGCCCGGGAACAGAGCTGTTTCTGCCCCGATTCCCGGACATGCTTGGGGGGTTCGTCTCATCAAATGAAAAATTTAAGAAGTAAGCCTGGGGTAGGACTGTTTCAGCCCTGATCCCCAGACCTACTTGGGGGGTCGACTTCTGTTCTGCGGAAATATGATAAGTAGTACGCCCGAGGATAGGGCTGTTTCTGCCCAGATCCCCGGACATACTTGGGGGGTTGACCTTAAATTTTAATATCTTCTCCGTCATATCAAATCCTATTCTTTAAGAAGTACGCCCGGGGAACAAGGCTGTTAAGCCAGGCCCCCGGACATACTTGGGGGGTCATCATTTAAAAATCTTCAAATTCCTCTCTTCATTTATATATCGGTTCCGGTTTAATCACGTGCGTACCGTTGCAAGTGCTGTCCTGTAGCTGCTCCTTGAAAAGTTCGGCCGTCTTTGCCGCAATTTTTCCTGTATCTATCATGACAGACCACATTCCATCAAGAACCAGGGTGCCGTCGCATCCTACAACTATCACATCCTCAGGGATCTTGTAACCTTTCTTGATCAGCTTCCCCTGAAGACGGGCGGCAAGCATGTCGTTCTCACAGAAAATGCAGTTGATCGAACCGGGACTCAGCTCCATGAAGGAGACCACTGGATCAATCTCTGCGAATATCTGGTTTCCGGCAGGTGCAAGGCCCTTTCTCTTCATAGCCGTATAGACATGGATGAACTTGTTGCCTGCAAGATTCGGATATTGCCTGAGCACCGGTGAAAGGAAAGCAATCTTGTCCTTGTCGGAATAGACGGCTCTCTCGTAGAGTTCGGTGTATGCGTCCTTGAAATCCAGATCAATGTTCGGGAATTTAACGCTGTCATGAGTCGTGCAGCCGATTCCGACAACCGGATGTGTTTCAGTGATCTTCTCCAGGATGTCCTTCTTACCGAAAGAGACCAGTACGCTGCCCGAAGTGGTAAAACTGCGGTTGAGTTCGAGTGTCTTTCCGATGGAATCACAGATTATCAGTTCATAGGAATTCTTAGCAAACTCCTTGGTGAGATTTGACGCGAGGCTTCCAAAGTAAGGGTTCTCCAATTCACCCATGGATACTGAGACTATCTTGAGACTGCTCTTCGCGAGTCCTCTTGCAAGGAGGTTCGGAGTGTAGTTCATGGCTTTTGCGGCATCGAAGACCTTTTTCCTGAAGGCGGGCTTGACGGATTCCCTTCCGTTAAAAACCCTGCTGGCTGTCACAATTGACACGCCTGCTTTCTTCGCAACATCTCTCAAGGTCACCGACATTATCATCTCTCCACGTTTAATCGTTTGCACATTAGTATAACCGATTTCATTTCAATGTCAATAGCCTTTCAGAAAAAAATAACAACTTTTTTTATCAGGAGGTTCTCATAGGGGAAAATAAGTCGGGAAGGTAATTTGATAGACTATTAAGCCAGTATGGTATCAGATAAACAAGGAATCATTTCAGGACAGACAGACTGCCCGCTTTTTCAGCTATTTCCATGAACACTGGACGCTCATTTGGGGTATTATTTGGACAGTGTAGCGTCATCATCAGACGACCTTCAAAACTCCTGAAGAGCATCCCATGACCTCCATCCTTACCATATATAGGATCATCGACATGCACCCAAGGACCTGTTATTTTCCCGTTTGCGGATTTCGCAATCCCCATGGCATATCCGTCCTTTCCGGTACTTGACCAGAGCATGAGGAGTGATCTATCTGAAGCACGCTGGATGAACGGTCCATCGGTAACATACTCCCCCGCCTGGTGTGCTTTCACCCACGGTGCAGCAGAACCGTGGAACAGTAGAATCGGGTCTCCAGCACCATTCTTCAAATCCTCTGAAAGCCTCATCGCGCAGATAGTACCGTCATTTATCTGCAGCCATTCATGACAAAACACTATCCACGGATTTTTCTCATCATCCACAAAAAGGGTGCCGTCAAGGCATTCCCAGTCACGTGGCGTCACTGGACCGGATGTCAACGGAAGATACGGACCTTCAGGCTTTTCAGAAGCAAGGATCTGCGTCCCGCGGCAGACCTTATCAGCCTTGAAGGAAGCGAACATATAGTATTTGCCATTATACTTATGGACCTCTGGCGCCCAGAACTGGGTTGTTGCCCAGAAATCCTTCGGAGGCTTGAACGCCGTAATCGGACCTTCCCAGTTCTCCAGATCCTTGCCTCGGTAGCATTCAAAGCTGTGACCTGCCCCGCTCCAGGCGTTCTTGTCCGTCGTCCCGAAAAGATAATACTTCCCCTCCTCCGGAACCGGAAGGATAAAAGGATCCCTGATCTGTATTTCTGAAGATTTCATAAGTAAAAGAGGGCCTTGGAAATTCCCAAGGCCCCCATAAATTCAATTGAACTACTCGTACTTGACCTTGAGTGCCATTCCGGCCTTTGCGCTCTTGCCGGCAAGTTCGAGGACATGTATCGGACGGCGCGCCCACTCGGTCGTGATGATAAGCTTCTCACCTTTCACGATATGATCCGCAACGTTCTGATAGAGCTTCCAGCCTTCACCCGGAGGATTCTTGCCGGTCTCTGTGACTGTCACTCCATCCTTGTGCGTGATAAGTTTCCAGTCGCCATGATTCATGACCAGCGTCCCCTTGGTACCCGTGATCTCGACCGTGCCTTCCTTGGGCTTTGACTCAATCGATGAGATCATGAGAGTAAGCCATTTGCCGGACTTGAATCGGACGACCGCAAAACCTTCATCCTCATTGCTGTCGGCCTTCCATTTAGTTTTCGGGGCCCAGAATCCGGTCTTTGCGAATCCCGCAATTTCGCTCATCTTCTCACCTTCCATGATCTGGAAGGAATACTCAAGGAGATGGACGCCCCAGTCATAGAGGATCCCTCCGGAGATCGACTTGCTCGTGCGCCACCAGTCACCGGGCTGTCCCCAGCCGCCCATGTGTGCCTCTATCCTGACAACCTCGCCTATCGCTCCGCTGCGTACAGTCTTCACCGCATGCAGTATACAGCCGTCCCAGTGACGGTTATGGTATGTGCTCGCGACGAGTCCGCCCTTCTTCGCTGCTGCGATCATCGCATCGCATTCGGCGGTCGTTATCGCAAGTGGCTTCTCGCAGACGATATGCTTTCCGGCCTTCAGGCACTTAATTGCGATGTTCGCATGGGTATTGTGCGGGGTGATGATTGCAAGGAGATTCACATCGGATTTCTTCAACATCTCATCAACGGAAGTATAGGTCTCGATTCCCGGGAACTCGGTCTCAGCGATCTTCAGGCGTTCCTTGTCGATCTCAACTACCGCAGTCGGTGTCATTCCAGCCTTCTTCATCTCGTTCAGATGGGCGCGCCCCATGTTGAAGGCTCCGCCATAGCCTATCACACCGACCTTGATCTCAGATGCACTCTTGAATTTTTTCATTGCTTTCCTTTTTATAATGTAACACAGGCATCTTGCCTGTGATTTGAATTCTATAATGTGGTACAGGCGTCCCGCCTGTAATTATTCCTTTCTTAACACAGGCGAGACGCCTGTGCTACATTGTCAAAATCCAATCTCCGATACTCCGTTATGCCGAACCGCCGTTATACTTATTTCGCCGCCCACAGGCAGCCTCTCCTCACGATCTCCTTCGCTTCCGGAACATCGAAGTCCTTGGCGACATGTCCGAGGGATGTATAAAACACCTTGCCCTTTCCAAACATACGCTTCCAGACTACTGGCATCACAGTTCCCTTGATCCAGTCAATGCCCTCGTGCGCACCTGAAAATGTTGTGGTGGCAAGCACTTCGTTACCCGGATCGGTATGCATATAATACTGCTCCGACTTCATTTTGAAATCCTTAATCCCTTTTACTATAGGATCATTCTGCTTCGCCTTGATGATATTGACTTCGTATTCGACGATTCCGCCGGGATGCGCGACCCACTGTCCACCTGTCATGAACTGGTATCCTGTGTTGTTACGGAACGAATCACACATTCCACCGTGCCAGCCCGCGATGCCTACGCCGTTCTTGACTGCATTCATGAGACCTTTCTCCTGGTCTCCGGAAATCTGTCCCATTGTCCAGACCGGAACGACAAGGCTCAGCGCCATCATCTTGTTCTGATCGAGATAGCTGTCGAGGGAAGCCGACACCTCGACATCGAAACCTTCCTTCTTCAGTACTTCTGCTATAATTTTCCCACATTGTTCGGGTTCATGGCCGTTCCAGCCGCCCCACACGATCAAAGCTTTCTTACTCATTGCATTTTCCTTTTATTTTATTGGTCGACGGTCGACAGTCGTCGGTCGTCTGTTAAAAAATAATTACAATTTCGAATTTCAAATCTCTCCGATACTCCCATACGCCGTCACTCCGTTACGTCTTCAGTCCAACTCCCCCTTCTGTAATCCAAGAGGAAGGGCCTTGGGTTGCTTACAGCTGCTCTTGAGGACGACATGTTTCCCGCTCTTCGAGGAATCCACGAACGCAAGCATGACATCGAGTACATGGAACGCGAGTTCCCCGCTGCAGCGGTTGATGCGCCTGTTCTGGATCGCCTTGACCATGTCGGCAACGCCGATGCTGCGCATGTTGTCGGCATAGCAGTGTGAAAGCGGGATCTCCTGCCAGTCGGCGCCGGGCTTCGCAAGCTTCACAGGTCCACCGAAACAGTTTGGATCCGGAACCCTGAGACTTCCGCCCGTACCATAAATCTCAATGTTCGAGTGGTCGTGCTTCCAGACATCGAAGCTCATCACGATGGTTATCACTGCACCGTTCATGAATTCGAGCACTCCGGCCTGATGCGTCTCAACTTCCACCGGAAGCTTCTGTCCATAAAGTTCCTTGCATGTCGCAAATCTCTTGTCGTATGCCCTGGAAGTACAGGCGCAGACCCGTTTCACCGGACCGAGTAGATTTATGAGCGCAGTTATGTAATAAGGTCCCATGTCGAGAGTCGGCCCGCCGCCTGTCTGATAGTAGAAACCGGCGTTCGGGTGCCAGCTCTCGTGTCCATGGCACATCATGAATGCGGTTCCGGCGACCGGTTTGCCGATCCAGCCGTCATCGATCAGCTTCCTGCAGGTCTGGATTCCGGCACCGAGAAAAGTGTCTGGGGCACAACCGACCAGTAATTTTTTCTTTTTCGCAAGCTCTACGACCTTCTTTCCATCCTCGCGTGTTATTGCCAGCGGTTTCTCGCAATGGACATGCTTTCCGGCGTTGAGGGCCTTGAGATTCACTTCGGTGTGCGCTTTCGGGATCGTAAGATTCAGGATTATCTTTATCTCAGGATCTGCAAGAAGTCTTTCAACTGAAACCGCCTGCATCCCAAACTCCTTCGCCTTGGTTTCAGCAGCCTTAGAATTGAGATCCGCGCACTTCGATATCTCCATGAAATTAAAAGTCTTTGCAGCATTCAGATAAGCCCCGCTGATGTTGCCACACCCTATCAGTCCAACTTTCATCTTCTTTTCCATTTTATCTCCTTTTAATATTGCCGGCGTGACGCCGGCGCTCCATAAATCCCTAATTTCAAATTTCCAATTTCAAATTTCAAGTAACATATCAAATCGATCTTCTACTTATAAAACTTGTCGGGATCACGATCGATCTTGGATTCTTCTTCTCCAGTTTGTCTATAAGGATGTTGACGGCCGCAGTGCCCATCTCTAAACGTGGCTGACGAATTGTGCTGAGCTCCGGATAGAGGACCAGTGCGGATTCGTCATCATCACTGCCGATCACGCCGATCTCGTCCGGTATGGATATCCTGTTTTCGTAACAATATCTGTAAAAACCGGTCGCCATCCTGTCATTCGAGAAGAAGACACTGTCACCTGATTTCTTCTTTTCGATTATCTCCGGCGCCAAGGCATATCCACGCCTTCTCGAATAATCTCCGTTCAGGATTCCGGCAAGCTTAATCGAAGTTCCCTTCAGTGCCTTTATGAAAGCATCCTTGTGCGTCACTG
Organism: uncultured Victivallis sp.; assembly: GCA_964600895.1. Classification (GTDB taxonomy): domain Bacteria; phylum Verrucomicrobiota; class Lentisphaeria; order Victivallales; family GWF2-50-93; genus GWF2-50-93. Next base: position 59,142 of record CAZRKP010000020.1, read on the forward strand.
CATGATAGAATTTCATGTCACCTTCGACAAAAAATATCCTCTTATACCCCTTGTTTCCGAGCGTCCTGAACATTTCCTGCATCGCTGGATATGGATCAGCGTTCACTGTCAGGAACTTCTCCCGACCAGATCTTGACCCTATCACCACGAACGGAAGATTCCTTTCAAGGAGTTTCGAAGGAATTGAGCTCTTGAGCATCAATCCCGCGAAGACTGCTCCGTCCACCTGCCGCGTGTGTATGATATCTGTGAAATGTCCGACAAAAGCCTCCTCATTCTTGGTATATGGCTGGACCAGGACACTATATTTCCTCTTATATGCCTCGGTGACCATGGAGTCGAGTATGCCGGAGTAGTATGACATCTGTATCGGGCCGCGGCGGGTACCGGTCCACAGCTCAACGGCGAATGCGATCTGGAAACTTCGGTTCGATGCAAGTCGTCTGGCCAGGACGTTGGGTTTGTAACCGAGTTTTGCGGCTATATCCGTGATATGCTCGATGGTCTTTTTTGGAAGCAACGGGCTTCCTGAGAGAGCACGGGAGACTGTCGAGGGTGCTACCCCTGCACTCTTCGCAATGTCCTTTCTAGTGAGGTTCTTCATCTTTTCACCAAGGCCCCCTGGATGGATGGGCATAAAAGATAATTGAATAAGAATATTTCATGTCAGAATTCTTTCATTTTCCAGCATTGAGGTTCCATGTCTTAATCCCAGCACCCCAATCATCCAGTCATCCATAAATCCAATCACCCATTTTTCATTTCATGCACTCGGGTGCACGGCGCTTAATTTAAACAGGGCCTGCATTCAAATCAAACGGAATTCCATTGAATCAGCGGAATCAGCACATCATCAGGTGATTATACATGAGAATCCTGATCATGGAGCTGCATCCGCAGTAACGCTTTGGTGAATGAGGAGGCAACTCCGTGGCTGAATTCATCAGTCGAGTCGACCGCTGGAGAAGCGACGGGATGTGAGTTTGCCGTGCCAGATGATGTCTTTCTTGTCCAACTTACTGCACGCTTCAGCTGAAGGAGGATTATATATGATCCTGAACATGTCACCCCACTGGTCGGCTGCAGTTCCGATCTCTTCCGGACCGTTCTTCCCCTCGACGTACCAGCGCGGTTCGGCGAAGTCAAAATCAAATTCCTTCTTCTCGTTAGGCATCAGGACAATCACATCGGCGTTCGATGCAACTCCAGTGGAACTGGACTTTGCAGCGAATTTCCAGTCCCTCATGGAAGTCTCAGCCGATTCGACAGTGAAGGAACCGAAGTCAGGCAAGTTAATAATCGCAAGAGGCTTGTCGGAAACATTCTGCAAGACAAGCTTTATCTTCGGGCTCCTGCGCACCTTGCCATCCTTTGTATGAGGCGCATTCTGCTCATCAGTAGCCTGGGCCTGCCAGTTGTTCCTCATGACAGGATTTTCCGTTATCTGAAGCCCCATCCCGAGCGGACTCCATCGGAATCCTTTCGCGACAGCCGTCCCATCGCTTCCGAGCGCAACTTCGACCTCGAGCGGAACATGTATCTCATTTCCAATCCCTGCACGCTTCTCGATATCAAGTCCTTTATTCTGCTGGACAAAATACTTCTCGATCCCGTATTTCAGGTGCAGGACCTTGTCCGACCTTCCCCACATCCAGTTCCTGTCGAACGAACCTTTTATGAAGACATTTCCCTTGGCAGGCATCTCTGATGAACAGCCATCGAAGACATAAAGACCGTTCTCCTCCATTTTCAGCCGTACGAAAAATTTCGCCCCTTTCTCTTCCAATATAGCACTCTTGACATCTTTTCTTGGAATTACAGAGATCTCATAGTTCAGGCTGACATAATCTCCGCGGAATGGATCCCTTGGATCGACCGGCATCGTGCGAAGGTATACCGTCTTGCCAGTCATTACGATCATCTCCCTCAGACCCGCCATATACAGGAGAACGAAGATCTGGAAGATGATTGATCCGGCGATAAAAATGCTCCTCATGGCTTCACCTCCCTGATCTCCCTTTTCCTTCTGGAGTAGAGCAGGCCTACAACGAATATCCCGGCCCCTACCCCGAGGAAGACAATTCCGCGCACCAGGAGGCTGTCAAAAAGATCCGCGTACCTCGCAAACGCCAGGAACGCGAGCATTATAGTTCCTGCAGCCGTGAGTATGGAATTGAGGTTCCTGCATCCATAAGCGATGAGCATCACGCTCTGGAAGAGAAAGAGCAGATTGAAGATGGCGGCTCCGCCCCAGCCGTGGAATTCCGAAAGCCAGCCGAAGTTCAGAGTTACAGCAATAATGGCAACTGGTACTGCGAAATGGTCTATGCGGTATATCCTGTTCAAATCTTCCGTGATCTTTTCAAACGGAAGTATGACCATTGCCCATGAGGCTACTGAGGCTGTGGCGAACACAAGCACATAAGCCATCGCATAATTTTCCTCATACCAATAATACCTGAAGATGTATCTGTCCGCATCAGGAAAGGTGAAGACGTACAGTGAGATCCAGTAGAGGATGTTTCCATAGAACATGAAAAGTCCAGCCGTCTCCGGAAACCAGTTCCTCTTCCTGACAATTATCGACATCGCTATGAGGAGTCCGGCAACGGACATAAAGATAGCGGGGCCGGCGCGCTCGAAGAACCAGTGGCAGTTGAATAAGATCGACAGGACAAATGCGGGAACCGCTACGCCTATCAATATGCATGAGCGCATCCTCCAGGCAAGCGGCAGTATTCCAAACAATATCAGCAGCGGGGCAAGATTGGTCCTGGAATTGAAGTCAAAATTCTCGAATGAGTTCCATAGCACAAACAGTATCGATGCCATTACTCCCTGTGAAACTGATGGCAGGCTCCACGCAAGCATCAGCGCGCCAACGCCCCAGACAATGAAGGCATTGGGATAATGTTCATCGATATTGTAAATCTGGGCTACAAGCCAGATACCTGAACCGAAAAGCATCGTGCCAAGCGCGAACATCGCCTCGGAGATGGCCTGGTGACCTGTCCTGAGTTTCAGATAGAATCCAGCACCATGTGCACAGATGAGTGCTGAGAATATTATTGCGAGTTTCGCATATTTGGGTATCGCATCCCAGTTGTAGGCGAATAGGAGGATTATGCCGAGGCCGAAGATGATGACCCCGATCACGGAAAATATCAGAGCACCCCAGTTCCTTGAAGGCTTATCCTCCGGATATAGGACAGAGATCCTGTCGGCCTGGGAACGGTCGATGATGCCGTCCTTGATCCAACGCTCGATCTCGGTCAGAAGCCATTTCCTGTAGTTGCTCAAAAATCCCCCGCAAATCTGTTTCATATAATATATGCGCAAGGACATGAACCGCAACCCGGAAGCATGAGGAGTCTCCCCGTCAGCGCTGGATCTTGTAGGTGTAGTCGCCGTTCTGGTAGTCCGCCTGGAGGTTCCTGGATGAATCGACGTGGCCGTCAAGGAGAAGCATGTTTGTGGCGTTGATATGTCGGTAATCGGTTCCCTGTCCGCTCCAATATCCGTCGGGATCGCTGATGCCGAACGAACTCCATCTGTGCTCACCGTCGACATCCACTACTATCCAGAGCTTGGATGAGTTCCTGAAATTGAGATAGGGATATTTCCTGAGATCACCTGTCCAACCGCCGTTGTTCGGATACTTGCAGTTGTAACCGAGGGTCGAATACTGGTTCCACCAGTCTTTCCCGGGATTGTATCTCGTATATCCCTTCGGACAATATACGACACTGCTTTCCTTGATTGCTCCATATGTCTTTACACCGATATACGGCCCCATGTACGGCGCATAGTACCATCTCACCCATTGGTTTCCCCAGTTAACCTCGTCGAATACCAAGGGATTCACATTTATCATGCTCGGAGGCAGGTAGTCCTTGTAGTCGGTGGCGTACATGATGAAACCATTGCCCAGCTGCTTTAGATTGGATTTGCAGACAGTGCTCCACGTCGCCTCCTTCGCCTGCTTGAGCGCAGGGAGCAGGAGCGCTGCAAGGATCGAGATGATTGCTATCACTACGAGCAATTCGATCAAAGTAAATTTCTTCCTGAACCTTGTTGTACTGAAATTCGTCATCAGATATTCCGTGTTCGATATTCGTTGTTCGGCGTTCGTCATTCGTTATTCAAATGAGCCTGCCTTCCATACTGCATCCACAGGACTCCCTGATTATGAGCCCCGACTGTATCTTCACATCATGTTTCTCGTTGAAAGCAAGTTCGCCGTCAATCATCTTCATCAGTAGCCGCAGCGCCTTCGCTCCGAGTTCATCGTAATGAACATGCACCGTCGTCAGTGCAGGTTTCACAAGCCTTGCGGAAAGTATGTCGTCAAATCCAACTATCGCTATATCTTTGCCTATGACAAGTCCCCTTGCCTTTGCGGCCTCATAGGCACCGAGTGCCATCATATCGTTCGCCACGAACACCGCATCAGGCCGGTCAGTCAGTGACAGAAGCCTGGAAAACGCGTAGAAACCGGAACGGAAATTGAAATCGCCTTCAACAATGAATTCTGGCTTCACTGGAATCCCATGTCTTTCATGTGCGTCTGCATATCCCTTTAACCGCTCGTCGGAATCGATGTTCCTTCCCGGCCCCTTGACCATGGCGATCTTCCTGTATTTATGCGTCTTGATGAGATGCTCCACGGCAACATAGGCACCCTGCACATTGTCAATCCTTATAGATGTGCCGCAGTAGTTCCCGGATGGAGTGCTGAACGTGACCACGGGGATAAGCATGTCGGATATTATATTCCTTATATTTATCTCAGCCTGCGGAACCATGAGTATTATGCCATCGAGGGCAAGCGACTCCATGTATTCAACGACCTCCCGCAGCGATTTCTCGCTACCTTCGTATGTCGAGAAGATCAACCTCTGCCTCAAACGCCTTGTCTCATTCTCTATTCCACAGTAGAAATCGCTTATGTTGCTCGACATGACAAGACCGATGGTCCTGACGTCGTCGGATTTCCTTCTCGCGGAAAAACCAGGTCTGTAATTCCTCTCCTTTACGATCTGCAGGATTTTCCTTCTTGTATCTTCATGAACAATTCCCTTGTTGTTCATGACTCTCGAGACGGTTGCAGTTGAAACGTCTGCGAGCTTCGCAATTTCATTGATGTTTGTAGGTTTTACCATGCTTTTTCTAAAAATGTAACTATTTTCATTTTATATGTAATTATTATCATATCATTATTCCTTGTCAAGCCATATTATAATATAAATGTAATATTTTCATTATTTATGTAATTATCATTTGCCATTATAAAATCTTCAGAATATTCAATACAATATTGTATTTATTTATAGTTATTGTATTGATTTTAACCGTAAATCTGTTATGTTCATAGCGAAAATCATTTTATTCATACAATATAAAAGGAGTTCTAAGCCATGGCGAAGAATACCGGAAAGAAGAGGATCCATATCGTCAGTTACACTCACTGGGACAGGGAATTCAGATGGGAATTTGAAAGGACCCGCATGCGCCTCGTCGACTGCGTCGACAGGCTCCTTGAAATAATGAAGAAGAAAAAGGATTACAGATCATTCCTCTTCGACGGACAGGTCACGATGCTCGACGACTACCTCGAGATCAGGCCGGAAAAGACCGATGAGATTAAAAAGCTCGCAAAGGATGGACGCCTTGAACTCGGTCCCTGGTACACTCTTGCTGACTGCGCCCCTATCCAGGGCGAATCTGTTGTCCGCAACATCCTTTATGGTGTAAGGAAATCCAAGGAATACGGCCATGTCCTGAAATGCGGTTACAATGTATTCTCCTTCGGACAGATCGCCCAGCTCCCACAGATCTACGCCAACTTCGGCATCGACACGATCCTCTTCTACAAGCACATGGATCCTAAGAAATCCAAATACCATGAATTCATATGGGAGGCACCGGACGGAACGCGTGCCCTGACCTCCAGGCTTGGACGCGAAGCCCGCTGGAATTTCTTCTTCGCAGGACACATCCCACTCGTCTACGACAAGGATGCATGGCACAAGGACTGGCAGTTCAAGTGGGGCGAACTCGGCAAGGTCTTCCACACGGCAGATCCGGAAGGTTACGGATGGTTCTACGACATCCTCGATCCGGAAACGAATTTCAAGAAGGAAAACCTCCGTATGGCGATGGATCGTACTTTGAAAACCGTGGAAGGGACAGCTGCACCAGAGGCAGTCCTGTTCTTCGACGGCACAGATTTCACAGAACCGCATCCCCTCATGGCCGACATGATCAAGGCCCTCAAGGAGGAATACAAAGATGAGTATGATGTCATACACAGCACACTCAAGGATTACCTGGACGACATCAAGGGGCTCCTCAAGGACCGCAAGGATCTCGCAGTCGTCAAAGGACCGATGCGCGATGGTCCGGTAGGGGCCATCCACACCGATGTCTTCTCCACGCATCCTGAGATCATGATCGAGAACAGCCACGCTGAAAACAGGATCCTGCGCTGGGCGGAACCTCTCTCAGCGATCTCGATGATCCTCGGAATTGAAAATTATCCTTCCACGTATTTCGAGAAGATATGGAAACTGATGTTCCAGAGCCATGCACATGATTCGATGCATGGTCTCGGCCCGAAAACACTCGCCGAAGGTGAGATGAGCAGGCTCAAGCAGGCACATGTCATCGCCCAGGGAATTGAAAGACGCGGACTGCAGAATCTGACAAAGGAGATAAATACGAGCGCCGTCACCGATACGGAATTCTTCCTCAGCGTGAACAACCCTTCCTCCTTCCCGCGCAGTGAGGTTGTAGAGGCTTACGTAGACGTCCCCCGCAATGTAAAGCTGAACCGTCTCGTGATCGAGGACATGGACGGCAAGTCTGTCCAGATGCAGGAGGTCGAACGCCATGAGACGCGTGCTGGCATCTATCATCCGCGCAGCCGCAACATGCCGTTTTATTCGACAAAGGTCCATCTCTTCTTCCTGGCGCAGAACGTTCCGGCGCTCGGATACAAGACCTTCAAGATCAAATGGACTGAAAAGAACGAATATCCGTATCCGCATGAGGACTGGGATGCGCCTCAGCTCTACGCCCTTAACATGATCAGCGGTCCGAATGAGGCGGAAAACGAATTCATCCGCGTAAAAATAAATACAAACGGCACATTCGATGTGACCGACAAGAAGACCGGTCGCACTTACGCCTCCCTCAATTATTTCCTCGACCATGGCGACCAGGGGAACATGTGGATGTCGAGTAACCCGGGCAATGACAGCGTAATCAACAGTCTGAACGCCAGGGCGAAGATATCCACGAATATCAACGGCCCGCTCGCGGTTTCATTCACCATCGAGCAGACCATCCAGATCCCTGCGGAACTCGACTGGATCAAACACCGCCGTTCCGACTGCATGAAGGAAATACCGCTTACCGTCAAGCTCCTACTGAAAAAGGGAAGCCCATATCTCGAGGTAGAAACGTCCTTGACCAATACCGCCAGGGACCACTACCTCAAAGTCTGCTTCCCGACAGGACTTAAGGCTGAGAAGACATGGTCCGAAGGCTCATTCTCTGTAACGGAATTTCCGGTAAGACCGACCGTAACCGGAGAAATGCGCGGGAACGAACTCGCCCGTCATCCGGCACAGTTATGGTTCGACCTCAGCGACGGCAGGGACGGGCTCGCGATCCTTTCCGACGCGGCAAAGGACTATGAAATCCTCGAGAACGATTCCAACGGCACAATGGCGATGGGGCTTGTCAGGAGCGTAAGGCTCAGGATCCCATGCGACAACCGCCTCTGGATGGAATATCCCGGAGACGAAAGTTCACAGTCTCTCGGCACCTATTCATATCGTTATGCGGTCATGCCGCACAAGGCAACCTGGGAAAAGGCAGGACTTTATAATCAGTCTCTCGCATTCAATACACCCATGAAGGCATGCCAGTTCGGAAAACAGAAGGGACTTCTCCCTGTTGAGAACAGCTTCCTCGAGATCGAGGGCGACAATATCATTCTCAGTTCGGTCAAGAAAGCCGAGGACAGGAACAGCGTCATGGTACGATTCTACAATCCAACCAATGACGACAAGGATTGCGTCATCAGACCCGGATTCAAGTTCCAGAGCGCATACCAGACGAAGCTCAGCGAGGAACGGCTTGAAAAGCTGTCCATGCAGGGCAATGTAATCAGGATGAAGGCCGGCAAGGGCAAGATACTGACGATTGAGTTCAAGCTGTAAACACCAGCATCCTGCCAGACGGTTCAGGCCTTTTAAGACAGGAGTAATGCGTCGATGAATCTGGCATTATATTCGATTATAGCGGTCTGGGGCCTGATTATCCTGGCTTTCTCGTTTGGTTCAATTGTCCTGGCAGTCACCGGCATTGTCCTTCTCAGGAAGAAAAGGATCTTTGCCGGCGGGATTGTCGCCAGCATCGGATTCATGGGGCTTCTCTTTTCAGCGATGATGGTTGTCTTCGCCTGCTACGCCTTTTACATGCTGAAGAAAAGTCCAGCATTCAACGAAGCCCGTATCGAGCAGTTCGATCCCTCGAAATATACTGGAAAGACCGGGACAATAATATTTCCTTTCAAGGGCGAATCAATACTGACGGAATCAGATCCTGATAAGAACATTCAGACTGAATACAGTTCCAACGACGGTGTCTTCAAGATCCCTGCAGGAAGTCATAACTTCATATCCTACGAACTGAGGGTTTCTGATCCAAAAGGCAACAGATGGGAAGCTTGTTCATGGGATTTGACCGACTTCGATGACGAGATAACCCTTTCCGAGAATTCACTCATCGAACTGAAGGCCGGTCCCCCGTTCATCATAAAGGTCCTTGTCAAGGAAAAATCAGACGGTTCAGTATCATTGTCATTCGACTGCAGGGATGGCAGGGGGAATGAATTCTCGCTTTATCCTGCAGAAAGCAAATCAGTATCCTCTCCTGGTTTTGAAGTATTCTCCGAGGCCGGAGTAAAAGTCTGGTCCGGCGACTTCAAATATGGCTGAGGGGGCTATTCCTTCTCAGGCCGTGCGCCTGAAACCTTGAAAGGCAAGCTGAAGATAAGACCAGTCATGAAATGCCCGTTCGAAGCCGAACTCGCCGAAACCGAATGGAACAGGTAGGAATGGCAGAAATCCAATCTCATCTGAATTTCATCATATGCTCAGAGAAAGTTTAGTGTGTTCTTATTTCCTTGCCGTCTTCCCAGTTAATCCCCATGTCGTCAAGTCTACCGTTGTTGTCCTTTTTATTCGGCCCTGATGAATAGATCATAATTTTCCCTTGGAATTCTCTGTCTCCTAATTTAATAATTCCATCCCCGTCAAAATCAACTATGATATTGTAGCGGCTTCCCCAGGGGTCGAGATATCCTTTCTGATTATAATTTTCAGTCACGCACAGGTATTTTATATTATCCTTATTTGCACCTGCAATATTGTCCGGATCAGGACCATCTTCACCTGTAAGCAGTTCCATTAGCTCATCATATTCATTCGTTGTCAGCTTGGAATCAGTGTTTTTATCTCCAAAAGGATATCTCCCATATCTGTCTTTATACATCCATACCGCAATATTTACCTTCAGGATTTGACTACGTGTCTTAGCCCAATGACTTCCTTGCTCAACCGACAGCTGTTCACTTATAAAGTAAGATGCCAATATCACTCCGAACGCAAGGAGGAATATTTCTGATTTGCCCACCTTACCATTTTCAGGAGCTTCCTCATCTTTTTTTCTGAAGGCGTTAATGAAACTCATCAGGAAACCCAAAAAGACAAATGACAGCCAAGTCAACGCAAGATTGAAGAGAAGAGGGAAAAGCAGGAAAAAGCCATGGTGCTGGTGTTGAGTGCCAGTCTCATATACCCAGAAGGGAAATCCGCTGGCTACACAAAAACCATTGTTCCGCTCCTTAAGGCAGAGCATTATGAAGACAGTGACACAGAGATAGATTAGTGTTTTTCTCCAGGCAAACTTCAATTTCCGGTATCGCATGTGGAATGTAAGATAAAGAACATGATATAGCAAAACTGCAAAAAAGACATAAACAGTTTCAAGGATATAAATCTTCAGCCATTCTTCCTTTCCGAGACTTATTTCTGAAGGCTCTGCCGGAACATCGGTCCAGACATAGAATCCAGGATTGAAATCCTCCCTATACCAGACGCGCACAGGATAAAATATGATATTGTCATTGGATTTGCCGATTTCTTCTGGTTGAGCTCCGGATATTTCCTTCGGCCAGTTGGAACCGTAATAGAGCCTTGCATCAAGTAAGAGAAAAATGCTCAAAACGAAGGAAACAATGGTTATGACCAGCAACTTTTTGAGAAGTGTCTTATAACTGATTTTGATTTTCATCAGTATCAGGATTTACTTATACAGGCCGGGGGCGATGTCGATGACCATTCGCTTGGGAGCTACGAGCGACATCTCCTTCTTGCAGGACCACTTGTCGGTCCTCTTCAGGCCCTGCACTGTATCCCCGTCGATTATAACGTTGCCGTTGTCGAAGAGATAATAGGCAGTGTTGAAGAGGATGTTCGAGATGTCCTTGGGATTGTATCTCTTGAAGCTGCACTGGACATCATTGAGCCCGATCGCGTTCAGGCCGAGGGTGTCCATCACCATGTCGTCGCTGTCATGTATCTTGAAGAATCTCACATTAATGAAGCCGAAAAGCTTGTCTGGTGAAGGATCGCAGAACGAATAGACATAGTTCTCTGGTTTTGTGAACTGCTGTGTCATCTGGAAGTGGATCGCACTGCAACCGATCTTCTCCACGATGGCCCGGAGTATGTTGCGGAGGAGTTCAACCCTGACATTATAAGCAAGTTTCGAGGTGTGCTCATCGCTGATCCTGATTATCATGTTGCAGTTCTGGATCGTCTCCTTTGCCGTGCGCCAGTTCCAGCTCTGCCTGAAGGATGAGGCGTATTCAAGCATGGCCTCGCGATCAAATTGTCTCTGCTCCATGCTTATCTTCAACCTGTTCGACGGCTTGCCGATATCTCCAGCCGACAGCACTGTCTTTTCCGTCTCGGAAAAAGTGTCTATTTCAGGGTTGGAAGTGTATTTCTTGAGAGCTTCAAGAAGCTTCTCCTTGTCCAGTTCAGGCTTCTTCTCAAAGAACAGCTCTATGACATAAGGGACGTTCTCTTCCATTTTTCCAGTCCTTGGTGAATCATGATTTTCAATAGATTAATATAATCCAAACCACCATAAATCCCAACGAATTCCTCAAACATTTTCGGATCATGAGCATTAAATTTCTCATCTCTCCGGCACTCCGATACGCCGTCACGCCGTTACCTCTTTTTCTCCGGTTCGCCGGCTCTTGCCTACTCAGGCAACTTCGGCATCCTGATCTTCTGGCCTATCTGCAGGCTCTCGGAGGACATGGTGTCCTTGTTGGCGTCCATTATCATCTTTATATACTTGATGTCGCCGTAGTATTCCTTCGAGATCTTGGAAAGCGTATCTCCGCTCTTTACCACGTAGACATCCGGTAATTCCTTCTTCTTGGAAGCAGGTGGTGGAGCCGGGACCGGCGCAGGAGCAGGTTCTGCGATTGGTGCAGGTTTCACAGCGGTGTTATCGGCCAACGGCAGGTTGTCGACGACCATCTGAGGGTTAAGCTTCCCACCGAGCTGGCTCTTCAGATATGCATTCTCACTCCTGAGCCTTGTAAGATGCTGGACATATCTCTTCTCCCTGTCCTTGAGCTGTTCCAACTGCTGTCGGGTGTCATCGTCAGGATACTTCGCCTTCAACTGGGTGTAATATTCCTTCTCTGCCGCATCTATCCACGCCTCAATGTTCTTCCTGTCCTGCGTGTCGGGCTCCATCTCGAGGAATTGCCTGAAATGGTAGATGGCAAGCACAGGCTCGTCCAGATTGTCACGATAGAGCATGGCAAGCTCGTAATGGCATTTTGAGGAATAGGGATTTATTTTCAGATAGTCCTCAAAGGCCTTCGCAGCTTCGGAAAACTTGCCATCATCTCTCTTGTTCCTCGCCTTCTTGAAGACCGGATGCCTGATCTCGTCCGTAGACGACTGATCACATGAGCAGAACATCAGCATGACTGCCGCACAAAACATCAATCTGAAGATCTTTTTCATATTTCCCGTATATTGTTGATCATGAGATAACTTATACTGCTAACCGCCTTTTTGAAAATCATTCAGGCAACTTATCGCCAGTTCTTCGAATTCTTTGGTCATCCGAGCGACCGTAAACTTCTGCGAAGCACGCAATCTTCCTTTTTCACCAATGCTCTCCGATAGCTCATCCTCGCAGAGAAGCTTGGATACGGTCTTCGCCATGGCCCTGGCATCACCAGGTTCAACCAGAAAGCCGGTTCCTCCATTCTCAATTAACTCCGGAACAGCACCTGCCCTAACGCCCACTACCGGTTTTCCCGCAGCCATCGATTCGATAACTATCCTGCCAAACGGTTCACCTGCTGATGGCAGGACAACGCAATCGATGCTCTTCAGCAGTCCCGGCATGTCTTCCGTAAATCCTGTCCAGAAAAATTTATCCTTGAGCTTCTTCTCCTCTATCAGACCCTCAAGTTCTCTGACATATTCCTGCTGCCCAGGCTTGTTCCTGTCGCCTGAGAGGACAAAAACAGCATTGGGAATATTTTCCGCTACAAGAGAAGCCATGTCTATGAAGTCCTTGTGACCCTTCCACGGCACGAATTGACCAGTCATTAGTACAACCTGCTTCCCCGCCGGGACTCCGTGAATTTGCATTTCACTTTTCCTGTCTTCAGCAAAACCTTCTATGTTGATGCCATTATAAATCACTTGTATCTTTCCCGAGGTTCCAAACTGGGATTTAAGGTTGTCTGCAACGGCATTCGATATTGCTATAATCTTCCTTGCAAATTTCGAAATTATAGGCGTCAGCAGAGGATGCCTTGCAAGATCACGTTCATGCCACATCATCGGTATACCGGACATGAGCGACGCTGGAGCCGCATAAATGGCGCCTGTAAATGTATTGGCGTGGATCAGCTGAATTCCCTCACGACGGCAAATCCTGGTCATCTTGAACATTGCGCTTAAGACATTTAATCCTGAAGACAACCAGTAAAACGGATTTATTGACCTGTAGAGCGGTCTCATCGGCACAATGACAACCTGAACGCCTTTTGATGAAAGTTTTCTTGCCAGCGGTCCTTCAGGGAGTGCACAGATTTTACTGATATCGCTGGACAAACTGCATACCAGGTCGGCAAAAGAAAGTTCCGCCCCGCCTGGAGCTGAATTATGATGGATAAAAAGTATTCTTATTTGTCTTGCGCTATCCAATTAAGCTCCCCCGTTCTTGTTTTACGTCAGGCTCTTTGCCTGACCTTGGAGTGCTGAAGCTTGCTTCAGCCTTGGGCCTGACAAGCTAGCTTGTCAGGGAAAAAGCGGCAGCAAGCTGCCGCACTCCATATAATTCATCCTCCGGGAAGGGATCAATTCAAAATTTTATTTTGCAAAATTCCCTCCAACCATTCCAGGACCATCCCGATCAGTTCCTGTTTCCAGGCGACAGAATAGAAATTATGATTGGCCTCAGGAATAACCTTGAAGACGGCTTTGCTGTTCGCGGCACAGGCTTCCCTGTAAGCTTTCCCGGAGATCACCGCTTCAGGATCCTTCTCCCCGTAAACAAACAGGCATGCTCCCTTGTAATTCCTGAACTGCCCGAGAAGTTCCACCTCCTTCATCGGCTTCCCATCCTGTTTCCGATGTTGGTGACTTCCAAGGAGGATTTTAAATATCGCACCGTAGTTTATTCGGAATGTAAATATCTTCTTCCAGGTAGCGCCGAGGAAAAGTTTCTGCCAGTAGCTTTTTGCGTAGTTCGCAGTTTGCCTCACTTCTTCACCGATCACCGAACCTGCCTGTCTTCCCAAAAGAGGTGTGGACCAAAGGACCACACCTTTAACATCCTGATTAGTTGACGCAGCACCGACAGCCACCTCTCCTCCCGAACAAAGACCGAGAAGGACTACCTGCGATATCCCATCCAGTTTCAGTATTTCATTCACCGCCTGGCCGACATCGTCAATCATGTCCAGAAGAGTTATATCCTTCACATTCCCTTCGCTCTCCCCTCGTCCACGGAAATCGAAGCGGAGACAGGTGAATCCGGCTGAAGCGAAGGCCCTGGCGGCTTCGACGAAGATGCGGTGCGGTCCGATGCGGTACGTGCCCCAGCCGTGCAGGAATATCACAGCTGTTTCCCTTCCCCCGGCGTCAGGCTGATGAAGTATGCCGAACAGCTTCTGATTCCTGTTCTCAAAGACAAAAGGTTTTTCAATTATGTTCACAGATAAAACATACTTCCGAGCCAATGCTTTTCAAACCTCGCTGTTCTCTTGTTTTTAACTGCACCGGAATTATATTTTGTCCAAGTCCAATCAAAGGAATTACGATGCGGATGTTCACCAGCCCACTGATCGCTGCCTCTCTCATTATCCTTCAAATCAATTTATCAGCAGAGGACACCATGGATTTCTATGTTGCACCCAATGGAAATGACTCCTGGTCCGGAACACTTGCTCAACCAAATCCAGACAAGACAGACGGTCCCCTGGCTTCGCTGATAGGCGCCCGTGACATGCTCAGGAAACGACTCGCCGGCAAGGCACCGGACAAACCTGTCCGGGTCATTGTCGCCAATGGTCATTACAATCTCTCCGAACCTCTTATCCTGATGCCGGAAGACAGCGGAACTGACAAGGCACCAATCTCATATGAGGCCGCCAAAGATGCACATCCGGTCTTCAGCGGAGGACGCGCCATAACCGGATGGAAGGTCGGCGAAGATGGAATATGGACCGCCAAAGTACCCGAGGTCGCTTCCGGGAAATGGTACTTCGAACAACTCTTCGTCAATGGACGCCGTGCCATGCGCGCCCGAACCCCGAACAAGTTCTGGTTCAATATACTCAAGGTCTTTGAGGAAAATTTTACTGCTGGCAAGAAAGCCAAACGCGCCAAGGAGGCCTCGCAGACGGTCTGGCTGCGCCCTGCGGATTTCGCATGTCTTGAAAAGCTGACCCCAGAGGAACTGAAGGACGTCAACCAGATCGTATATCACAAGTGGGATCTTACCAGGCGATTCATCGATTCGATAGATGCCAAGGAGCATACGGTAACTTCAAGCGGTGAAGGAATGAAGCCGTGGGACTGCTGGGATAAGGATTCGACGATCGTGTATGAGAACTTCAAAGGTGCGCTGGACGCCCCTGGCGAGTGGTTCCTTTCACGCGACGGTACAGTTTTTTATATCCCTCTGCCAGGCGAGGAGATCAGCAAGATCGAGGTGATCGCTCCGGTGGCGGAGAAGTTCATAGTCATGAAGGGAGATCCGGCGGCAAAGAGATATGTCGAGCACGTGAATTTCAAGGGATTGACATTCTATCATGCCCAGTTGATAACTCCTCAGAATGGTTTTGAGCCGTTCCAGGCGGCGGCACCGATCGATGCTGTAGTAATGGGGGACGGTGCGCTAAATATCGTGTTCGAAGACTGCGAGATAGGGCACATTGGAACATATGTCATGTGGTTCAGGAAAGGATGCCGCGACATCGTGGTACGGCATTGCAATCTTTTCGATTTCGGTGCAGGAGGAATACGTATCGGCGAAACAGCCATAACAAAGAATGAAGCAGAACAGACCTCCCACATAACCGTTGACAACAACATCATCCGGCACGGCGGATATATATTCCCATGTGCTGTAGGCGTCTGGATCGGATTCAGTCCTGACAACGTGATCACACACAATGAGATAGCCGATCTCTTCTACACCGGCATATCCGTCGGCTGGCGCTGGGGCTATGATGAGAGCACCTGCAAGCGCAACAAGATCAGCTTCAACCATGTGCATCAGATCGGCAAGGGGCTTCTCAGTGACATGGGCGGCATCTATACGCTTGGCCCCTCTGAAGGAACGGTAGTAACAAACAATGTATTCCACGACATATATGCATATTCCTATGGCGGCTGGGGGATGTATACGGATGAGGGAAGTTCTGGGATCCTCTTCGAGAACAATCTTGTCTACGACACAAAGACAGGCAGTTTCCATCAGCATTACGGCAAGGAGAACATAATCCGGAACAATATTTTATGTTTCAGCAGGGAACACCAGATCCAGGTAACTCGCGTCGAACCGCATCTTTCATTCAAATTTGAAAACAACATAATCTACTGGAGTACCGGCCCTGCCCTTGCAGGTCCGTGGGACAAGGTCAAGGTAGAATCCCGGAACAACTGGTATTGGAACGCTGCTGGTTCCAAGGTGCAGTTCATGGGTAAATCACTTGAGGACTGGCAGAAGGATGGACACGAAACTGGCTCTTCGATCGTTGACCCTCTTTTCGAGAATGCAGACCAGCACGACTTCCGTCTGAAGCCCGACTCCCCGGTCCTTAAACAGGGATTTAAACCGTTCGATTATTCACAGGCAGGCGTATATGGAGATCCAGCGTGGATTGCGAAGGCGAAAGATGTAAAATATCCGCCGCTGTCGCTTCCTCCGGAGAGGGATCCGTTTCCGATAAATGACAATTTTGAACTGGATACTGTTGGACAACCGCCGTCAGGCTGTGAATCACACACTGAAAAGATGGGAGATTCCATTGTCGTCACGGAAGAGACCGCCGCGGTCGGAAAGCGCTCAGTCAAGATCACCGATGCACCGGGACTGAAGAACAGCTGGAATCCGCATATCTGCTGGAAGATGGATTATGCAAGCGGAAACATCGAGAACAGCTTCTATCTGCGTGTTGAAAAAGCCTCAATGATAGATATCGAATGGCGTGACTGGAAGGAAGGCAACTACAAGACGGCAGTTCATTTCGCAATACGGGATGCCAGACTGAAACTCGACAATGGCACGACTCTTGATCTGCCTGAGAACCAGTGGATTCAATTCATTATTAACGGCGTTGCCGGAAAAGGCAATACAGGGAAATGGTCGCTGTCGGTGAAATTACCCGGAAAAGAACCTCTCGAATACAGGGATCTGACATACAGCAACAAAGCATTTTCAAGGCTGACATGGATCGGATTCATCAGTAACGCTACAAACAAGACATCATTCTATCTGGACGATTTCTCGCTGAAGCCGAAGTAAAGTTATTTTAGCGCCTTTACTTCAAGTTCGACAGACATGACAGCTGCGGCCGGCACATCGAGAATTCTGGAAACAGGAAGTACCTTCCCCTTTGGTGCAAGTTCTTCGGTGTTGCGATAGCAGACTTCAAACATCGGATCAGCAACAATCGAAAACACTTTGCCGGATGCAATCTTGAAACCTTCAATTTCAACTGACGTCCTTACGCTTTTATTTCTGCTGGTATTGACGATATGCAGCCAGATCTTCGATCCTGTCCTACTGGCAGTAATATCAAGTCCTGCCGGAACCTTCTTGACCGTCAGGGCCTTTTTACCTGTATGGTGACGGAACAGCTGCATCACGCGAGCGACCGGCAGCATGTAGCAGACGCATCCGGGTGGATTGATAATTACTGAGTTACACATCCATCTTGTACCGCAGAAGTCGGACAGGGTGAGAATTTTCACAGCATCGCCATGTCGCTGGTACATGTTGAAGATTCGGGCGTAGGCGACACCTGCAGCCCAGCTCCCCATCATCGAGCCAGATCCGCCATAACGTCCATAATGTCCCTCGGTAATTGCGATAGGCTTTGGATTCGAGGCGATCTGCTCACGGAACCTGAGCAGTTTCCTTTCACCAAAATCGGCACCGGTCATGAGATGCTCCCATGTTGCAGCCGGATCTTTCCTGAATTCGTTGTCGGCAAACGGCGGATTCTCGCTCAAGGTGGACTTGTATCCTGCATGGAATGATATGAAATCCAGATGTTCGCCGGCAACTTCAAGCATCCGTGGCGCCCATCCGGAATCGCCCCAGCCGATGAACTTCAATGACGAATCAACTTTTCTCATCGCCTTAGCGAAGGGAACAGTCCGCCTTGCTGCCGTTTCGCAGTCAAAGCCATTCTTATCATAAGATGTTTCGTTGCCCAACTGCCAGAGTTTTATGTTGAAAGGTCTACGGGCACCATTACGGCGACGTTCCTTGTTCGATGGATTGTTGCAGTAGTCAACCCATTCCGCTGCCTCCTTAGGGCCAGCGCTCCTAAATCCTCCTCTCCGCGGACGCGCCCATTTCATTCTGCCATCGGATTCAAAGTTAACGCAGTAAAATGGTTCAGCCCCTACCCTTCGGCAGAAGTCAACGAATTCGTGGGTGCCGATCTGGTTTGATTCCATTCCCTTCCACAGGAGGTTATGCATGGGTATGCGCCTGTCACGTGGACCTATGCTCTCGCGCCATCTGTAATACGAGCTCAGGCATCCACCCCAACGTATGAGTGTCGGAGCAAGCTCCCTTGTCACCCGGATAGTATCGGGCCACCAGTCTTCATTCTGATGGTCCCACATCGCCTCGACAGAGCCATCGGTGGCACCAAGAGGCTCCATGAACTGCATGTAAAGCCAAGGAGAAAGAGAGAATGTTGGTTCCGGATTTATGGAAATGCACTGTTGTTTCATCTGCCAACCTCTTTCAGTTTTTATAAAGAAAAACCAAGAACAGCCCTTACGAGCTTAACAGCATTAAAAAGTATGTCGGGTTTTAACCCGACAATTAGCTGGCGGTTTAAAAACCACCCTACTTATAAGGGATATTTTCTTAGCTCAACATTTACTTTTTTCTAAAGTCACCTGCACCAGGGAACTATTGTCCTGCATATCAAATCGGAATCGGCCATATCGACAGCCTTCCAGAATGGGGGGACTGTCAGCATGGAGATCTCTAAGTCAATTTTATTCTCATTACATATTTTCTGGAATCCCTCATAAGCCGGCAAGAGGCTTTTCCGTGGAGACTGCTGTACCATCAGGATTTTTTTTAAGTCCAAAATAATTTCTTTGCTCAAATCGATCTGTTTCAGGGAATTCGAAAATTCCGAGGATATCATCGTCCCGTCAATATCAAGTTTACCGTTTTTCTCAAGTTCTGCGAACATCGCAGGAACATCTGATCGTGCTTCCCCGAAAGTCATCATTTCACGGATGCACTTCTGCTGGAAAACTTCGTCGAGATAATCCTTCCCGTTGATTACCGGATCAATAAGTATCAGATCATCAATCCCTTTCTCCCTGACTGCATATTGTACCGCGAGAGTCGCACCGAAGCGTATTCCCAGGAGTCCAATCCGGGGATTCTCAAAATGCTTGTTGAGCCACGTGGTTCCTGCATGGATATCATTCAACCATGCCGAAACTGAAAAATCCAGGTCATTCCCGCTGCTGTCACCACAGGCACGGAGATCGAGCATCAGCAAAGCGAAGCCTTTCCGGGCAAGAGCTCCAGCAAGTTCTACGAGCACACGGTGCGAAGCCTTCTTCTCCTCGAAAAGAGGATGACAGAACAGGAAAACCTTGTTCGAAGTAAACTTCTCAGGCATGAAGAGGACGCTGTAAAGATGCGCGCCATTGTCATCAATGAAAAAAGGTTCCTGAATCATTTAATCTCCTGTAGCATGGAAAATTCCAAGCTCCAAATCCCAAACTTCAAACAAGCTCCAAACATTAAAATCAAATTTTCAAACAAATCCCAAGCTTCCTAAAACCATCTTCATTCTTATTTTATTGTTTGAATTATGAAGTTTGAATTTTGGAATCTTATTTCTTTCTGGATCTCACAAACTCCGCGATACTGGCAATGGTCTTGAAGTTAGCCAGCTTGAATTCGCCAGGCTTTATGGCAACCCCGTAGAGCTCTTCAAGCCCGACGACGATCTCCATGATGCTGAACGAATCGATCCCGTAGTCGTCGATCAGGCTTTTGTCGTTCTCCATTTCTTCCGGCTTTATCTTCAGGAAGAGCCGTTCGACTATCATCTTCTTCAATTCCATTTCGATATTGCTGTCGTCCATGATTCCCTCCATTCCTTAGTAATCAGTAATCCGTCATCAGTGACCAGTAGGAGTCTTTTCTTGACTGATTACTTAATACTGATAACTGATCACTTGATTTCAAGTTTCCCAATATCAGCCAGTCTTCTTGTCGGAAGACGGCGCCATCTTGCTGCATATTCCGGCGGCCCCTGCTCCTTCTCAAACATATTCTTCCAGCGTTCCTTGAATATCAGGCTGTGCTTCACTATCAGATATGTGTTCGGCAGACTCTCGGTGCCCTCTGTCGTGACATTCTCAAAATGGTACATCTCGACTTTCGGTTCGTAGATGATCTTGAATCCATGCGAACGGATCCGGTAGCACAGGTCTATATCTTCATATTCCACCGGATTGAAAGCCTCATCGAAACCGCCATACTTTTCAAGGAGCGACTTCTTTGTCATGCAACAGGCGCTTATCAGGCACTGTACTTCCTTCTGGACATTATACTCCGGATCATCCTTGTTTTCTCCGCGCCCGATGAACTGTATACGGCCACGCTTGGTTACAGCCGCCCCGGCACACTGGATATCATAAGGCTCGAAAGGATAGATTATCTTCGGTCCGACCATGCCAACATCAGAAGGCTTTAGATCTTCCGCCATCACTTTCAGCCAACTGCGACTGCGCAGGGCGATGTCATTGTCGCAGAAGGCAACGAGTGTGCCGCTGGAAGCATCGATGCCCTGGTTCCTGGCGGTCGAACAGCCGATGTTTCCGGAATTGAAAATAAGTTTCACGCCGACCTTCTGTGATTCCGCCTCCTTCTTGAATTCCTTCAGCCATTCAGCAGTACCGTCGGTCGAACCATTGTCTACTATCACAAGTTCCCAGTCGGGATAATCGGTCTTAAGGAGGCTGTGGATGCATGTCCGAGTATAATCTATCTTGTTGTGCGACAGGATCACTACGGATATTTTGGGCAGAGCATCCATTTAACGCTCCATGAGTTCACGTACGGCATGGGCAATTGTTGCACGGTTCGGCACTGCGGCTTTTTCCAGTGCCGGGCTTGCGGATATCGGCACATCGGGAACTGTCAGCCTGCGGACCGGCGCATCGATATAGTCATACGCCTTCTCCGCGATCCTGCTTGCGATCTCCGCGGAAATCCCGCATGATCTGGGTTCCTCGGCAACAATCAGGATGCGTCCGGTGTTCTTCACTGAATCAAGAATGACTGCGTCGTCCAATGGTTGAAGCATGCGCAGGTCTATAAGATCAACATCAATGCCGTGCACCTGCAAAATCTGCGCCGCCGCCAGCGCCTCGGTAGTCATGTGCGAATATGAGACGACTGTTACATCTCCACCTTCATGCAATTTACGCGGACCGCCAAGAACAGTTTTCACAGATTCGAGCATGCACTCTGCCTTAGAATGATAAAGCAGCTTGTGCTCGAGGAAAATAACAGGATTGTTGTCATAGATCGATGCCTTCATCATTGAGTATGCGTCTTCCACGGTCGCCGGAGCAACGACCTTGATTCCGGGCGTATGGCAGAACCAAGCCTCAAGATTCTGCGAATGAGTCGGTCCGTAATTGCGTCCTGCGCCACCGACGGCCCTGATAACAATCGGGCATTTCGCCTGATCCCCGAACACATAATGGAGCTTTGCCGCCTGGTTGACAAGCTGGTCCATTGCCAATGCAATGAAATCCATGAACATAATCTCGACGATCGGACGTCCGCCCGTGAGCGCCGCCCCGATCGCCATGCCTACAAAACTTCCTTCGGAAATGGGAGTATTTATCACCCTCATAGGGCCGAACTGCTGGAGCATCCCTCTCGTCACCCCAAACGCACCGCCATAGACACCGATATCCTCGCCCATCATGAACACATCCGGATCCTGCTTCATGCATTCGGTCATCGCCTGCCTTATGGCCTCGCTGTAGCTGATCATTGTCATGCGTATAATCCTTTGAGCAAGGTATCATTTCCGGGATACGGACTGGCCTTGGAGAATTTCACCGCTTCCTGGACTTTCTTCCTGACATCTTTCTTGATTCCACGGTCCTTGACTTCAGTCAAAATCTTCTTGCTGAGCAGATATTTCTTCATTCTGCCAAGTGGAGCTTTCTTTTTCCAGGCCTCCTCCTCTTCACGGCTCCGGTATACGCGTTGATCGCCGCGTGAATGTCCTGAAAAACGGTATGTCTTGAATTCGATGAACGCCGGACCTGAGCCGTTCCTGACAAAACCCGCATATTCCCTGACATTCTCCCTGACCGCGAAATAGTCATTGCCGTCGGCGTTGATTGCAGGCATCCCGTAACTGCGTGCCCTTTCTGCGAAATCCGCATTCGCACTGCCTTCGCAGACGGGTGTGGACATGGCATAAAGATTGTTCTCGCAGAGGAAAAGCATTGGAAGTTTCCAGAGGGCGGCCATGTTCAGAGTCTCGTGGAATGTTCCCTGGTTGACAGCGCCATCACCGAAGAAACATGCGACTATATTTGATTTTTCCTGTTGCTTGAAACGCAGGGCCATTCCCGCGGCAAGCGGGATGCTCCCACCGACAATTCCGTTCCCGCCCATGAACCCTATGCTGTAGTCGGCCATTAGCTGGCTTCCACCGCGTCCACCGGAATATCCGTCAACCTTTCCGAACATCTCCGACATCATGCGACGGATTTCTCCACCCTTGGCGATAAAATGTCCGTGTCCGCGGTGGTTGCTGGTGACAAGATCGGTTTTGCGAAGTTCGCGGCATACACCGACGGCGACAGCTTCCTGTCCGATGCAGGTGTGGACGGTTCCGGCCACGACTCCAGTGGTGAACAGCTCCTCCACCGTCTCCTCGAACTGACGGATCAGAAGCATCGTGGAATAATCTTCAATCAAACTGTCTGATTTCAGATTCATATTCAATAAAATACATCAGCAATCTGCATTTTTCGCATATTTAGAAGGGGGATTTTCTGTGTATTCTGTGGGGTCTGTGGTAGCGGCCCTTTTAGGCTTTTGCCTGTCTAATCAATATACTCACGGCATTGCCGTCAGGATCGAGGTTGTTCAGAAGGATTGTCTTCAGGTTCTTGGAAGAGGTTTCGGCTGGAATCTGGAGTTTTCCGGCTTCGGTAATCGGTGCTACAATCTTTACAGCTGGCACAAACTGTTTTTCGAGCATTGCCAATGCAGCATGCACTTGAAGGATCCCTCCTGCACCGAAAGCTTCACCAATAAGAGGCTTGGCTGTTGTCACAAGCCTGCCATCTCCAAAAACTTTCTGGATGGCCAAAGCTTCGGCCTTGTCTGCTCCAAGCAGTCCATCGGCACTCGCAAGTATGCAGTCCACATCAGCGGGCTTAAGCCCGGAATTTTCGAGTGCAGTCGACATTGCTTCTTCGATTGCGGTCGATTTCAAACCTCCTGGACAACCTGCCAATCCAGATCCTGTGATTTCAGCCAGGATAGTCGCACCACGTTTCTGTGCAGATTCCAATTCCTCTAAGACAAGCATTCCAGCCCCCTCACCCATCACAGTCCCACCGGCTGAACTGTCAAACGGCATGCAAGCCTTATCCTTGGATGCAGGTGAAAGAATTTTCTGAGACAAGCAGTATTTGAATATTGTTTCATTGAAGGATTCTGCACCACCGACAAATGCGATCGGAACTTTCCCATTTGCAACGAGATCATATCCATAGACCAGCGCCTGTCCGGAAGCGGTCCATCCGGAAACGAAGTTCATGTGGGGACCGGTCAGCTTGTATTCAATGCTCAGGAAACTTATGGCCGTATTTGAGTAGGTGTGCGGAAACAGTATCGGCTTCCCGAAACGGGGACCTTTCTTCTGGACATCCGCATAAAACAGGTTCATGGTGGCGGTCCCGCCGAAGGCAGTGCTCCATATCAAAGCTATTTCTGACTTGTTCAACTTTGCAAGATCTATTCCACTCGCCTTCAAGGCCAGACTGAACGCTCCAAATGACAGTTCAGTGTTCCTGTCGAGATAATTCTTGGGTGTCGGCAAAAACTCCTTGACATCGAAATCCTCGACAGCGGCTGCGACATGGGCGTCATAGCTCCCGTGTTCGAACGCGGCGATCTCCATGATCCCGCTTGATCCCTCGCGCAAGGCTTCAGCGAAACATTCCTGCCCGATGCCGATCGCGCTCACAGGTCCCGCAGCTGTTATGACGACACGTTTCATTAATTCAACCTTTATATTTTTCGAAATACTAGAGAAACATTGTTTCCGCCAATGCCGGACGAGTTGGTGATCACTGTCTTTACATTCGCATCAAGTGCGCCTTTTGTCGGCACCGGCAGATCGCATGCCGGATCCGGTTCCGTCAGATTTATCGTCGGTGGAATTTTCCCTGTGACAATGCTCATCACGGAAGCAATTGCTTCGACACTACCTGCAGCGCCCATCAGGTGTCCTGTCATCGACTTTATGCTCGTTATCGGAACTTCATAGGCGTGCTTGCCAAGGACCTGTTTTATGGCTGCGGTCTCAGTCGAATCGTTCAGCTGTGTTCCGGTACCATGAGTATTGACATGATCGACTGACTCCGGGAGAATGCCTCCGTCCTTCATCGCCATCATCATAGATTCAGCGACACCCTGTCCGTCCGGCGGCGGGGCGGTTATATGATATGCATTGTTGTTGAACCCGAACCCGCAGAGTTCTGCCAGAACTTGCGAATTCCGCAGATTGGCCGACTCGAAGGATTCAAGGACGACGACTCCGGCACCTTCGGAGAAAAGCGTGCCTGCACGCTTCTTATCGAATGGACGTATCTTGTCCTCAGTCATCGTCCTTAAAAGACTTAATCCGGCCCAGGCAAACCGGCTGATGGCATCGTATCCCCCGGCTATCACGTAGTCTGCACGCCCGTTTCTGATCAGATCCATGCCGTAACCGATTGCTGCGGCACCAGAGGAGCATGACAATGACAATGTCACTCTTGGTCCTGACAAGTTCCAGATGTCCGCGACGAGATCCGCAGCGGTCTGGAATCCCAGGTCGCCCTTTGTCCATGGTGTGGAGAGCCCCAGATCCGAATCGAAAGTTCCGGCGGCGGCGAAGTTGGTGGACATTACAACAGCAACTTTGTCGGTAACAGTTAACTTGGCTTGTTCAATCGCCTGTTTTACTGCAGATACAACCATCGCCTGCGAACGGTCTTCCTTGGAAATTTTATTGAGGAGTTCAGGCGGCAGCTGGATATCGGTGACTTGACCTCCCTGCTGGATGACGAAATCTGAAAGGTTGCATGTGGTTATCTTGCCTATGCCGTCCTTGCCCACGCACAATGCATTCCAGAATGTGGCAATATCGTTTCCGAGTGAAGAAACAATCCCCATTCCAGTCACTGCAATACGTTTTGAAGTTTCGGACATGCAGCTCACCTAAAATGCTAAAGAATATCATGTAACCACAGAACACACAGATTACACGGAAATATATCCGCAAAACATATGAATTACACGTATAACAAACAATTTGCATTCAATGTCTTTTCCTCAATAATTAACATGGTATGTTTTGCCTTGTGAAAATAGACTTAACCAATCTCCTAAACCAAGGCGTGCTGGAATATCTCAGACGTGGTAAAGGGGCTGAGATTCCACCGATTGCCGCACCGGGCAGCGTAGCCGATCCATATATGGGTCAGGGAAGCCATCCGGACATTGTCCAGCGGGTCTGGGATGAACTGGGGGCCAATCTTCCCAAGAAGTGCAAATGCCTCATATATGGGACTCCGGCCCTTGTCCACGAACGTTCCGGGATTGTAATTGCCATATGCAACGGCACACAATACAATCTGCGATTGACCGATGAAGATTTCCAGAGAGCAATCTCCATGAATGCAAAGACAGTTAACCGCTGGTCCACGGGTGATGAGATGGATTCGCTGAAAGTGCTTGGCGCGAACTGGATTTTCGGTGGTTGGTTCAAGGAGGAACTTGTCTGGTGCCGGAATACGTATAGTCATCTATAAAATTCATATGCCAAGCAGACGCTTGGTGTTCACGGGTTTGAAACACAGAAAGAAATGCCTTTTCCAGATTCTCTTCAATGTGGTACAGGCCTCTGGCCTGTAATTCGTTCCCACAGGCGGGACGCCTGTTCCACGTTCTTCACATGAAGAGACCGCCGTCGACGGAAATGGTCTGGCCGGTAATGTAACGTCCTTTTTCATCTGCGAGGAACGCGACAAGCCACGCGACATCTTCCGGAGTCCCCATCTTTCTTGCAGGAACTGAATCGATCTGCTTTTTCCGTATTGCCTCGTCTGTGCCGGCTGTCATGTCTGTTTCAATGTATCCTGGGGTAACAGCGTTGACGGTGATGTTGTATGGGGCGAGTTCGCGGGCTGCGGATTTCGCAAACCCAATGGTTCCGGCCTTTGAAGCCGCATAATGCGAGCCCATTGCTTCGCCGAGACGGCCCGCATCGGAGGAGATCATTATGATCCTTCCCCATTTGACGCGCATCATGTCGCGCACGGCAAGCCGCGTGCAGGTGAATGTCCCCTTCATGTTCGTATCGACCACCGAATCCCATTCCTCCTCAGAGAGCAATGCAATCGGACACTGCCTTATGACGCCTGCATTATTGACGAGGATCTCGACCGGGCCAAATGCTTCTTTTACCGACTTGTATAGGTCGGTTACCTCAGAAACATTGTTCACATCCGCCTTGAATGCCCTGCAGTTTCCGCCAATGTCATGGATCTCGGCAGAGACCTTGGCGGCAAGTTCCTCTTTGTCCTTGAAACAAATTGCGACCTTCGCACCCGCCCTGGCAAGTTCAATTGCTATCGCTCTGCCTATTCCGCGGGAACCGCCCGTGACCAACGCAACACGATCCTTCATATAGAAAACCCCTATTGATAAATTCCAAGCTCCAAATTCCAAGTTCCAAACAAGAAACAAAATCTTAAAATTAAATTCTGTGTATTCTGTGTGTTCTGTGGTTTAAATATCCTTATTGTTTCTGCTGATATTTTTCCGTTCCAAAAAGTCCAGGACAGCCTTTTCATTCACTACTTCCGCTTTAAACATTGCCTGGATTTCAACCAAGTCAAGCTTGTGCTCGGAAGCAAGCCGTTTTGCCGACGGGGTTGCACGGATCCTGCCTTTTGACTGTTCCCCGGAAGCTTTCTGTGCTGGAACGGCTTTCTCTATTTTTGGATGCTCAGCCTTCTCCTTGAGATAAGATTCCATGAGGTTGTGGTTGTATTCCTCGACTTCCGGAATCTCGTCATCAGCATTGCCGATAAGCGCAAGGACATATCCCGGGGGGATCACGCTGTTTGGCGGAGCGATGATCTTCCTGAGTGTTCCGGACTTTGGAGCCTCAAACTCAAAGACGGTCTTATCAGTAATGATTTCAACGATAGGCTCCCCCTTGGAGATCTGGTCACCCTCGGAGACAAACCACTTTCCGATGGTCCCTTCATTCATGTTTGCGTCAGCCTTGGGAAGTTTGACTTTTGTGATCATTGTTTTGCCGAAGTAAAGATATCACTGAAATCCACAAACGGACCTTTTGGGAAGGTCAGAAGAATTTTATTCTTCAACCCTGATGTAGAGTTCGCCGTCCCGGCGAAGAAGAATTCCCTTGCCCGTGACGGGCAACTCTACATCTCGATTCCGCTTTTCCGTTATGCAATTACTTCTCCTTTTTTTGCTGCGCTTGAGCTTCAGCAGGTTTCTTCATGATTATCGGGAAGACCAGTGGAGATGTCTTGTTCCCGGCCTTGTCGCTGAAAGCCAGCTTCAGCCACTGGACACCTTCCCCGGGCTGTAGCTGCTTCATGGTCAAGCTCCTGCCTTCGCATATTCCATTGCCCACAACATTGCCGGATGCATCTGTCAGTTCCCATGTCATATCTGCAATACCGCTTTGGTCATAGGCATCAAGTGTGAACTTGTCGTCCGGTGAGAAGTCCCTGAAGATGC
>CAZRKP010000021.1:0-85717 GCA_964600895.1 uncultured Victivallis sp.
TGAAGATGATCTTGCCTGAACGAATTGGTACGAGCCTGCTTATGGCGTCAAGCATCGAGCTTTTTCCAGCGCCATTTGCACCGAGAAGGGCGACTATCTCCCCTTCGTTGATATGTAGGGAGACATTCTTCAGCGCTTCAACGGCACCGTAGGAGACACTCAGTTCTTTTACTTCAAGAAACATTTTTCTTTTTCCCTGTCCCCAGATATGCTTCAATGACATCCTGGTTGTTTTTCACTTCTGACGGAGAGCCCTGAGCGATGATCTTGCCAAAATTCAGGACGATCACTCTTTCGCAGAGGTTCATGACTAGGCTCATGTCATGTTCTATGAGAAGGATCGATACGTGAAAATCGTTTCTAAGTTTCCTGATGAGTTCTGTAAGTTCCGTTGTTTCGCGGGGATTGAGTCCTGCTGCCGGTTCATCCAGTAGCAGCAGGCTGGCTTCCGTTGCCAGGGCTCTCGCCAGTTCAAGTTTCCTTCTCTTCCCATAAGGCAGTGAAGAGGCCAGCTCATATGCCGAGTCTTCCAGTCCGAAAAGCTCGAGGAATTCAAATGATTTTCCTGTGATCTCCCTTTCTACAGAATGGAACTTGGGAAAGCGGAGGGAAGCGTGGAGCAGATTGTAGCTTATATGCTTGTGATAGGCAATCTTTATGTTGTCGATGACAGACAGATAGTCGAGCAGGCGTATGTTCTGGAATGTCCTGGCGATACCGAGTTCTGATATGTCATGTGGAGCCATGCCAGTTATGAAATTCCTCTGGAAATAGAATTTGCCATAGTCGGGTGTCTCCATGCCAGTAATTAGATTGAACACGGTCGTTTTACCGGCACCATTTGGACCGATCAAGCCGACGATCTCTCCTGTGTCGAGTTCCATTGAGAAATTATCGACAGCCTTCAGCCCACCGAAGCTTTTGCATATGCCTTCAGCGAAGAACTGTTTGAATTCCTTCTGTATTGAATCAAGCGGTTTCATTTTTTGGAATCTGTTTTTTACCTTTGAAAAATATTTTTAGCCAGGCAGGCACCTCGTTCATCCCGAAAATACCATTCGGACTGAGCCTTATTAACACAATGAGGAGAAGCGCATAGATCAGTTGCTGGTGTTCTCCAATCCTGTATCCAAATACTTCGACATGTCGTAACAGGTAGGGTGTCATACCGAGTATTATCGCTCCGCAAATGGCACCACTGAACGAACCGAGTCCACCGAGTACGATCATCAGTAGGATCTCAATGCTGCATAGGAGATTGAATTTGCCGGGTGTCACTGCAAGTTCCTTATGGAAGAATAGGGCCCCTGCGAAACCTGCTATTACGGCACTCAGCAGAAATGCCATGAGCTTGTATTTTGACAGGTTGATTCCCATGGCCTGGGCTGCGATCTCATCCTCCCTTATGCACATCATAGCCCTGCCGAATGATGACCTCTTGATGTTGATTAGAAGGATGAATATCACAGCAACCAGGATCCATATGAACCACCATTTTGCGAATTCCGCAGAGTAATCTGGGTATTTGGGCCAAATATCGCCTGGGAACTCCGTGAACTTGATTCCTGTAGCTCCCCCTATCTTTTCCCCGGGATACATTTTTCCCCCAGAGAAATTGAGATTGATCAATATCAGACGGACTATCTCTCCGAATCCAAGCGTGACTATTGCCAGATAATCCCCCTTGAGCCTAAGACATGGTATCCCAAGTATTATTGAGAATATTCCTGCAGCAATCATTGCGACAGATGCGCTGATCACAAAATTAAGCATTCCCAGTTCAGGGAAGGTCAGGTATATTGAAGAGAGTCCTGCAGCATATGCTCCGATGGCGAAAAAACCGGCCTGTCCCAACTGCAGAAGGCCTGTCATCCCGCAGATCACGTTGAGTGAAAGCGCGAGGATCGCAAGAATCCCTATAGAGCCTAGAACAGAATGGAATTCATACCAGCTCATACCTTTTCCCTCAAGTTGCTTCCGAGTATCCCCTGCGGTCTGATCAGGAGGACGATGATCAGCACGATGAAGGCGGCGACATCCTTGTAGCCCGTTGGAATTCCGGCCCATATTACCATGTTCTCAATAATTCCTATTATGAATCCGCCTAATACAGCGCCTGGAATTGAGCCTATGCCTCCGACTACTGCTGCTATAAATGCCTTCAAGCCAGGCATGAATCCCATCATCGGCTCAATGACGCTTTGGAAGCCGATCAGAGCCCCTGCTATTCCCGCCATTACCCCCCCGAGTAGGAAAGTCCTCCTTATCACTGAATCAATGTTAATTCCCATCAGCGCTGCAGCATCCGGATCCTGGCTGACAGCTCGCATAGCTCTACCGAATTTCGTCCTCATGACTATATGCCAGAGGATCAATGTCAGGATGATGGTCACAGGTATAAAGATGAACTGAATGATCTTGATTCCGCTTCCTCCGATAGCAACCGACCGCTGGCAGAGTTCACCTATCGAACCAGTCGATTCAGCTGAATATTGCAGAGGATTGGCCTTGTTGATGAAGGATGCAAGGTTCTGAAGCAGGAATGATACGCCGATGGCGGTTAGAAGTGCAGCTAGTCTGCCGGACTTCCTGATAGGCTTGTAGGCGACCTGTTCGGTAAGCACGGCAATTATCATCCCGGCAATGCCGGAACTTACTATAATTAGCGGTATTGACACAATGGGGGATGTTCCAGAAGGCAGGACTAGATAAATTCCGAAGCCTGCATACGCGCCGATCATGTAGAATTCACCGTGTGCGAAATTAATGAGCTTGATTATGCCATATACGAGAGTGTATCCCAGGGCTATCAGTGCATATACTGCCCCGATGCATAATCCGCTTGTCAGAAAAAACAGGAAGTTGTCCATCTACGGATTTACTGTCGCTTTGTATTTGCCGGCATATTTGTCGCCGTCCTTGCCGATTTCAAGGATGACGGCGTTCTTCTCGACGTTTCCGTCGAGTGTAACGGATATTTTACCTGTGACAGCTTCGAAGCCCTTGATTCCTTTCATACCTTCCTTCACAAGTTCGGGCGTCGTCCCCTTTTTCAATGCTTCGCATAGCATGGATACTGTGTCATAGCCTAGCGCCTCAAAGGTGCCGGGCTTGGCATTGTAGGTCTTTTCAAAAGACTTGACAAAATTCTGCACCGCTGGCCTCTGGTCCTCGCGGGAGAAGGCTCCGACTATGAAGCAACCTTCAATATTCGGGCCTGAACCATTTATTACAGTCTCATTGTCCCATCCGTCGGCTCCGCAGAGCTTGGCATCAAGACCGATGACCTTGGCCTGCTTTATTATAAGGGGGAGTTCAGGTGGATATCCCGGAACAAAGACCGTCTGTGCGCCACTGCCTTTTATCTTCTTGAGTTGGGCTCCGAATTCAGTATCCTTCTGCTGATAGTTCTCTTCTGCGACGATCTTACCTCCGGCATCCTCAAAGGCCTTTTTGAAACTCTCGCAGAGACCTTTGGAATAGTCGCTGTTCATGTCGACGAGTACTGCAGCAGTCTTATATCCTTTGTCCTTGATGGCATAGTTCGCAGCTATTTTCCCTTGGAATGAATCATTGAAACAAGCCCTGAACATGTATGAATTTCTTGGGGTGACCTTATCGTTCGTGGCGGTAGGTGATATCATCGGAACCTTTATCTCAGCGGCGTCCCTGCGGACGGCGATTGCGTTCGTGCTAGTGATGGGACCAAGAACGGCGGCCACCTTGTCGCTGCCGGCGAGTTTCTTGTATGCATTCCTTGTCTCGGTCTGATCTCCTTTGTTATCCTCTATTATAAGAACCAGCTTGTTGCCGTTGACTCCACCTGCGGCATTTATCTCTTCAGTCTTCAGCTTGATTCCATCGAGGGTTGCTTTGCCATAAGAAGTAAGATTCCCTGATAGAGGGAGGTTGACTCCGACCTTTATGTCTTCAGATAATGCGGTATGAAGGATGCATATTGACAGGATACCCATAATTGCAAGTTTCAGCGGTCTCATGAAATCACCCCATAAGTTATCTTTAAAATTATTTATTATTGCTTGCCGCAGCTTTGCACATCGCCTTGACAAATTTTCCGATTCCGGCCAGCTTTTCCTTATTTTTTGAAAGAGCTTCGACTTTCCTGACAATGGCACTTCCGACGACTATCCCGTCGACTCCAGTCGAAGCGGCAGCCTTAACGTGTTCTGGCGTCGATATCCCAAATCCTACGACAACAGGAAGCCTAGTGTGCCTCTTTATCTCGTCGATGGATTTTGCGAAATCCGCAGAAAAGCTCTTTCCTTCTCCTGTAACTCCTTCTCTTGATACATAATAGATAAATGCGCTGGCGTTCTTGCAGAGCAGGGGGATCCGGTTCTTGGGTGTATTCGGGGCGATGAGTCCGACAGTAAGTAGTCCGGACTCGTTTATGGTCTTCCGGAGAGTTGCATCCTCTTCCGGAGGAAGATCGAGCGGCAATATGGCATCAACCCCGGCTTTGACGGCCTTTCTGCAGAATTCTCTGAAGTTTCCGGAGTAGGCGATTGGATTCATATATGTGAAAAGGACTATCGGAAGCTCGGGATTCTTTTTGCGGATTTCGCAGGCCTCCTGCAGAACCATCTGCGAATTAATTCCGGATGATATGGCCCTTTCCGCGGCAAGTTGGTTGGCTTCACCGTCGGCAAGCGGATCAGAAAAGGGGATACCAAGTTCCAGGATGTCGATTCCTGCACGGACAAGTTCGTCAACTACTTTCAAGGATTTGCCGTAGTCCGGATCACCTGCTGTGACATACGCCACAAAGGCTGCCTTTCCCTGGGAACGGCAACGTTTGAATGTTGAATCAAATCTGTTCATAGTTCAATCTTCAGCTTTGTCTTTATCTTTTCAGCTAGTTCGGTCTTCTGTGCATCGCTTTCATATTTCTTCTGTCGCCAGCCCCAGTGGAATCCATCTTCGACCCCGCGTGGGATTATGTGCAGATGAGCATGCATCACGACCTGTCCGGCGCAAGCTCCGTCAGCAAGGTGGAGATTGAATCCCTCAACATCAAGTGCGCGTTTGGCTGCAACGCCGAGTCTGGCACCGACAGTCATCAACCTTCCTGCAATGTTCTCCGGAATAGTAGCTGCACTGGCATGATGTTCCTTGGATATTACAAGCATATGCCCGTAGTTTATGGGCGCTATGTCGAGAAACGCCAGTACCAGTTCATCCTCATATACCTTTACAGATGGTATTTCCCCGGCAATTATTTTACAGAAAATACAGTTTTTCATTATGTCCCCTTTTGATGAATCACACAAATAGTTAATAAAGACTTAAATGAGCTTAAATCAAGTGTAATATCATGCCTTGACATGGCATTGATTAATCTCGAAAACGGGATTATCTTTCACACATTAGCATCACACTTTACCCAAGGGGAGGTATGCCATGCGTTCACAGTTGAGCTTCATATCGGATACCGAGAAGGAACGGATACACAATGACAGCCTGAAGATCCTCTGGGAAATCGGTGTGCGGTTCGCAAGCCCGAAAGCACTTGAAATACTTTCCAGGAATGGCGCTAAGATAGACAAGAGTGAAAAGATAGCCCGAATTCCCCGTGAAATGGTTGAACAGGCTCTAAAGACCTCGCCTAAGTCATTTGTGCTTGGTGCAAGGAATCCTCAGTTTGATTTCAAAGTCCCATCCGCCTGGACCGGTTATACTCTCGACGGTGAAGCGACATTTGCAGTCGACTATGAGACTGCTGAACGCAGGAATGGTACAACTAAGGACCTTATTGCCAGTCTCCGAATCTTTGAGGAGATGGAATTGGGCACCGTTGTCTGGCCGAATGTGATGCTAAGCGATATCCAGATTGAATCTGCAGACATTCGAAGTACATGCATCTCCTTGGCGAACTCCTCAAAGCATATCCAGCATGAACTTCACAACATAGAGGAAGTCCCTTTCCTGATAGAAGTGCTGAGTACGGTCCTTGGAAGCGAGCAGGCTGTCCGTGAACGAAAGATCTTTTCGGTCTGTTACTGTACAATTCCCCCGCTGACACATGATGAGGATATGTGCGACGCATATTTGGAACTTGCAAAGTTCCATATACCAATCCTTTCATATCCTATGCCGGCATGCGGTTCGACAGGACCAGCAAGCCTTTATTCGAACATCGCCGTAGCCAACGCTGAAGGACTTTCAACGCTTGTGCTTTTCCAGATGGCATCTCCCGGAACCCCGATTATCATGGGCAATGCGGCAGGCATCATGAACTTCCTTTCGGGAGGATTCCTTGAAGGTGCACCTGAATCGGCACTCGTAAGCAGCGGTACCGGTGAAATGGCACGGTTCTACGGGCTTCCGTGCATACAGGCCGGCTGCCTGACAGATGCCAAGGCGCCTGGTCCGCAGGCTATCATGGAAAAGATGCTCTCCACGGTTCCGCTCGTTCTTTCGGGTGTGGATATCATAAACGGGATTGGCGAGCTTGAGACCAGCCAGCTTCTGTTGCAGGAACAGATAATAGTTGACCACGAGATTGCGCTGATGAGCAAACGACTCAAGGACGGAATTGAGGTCAGTGATGCGAAAAACCATCTGGAAGATGTTGCAAGGGTGAAACCCGGAGGGCATTTCCTGATGGAGGAAAGCACATTGGATGCCTGCCACAGCGGTGAATTCTACATGCCCCACCTTGTCGACAGGAACACCTTCGAACAGTGGCAGGATTTGGGACGACCAGATCTTTACAGCAAGGCCAAGGATAAAGTCGGGGAAATTCTTGCCTCGCCCCTGAAGAATCCACTTTCCGATAGGGTGCTTGGCAAGCTGCAGTCGATCATGGAAAAAGCCGACAGGGAACTGAAATAAATCTGTGTAGATTTATTTTTCCTGCGGGTTCCGCAGCTCTTCCATCTTCAGAGGTTTGAATGAATCCCTGGTTTTCTTTCTAGACTCAGGATCAATTGAAAGATATTTCCATCTGGCGAATGCGAAATCGTGAGGAACATAGTTCTCAAGCCAGGCATGTATCAAAAGATAAGACGTGGGATTGCTTTCGAATATCCATGGGCACTGTTCTGTCAGGTAGACGGACATCTTCCTGTATTTTTCAGTTCGTTCCGGGCAGTCGGGCATGAACACGATCTCCTGGAACATCCTGTCGAATTCAGGATCACTGTAACCGGCCCTGTTGCATCCCCCGATGTTCTTGCTGTAGAAGACCTGGAGGAAGTTTTCTGCGTCTGGATAATCACCGACCCAGGAGTAACGGAAGAGCTGGGCCTGCCCCTCTTTGAGTTTTTGGAGGAAACGGGGCTTGTCATTCAGAAAAGGCCTTATCTCAATGCCAATTTTCCTCATATCGTCCTTCATGAGTTCAGCAAGCTGCCTATAGGCCGGAGAATTGTCACCAAGATCAAAGCTTAGTTCGAGAGGTTTTCCGGTGACTGGATTAGTTCCGCCTGGATATCCCGCCTTGGCGAGATGTTCCCTGGCCTTTTCAAGATCAAATTGGGCGTAAGGATTGACATATGAAGCGTCGTATCCGGCGACTCCCGGAGGGATGGGGCCGTTTGCAGGAACAAGGGAGTTGTTTGAATATTTTACCCTGATGCCGACATTGTAGGCCATGCTTATCGCCTTGCGTAGTTCAAGGTTCTTCGAGAGTAGCGGATCCGAAAAGCAGAACCCTATGTAATTGATCTGAAAATCCGGCATCCGTAGAAGGTTTATTCCTCTTTCCTTAAGGGCGGGAACTATTTCACCTGTGCCTGTGGTTACAGTCTCATAGTTGTCCTTGTCCAGAGAACTTAGGTCGAGTTCCCCCTGCAGGAAAAGGAGCCAGCTTGATATCGGCTGTTTGACAAGATAGCAGACGATCTTGTCGAGGAGGGGCAGCTGGCGAGTCCTGTCGGCAGGATTCTGAGCCTGTGGGAAAAATTCCTTCCTGAAGTCTGGATTGTTCAGAAGGATGATCTTGTAGTCCTTCTGCCATTCCGATAAAAGGAAAGGGCCGGAGCCGGCAGTTACTTCTGCAAGGGAATTTGCATTTGAGATTGCGATTTTTTTAGAGACTACGGCTGAATATGACATTGCCAGCATATAAAGGAGGCGTGGATCCGGCTTGATCAGATGAATTGCGAAATTCGCATCATCTATTATCTCAAAGCCTTCACAGCCTTTCTCATAGATGGACATGTCGTCAGGTTTAAGTGAAGAAGTTTTGGCATAGAACTCATCGATGCCAC
This sequence comes from uncultured Victivallis sp., assembly GCA_964600895.1. GTDB lineage: Bacteria > Verrucomicrobiota > Lentisphaeria > Victivallales > GWF2-50-93 > GWF2-50-93. Next base: position 8,235 of record CAZRKP010000021.1, read on the forward strand.
TTACCTTTCCACGCCATAGCCAGAAACCGCTGGAATGAACGCGTGCGTCGGCAAGCCTTAGAAATGAGAAGACAATATCCCGGGATGTGACCTTGCGGTCGTCCTTGTCCTTGAAGCACGGATTATCCTGGAAATAGAGATCGTCCCTCAGCTTGAACTTGTAATGGAGGCAGTCGGCGCTTATTTCCGGCATTGACGCGAGCATCGAGGGGACCAGTTTGTATGGGCGCTCCATGTAGTCGTACTGGAGGAGGGTATCATAGAAGCTCATGACCATTATGGAGCTTGTATAGTCCGAGGCCAGCGCCGGATCGAGTGTGTTTATCTTGCCTCCGGCATTAGAATAGAGCGTGCGACCTGAATCTTTCTGCTCGGATATCTCCTGCTTACCGCAGGAGCAGAGCAGGATGAGGGTTATCGCTATTGAAAATGCCTTCATGAAATAATATTTGTCCTTCTTGTCCATTCCTTTAGAGATACCCTTAATCTATCATCGGCAATAAATTATTGTAGCGGTATAGGATATAAATTTATGCAGGGACACAAAATGTCCCGTCGCTCCCTTTATAATTTGAATTAAATCTTTTTTAGATTAGATTCGATGTTCAATATTCATGGAGGTTTATAGTGTCTCCTTTTGCGATATTCGCAATTTCACTTGCCAGCGCCATCATCGGCGCAGCGGTCTGCTGGGCCTTCATGAGGCTCAGGGGGCAGCATCTTATAACACAGGCCAAATCGGATTCCATAAAGGATATTGCTGCGATGGAGGAACGGATAAGGTCGCTTGAAGGCAACATCCAGTCCCTCAAGAACGATATTGACAAGGCTGACAGGAAGCGCAGCGAGATCGAGACCGAGAAACTGCAGCTCGAGAAGAATATTTCCGCTCTTGAGACCACGGTACAGAAAGAACGCCAGCAGACCGAAGAAAAGATCAAGCTTCTGAATGAAGCGAAAGAGAAGTTGACAACCGAGTTCAAGAACATCGCAAACGAGATATTCGAGGATAAGAGCAAGAAGTTTTCCGAGAAGAACAAGGAAGGTCTTGATTTGTTGCTGAAACCTCTCGGTGAAAAGATAAAGGATTTCGAGAAGAAGGTTTCCGATGTCTATGGTGAGGAGGCGAAGGAACGCCATGTTCTCAAGGGTGAGATCGAGAAACTCTGCCTTCGCAACGACCAGATGAGCGAAGCGGCCACGAACCTCACTAACGCACTCAAGGGAGAATCGAAGGTCCAGGGCAACTGGGGGGAACTCGTACTTGAAAAGCTTCTTGAGGATTCGGGACTCAAGAAGGGGCAGGAGTTCGAAGTGCAGGAGAGCCGGACTTCCGATGATGGCAGCAGACTGCGTCCGGATGTGGTGATACACCTTCCCAAGAACAAGCATCTTATCATTGATTCCAAGGTCTCTCTTACCGCATATGAGCTCTACTGTTCTGCCAAGGACGACAAGGAGAAGGAGTCGAGGCTTGCTGAACATACTTCCTCGGTGAGGAAGCACATGAAGGAGCTTCATGAGAAGAACTACCAGGATCTCAAGGGGCTTCAGAGCCCTGAACTTGTAATGATGTTCATGCCGATCGAACATTCCTGTTCCGCCGCCCTGCAATATGACAAGTCGCTTTTTACAGAAGCCTTCGAGAAGAACATAATAATTGTTACACCTATGACGCTTCTTGCAACCCTGAAGATCGTGTTTACGGTCTGGCGCTATGAACGGCAGAACCAGAACGCCCTAAAGATTGCCGAGGAGGCCGGACGGCTGTATGACAAGCTGAAGGGGTTTGCCGATGATCTCACAGAGATCGGCAGGAAGATCGATTCACTCCATAAGACCTATGATGAAGCCAGGGGCAAGCTTTCCGAAGGGAAGGGAAATATAATATCCAGGGCGGAAAGGCTCAAGGAGCTTGGCGCAAAGACCAACAAGGCTCTTCCAACGGAATTGGTCAGTCTCTCCGAAGATGTCATAGATGTGGAATCTGACGCAAAATGATTAGATATTCTGCTGCTTCGGGAAGGGGTTTTCGGTTATAAGATAAGTGAGGGAGCAGGGAATGACTCCGCAACGAGTAAATTTAAAGCTTTGCAGCTTTGATGCTTATTTGTTCAGAGGTTGACCCGTGCATCCCTCAATCCTATTCTACAAATTCCTTTCAGAGATTGCAAGCGTTATTGGCAAATAAAAGATTATTTTATCGATTTTTTTTGGATTTGTTCTCTTACAGCTGACGACTGTCCACTGTCAACTGACAACTTTCTTTATCCCAGTCTCTTCCTGAACATCCATGTTGCGAAGGGCAGGGTGGCCGCCGAGATCATGATCATCGGATAAATGTTGCTCATTACATCACCGAACGGCATGTCCTTCAGGAATATCCCCTTCACTATTACAAGGAAATGTTTTAACGGGTTTATCACCACAAGGTGCTGGAGCCAGGGCGGCATGTTCTCCACAGGGGTCATGAATCCGGACAGCAGGAAGCATGGCATGATGAACAGGAATATGCCAAGGAAACCCTGCTGCTGCGTCTTTGCGAACGATGACAGGAAAAGTCCGAATCCGATTATGGCGAGAAGATAAAAGGGGATACTGAAATAAAGGTATAGGAACGATCCTCTGAACGGAATCCTGAAAACCAGCATCGCCACCACCAGGATGAAAGTTCCCTCGAGAAGACCGATTATCATCGCAGGAGCTGTTTTGCCTATCAGTATCTCCCATTGTGTCAGAGGTGAGACAAGGAGCTGTTCGAACGTACCGAGTTCCCGTTCTCTGGCGACCGAAAGACCAGTTATTACAATTACTTCTATTGTCATTATTATTCCTATGAGGCTTGGAACGGTGAACCATCGGTAGATCTTGTTTGGATTGAACCAGCATCTGTTGACGATCTCAGGACGCCTGAAGTTTACAGGTGATGTCTCAAGAAGCTGGATATTGTACCTGTTGACAATCTGCGACAGATATCCAAAGCTTATCTGCGCAGAATTTGTCCTGCGGCCATCGAGTATAACCTGGATTCCGGCGCCCTTGCCAGAAGTAACATCCTGTGAGAGGTTCTGAGGGAAACAGATCACAAGCATTGCCTTGCGTGAATCAATAATATCTTTTATGCCGTCCCGGTTCTTCAGATAATAGTATTTAGTGAAAAATGTGGATCCTCGGATCCGCTGCATGAGTTCATTTGCGACAGGGCCATTGTCCTCGTCAAGTATTCCGATGGATACGTTTTTAACATCGAGTGTCGCAGCAAAACCGAAGATGATAAGTTCCATAACAGGTGGGAATATGAGAAGGAAGCGGGTCTTTTTGTCACGCCAGATAGAATGGAATTCCTTGAGCATCAGTGACAATATCCTTATTATCCTTGCTGAATGGCTCATTGCGCCTCCAGTCGTTTCGGGCTTTTCCTGATTGTGATTATGAACAGGATCGTGAACATGAGGGTCAGGACGCATGTTGAAGGCAGAAGTACTTCCCATAGGTCTCCTGCAAGAAATACCGTCTGCAGTGAAGGGACAAAATAACTTGCAGGCACAATCCATGTTATAGCTCGGATTATCGCCGGCATGCTGTCGATTTCGAAGATGAATCCGGAGAGCAGCGTTGTCGGCAGGAATGCGGCAATGAGCGAGGCCTGGGCGGCGACGAACTGGTTCTTTGAAACGGTCGATATCAGGAGCCCGGCCGCCAGTGATGCCAGTAGGAATGCAGATGAGATCACGAGTAGCGCAGGTAGAGAGCCCCGGAAGGGCATCCCGAAAAGAACCATGCATATAGCAACCGAGAAGAGCATCGACCCCATGCCAAGAGCGAAATATGGCACAATCTTGCTTATTATAATCTCTCTTATCCTGACCGGGGTGACCATCAGCGATTCCATGGTTCCGCGTTCCCATTCTCGTGCAACCACCAGGGCTGTCAGGAGCGTTCCTATCATTGCAATTATGAGTGTTATGCATCCGGGTAGGATCGTGTTCCTGCTTGATAGTTCGGGGTTGAACCAGAATCTCGGTTCGACTTCGATGAGCACCTTTTCCTTGTTTGCATTCTCATAGCCGTTTTCCACCAGCCATGTCATGAAAACACCGGCTGCATAGTTCTCCACAAATGTGGCGGTGTTCGGTTCGCTTCCATCGGACAACACCTGCAGTTTCGGGCTTGCTCCAGGCTTTCTCAACTTCTCACCGAAATCCTGGGGGATCACAACTACTCCCCTGATATGTCCTGCGATGAGCTCATCTTCGAAATACTTCCTGTTGTGTCCCAACCGTGCATCAAAGTATCTTGTGTTGGCGAACGCATATGCAAGACTTCGCGCCTCGTTACCGAGATCCTCAAGAACCACGCCGATCTTTATATTGTTGACGTCCAGGGAAAGTCCATATCCGAAGAGGAAAAGCATCACGAATGGAAGCCCGAACGCGATCAGGATACTGCTCGGATCCCTGACGATCTGGTGGAATTCCTTGATTATCAGGGCTCGAGTCCGGATAACCGATTTGACTGCATCGCTCTGTTTTTGTCCTGTATTCATTCTTATGCAGCCCTGTCGGTTTTCTTGATAAGTTCCACAAATGCGTCCTCAAGAGTCGGTTCAGTGATGGACTGCGAACGTACGCTGTCCTTCAGCTTTTCCGGCGAGCCAGAAGCGATCATCTTTCCCTGGTGGATCAAGCCGATCTCGTCGCAGTATTCCGCCTCCTCCATGAAGTGAGTGGTGACAACGATGGTCATTCCCTTCTCGACCATGGAATTGATATGTGTCCAGAATTCACGCCGTGTAAGGGGATCGACTCCGGAGGTGGGTTCATCCAGGAAAAGGACAACGGGGCTGTGCATGATAGAGCATGAGAGTGCAAGACGCTGCTTGAATCCCAGAGGAAGCTCCTTTGCCGAGGATTCAAGATACTGTCCAAGATCAAACATTTCCACAAGCTGCCCTATTGCCTTTTTCTTCCCACTGCCATAAAGCCCATACACCCCTGCGAAAAAGTCCAGATTCTGTGAAACGCTCAGATCTCCGTAGAGCGAGAACTTCTGTGCCATATATCCGATACAAGCACGTGCTTTGCCGGGAGCGTGTTCCAAGCTTATCCCGTTGACAGCCGCCCTTCCTCCGGTAGGCTTCAGGAGTCCGCACATCATCTTGAAGGTGGTTGATTTGCCTGCCCCGTTCGGACCGAGGAGCCCGAATATCATACCCCGCGGGATTGAGAACGAGATATTGTCTGCGGCAGTGAAGTCTCCGAAACGCTTTGTAAGGCCTTCAGCTTCCACGACAATTTTATTTTCGGCATGGACCGGCCTTATCATCTCAGCTATTCCAGATTCCCTGTGGGAATGCTGTTCCTGCAGTAGATCCACGAATGCGTCCTCGAACCTGGGCTCTGCGGCTACGGGATCAAGCTCTCTTCCTGTTATCAGCGACTTGAATGTGGAACAGTCTGCTCCGGATTTCAGGATGAGCCTGACGCTGCCACCCTGGATTACACCGTCGCGTATTGAAGAATTTTTCATGGCCGATGCCAAAATGCGTCTCCGTCCGGAAGGGGAATCCTTGATAAGGAATGCGCGCCCCTTGATGTTCTTAGTCAGGTTCTTCGGAGTGCCGGAATAGAGTATCTTTCCAGCATTGAGAAGGATCACTTCGTCGCATCTTTCAGCCTCGTCAAGATATGCCGTGCTCCATACTACTCCTGTTTCTTCACCTGCCAGTTCCCGCACGATCTTCCAGAGTTCTCTCCGGGAAACTGGATCGACCCCGACGCTTGGTTCATCCAGGAGAAGGAGCTTGGGACGCCTTATCAGTGCGCACATCAATCCGAGTTTCTGCTTCATGCCTCCGGAGAGTGCACCTGCCAGCCGTTTCTGGAAACGTTTAAGATCTGTGAATTCAAGCAGACGGGAGAAGAGTCCGCTCCTTTCATCTGCGGAAACGCCCTGCAGGTCGGCATACAGGTTCAGGTTCTCGACGACTGTCAGGTCTTCATACAGGCCGAAGCGCTGGGGCATGTATCCTGCAATTTCATGGATTTCCTCCGGATCATTTACGACATCAAATCCGCATACTGAAATTGTACCGGAGCTCGGTACCATAAGTCCGGCGATCAGACGCATCAGGGTTGTCTTGCCGGAACCATCTGGTCCAACAAGACCGGTGATCCGTCCAGACAAAATCCCTGTGCTTATCGCTTCAAGTGCAGGGGGTGCCCCTCCAGGAAAAGTCTTGGAGACATTGCTGATCTTGACTAGTGGGGTGTCGCTCATTCTGGGATTTCATTTCTTTTCTGTCTTTTCTTGCTTCTCGATTTTCACCGTCACAGGCATTCCCTGTAGAAGCCCCTTGTCGGGATTGTCGGCTATTATACGTAGACGGTAGACCAGAGAGGTCCTTAGTTCCGGAGTTTCCACGGATTTCGGAGTGAATTCCGCTTCAGGGGAAATGAAGCCGATATGTCCGTTATAGGGTTTTCCCGGGGCGGAATCAGTATAAATCTTGACGGGCATCCCATAATATATTTTCCCGAGATCGGGTTCATTGACATAGGCGCGAACCCATACCGGTGATGTAAGTGAAAGGGTATAGACGGTCTGCCCTGCCGCGACTATCGAGCCGGGCTCCATCACACGGGTAAGTATTATCCCTTCGGAGGGGGATTTTATCTCCGTATCCTCAAGGCTTGTCTTCGCTTGTTCCAGCCTCGCCTCTGCAGCCTTCAGCGTAGCCTTTGCCGCAGTAATGTCTTCTTCACGGTATCCCTTCGAAACCAGGTTCAGATATTCGTTGGCTGAGTCCAGTGCGGACTTGGTCTCGCCCCAGCGGGATACGACTTCATCGTAGGACTGCTTTGAGATCACATTCTTCTCGTATAGGAACTTCGAACGTTCCAGATTTTTCTGCTGGAGTTCATATGAGGCCTTGCGTTCAGCGACATTCGCCTTTTCCTTGGCGATCTCCTCGTCACGGTATCCGCTCTGCATCTTTGCAAGCTGGGCAGAGGATTCGTCCACTTGAGCCTTGTAGAGATTCACAGAATCCTGATAGGGTTTCTTGTCGAGGACGGCGATTACATTCCCCGGCATAACTTTGTCGCCTTCTTCGAGTGGCATCTTTTCTATCCTGCCGCCCACTCGGAAGGCAAGATTGACCTGGCGGATGTCCACATTCCCATATAAGGTAAGCGTCCCGTTGGCTCCATACTCATATTTCAGTAAAAGACTTATAGCCAGCCAAACGGCCAGCAGCAGTATCAGGGCCAGCAATAGTGGTTTGAGGATCTTTCTCATTTGAATATCCTCCTGATATGCTGTTGCATTATTGTCTGCAGGAGTTCGGCGTCATCACCGGTGAACTTTTCCTGTCCCAGACGCCTGAGGATGAGAGCACGGCCAGCGAGGAATATCATGACCTGTCCAAGGATGGCATGTGCATTTAGAATAGCCTCCTGCGAATCCGGACGCAGCTTGAGGAGCCTTGCGACTATCGCAGTGACCACGCAGTGCTCCTCTTTCAGGAGCTCTTCATAGAAAATGGAAAACGCCTTTGTCGGGTGTAGCTGTTCCTGGAACATAATACGGGCGACGTTCGGAGTTTCATCGCTTGTGACAAGCCCGATATAGTGCAGCATGAGATTCTCGAGCATCCTTATGAGTTCATCACGAGATGGGTTTCCGGAATCAAGTCGCTTCCTGGCCTCCATGATGCCAGGGAATATCTTTTCCTGTCCGAAGGCGACTATAGACCTTATCACGGCATGGTAAAGTCCTTCCTTTCCTCCGAAGTAGTAGGGTATTGCTGCAAGGTTGACCTTTGCTTCTGAAGCGAGCATCCGCGTGGACGCCCCCTCGTAGCCGTATTTTGCGAATACCGCAATTCCAGCCCTGACCAGGCGCCTGCGTGCGTCGTCGGACTGCCGGTCCTTTGAATACATATTTTTAGTTTTCCGCATGCCATTCCTCCGCTGTTTTATGCAATAAATATAGTCATACAAACGAATAAGTCAATCGAATGACTTATATTTATCCATATTCATTCCGGACACGAAAAGAAATAATTATCGGTCCTTCTTCGAGGAGAGCAGATAGGATATGAAATCCAGCAGGCCGGCAAACTTGTATTTTCCATCGACATATTTCTCGATGACGTAGAAGCAGAAGTAATAGAACCTGCAGAACGCCCAGATTGTGATTGCAAGCAATGCTGCAATCTTCCAGTCGGGATAAAGAATCATAGTTAACGCCACACAGCATATCCCGATCATCAGGAAGAGGAATCCCTTGAGATAGATGAGCTTCTTGGACTTCAGATCTGACATGATGATATGAGAGTGAAAGTTATTTCTCGTATAAGCCAGACTGCCTTCGTTCCTCGGCTTTCTTGGAGATATGCGTGTCGAGGCTGTATTTCAGACCTAGCTTCTTGATAAGTTTAACCATGTAGTCCAGAGTCGGGCATTTAGGTCCGTGATAATTGTCCTTTGTGATGCAGGATGCGAGCTTCACAAGGATCTCATCCTTCTCGATATTGTCGAACTTCTTTGCCTTCTGGATGAGCAGGGAAAGTTTCCTGTGGATCGCCTTGCCGCAGCATCCACCGCAGGATATGCTGAGCTTACGGGTGTCTTTGCCATATTCAATCTTTTCAAAGCCACCCGTTTTGTTTACGAACGCCCTGTCGCAGAAGAATCCCGGACACCGTTGGAGCGTAAGGTCGCATTGGACGATTGCTATTAATTTGATCATGAAACTTTCCTCTATTTCTCCTCAAGCCATGCCATGGCCTTGTCTTTGTCCTTTTCGTCGAAATGCTTGACTTCAGCCTGTACGAAGTGGCTTGCTATCTTCGGGGCGATCGTCAGGAACTTGCTGTCGGATACGGCCGCAACCTTCCTTATTTTCCTGTGATGGTCCTTTACGAACCTGAAATGGGCTAGCAAAGCTTCGAAATCCTCCCAGCCGGGGAACTTGTCGCCAGGGCAGAGCATGAGACCGTTAAGGTTGCCGTTTTGTTCGATGTAGGGATCTACCTCCTTTGCGAGATTCGCAAAATCCCAGGCTTCAAGAGGACCATGAGGTGTTACGATCAAAATACCCTTGTCCTTCAGAAGTTCGAATGTGACCATGAGATGCCCCCTTTTTAATTTTTTATAATATAGACCACGAAACACAGGAGGAAATAATAAATATTAAAATTTTGCGAGTGTGGCAATACGGGGTATATTCAAGGAAATGTCAATGGAACCTTAAAGAGGAGAGTTTATGCATTCCATAAGGGCGGATCTGATTTATACCGGCGACAGGGCATTGAAGAATCTCTTTCTGAACTTTGATGGCGGGAAGATTGTTTCACTGACTCCGAAGCCAGTTGCAGAACTCATAGGGGAATTCAAGTGCATCACCCCGGCATTCATTGATGCACACTGCCATATAGGCATGTGCCGCAGCGGTGAGCCGGGAAGCGAGGACGAGGCGAACGAGCAGCTCGATACCATAATGGCTCTTGCGGATGCTTTGGATTCCATCCAGATGGACGATGGCAGTTTCTCCGATAGCATCGAATCTGGTTTCCTCTATTCATGCGTTGTTCCAGGCAGCGGAAACATAATCGGTGGCCGTTCAGCCGTTATCAGGAATTATGCCGTTGACACCAATACAGCACTGATATGCAGGGCCGGAATGAAGGCAGCCTTCGGCTATAATCCCATGTCGACCCGGGATTGGAAAGGAACGCGTCCGTGGACCAGGATGGGATGTCTTGCCATACTCCGCTCTGAATTTCTGGACATCATCACCAAGGCGAAGGGCGGGAAGAAGGAGATTGAAAAGATGAGCCCGAAGCAGAAGGCGCTGAAGGGGCTTCTCGACGGAAAGGAGATACTCAGGGTTCACGTCCACAAGTCCGACGACATTGCCGCGCTTCTCCGTTTTGTAGATGAGTTCAAGCTGAAGGTGACAGTCGAACATGCAGGCGATGTCCATGACTTTGCGACATTCGCAGAACTTGCCAGGAGGAAGATCCCTGTGATATACGGGCCGATGGACAGCTTTGCCTACAAGGTCGAGCTCAAGCATCAGGACTGGCGCAACATCAAGTTTCTGATCGAGAGCGAAGTGAAGTTCGGGCTGATGAGCGATCATCCGGTGATCCAGCAGCATTGTCTGTTCCTGGTGCTGAGATATTTCCTGAGAATGGGAATTAAAAAGGAACAGGCGGTCGGGATATTGACAAAGTCTAATGCTGAGATACTCGGAATCGACAAGTTCCTAGGAACCCTGGACAAAGGGAAATGGGCGAGTTTTGTCTGCTGGAACGGAGATCCCTTCGAACTCTCATCTCATCCGGTAGCGAACTACGCAGAAGGGAAGTTGGTCTTCAAGAGTTACTAGTAACTGGTAACTCGTAACTTGAAATTTGAAACTAGTAACTTGTAATTGATAAACGCCCCAGAGCCAGGAGGGCGGTAGAGCCTGGTTGCCGGAAGTTGCACTAGTTAAGGTTTTATATTCTCTTTCTTGCTTAGAAATTCTTTTTTTTAAGATTTTAAATCATTTTCTCCAAGTAAATATGAAAATACTTTAATGCCTCTCTTTTCGATGCACTCATATGTATTAACTCAACGCACAAATAACAGGCAACAGCGCCGTTGCCTGCATATATTAGTTCAATAATCCTATTATTCGGCTTCATTATCTCAAACCAGGTACATGGCTACACCGGAAAGAAGGTAGAAAAAGATCGAAATACTGAATGCAAACAATGCCCCGACTGCAGGCCAGAAAAATAAGGCCAGGCGATGCTGGGCAGGCGCATCTGAAATCCTCAGTATCCCCCACCAAGCACCCATGGTTTGGCAGATCAAGAATACAAAATTCTTCCAACTTGTCATAAGAATATCGTGCAGGTTTGCTTCAAGGACTCCTGTGGCCTTTCCAATTGCGATCGACAAGGCAAGCCAAGTGGGAACCATGCCAATGGTAACGCTTAAGACCACTGGCCAACTGAAGACGCAGTGCCTGCCCGACATGTTGTGAATAAGCCATTGCCTTCTCAGCAAGACGGCAACGAAGACAATAGAGAGGCACATCCACGTTGCTGTAATGACAATGTATTTCATAATCTCCATGGCCGAACTTGTTATTATGTGATTCCCAATAAGCAGGTGGTGAAATTACAGTTTTGCGAGCTCCATCTCGGATTTAGCCTCAGCCTGTCACTTGGATTTTCGATTTAGGTTGTAATTTATTTCTGTGTGTTCTGTGGTTTGCAATCGGCAATCGGAAATCAAAAATCGGAAATGCTCCTACTGTCCCGCCGAAAGTCTTTCGGCGAGTTGGCCGGGGAGGCCTGCTGCGAGGATCTTGAGCTGTGCCTGCTCGATATTGTATTTGACCCTGATGAGCTTGAGGTCAAGCTTCTTGGTGTCGAAGACAACTGCCGAAGCTCTGGAATCGAAATCCCTGGGCTGGCCTACGGAACCGGAATTGAACAGGAATTTCTCGGCCTTTGATTTCGAGAGGTTCCTGGAGGTCAGCATCTCGATTGTGACATTGCCCCTGTTGAGTATGAATATCAGCGGGATGTGAGTATGACCGTAGAAGCAGTATTTTGATGTCTGAAGGAAGAAGTGGAACAGGGCGCTCTGGGCGCTGAGGATATAGGGCCAGGTCTTGCCGTCAAGGCTTTCCAGTGAGGAATGGACGAACTGGATTCCTTCGACCTCCATCTGGTATGGCAGGGAATCGAGCCAGGCAATGTGTTCTTCCGGAAGCGTGTTCTGCATCCATTGTATAACCTGCTTGGCATATGGCTGTATGTTCCAGTCGGTGTTCTTCTGGGTAGTGTAATGATCGTGGTTTCCGCGTATTGAAGCGATCTTCTTTTCACGGACGAAATCAATACATTCCATCGGGGATGCGCAGTATCCCACCACATCGCCTGTGCAGACGATCTTCTGACATCCAGCTTCCTGAAGCGCTTCGTAGGTCGAGGTCAAGGCTTCAATGTTGCCGTGTATGTCCCCTATTATACCTAACAACATGACACACCTGTCGTTATTATCAGTTAACTATATATCCGGAAAAGTTCATTCGCATCTTTTTTTCTAAAAAAAAGCCAATATATGGGTATTTTCGCCTAAAAATCTTGCAAAATGCAACTTATTGTATAAATTGATGTGAAAAATCGTCTCAAAACACAAGATATTGTATATGAACCAGATTTATGATGAAAGTAAGGTAAAAACCCTAAGTTCCCTTGAACACATCCGGCTCAGGCCCGGGATGTATGTCGGGAGGATGGGTGACGGGTCGCATCCTGATGATGGTATCTACATACTTCTCAAGGAGATAATCGACAACAGCGTCGATGAATATATTGTTGGCGCTGGGCGCCGGATCGATGTTGCAATAAACGAAAAAGAAGTGAGTGTCCGCGACTACGGGCGTGGAATTCCCCTTGGCAAGGTCATCGACTGCGTTTCCCAGATAAACACCGGTGCTAAGTTCAATACCGATGTCTTCCAGTTCTCTGTAGGCCTCAACGGTGTCGGCACAAAGGCGGTTAATGCCCTTTCCGAATATTTCGAAGTCACCTCATTCCGCGAAGGCAAGTTCAAGAAGGCGATATTCAAGAAAGGGAGGCTGGTAAAACAGGATGATGGGAAGAGCCAGGAACAGAACGGCACGCTGATCAAGTTCGTTCCAGATGCCGAGATGTTCCCGAAACTCGCGTTCGACAAGGAGTATATCGAGAAGCGCCTCTGGATGTATGCCTATCTCAACAGCGGTCTTTCCTTATATTATAACGGTGAGAGGTTCTATTCCAAGGAAGGGCTGCAGGACCTGATTGAGACTGAGGTTGGCGATGAGAAGCTTTACAATGTCATTCATTACCATGAGAAGACCCTAGAGTTCGCCTTCTGCCACACCCCGAACTACGGTGAGACATACTATTCATTCGTGAACGGGCAGTATACCAACGACGGAGGAACACATCTCTCCGCTTTCAAGGAGGGGATTCTCAAGGCTGTCAACGATTATGCCCAGAAAAGTTTTGAGGGTAGCGATGTGCGTGACGGAATTGTTGGCTCGATAGCCATTAAGCTCCAGGATCCGATATTCGAGTCGCAGACCAAGAACAAGCTCGGTAACACGGACATCAGGGCTGAGATAGTGAATGCCGTCAAGGATGCCGTCCTGAACTACATGCACCGCCACGTCGATCAGGCGAACGTGATTATCGAGAAGGTCACCCTGAACGAAAGCGTCAGGAAGGAGATACAGTCTGTCAAGAAGAAGTCCAAGGAGATAGCCAAGAAGATCGCTTTGAAGATCCCGAATCTCAAGGACTGCAAGTTCCACCTCAATGACGGATCGACAAAAGGCAAGGATTCGATGATATTCCTTACGGAAGGCCAGTCTGCAGCCGGTTCAATGGTGAGCTGCCGTGACGTCTATACGCAGGCGATCTTCTCCCTGCGCGGCAAACCGCTGAACTGCTACGGGAAGAAACTGGAGGAGGTCTACAGCAACAACGAGCTCTTCTTCATCATGCAGGCGCTGAATATCGAAGAGGACATCGAGAACCTCAGGTACAACAAGGTCATAATCGCGACCGATGCCGATGTGGACGGAGTCCACATAAGGAACCTCCTCATGACATATTTCCTCCAATTCTTCGAGCCTCTTGTCCTTTCCGGACACGTACACATCCTTGAGACTCCCATTTTCAGAGTGAGAAACAAGGAGAAGACCTTCTACTGCTACGACGAGGAGGAGAAACAGAAGGCGATTGCCGAACTCGGGAACCGTGGCATCGAGATCACCAGGTTCAAGGGGCTTGGCGAGATATCTCCTTCGGAATTTGGACAGTTCATAGGCGAAAATATCAGGCTTACCAGCGTCACTGTCGACCATATGAGGAATGTTCCTGAACTTCTTGAGTTCTACATGGGCGACAATACGCCTGAACGCCGCAGCTACATTATGGAGCATCTGATCCCATGACGAAAAAGGAAAATAAGGATAAGAAGAAGAAAAAGGAAGCCCTTCCGCCTCCTAAGGCGAAGAAACGCCCTGCCGGGGAGACGGTAGAGAAGATTGCTCCCAAAGCTGAAGAGCCCAAGGTTGAAGTGAAGGACGAAAAAGGACCGGAGGAATCCGTCGAGGTACCCAATACCGAAATGGTTCCCGAGGACGAGAACATCGGGCCAACCGCCATTCCACGGAGCGGTAACACACATCTGCGCCGTCTGATGGACATCAACTTCCTGGAATACGCATCCTATGTCATCAAGGACAGGGCGATCCCGGATGTCGATGACGGCCTCAAGCCTGTCCACCGCCGAATACTCTGGTCGCTGAAGAGGATGGACGACGGCAAGTTCCACAAGGTCGCAAATGTCGTCGGGCACACGATGCAGTACCATCCGCACGGCGACGCATCGATTTATGAAGCGCTGGTAGTTCTGGCCAACAAGGACTACTTCCTGGACAAGCAGGGAAATTTCGGTAACATATTTACCGGTGACGTTGCATCTGCTGCACGCTATATCGAGTGCCGTCTCAACAATCTGGCACGCGAAGTCCTATACAACGACGATATCACTGAATTCACAGATTCCTATGACGGCAGGAACAAGGAACCAGTCGTGCTCCCTGCAAAAGTTCCTGCGCTGCTTATGATGGGCTCTGATGGTATTGCCGTTGGAATGTCCACCAAGATACTGCCTCACAACTTCAAGGAACTGCTCGAGGCGCAGATAAAGATCCTCGAAGGCGGGAGATTCAGGATTTATCCGGATTTCATCCAAGGCGGACTGATGGATGTCTCAGACTATGAGCAGGGCAACGGCAAGATCGTTCTCCGCGCGAGGATCGAGAAGGCCGGACGCAAGCTCATAATCCGCGAAATTCCTGCCGTTACGACTACTGAAAAGCTCATTGCATCCATTGAGAACGCCGCACGCAGGAATAAGATCAAGATCTCTTCGATCAACGATTATACTGCCGAAAAGCTGGAGATTGAAATCACTCCGGCACGAGGCTACGATCCCGACAAGGCGCTGAACGCGCTCTATGCCTACACCGACTGTTCAGTGTCGGTCTCGACAAGCCTCATAGTCATCGCCGACAACAAGCCTGTCAAGATGACCATTCCTGAGGTACTACAGAGGAATACGGACAAGCTCCTGCAGTATCTCAAGAGGGAACTCGAGATCGAGCTTGGTAATTTGAACGATGCCTTCCACGAGAAGACTCTTGCACAGATCTTCATCGAGAACAGGATCTACAAGCGTATCGAGAAATGTGAGACATATGATAAGGTACTGAAGGAAGTCCACGAGGGACTCAAGCCGTTCAGGAAGATGCTGAAGAGGGATGTGACCGATGCTGATATAGAGAAGCTCCTCGCGATTCAGATCCGCAGGATATCTTTGTTCGACATCAACAAGAACAAGAAGGACATTGACGATATCGTTCTTCAGATCGAGGAAGTGCAGAAGAACCTCAAGCGCCTGAAGGCATATGCCGTTAAATATCTCCGCGAACTCATCGAGAAGTATGGAAAGCAGTTCCCGAGGCATACCGAGATCGAGAAGTTCGAGAAGATCGACGTCCGAGAGGTCGCCCTGAACAACATCAAGGTCGGCTGGGACAGGAGGAACGGATTCATCGGCACCTCAGTAAAGAGCGATGACACCATAACCTGCAACGAATACGACCGCCTGCTCTGCATCGAGTCTAATGGCAAATACAAGGTAGTGAATATAGCCGATAAGATCTTTGTCGGACGCCTCACATATTTCTGCAAATTCGACAAGACTAACGTGTTCAATGTCGTGTACCGTGACAAGAAGACAGGATTTGCATACGCGAAGAGGACTAACATCAGCGGGTTCATCACCGACAAGGAATACAATATCGCACCCGCAGGTTCGAAAATCGAGATTATCAATACCAGACCGAATTACGTATACGAATGCATATTTGAACCGAAGCCCCACCAGAAGCAGAAGAGCGTCGTCATTGATTTTTCGACTGTAGGTATGAGGACACCTAAGGCGAAAGGTTTCGTCATAGAGAAAAAGAAGATAATCGACTACAAGTTCCTCGGTGTATCCGACGGTCAGGGCAACGTAATCCAGCCCGGACCCGAAGGCGAGGTGACTGCTACTGTTCCTCTTCCTGCTGAGCCTGTACAGTTGTCACCGGCATCTGCGAAAGTCGCAGAACCTGAAAAGCCTAAACCTGAAGAAGAAGACAAGGAATCCGAGAAGGGAAAAGCTTCAGGAAAGAAAGATTCTAAGAAGGAAGAGAAATCCAGGATCTCTGCGAAGCTGGAAAAGAAAGAAACTCCAAAGGCAAAGAAAGGCAAGAAGGAGAAGGTAAAGGAAGAGGACGAACTCGACTTCGAGCCTGAAATTATTGTTCTGCCGAAAAAAGAAAAGCCCCAGAAGCCGGAGAAACCTGCCAAGGAAAGACCTGCCAAGCCTGAGCCCAGGTCTTCAAAGTCAAAAGAAGAGACCAAGGTTAAGAAACAAGCTCCTGTGCCGAAGCCGGACAAGAGGTCCGAGCCTAAAAAAAAAGACAAGCCGGAAAAAAAGGTAAAGGGCTCAAAAAAAAGTGATTCTGACGACTGGGGCATCGCCCAACCGGAATTAGGATTCTAGACTTTTCCTGCTTCGAAGAATTATTCAGCCGGGCCATTAATTACTGACTACTGACGACTTTATTTATATTCCCAAGCCGTCCTGATGAATACCTCGTAGTTCTTCTGTAGCTGAGGCGAGATTACGTGTTCGTATGGACCGGCCGAAGGCGAAAGGATAAGTCTCTTTCCCTTGCATTCCTCCAGGACATCAATCACCGCCTGCGTCATTTCGGATTCTGTATAAGATCTGAAGCAGTCATATTGGATATTGCCGATGAGGGTGATCTTGTTCTTTGTGACGTCAAAGGCTTCCGTGAAAGTGCAGTTGCCAATAGGCGGAGCTTCGATGGTATGGAGTCCGTCCGGTGCCATCTCTAAAAAGTCGGGAATTATCTCTTTTATCTGGCCGTGATAGTGCTGGATTGTTTTAGCCCCTTGTTTCCGGATCATGGATATGAGTTCCTTGGCATAGGGAACTATCCAACTCTGGAATGTTGAACGGCTGAGCAGGGGAGGGCTGGCAAGTTCGCTGCCGACGAGGAAATATGTGTCTGCGAGATTCTTCTCCAGGCAGATGGAATAGACAAGCCTGTAATGCTCCATCACCCGGTCGAGAAAATCCTTGATGATGTCGGGGCATGTCAGTGACCAGATTGCATATTCTTCAAGGTCTGAAACATGATAGAGGTTGCATATCGGTTCACCGAGATCGAGCATCATGCTGCCAAGTTCCTCCTGGAACTCGGATTTCTCTCCAAGATACTTTTGAATCGAATCCATCATTTGTGCTTCAAGGATGTTCCGTTCGGAGTTTATGGGGAGAGAGCAGTAAAAGGCGAGATCATCTTCGTTCCTGATGAGCTTTGAAACAGTTGTCCTGTCGCCGGACTGTCTTGTCTCCGAGATGAGTTTCCTGCCCTTGTATTCTAGGGTGCTGGTTGAGACCTTGACATTACCTTCGGTCCAATTCCGGTTCTCCCGTTTTACTTCTGAAGAGAAAAGGCTGTGCTGTATTCCCCTGCGGTCTAAGGTGATGGCATGTTTTTCGGCCAACTCGACTATATTCCTGTAGCATGGATTGCTACGGACATCCGTATAGCATCCGAGTTTGTGGTATGGGAAGAGAAGCCAGATGGGGACCTTGTCGGTCTCTTTGCCTTCAAGCGCCGCGAAGAACCTCTGTCTTGCATTCATTTGTGGGGAATCCTTTCAATTGAAATACTTGGATGAATGGATGACTGGATTTATCCGTCTATGGCGAATTGATGGATGGTTGGGTTTTGCAGATAAAGGAAATATATCAGAATGTATAATCTTATTTTCCATTCTGCCCATCCATCCAGCCATCCAATCTTCCATGCATCCTTTCTTCATGTTGCTATAATAGCAACATTAGTTCGGAATTCAAGCCGGGAAATGAAAAAAGATGAAAACATCTCTCAGGGCTTCAATTCTCAGGCTATAACGGCTATATTTCCAGAATTTGCGTAGTTTTTAAACCGACTGTCTTTGTTGTATATCAATAAATTATATGGCTCAAGTCGAACATGATCTCCGGCTTGGACAATTAATTATGAAAAGGGGTACTGATTTCTATGAAATATCTGCTAATGATCCTTTCCATTGCCATGATCTTCTTTCTTTCATCCTGTAACTCAGAAGCTAGGATGAACAAAGATAAGATTGAAACCCTGAAGAAGGGGATGTCTCAGGGCGAGGTGATCGCCGTAATGGGTGAACCTATCAAGAATGAAGTCTACTGTAAGCCCAATGTCCTTTTCTATTACACAGACCCCAAATGGTCCGACGGAAACGTCACCCATGACGAATGTACCCCGCTTGTATTCGAGAATGACAAACTCATAGGCTGGGGAGTCGAATTCTACAAGGACTATCGCCAGAAGGACTGGAAATAAATCTTTTTTGCGGATTTAGAGGTGCCCTTTATACTTTTGGAAAACAGGACATGATTCTCCATGATGACTGAGCCTGACAATCCTTCAGATATCCAAAGGCGCACCACCGAATCAGACCTGATGATCATTGCGTCACTCTGGCTCATCGGCCTTTTCCTGGTAAATCCTCTCGGGGAATTCCCTCTTAATGATGACTGGTCGTTCGGGATTACGGTCAAGTACCTGCTTGAGAATGGAGATTTCCATCCCGCCGACTGGGTCTCAATGCCGCTGCTGACCAACGTCATTTGGGGAGCTTTGTTCTGTTTGCCTACAGGATTCTCCTTCACGGCACTCCGCATGTCGACGCTTGTCATGTCATTGCTCGGTCTTGTAATGTTCTATCTTCTGCTCAGGGACATGAAGCAGTCACGAGGCATTGCCCTGATCATGGTGCTGACACTGGCATTCAATCCGATCTATTGTGCTTTATCGAACACATTCATGACAGATGTGCCCTATACGACTATGGCAATATTGGCTGCATTCTTCTTCGCAAGAAACCTGCGCACATCGTCAAACGTCGAATTTACGGTTGCAACGATATTGGCTGTTGTTGCAACACTTTCGAGGCAGCTCGCGCTTTCCATTCCACTGGCATTCGCGGTGACCTTGGTGGTAACACAGAAGATTTCCAGGCAGAATATATTAAGGGCTGTAATCCCAGTAATCTCCAGCGTTACAGCTCTTCTGATTCTGGAACACTGGCTCTCGGTCACCGGGCGTATGCCGTCGATATATCATGCCAGGACATCGGTCCTTTTCAGCGTACTTGCAGATCCCGGAAGACTGATAAGCACGCTTGCAGACAATACATTCACGTGCCTCATCTATCTTGGAGTTTTCCTCCTGCCGATACTTCTCTGGGAATCCATAAATATCATAAGAGAACATGGCAGGAAGGCTGTCTCAATGCTTATAGGCTCTATCGCAGCTGTGACTGCATTTGGAGCTTTATGCTGTCTTGCCATTCACCATGGTCAGATTATGATCATGCCTTTTTCCCGAAATATATTGACCAGGTTCGGAATCGGCCCTCTAACTTTGCGGGACACTTATATTATGGGACTTGATCATGTCCCCGTGCTGCCAACCGTCTTCTGGATCGCTGTTACTATGGCAGGTCTTGCAGGTGCAGGAATCATCATTGCTCTTCTGGCTTTCCGAGCTAGGCCATTGATCAAGAATTATCGTGCAGGCATTGGTGAAAATGAAGTTTCAGGAGTTTTTTTTCTTCTTGTGGCAATCATATATCTTCTTCCGCTTCTTGTCGGAGGTTTCTTCGACAGGTACTTCATTCCTGCGATGCCATTTCTCATGGCAGGACTTGCGGGGATCGCAGGAAAATCCGCTGGCGATATTATGACTTCGAGGTTTGCGAAGTTCGCAGTGATTACGATGCTTGCGCTTTTCGCACTTTTTTCAATCTGTGCTACCAGGGATTACCTGGGTTGGAACAGGATTAGGTGGGAAGCCCTTTATGAGCTCATGGACAAGAAGCAGGTTAGTCCGACGGATATCGATGGCGGTTTTGAGTTCAATGGGCTTTACACGTTTGATCCGCTCTACCGGGAGAATTCTGGCAAGAGCTGGTGGTGGGTCAGGAACGATGAATATCAGATAACCTTCGGCCCCCTTCCGGGATGCAAGGTCGTAATGGAATACAGCTATTACTGCTGGCTAATCCCCCATACCCAGAAAATCCTTGTCCTCCAGAAAGATTCCAAACAGTGACAGGAACCCTCACTTGTCTTGTATTTACGGTTCCACAATTTATCTTATTGCGCTAACACACAAAAGGACACTCACTCCTATGAAAATATTACTTACCGGAGCTTCAGGGAACCTGGGCTCAGAAGTCTGCAGGAAATTGATTGACGAGGGATTCGAGGTTATTGCAACCGACCAGACCATGAGAAAGGATTTGCCGGTCAAAGTCAAGGTTGCTGATCTGCGGGACCGCATAGTCTGCTATGATCTCATGGATGGCGCCGATGCCATTGTCCATTTGGCTGCACACCCCAACGACGGATTTCCTGACAAGCAGGCACTCCTGAACGACAACACCTCGATAACAATGAACCTCATCCATGCCGCATGCGAATCGGAAATAAAGAAATTCCTTTATGCCAGTTCGATACAGGCGATGGTGAGAAACAGAAGGATGGCTGATGACAAGACAGTTCCGCAGTCTACCTTGAAATACCTGCCCCTTGATGGGGATTATCCAGTGGATCCGGACAATGTCTATGGACTCAGCAAGGTCCTCTGCGAGCAGATGCTGAAGTTTTATTCCAGTGAAAGGGGATTTTCATGCACCGCCTTCCGTTTCCCATTCCTTTTCAATCCGTCATACCTCAAGTATTTCAGCAGGTACCGTCTGAGCTGGAAGGCGTATCTGACACATCATGCGAACCTCGAGGAGTGTTTTTCAGCACTATCCGTCGAAGATGCCGCCCGTCTCATCATAACAGTGCTCCGTAAGGATCTTCCCGGATATAGGTGCTATCTTCCAGCCAGTCCTGTCCCCGTTGCGGAAGACTCCGTTGAGTCCCTGATTGAAAAATACTACAAGAATGTTCCACTTAAGAAACCAGCATCAGAGCTCAAATCATTTGTCGATATCTCCCGTATCACTGCCGACACCGGCTGGGTACCCCGCGACAATGTCTTCCAGATGATCAAGGAAGCTATGAATTGGTAACGACACAGGCTTTGTCTTCAACCTTCAGGATTAGATTTTAGGTAGACCTTATCATTCTTGCGGACTTTGAAAATGACAGGGAAAGTTGCGGTTGAGCCTTTTGATGCGGAAGTTACAGGCTTGTCGTCGAGTCGTAATGATTTCACCTTCATTTTCATTGCCCCGGTAGTGTGGCCGGTTATCAGGATTTCATCTCCTGTCTTCAGGTCTCCGGCGGAAAGCTTGATCTCCGCTATGCCAGGTTTATGGAAATAATTGATGATCTCTCCGATATGTGTTTTCTTTGCTGTCGCCGCACTTCCTGAGATCCCGCTCCATTCGCCAGCCTTGTCACCAAGATAATATCCGCCATGCCAGAACCCGCGGTTAAATACAGCTTCGAGATCAGTTTCCAGCTTCTTTGCGACCGACACTGAGAACTTACCTTTCTTCCATAGATCAACTGCTTTCCTATATGTCCCAGTGACATTTGCTACATAGTCCGGAGCACGTCCGCGTCCCTCAATCTTCAGAACTGTAACGCCGGCATCGAGAATCTTGTCGAGAATCCTTATCGTGCAAAGATCCTTGGGAGACATAACATACTGGTTGTCAATGTTCATCTCGAATCCTGTCTCATCATCCTTCACAAGATATCTTCTCCGGCATGGTTGATAGCAGTCGCCTCGGTTGGCGGAGGTATTGTATGCAGCAAGGCTCATGTAGCACTTGCCGGAAATTGAAACGCACAACGCCCCATGTGCGAAGAGCTCAATTCTTACAGGTTTGCCTGACGGGCCGCAGATCTTCTCCTTGACTATCCTATTGATTATCGAGGAAATCTGTTCAAGTGTCAGTTCTCTTGCGAGGATGATGACGTCTGCGAACTTCGCAAAGAAGCGGACAGCTTCGATGTTTGAGACATTCGCCTGTACGGATATGTGTATCGGCAAGCCGATCGACCTGGCATATTCCATTGCGGCGATGTCGGATGCGATAATCGCGGAGATCCCTGCGGATTTCGCAGAATTGCAGAGCCTTCTCATTTCCTGGATGTCGGAGTCATAGATTATCGTGTTCAAAGCGAGATAGGGTTTAACCCCGCATTTCCTGCATAACCTTGATATCTTGGTCATGTCCTTTGTGGTGAAATTCACAGAGGCACGAGCTCTCATGTTCAGCTTTTCCACGCCAAAGTAGACAGAGTCAGCTCCGCTATGAATGGCAGCTGACAGCGATTCCCATGAGCCCACCGGGGCGCTTATTTCCACAAAATTATCTTTCAAACTTCTTATCATTGGCAGTATTCTTGCTTTATTTAGTCATTGGACGGTATTCAAATTACTTCTGTAAGCCCTGTTTGAAAAGCCTTTTTTCTGACGTAGATTAATAATAATAGATTGGAAAGGGGGAATATGGAAGAAAACAAACCGCAGCAGCCTCAACCCCAGGATGCCGCCCAGAATGCATCGGTGGCCGACATTGTCCTTTTCGTGAAGGCGCTCTGCCTTACATATTCCCAGCTGGCATATTATCCAGCCACGCATCCCGTCACAATAAAGCAGATGCAGGGCGCCTGGAACGAATTACAGCCCGTATTCCAGAAGTTCGGAGATGTCAGCATTTCCCTGACAGAAGGCAAGATGCTTTTCTTTGGCATGCCGGTCGAGGACAGGAATCCGGCGGTCTCGAAGTTCTCCAAGCATTTCGAGATGCTCCATATCCACAGCATAAAGTTCAAGAAGGGATTGACGAACGATGAGTTCGTCACATTCTTCACATTCTTCTGCAAGGATCCGCAGGCGATCCAGGATGCTGGAGGAGTTGACGCAATAATAAAGGAGAAGAACCTCCAGCATATCAGCTTCAACACCGCCGTTTACCGTGTCATCAACGAAGATGAGAAGGTTGTCAGCAAGTCGGAAGTGTATTCGGGAAAGGTCAGCGGTGAAGTCGATGAGAAGACTGAGATGCTACGCTATTTCCTCAATAAGATGCTTGAGAAGTCTGACGACCAGAAGGAGCTGCTCTCCGAGATCAAGAACGATCCTGAAAGGATGGCCGGACAGATCGTGAAGATCATCGAGCATATTGGAACTGAGGGAAATGTCGACAAGGATTCCATGGTAGAGGCGCTTCTGCATAACATACAGATGGTCTCTGACACCATGGCAAAGAAGGATCCTACTGCAGGAGAGGGTACAGATCATCAGACACTGGCGAACGCAATGGTATCCCTTGAGAACGAACTGCACAGGAAATCGAAGAACCTTTCATCGGGTGCCTCCGTAAGATTCGTTAAGAGGATCGCCGATGTTGTTTCATCATATACCGACAAGGTCAAGGCCGACAAGGTAATCGGAGAGTTCCTCAGCCACGAGAAGTCGCTTAAGGCCGCGGAAGACATGATGAAGGAGATCTCCACGGGCTCATCCTCCGACCAGAGGATTCTGGCAAAGGTAAAGGACCTCATGAAGGAGAAGGGATTGAAGGAGGATCAGCTCCTGTCGCATCTCGAGGGCGTCGCCGAAGCCAGGAAGCCTAAGAAGCAGATCAGCAGGACTTTCTCTCCTCTCGCCGACAGGATACAGCAGAAGCTGGATACTGAGTTCAAGGAAATACAGGATAAGGACCGTGCGCGTCTGCTCGAATACCTGAACAATGTTTATGTCAGGGAGACGAAGAAGCTGGAGGAGAAGAATGCCGAACTCCAGCACGAGCTCGAGGACATACAGCAGGTCATCCAGAGCGTTGAGGAGATATTCGAAGGCACAAACCTTGGGATAATACTTGTCGACAGGAAGCATAATGTCTGTTTCATAGAACATGGCAACAAGCTGCCGTTTGAAGTCATGCTTAATGAACCGCTGCCGCAGAAGCTGATAGACGATCTGGCCAACTTCAAGGAGAGCGAGCCGGTAATGCTGGGAAGCGTATCGATAATGCAGGTCACCAGGAATCCTCAAAAGTACATCAAGGCCATCCTGTTCCAATACGAATAAACCTACCTGTGCGGGATTTGTAATTCTGGAAATATGAGAATGAACTTGTTTTACATCTTGACCCGATCATCCACCCATCCAATCATCCAATTATCCAAGGAATCATTGTGAGCGGTACCATCAAATATTTCTTCAGACATCCGCCAGTTGACACTCCGGAGATAACAGTCCGAGGCATTGGAATAAGGGAATGGATGAGGCCATGCTTGGTTGACAGGCCGTACGGCACCGGAGATACTCTTATAATGTTCTTCTACCAGGATACGGTCATAGAGACCGAAGATGGTAAGAAGACATATCCAGCCGATACGCTGATGTTCTGGAAGAGCGGGGCAGGGCATTATTATGGATGCCGGGATATGAGATGGCTGCATTCCTGGGTTCACTGCGACGGTAGTGCCATATGGAAGCTGATCAGCAAACTTTCGCTTCCGCGGAACAATGTTGTGCCCAAGGTGAATCCTGTCGTTGTCGAGAAGTATCTCCTTGACCTGCACAACGAGCTGAACTGCGGGGCTCCGGACAGGAAGATCGTCATCAACATATTCGAGAATTTTTTCAGGGAACTGAAAAGGATTATTGATCCGGTGCAGGTCGACAGAAAGATTCCCGGGGGAGTCTTAAATGCCCGGATGGACATGGAGATGAACTTCATACGGCCTTTCACGTTGAAGGAGCTTGCGAAATCCGCAAACCTTTCGGTTCCGCATTTCTGTGCGGAGTTCAAGCGAAGCTTCGGGATTTCACCTGTTGAATATCTGATACAGGTGCGGATGAAGCACGCAGCGATACTTCTGCGTGACATCAACCGGCGGGTCAGCGAGATCGGTGGGCAGGTGGGTTATTCCGATCTCTTTTATTTCTCACGCCTCTTCAAGAAGCGCTTCGGAGTCTCGCCACTTGAGTTCCGCCGCAGGATTGGAAGATAGATCCCCTCTGCTGCTCGTAAAGTATGAATTCAGTCCTCTTCCGGTTGAGGGCTTCACGAACTGCCAGGATGTAAATTTTATTATGCTATTAATTGCTACAAACGGATTCGAAATTCATCATTTGTAATTCGAATGTTCCTCAGCCTTCTGCATCCCAGCAGTAGGTGCAGAGGTGCTTCTTCGGCAGACCGATCGCCTTGGTCAGATCATCAAGCCGCTGGTACCTCAGGGATGTCAGTCCAAGCTCCTTGCGGATGATCTCGACCATTTCGGCATGGCACTTCGAGCAAGGATCAGAATATTTATCGAGATTCTTGGTGTCATCGCCCTCGAGCGTCTTTACCGCGCGGCGTCCGGCAAGGTCAAGAATTGAACGCGACCGGGAGAAGTTCAGGAACTTGCAGCCGTGGAGAAGAGGAGGGCATGCAGGGCGCATATGGACTTCCTTCGCACCGGCTTCGAAAAGGCGGCGGATAGTATCGCGCAACTGCGTACCGCGTACGATGGAATCCTCGCAGAAGAGGAGTTTTTTGCCTTTGATTATCTCCTTGATAGGGATGAGCTTCATCTTGGCGACGAGGTCGCGTATCATCTGGTTCTGCGGCATGAAGCTGCGCGGCCATGTCGGAGTATATTTCACGAACGGACGTTCATGCGGGATCTTCGCCGCATTGGCGTAACCTATCGCGTGGCCAGTCCCGGAATCTGGAATCCCGGCGACGAGATCCGGTTTCACGTTGTCGCGTTTTGCCAGGGCTGCCCCGCACATGTATCGCGACTGTTCGACATTTATTCCCTCATAGGTAGATGACGGATAACCATAATAAACCCAAAGGAAAGAGCAGATCCTGAGCTTGCCGTCGGCCTTCGCTACGCGTTCGACTCCCTCCTCGGTGATGAAGACTATCTCGCCAGCACCAAGATCTCGTTCATGGACATAATCGAGGTTCGGGAAGGCACATGTCTCCATGGTGACAGCATAGGCATCGGATTTCCTGCCGATTATTACAGGCGTCCTGCCGTGCCAGTCACGTGCGGCGTATATCCCTTTTGCTGTGAGTATCATGATCGAGCAGGAGCCCTCGACAGCCTTCTGCGCCTTGCGGATGCCTTCTGCAAAGGATGGCTCCTGATTGATGATGGTGGAGATGAGTTCCGTGGGATTCACTTCACCGTGGCTCATTTCGGAGAAATGAGTGGTGCGCTTCTTGAATGCTTCCTTCTTGAGCTGTTCAAGGTTCTTTATCACGCCTACTGTGACGATGGCGTAGTCACCAAGGTGGGAGCCGATCAGGAGAGGCTGATCCTCATTGTCGCTTATTACACCGATACCGCGACTGCCATGCATTTTTTCGATGTCGTTCTCGAACTTCGAGCGGAACTGGCTGTTCGTGATGTCATGGATGAACCTGGTGAAACCTTTTCCATTGTTTACGACAAGTCCGCCCCGCATCGTGCCAAGATGCGAATGGTAATCAGTGCCATAGAACAAGTCGGTTGTACAGTCACCCTTTGATGCAACTCCGAAGAAACCACCCATAGGAAACCTCCGTTATTTTAAAGTCGTCGGTCGTCGGTCGATGGTCGTCAGTCGCATTAGAAAATATTTAAATTCTCAAAACCGACGACTGGCTACCGACAACCGTCAACTTCTATTTGATGTCAGCGTGATACTCCTGCAATGATCTTACGCCTTTCCTGCTCTTTTGCGTCGCAGCGATACCCTTAGCGGCGGCGTTTGCTGCTGCGAGGGTTGTGAAATACGGGATCTTGTATTTAATCGCTGACTTGCGGATGTAGGAATCATCCTCCTTGCTCATCTTGCCAATTGGCGTATTGATTATTATGGAGATCTTCTTGTTTGCAATTGCATCAAGGATGTTAGGACGTCCTTCGTGGAGCTTCAGGATCTGTTCGGATTCCACCCCGTGTTTAGCCAGGAACTCGGAAGTTCCTCCGGTGGCAAGGATGTTGAATCCTATCTTCATGAACTCCTTTGCGATCTCAACTACGAGAGGTTCCTTTGAACAAAGGCTCATCAGTACCGTTCCTGAGGCTGGAAGTGCAAGCTGGGTCGCCTCCTGTGCCTTGTAGAACGCAAATCCGAAGGAATCTGCCATGCCGAGGACTTCTCCGGTGGACCTCATCTCCGGTCCTAGAATCGGATCCACTTCTGGGAACATGTTGAATGGAAACACCGATTCCTTCACGCCATAATGAGGGATGGGCCTGTGCTTCAGCTTCATTTCACTCATCTTCTTTCCGAGCATGAGCTGGGTGGCAAGCCTTGCCATCTGGATGTTGCAGACTTTTGAGACTATTGGGACCGTCCTGGATGCGCGGGGATTCGCCTCGAGCACATATACTTTGTCGTCTGCTATGGCATACTGGATGTTCATAAGACCAACAACGTTCAGCTCGCAGGCGATCTTGCGTGTGTAGTCGTTGATGGTCTTAAGGTGCTTCTCAGGGATCGTGACTGGCGGGATGACGCATGCCGAGTCTCCGGAATGGATGCCGGCAAGCTCGATGTGTTCCATGACAGCAGGAACGAACGCCTCCTTGCCGTCGGCAAGCGCGTCGGCCTCACATTCAAGGGCGTTGACAAGGAACTTGTCGATGAGAAGAGGTCTGTCTGGAGTTACGTTGACCGCAGCGGCGACATACTGCCTTAGCATCTGCTCATCATAGATGACCTCCATTCCGCGTCCCCCGAGGACAAATGAGGGGCGGACCATGAGCGGATATCCGATCTTTTCTGCGACGTTGATGGCCTCTTCTATTGTCGATGCCATTCCAGATTCCGGCATCGGGATATTCATATTCTCCATCCTCTTCCGGAAGAGATCCCGGTCTTCAGCTATGGAGATGGATTCGACCGTAGTACCAAGGATCGGTACTCCGGCATTTTCCAGATCCGCTGCAATGTTAAGAGGAGTCTGCCCACCGAACTGTACGATCACTCCCATCGGTTTCTCCTTCTCATATATGCTGAGAACATCTTCGACGGTGAGTGGTTCGAAGTAGAGCTTGTCGGAGGTGTCGTAGTCGGTGGAGACGGTTTCGGGATTGCAGTTGACCATTATCGTCTCGAAGCCTTGGTCGCGAAGCGCAAACGCCGCATGTACGCAGCAATAGTCGAACTCGATGCCCTGGCCGATCCTGTTGGGACCTCCTCCAAGTATCATCACCTTTCTATTGCTGGATACCTTGGTTGCGTCCTTTTCATTGTAACTGGAATAATAGTATGCGGCATTCTCTACACCGCTTACCGGCACAGGATGCCAGCCTTCCACAATACCGAGCTTGATGCGCTGTTCACGGATCTTCTTCTCCGGGATCTCGAGAATTTTCGATAGGTATTTGTCAGCAAAACCATCCTTTTTGGCCTGGATGAGAAGCTTGTCGGGGAGTTTTCCCCCCTTGTGTTTGAGCATTTCCTCCTCAAGCTGGACGAGTTCTCTCATCTGGTTGATGAAATAGGGCTTGATGTGTGTCAGCTTGTAGAGCTCCTCTGATGATGCACCCTTTCTGACGGCTTCATACATGATCCACTGGCGTTCGCTCGTGGGCTCGGCGAGCATTCCAAGAAGCTCTTCGATAGGTCTGTTGTTGAAGTCCTTTGCGAAACCAAGGCCGTGCCGTCCGTTCTCTAGGGAACGTATGGCCTTCTGGAACGCCTCCTTGTAAGTCTTTCCTATACTCATGACCTCGCCGACCGCGCGCATCTGGGTCCCGAGCTTGTCCTGAACGCCTTTGAACTTCTCGAAGGCCCAGCGTGAGAACTTTACTACGACGTAGTCGCCTGATGGAGTATATTTCTCGAGTGTTCCATCCCGCCAGTATGGAATCTCGTCGAGTGATAGTCCACCTGCGAGTTTCGCAGACACCTGTGCGATCGGGAATCCGGTGGCCTTCGATGCGAGAGCGGATGAACGGGATGTGCGCGGATTGATCTCGATGACAACAACCCTTCCGGTCTTGGGGTCATGGGCGAACTGGATGTTCGTGCCACCGATGACCTCAATGGCGTCGACGATGTCATAAGAATATTTCTGGAGCTTCTCCTGTAGCGATTTGCTTATGGTAAGCATCGGAGCAGTGCAGTATGAGTCACCGGTGTGGACACCCATTGCATCAACATTCTCGATGAAGCATACAGTGATCTTCTGTCCTTTCGCATCGCGCACGACCTCGAGTTCGAGTTCCTCCCAGCCGAGGACTGATTCCTCTATCAATATCTGGCCGACGAGGCTTGCGGTTATTCCGCGTGCAGCAACGGTGCGGAGCTCCTCGAGGTTGTAGACGAGACCGCCACCGGTTCCACCCATGGTGTATGCAGGACGTACAACGACCGGATAACCGAGTTTCTCGGCAATCTTCTCGGCTTCCTCGACAGTATATGCCGGATCGCTCTTCGGCATGTCGATACCGAGTTTTGTCATTGTCTCCTTGAAGATGATCCTGTCCTCGCCTCGTTCGATGGCATCGATGTTGACGCCAATGATTTTGACGCCGTATTTCTTGAGGACGCCGGTCTTGCCAAGTTCTGATGAGAGGTTGAGTGCGGACTGGCCTCCGAGGTTCGGAAGGAGAGCGTCAGGGCGTTCTTTCTCTATGATCTCGGACATCCTCTGGAGGTTTAGAGGTTCTATATAGGTGACATCCGCCATGCCTGGATCGGTCATTATGGTGGCGGGATTGGAATTGACGAGGACGATCTTGTAGCCTAAGGACCTTAGAGCCTTGCATGCCTGGGTTCCAGAATAGTCGAACTCGCATGCCTGACCGATGATGATCGGGCCGGAACCTATGATCATCACCTTGTCTATGCCTTTTATCTTAGCCATGACGACACCTCGGTGCTGGTGATGTCGTGCATGGTCCTCATGGGCCAGCAGCAGGTTTGGTCATTGTGATTGAATTGAGGTGAATAGCCTGGTGCGGCATAGGGAAAGGGGCCCATGAGAATCTCCTTTGTTTCTTTGCTGTAACCGCCCGGGACCAGCAGGAAGTAAGAAAACACTCGGTGCATTTTCGACAATTACGACTGCTTTTAAAATCCAAAGGCAACCAGCAAAAGTGCTACTTAATATGGGATATGGATATTTCTTTTCAAGGGAGGAATTGGCCTGATCTTTGGAAAACTGCATTCTATCCGAGCAATGTCTTGACATGCGCTTCAACTGCAAGGGAGAGACCGTCAGGATTGTATCCGCCCTCGAGTAGTGAGATGAGTCTGAATATTTTACGGCGAGAGCCATGAGGATGCCGGTGAGAGTGGAGATGCCCTTGTCGGTAACCTTGAAGTCGCCAAGGAGATCGTCCTGCCTGCAGTCGAAACCCGCCGAGATCAGGATCAGCTCTGGTTTGAACTTCTCAGCTTCGGGTATGAGCTTTTTCTCAAAAGCATCAATTATTTCTTTGTCACCTGCACCTGAGGGCAGGGGGATGTTCATGTTGAAGCCGTAGCCATCACCCTTTCCCTTCCGGTCAGGGAAACCGGTGAATGGAAACGCCTCAAGCTTATGGGTTGAGAAGAAGAGTACTGAAGGATCATCGTAGAATGCCCATTCGGTTCCGTTGCCATGGTGGAAGTCCCAGTCGGCTATCAGTATTTTCTTCAATCCATATTTCTCCTTTGCGAACTTCGCAGCGATCGCGACATTGTTGAAGAAACAGAAACCATATTCGCCATTGTCGGTAGCATGGTGTCCTGGCGGGCGAAGTGCGCAGAAGGCGTTCCTGGCCTTGCCGGAGCATACGATGTCGACGGCATTAAGGGCTCCTGAGACGGCGAGTTTGCATATCGAGGGAATGCGGGCCTGTTTTTCAACAAGCTTGATCTGTTTCTCCGTATGGACCTTGAGTATCCATTCGGAGACATCCTTGTCCTCGGGGATTGTCTTCAGAAGTTCATCATAAAGGCCTGAATCCTTCAGCCTTGAGATGATGGATTCGAGGCGTTTCGGGGATTCTGGATGATTTGTGTTGAGAAGATGGCGGAGATATTCCTCGCTGTAGATGAATGCAGTCCTTGATTTTGCATTTGGGGTAGATTTGTCATTTGGAAGAAGATTGCATGGCAATGCAGTGGCAATTCCTGCCGCAAGCGACGCCTTCACAAAAGATCTCCTTGAAAATTGGATGTTCGATTTCTTCATGTCCTATCCCAGATTGGTTTTCCAAGGAATTTGGACAGAGTCTCTGCGTCCTCGCGCAGTTTTTTCAGGTCTCCATGGTCGGTCACGTTTATCCGGGAGCCGTCTTCCAGAACGAGGTTGAGCTCATAACTGTAATATGAAGATTTTCCACTGATATATTCCGCCAGTATCTGCAGTGCATGGATGCGATTGAGACGTGTATATGAATTGAGCTTTTCTGGATCAAGCATCCTTTCCGGGTTCTTCCAGCCCTTCCAGAAATGACCGGTCCTCCTGTCAAACACCGTCGGCCTTGCCATGAAATAGAGAAGTCCACCTCCGACCGATGAAAAGACTAGACCAAAGAGGATCGGGAAGAGTGTATTCTTGTTCCATCCAAGGCCGCCTTCGCGGTACATTGAGATCGGGATGAGGATCATCACTGCGAGGCCACTGCAGAGGAAAAGAAGACAGAAGAGCTTTGCTCCGAGTGAGGAGCGGAACTCCAGTCGTTCCGGATCCTTCATCACGATACGGCTTGTCCTGAAGTTAGCTCCGCCACCCCGTGCCGGAGTCCATTCCACCTTTGCAGCAAGAGGATCTGGAGCTTGATCATATGTTGCGGATTGAGGAGTGGGATTATTTTCAAATGCCATCTTAACCTCGAAAGGGAATTACTTCTTCGCCATTATCGCTGAATAATGTTTTTTCATGCAGTCAGGGCAGAGTCCGTGGCTGAATTGGGCATCCGAATGACTGGCAATATATTCCTCCAGTCGCTCCCAGCTCTCATTGTCGTTCTTGATCTTGTGGCAGTGCATGCAGATCGGCAATATTCCCTGGAGCATCTTTATGTGCCTGTGAGCCTCATCGAGGGCCCTGTTCTTTTCAATCAGGGAGATCTGCAGGTTGATCATGTCTTCTCCTATCTTGACCCTTCCCAGGAGTTCGTTGGCATTGAAAGGTTTTTCTATGAAGTCATTCGCGCCTGATCTGAATGTCTCAATGATATCCTTCTTCTCCTTCATGGAAGCTGTCAGCATTATCAGATAGGGGATGACTTCAAATTTAAGTGCACGGATCTTCCTGCAGATGTCTATTCCCTGCAGGCCGGGCATTATCCAGTCGAGGATTGCAAGCTTAGGTCCATCCTGCTCCTTCAGTATTTTGAAGGCCGAAGCACCGTTGTCGAATGAAAGCACCTCATAACCATTCTTCAGTAGAAGGCTCTCAAGCAGCTTTCTTGTTGTGTTTTCATCGTCAGCAATCAGTATCTTGAAAGGCATATGCTCTCCTATGGCTTGGGATCGGTTATTATATTTTCGATTTCCTTTTTCAAGGTTTCAAACTCAGAGTCAACTGTTCCGATCAGAATGGAGGCCCGTGAAGCATCGCCTTCCTTGCATGCCTTTTCGATTTCCAATGCGATTTTCTGCATCCTGACCGCGCCCAGATTTCCGGAAGATCCCTTCAGCGTATGTGCCAGACGCTGCATTTCAGGAAGGTCCTTTTTAGCCAATGCCTGATGGAGCGATCCTATATATCCGGGCGTATCCTTAATATATATTCCTATGAGTTCATTTAAAAGTTCCTTGTCGCCGAACACCCTTTCCATTAGGGCTTCAAGATCAAATATTTCCTTGTTCATATCTTTTTTAACCTCCATTTTCATACTGTTCTGTCCGGAAAGGTTTGTGGCATCACATTTGAGCTGACGGTTGATGGCGTTGGCGAGATCCTCCGGCTTGACCGGCTTGGAGACGTAGTCATCCATTCCCACCTCAATGCACTTTTCACGGTCCCCCTTGAGGGCATGGGCCGTCATGGCGATTATCCGTACCTTGTGGTCGAGGACCTTTGAATTCACATCCCTGATGATCCTTGTCGCGGCAAGTCCATCCATCACTGGCATCTGGATGTCCATCAGCACAAGGTCATATTTTTCCTTTTCGAGTTTCTGGACTGCTGCAAGGCCGTTGGGGGTGATGTCAGGTACAATACCCATTTTTGCGAGGATCGCACAGGCAACCTTCTGATTTATCTCGTTGTCTTCGGCAAGAAGCACCTTGCGGCCAAGGTGTTTTCCAGGGGGTATCATTTTCAACACTGGAACAGCTTCGCTTATGAATGCAGTTTCTCCAGTGATATTGGCTATGCAGTCGAGAAGCAGCGACTTCCGCACAGGCTTTGGCACAGATGCAATGAAAAGTCCCTTTTTCATCATTTTCTTCTCTGCCTCGGTGCCGGCTGAGGACATCATGACCAGTTTTGTGTCCATAAGCGCCGGATCCTTGCTGATTTCAGTGGCCAGGGCTTCGCCATCCATACCTGGCATTAATATGTCGATGAAGGCTATCTTGAATGGATTGCCTGTTTTGACGGCCTCCCTCAGCTTGTAAAGTGCAGTCTGCGAATCAGGTGCTTCATCGTGCTTGAAGGACCATGAAGCGAGAAGTTTGTCCATGACCAGGCGGTTTGTCGAATTGTCGTCCACGGTAAGTATCCTTAATTCACGGAAACGTTCCTCGGGAATCACTGTTCTACTCTGCATGTTCTGCTTCTTAAGATTGACCGTGAACCAGAATGTGGAACCTTTGCCTTCCTCGCTTTTGACTCCGATGGCTCCTCCCATCTTCTCGGCGAGACGTTTCGAGATCGTAAGGCCTAGCCCTGTCCCCCCGAACTTCCTGGTCGAGGACGAGTCGACCTGCGTGAAAGCGCTGAAAAGTGAATCGATCTTGTCCTTATGTATCCCGATGCCGGTATCCTGGATCTCGAAGTAGACGAGACTGCTGTCCCAGGCATCATTCTTTATCTCGGTGCGAATGATGATTTCTCCGCGGTTGGTGAACTTGACCGCGTTACCGACGAGATTCATGAGTATCTGCTTCAGCCTGATCTCGTCACCCTTGAAGAGGGTAGGCATTTCCGGGGGCAAGATGCAATTCATTTCGAGACCTTTTTCCTGGGCCTTGATGACAAGCATGTCGATGACCTCGTCGAGGATCCTGGCGAGATCGAAGTCAACCTCTTCAAGATCAAGTTTTCCAGCCTCTATCTTGGAGAAGTCGAGGATATCGTTGATTATTGTGAGCAGGGATTCTGCGCTCTGCCTGATGGTCTCAGCATATTTCCTCTGTTCAGTGTCCAGCTTGCTCTCGAGGAGTATGGAGATCATGCCTATGACCCCATTCATCGGGGTCCTTATCTCATGTGACATGTTCGCGAGGAATTCGCTTTTTGCCGCATTTGCCGCCTCCGCCTTGAGTGCCAGCAGGTTCGCCTGCTGGATGCTCTGTTCAAGCTGCAGGTTCAAGGCGTCCGTCTCCTCCTTTGAGTCGCGCAGCATTTTCTCGAAGTTCTCACGCATGATAGCTGAACCCAGCAGGTCTGCGATGGCGCGGAGGAGATCAAGTTCCGTCTGAGTCCATTCCCTGTCCTCGAGGCAGTCATCATACTTCATGCATCCCCACCATTCAGTTCCGGAGAAAACCGGGACGATCAGCGTTGAACGTATTCCTGCTTTCTTTAGGATTGCCCTTTCCTCTTCCGGGAAATCATCAACTTTGCCATATACCTGGGTTCCTTTCTCAAGAAGCGCCTTCCATCTGGAAAGGCCCAGTTCCTCATAACTTCTGTTCCTGATGATCGTGCTGTCCCTTGGTTTTGCCAGGCCTTTTTCTGCAGACCATTCAAAGGCGGTTGCAGAAACGATCTTGCCATCCTGCATCTTCCTGTTATAGAATATGTATATACTGTTCGCTTCAACTGAAGTGCCGAGTTTCTGGAGTATGTCGTTCATGCAGTCGCTCCAGTTGTGTGACTTCAGGAGATGTTCCGCAGAGAAGGCTGCGGCCTCGAGGATGTTGTCCTTGCGCATTAGGTCGGCTTCATTCTTCTTCCTTTCGGTGATATCGATGAAGCACTCAATGCCACCGATGATGTTTCCCTGCGAATCCCTGAGGATGTCGGCATTCTTTGATATTTCAATGAATTTGCCGTCCTTTGTCTTTATGCTGCATTCCCTGCCGAAGATGGGCTTTGGGGTATTCTCGTCATATAGGCCGCATTTTGTCTCGCATGGGGAGACAGCGAAGACGAAACATTTTTTTCCTATGATCTCGGAAGCCTTGAAGCCCGTTATCTTTTCAGCGGCATCGTTCCAGGATGTGACCAGCTTGTCCTTGTCAACTGTAAAAAGCCCGCTCGGTAGGACCTTGTTGAGGAGTTCAGCCCTTTCCTTCGCTTCGAGTATGCTTTTTTCAGCCTTTTTCAATTCAGTTATGTCCGTCGAGATGGCAACGAACCTATGGACCCTGTTCTCCTCGTCATATATCGGATTGAGGACGATCATCCAGTTGACGAGTGTGCCATCGAGCCTCTTGCTTTCTGCTTCGAACGTACATCTTTCGCCCCTTCTTACGCGTTTGACAGCCTCATCGACGATATCCCTCATGAAACCTTCCGGCCAGACATCCTGGTAAGACTTGCCAAGTATCTCCTTTTCCGATACGCCCTTTACGAGCAGTCCAGTTTCGTTTATGGATATGTAGTTGCCGTTTTCGTCAAACAATTCGATGCAGTTCGGAGAGCCCTCGATGATGCTGCGGTACTTGCTTTCGGATGACTGCAGCGAGAACGCCGCTTCCAGGTTCTTCTGGTGGATGATGAAGAATATCACCAGCATGAGGCAGAAGAGCAAAGTGGTCATTATCGGGATCATCCTTTGGCTGGATATCAGCCTGTTCCAGTCATTGGCCGTGATGTCGGTACCGAGTATGGCTACGACATTTCTCGAATTCGGAGCTCTTATTGGGACAAGAGCTGAAACAAAAGTGCCCCATTTGTCCGACCAGGGACCTTCCGTGAATTCCTCTCCGGTTTTGAAACTGGAGAATAGCTCTGCAGATACATCTTCATAAACAGTACCGGGAGGAGAGAAGTCAAGAACAGATTCTGGGATGGTGGACTGCCTGTTGGTTTCAATCTCAGCGTCGACAAGGAAGATGACTTTGCCATTCTTCTGGCCAAACAGATAAAGATACCTGATGTTTGTCTGGCTTTTTGCGATTTCTGATAATTTGCCCTTCAATTCCTTGTAGGGGGGCGCAGATTCATCGTCTGCGGTTCCTGTGAGAAGGAGTATTTTTTCAGGATCCATGGAGGCTGCTATCGCACGTGTCAATGAAAGAAGGTCCTGTCTGCGCTGTTTGTCCTCCTTCATTCCTTGTTTCTGCGTTATGATCCAGCCTGAAAGTATTATTATCAGGAGGAGAACGGGGATGAGGAATTTCATGATGGATTTTCCCCTTGAAAGAGATACCGAGTGCTGAAGAGCTACACATCTCCAGTAAAACAGGCTGAACAATATGCAGAGCAGTATGACAAGCATCATGTTTATGAGTTTTATTCCGATGGATAGGTCCTCCATGAGGAATGGCCCGAACTGTGAGCCTTCCTGAAGCTGATCTGCCTCGAAATGTAATGCGGTCGTCGATATGCCCAGGAGGACGATGCAGAAGGCC
Organism: uncultured Victivallis sp.; assembly: GCA_964600895.1. GTDB lineage: Bacteria > Verrucomicrobiota > Lentisphaeria > Victivallales > GWF2-50-93 > GWF2-50-93. Next base: position 45,135 of record CAZRKP010000021.1, read on the forward strand.
GCAGGGATAAGAAGACGTTTCAGATGGAGCCTGTCATGCTGGGTGGTCACAAGCACATACGCGGAAAACAAAGTTCCTGGCAGCGCCATGAAGATGCGGGAAGTCAGTTCCAGCCCCTCAATCCCCTTGTATGCACCTGCTGCTACCAGCCAGAAGAGGATGGCATAGACCCACTTGCCCGCCTTCCTCCCCTTAATCTGTTCCAAGCTGGAACGGCCGAATTCAAAGAGGCAGAAATAAGAGAAGATTGACAGTGAAACATCAATTGTATGGTATGCGTAGCTTGAAAGTAGTGGGGCGGTGAGGACATCGGCGGTCTGGGTTATGCCTTGTATGATCGCGAACATCGCAAACCATTTCCATTTCAGCGTGGAAAAGCCGCTCAGGAGATATGTCATCGAAGCGAGCATGATGAAGGAGAATCCGTTGAGGAACTGGATGAAATCCTTCTGTTCCATGAGGAAATTATGCATCAGGTACCGCCTTTTCCAATAGTGCCCATGAACTCATGGAACACAGACTTCAGCTCGATGGCGAGTTTGGAGCAGCTTTCACGATCAGCTGATTTTGCGGCCTCGTTAAGTTCGCTGGCCTTGGCGAAGACCTTCAGTATTCCAAGTGATTTAGATTCGCCTTTTATCAGGTGGGCAATCGACTTGACCTTCTGCATGTCTCCTGTCCCGATTTCTGCAATTAACCTCTCGATATTCTTTCCCGTTGCTTCGGCATACAGCGAGAGCATTTCCGCGAGGACAGTCTTGTCTCCACCGGAAAATTCAAGAGCAGCCTTTTCATCAAAGATTTCCTGTGGGGCTGATGTTCCTGAAACGGGTGGCGGTCGGACCGCTTGTAGAGATGAGCTGCAATAGGATGCGATTACCCTGGACAGTTCCTTTTCGGAAAGCGGTTTCAAGATCGAATCCTTCATGCCGTATCTGTCAAGATCCGTCCGGTTAAGGATATCGCCGCTCAATGCAATTATGGGTGATGTGCAGCCTTTTGCAATTATTTCGAGGGCTGCGTCTCCACCGTCAAGTTCAGGCATGAACATGTCCATCAGGATCAGGTCATATGATCCTGAACATGCCTTTTCGACAACCTGCCTGCCATTTTCGGCTGAATCCGCTTCATGACCGCAGTGTTCGATCATCTTGACAGCAAGTTTTCTGCTGATTAGGCTGTCTTCGGCAAGAAGTATCTTAAGCCGTTTTTTCAACTCGCTCATATTTTATCTCTCTATCTGCTGCAATAGAAAAAAAGGACTTGGAGAATTTGAAACCTATCTGCTTTCTGACTGTAACATAAAAGTTATCGAGAATCATGTGAACATGGGACAGTTGCCGTCATTGATGATAATTTAGCTGTTTTTTACGGAGATGCCAGATGTGAATAGTTCGAAATAAGGAGTTGAATAAATCATGAAAATCCACAATAAATATATTATATTATGAATTTGTTTTTATATTTTTTTGAATCTTGGTAGAATGGGAAGGATAAGGTAGTATTAAAACCTTGGTGCATTAAATCAAAATCTCATGAAATTTTATATTTCGAGAGGTTATAATTCATCTGCCAAATAATTTTTTCAACAGGTATGCAAGCTTGGAAGCAATTTTCCTATTGTTTTTTGCCTTCTCCTGGAGGAATTTGGCAAGCTTTTTATCTTGGACCTTGATATGATTTATGAACCAGTTTACTACGAGATAATCAAGACGCATAGAAACCTCTGGAAAATGGGCGCCGGAAAGCTGAGCTTCAAGTTTCCGTAATTCATCCTTGAAATACCGGTGGCCAGTTCTATGTTCTTTTAACGATAGATACTTGTATTCCATCATCAGGGATTCCTCCATCCCGAAATGCTCAATTATATAAAAATGCAGGAATTTGAATGCCTTGAGGACACTTTCCTTGTCTGCACCTTTGATTGAGGTGTCCAATAATACGTTTACAAGCCTGAAGAATTCCTTATGCTGTTGGTCGATCACCTGTATCCCAGTTTCAAGATCATCATCCCATTCTATTTTCCCAGGCATGATTCACCTTGGTAGTTCTAATAATTTGTAATACGACAATTAATTATAAACAAATATCCGATGTCCTGCACGGATATCTTCCTATATATACCACAACGCGAAGGCAGTGAAGATTTCGGTCTTTCCTTTAAACCTTCAGTTTATTCTTCCAGAAAACAAGCCGATTCTCAATTTGCCGGGGACCCGTTCCACCTGTGATTTCACGTTTCGATATGCTTTTGCTCGGATCAAAGATCTTCAGGAGTCCCTTTTCCGCTTCGGGTATGATTTTCTTCATTTCCACGAATGGTGTCTTGTCAAGGGGAATCCTGTTGGTATTGCACCATTTGACTAAAGCGCCAGTCCGCTCGTGGGCTTTTCTGAACGGTACCCCGAGTTTCACGAGCTCCTCTGCCAGATCTGTGGCCATAAGCTCTGGGTTCCGTGCCGCAGCAAGCATCCTGCCCTTGTTTGCCTTCATTGTCGCTATCATCGGAGGTAGTACGGACAATATCTTGAGGACTGTGTCGATTGAATCGAACAGAGGTTCCTTGTCCTCCTGCAGATCCCTGTTGTAGGACATCGGAAGCCCCTTGCAGATGGTCAACAGCGCCACAAGATTGCCATAGATCCTGCCGGTCTTACCCCTTGCGAGTTCCGCAACGTCGGGATTTTTCTTCTGGGGCATTAGGCTGGAGCCTGTGCAGAATTCGTCGGCGAGTTCGATGAACGAGAACTCCTTCGAGGTCCATAGCACCAGGTCCTCGCAGAGCCGCGATACATGCATTGCGAATATCGCAAGACACGCAAGGAATTCACATTCGAAGTCCCGGTCGGCTACAGAATCCATGCTATTGGCGGAGATATCAGGGAACGACAGCGCCTTTGCGACCTTCTTCCTGTCGATGGGGAGAGTAGTCCCCGCGATCGCCCCTGAACCGAGGGTCATTACGTTGATTCTCTTCATGCAGTCCATGAGCCTTGCCGAATCCCTTGCGAACATCTCAACATATGCAAGAAGATGATGAGCAAAAAGAACCGGCTGGGCGTGCTGGAGGTGCGTATATCCGGGCATGATGGTATCGGAATTCCTCTCTGCCTGGAATACAAGCGCCTTCTGGAGCTTGCTTATGCCTGAAATGATTTTTGTTGTCTCGCTTCTGAGGTAGAGCCTCGTATCGAGGTTCACCTGGTCGTTCCGGCTTCTGGCAGTATGGAGCCTTGCGCCTTCATCACCGAGGGCCTTGATGATCTCGTTTTCTATGTGCATGTGGATATCCTCAAGACTGCTTGTGAATTTGAACTTGCCAGCCTCGATGCGCTTGAGTATCTTTTCGAGTTCACTCTTGATCGCCCTTGCGGTTTTTGCCGGGATTATCCCGCAGGATGCAAGCATCTCGACATGGGCCTTGCTTCCGGCAATATCATGAGTATAAAGTCGCTTGTCGAAGGATATTGATTCGGTGAAATCAACAAGTTCCTTCTTCTGCCCGCCGCTGAATCTTCCGCTCCAAAGTGCCATATGGTTACCTCAGGATATTTTCAATTTTTAATTTCAGATTTTCAACTGCCTAGATGTAGTGTTCGCCGTCTCGGCGAAGATTTCTTCCTTGCCCGTGACGGGCAACTCTACATCAACAATTTCCCAATTGAGAGTTCTCGGTTGCCAATTTCAAATTTCTGATTTCTGGCTTCTGGCTTCCATATTCCCTCAAGGATTCTTCTTTTCCAGATACAAATGCCTGAGCCTGTAGAAATAGTTTATGCCGGAGTAGACAGTTACGGCTATAATTACGTATTTTGCAATCTCCCAGCACCACCATACCCATAGGACGTTCTTGATCTCTGCGCCTTTCCATCCAAGTATCCAGAAGTAACCGCCAATCACTACGAACGCCATCTGCAGGGACGTCTTGAGTTTTCCGGTAACGTCAGCTGGAATCACTACACCCTTGCCGGCACCGAGAAGCCTGAGACCGGTGACGAGGAACTCCCTGGAGAGGACAATGACCGCGACGTAACCCTCAAGAATGCCCTTGTCAACGAGCATGATGAATGTCGTCGCCATGAATATCTTGTCGGCAAGCGGATCCATGAGCTGGCCGAAATCAGTTATAAGGTTGTATTTCCTGGCGATGTAGCCGTCCAGGATATCGGTAAGCCCCGCGAGAAATGCGAAGGAGACACCGACAATCTTCCAGGGCATCTGCCAGCTGGTAGGAAGCTTGTCGTCAACATTGCAGATGACAAGGAAGATGAATATCATCACTATCCTCGCCATCGTTATTTTGTTCGGCAGATTCATGCGCTTAAACTTTTCGGGTATTTTTAACTCAAAAAAAATAATTTAACACAGCTTTCCCAAGAGACAAAGCAATTTTGATTATCAATTGGTGAATTGTGGATGTAAGATATTGGCATTATGACTTTCATATTCCTATCGAAGGGAAATTTCGAGGACACCCTCTCCACCGAGATTACATCAAAGTGCGGAACTCAGGTTGTCCTGAAAAAATCTCCCGGGTTTCTCATTGCTGAGTTTCCTCCGGACCATCCTATGCCTGAAAGGTCATTCGTGTTCGAGCGCCAACGCATCATCGATGCGGCTTTTGTACAGGAAGGCAATCTGAGGAACATGGCGAGGGATGTCGTAAAGAGCATTCTGCCCGGGATCACTCGCACGGAGGACAAATGGACTTTGCACCTTTTCCAGCCCGAAGACTGCTCATTGGCGATCACGCCTAAAATAAAGTCCTTCAGAAAGCATCTTCTGGATTTCTGCAGGGAGCATTTCGGACGTGTCTCAAGAAGATTCGTCCTTGAAGCAGACCTGCGCAGGGAAGAAATGATGGTGCTCAATATCTGCATGCTTCAGAACGGTCTCTGGGGTGCTGCGATGAGATCAGTCGCACTCAGTGAGCCGAGTCCGGGAGGATGCCATAGGATGATATTCGATGAAGATGCACCTTCACGTTCCTTCCTCAAGGTTGAGGAAGCACTCGACCTGCTGAAGATCAAGCCGGAACATGGCGAACGCGTGATCGATCTTGGCGCCGCGCCTGGCGGCTGGTCTTACTCTTTCCTTAAGCGAGGATGCAAGGTGACCGCAGTAGACAACGGACCGATGAAGATCAGGAATCTGGAAAAACTTCCCGGGAGACTCATCCATGTCAAGGCTGACGGACTGCTCTACGAACCTGAGTCCAATATGCCGAAGGCCGACTGGCTGATCAGCGACATGCTTGTCTCTACAGGAAAGAATTTTGCCCTGATCAAGAACTGGCTTGGTGGCAGGCGTGCGAGGAAATTTATCATCAACATTAAGCTTCCGCAGGTCGAACCTTGGCCTGTCGTGAAGTCTATGGAGGAATGGCTGGACTCAAAGCCGTTTGTGAAGTACAACCTCCGCCAGCTCTACCACGACCGCCAGGAAATCACGCTGTTCGGAAGAATTGAGTAGATGTAGGAGCGCCAGCGTCCCGCCGGTAATTTTACAAAAAATCACAGGCAGAATGCCTGTGTTACATTTATTGAAATTCAAATTCGACTCGGAATTGGTGAATACACACGCTAAAGTTTACCTGCCTCTGGCAGCGCCTACGGCGACCAGGGCTGTGAACTCCAACTAAATCAATAACAATTTCGCAGTATCTGAATATCGCCGGTTCTCCGTTTCGCCGATACACCGATACGTCCTAGGCGAGTACCCCTTCTACATCATATATCCCGACAGACTTGATTTTCACCTTCACAATGTCCCCGGTTGATATGCCTGTTTTTCCGATTTCGACTTTGACGGTATTGTCAATGTCGGGTGCATCCATGAAAGTCCTGCCGATCCCCTTGCCACCCTCGAGCTTGTCGATCAGCACGTCAAAGACTTTTCCACCGAGGAGCGTATTTCGTTCAAGTGAGTTTTCAGCCTGTATCCGCATGATCAGGTCCTTGCGTTTTTCAGCAATTTCCGCAGGAACTGTTTCGGGAAACGCAGATGCTGGAGTGCCTGCTTCAGGATAATATGTGAATGCTCCAAGCCTCTCGAACCTCTGGTTCCTCACGAAATTGGCAAGCTCCTTGAAATCCTCTTCCGTCTCACCGGGATACCCGACCAGAAAAGTCGTGCGTATGGCGATTCCGGGAATCTCCGCACGCAGTTTTGAGAGAAGCACCTTGATCTGCTCGGAGTTGACCCTGCGTTTCATGCTGAGAAGAATTTTATCGGAGATATGCTGGAGAGGCATGTCGATGTAAGGAAGAATATGTCTTGCATTCTTGAAGACACCGATCAGTTCATCCGTGAAATGTGCCGGATGCGTGTAGAGGAGCCTTATCCAGAAGTCGCCCTCGAGCGCATCGAGTTTCTTCAGTAGGGCCGGGAGGTTTTCATTTCCATCCTTTAGGTCCTTACCGAACGCCGTGGTATCCTGTGCAATGATTATAAGCTCCCTGCAACCGTTCGCAAGGAGCATCTTCGCTTCGTTGATGATTGATTCGGAACTCCTGCTCCGCAGACCGCCCCGGATTCCCGGGATCGAACAATATGTGCAGCGGTTGTCGCATCCGTCGGCGATCTTTATGTAGGCATAGTGCCTGGGGGTCAGCTGTAGGCGTGGAGTGGTCTCATCGTGCAGGTACTCCGGGCGTTCGGAACAGGATCTTTGCGGTTTTCCTGGTCCCTTGCCGTAAAGGTCGCGGATGTGTTTTGCGATGTTCGCAATCTTGTCAATCCCGAGCCAAAGGTCAACTTCGGGATACTTTTTCGCGAAGTCCATATTCTTGTCCCATTGCACCAGACAACCGCAGATGGCGATCTTCCTTGACCCGGGCTTTTTCTTCTTCCATGCGACGGCCTTCTGGATGAAGGATTCGGCCTCCGCGCGGGCAGGGGGGATGAATGCACAGGTGTTGATCATGTAGACGTCGGCATCATCGGGCGTTTCGGTCAGGCCGATGCTGCCAGACAGCAGATGTCCTGTCAGGATCTCGGTGTCGACAAAGTTCTTCGGACATCCGAGGCTAACGGAATATACATAAATTTGTTTCATATTAAAAGCTCCAAAGTTGCAAGGCATCCGCCTTCGTAAAGAAACTACGGCGCGACAGGCAGAGGCACAAAGTTAAGAGATGCATATTATAACAGGAGAAACGGAGAAATAAACCACAGGACACACAGATTACACAGAATAATATAAAGGGAGGAATGATTGAAAAGCATGTGCTAAGATTGTATTTTTCAGAATAATCAGAAATCATATTTATTTAAAACAATCTGGAGGGTGGACCATGGCAGAACTTAAGGGGACGAAGACGGAAGCCAATCTCAAGGCGGCGTTTGCAGGAGAGTCACAGGCCAGGAACAAATATACCTATTTCGCTTCTGTTGCCAGGAAGGAAGGTTATGAGCAGATCGCGTCGATCTTCCTCGAGACGGCCGAACAGGAGAAGGAACATGCCAAGTTGCATTTCACTGCGCTTGCCGGGATAGGCGACACCATCGCCAACCTCAAGGCCGCCGCCGCCGGCGAAGGTGACGAATGGACCGACATGTATCCGCGAATGGCAAAGGAAGCCCGTGAAGAGGGATTTGAGAGCATCGCGCGCGTCTTCGAAGGAATCGGCAAGATCGAAAATGGACATCAGGAACGCTACAAGACCCTTCTTAAGAATGTCGAAGAAGGCACCGTCTTCCAGAAGAGCGAAAAGGTCAAATGGCGCTGCAGGAATTGCGGATTCACGCACGAAGGCCCAAAGGCGGTCGAGAAATGCCCGATCTGCCAGCATCCGAAAGCCTATTTCGAAATAGTTCCGGCGAACTACTGAAGCTGGTGGCATGTATTGGTTGCTTTAGGTGTAGCTGAATTCATCTTATGAAAAAGTGAAAACTGGTGCGCCTGGAAGGACTTGAACCTTCGACCTTGTGATTAAGAGTCACCTGCTCTACCAACTGAGCTACAAGCGCACATCAAAAAAGGTAGGATATCTCAAAAGCACGCATAATATTGCCTATATACGCATCTTGTCAACCGGAAAATTAAAGTTATCCAAAATAATGAATGCCATAAGGCTTTTTCCGTCAGGCATGCAAGCTGAAAGGAAATGGCAATTCGCTGATGGAAAATGTGGCAAATTCCAGTATTGTAAGGGCTTGCCAGTTTTTTAAGGAGTATATGGGCCAGCAGGAAGACAATACAGCCTATGTTTCCCCAGGACAGCAGGTCTGGGATAGGTTCAAGAAAGATAAACTCGCCATCATTGGCATATGCGGTGTGGCATTCCTCCTGCTTACGGGCATACTCGCACCGTTCATCGCAAATGGCAGACCGCTGCTACTGTTTCGTGATGGTCATCTGTCATTTCCTTTCATGAGATATCTCTTCGCGCCTGATACCACCGAAGTAATCGTCGAGAAGATATTCAATTATTTCCTGATATTTTCAATACCTGCGTTAGTCATCTGGATAACTCTCAGGAAGAAAGGCGAAATTGTGTTCAAGGTGATGAGCATATGGGCTCTTGTACTGTTCGCCCCCTTTCTCTTTGTAGGACCGAAGCTCGATAAGACTGACTGGCGCAAGGAGGCAGCAAATCTCAAGTCCGGCGAATTTGCGATATTCGCACCGATACCTTACGGTCCTTATGAGAACTGCATCGAACCGTTCCAGGAACCGTCCAGGGAACACCCTTTTGGAGCCGACCAGATCGGAAGGGATGTACTTTCAAGGATGGTCTATGGTGCCAGAGTATCGCTTGCCGTCGGTTTCCTGGCCACGGGACTTACCATGATCCTCGGTATAATCATCGGCCTATACTGCGGATATTTTGGCGGAAGGACGGATTTCCTCTTCATGAGGGTAGTTGAGATCATCATGTGTTTCCCGACATTCCTTCTCCTGCTCATCCTTATGACAATTATGATGGATTACAAATGCCAGCAGTCGATATTGCTTGTCATAGGGATAATCGGTCTCACCTCATGGACCGGTCTCAGCCGAATTGTTAGGGGTGAAACGCTCCAGCAAAGGGCGATGCCATACATCATGGCCTGTGAGTCGCTCGGGGTTTCCGTATGGAAGATAATGTTCAGACATCTGCTTCCGAACATCACCGGCCCCATACTCGTCAGTTTCACTTTCGGTGTTGCCGGAGCGATCCTTGCAGAAAGCGGACTCAGTTTCCTCGGATTCGGTGTCCAGGCGCCTACGGCCAGCTGGGGTGAACTTCTCCGTCAGGCGTTCTCGGATCCGTTGAGATACTGGCATCTGACCCTCTGGCCTGGCGTGGCGATATTCATCGCTGTAGTATCCTTCAACTTCGCTGGTGAAGGCCTCCACCGTGCCTTTGATCCGAAAAGCGAATAAAAACCACAGAGTCACGGAGACACAGGGTTATATCCTTTATTATATAGAATCTGTGCCTTTGTGTCTCTGTGTTTATCTTCTCTTCGCGCAGATTTTCACGGCGAGGGCTTCGAGCTCCATCCTTGGGGAGAGCGAGCCGGAGACCAAAGACTTGTTCACACGCAGGATCTCGGAAAGCACCGTGGCAAGTTCCTGGTCGGTGAATCTTGCCCCGGCTGAGAACACCTTCCAGGCCCTGAAGGGATGCATCTTGAAAACGGAATCGGCCTTCATCTCAAGTTTTACATTCGGGGGTACGTTCTCGAATTTGGAAGTGAATTCACCCTGACCGGAGGAATCCCTGAGTCCGAGCTTCCTGGAGACAGCCTTCATCTTGATTAGGTCCTGGAAATGGTTCATGACAGTGTATATGATCTTGATCTCAGGATTTTTGCTGTCCATGTTCGAGATCACGTTCAATGTGTCGATCGCTTCGGCAAGGTTCCTGTCCGAGAGCGCATTGGAGAAAGACCATCCGGCAGTTTCAGGGGTCCGGCTGCAGACCTTCCTGCAGTCTGCAAGGGAGATGTTCTTTTCGGGTGAGACATATGCGACAAGCTTGTCGATCTCGGACTGGACCCGGCCGACATCCACTCCTGCGGTCTCGGAAACAAAGTCTACAGCGTCCTCGGACATGCGCACGCCATTCTTCCTGCAGCTGTCGTATATTACCGAACGCAGCTTCTCATTCCAGTCCTTCGACATGATATCGACCTTATCCAGACTGCTTATCTCCGCAGTCTTTTGGCAGGCCTTGAAGAAGGCTGAACGTTTGTCAACGGAGAAGATGCTCATCACAAGGGTTGTGTCGTCGTGCATTCCGGCCTTCAGAAGGTCATGGAATTTCTCCTGCTCCTCAATATCAATATCGTCTTTAATGGCTTTGAACTTTTCGAAATCGAAATTCTTGAACCATATTGTCTTTGCAGAACCCATGAATGCGGGAGTTGCGGCCGACTGGATTATCTGTTTCAAAAGCTGGACCGGCTTGAACTCGGGATTGTCGCCATGCACGATCTCCAGACAAGGATTGCTCTCGGGATCATTTCCACAGAGAGAGGTAATGAGTGTCCGCGCCTTGTTCTTGATGGCGTATTCGTCGTTTCCGGTTATTAGATAAATCTTACCCATAGGATTTTGCCACTGACTTTCAAAATAAAGTTTGGCCACAGACTTTCACGGACTGGAGCACAGACTAATATATTTTTCTTTGGAATTCAAGCTTATTCCCAAAGTTGACGATGATCCCTAACTTTATACCGGTTGCCTTAAGATAATTGATTAATTGAGCCTCATGTTCAGGAAGCAGACGGGAGAGAGCTTTGATTTCAAGTATGATCTTATCCTCTACTACAATATCTGCTCTGAATTCTCCAACAACATTGTGCTTGTATTTTACAGTTAACGGCTTCTGTGATTCTGCTTTAAGGCCAAAATCTTTTAGTTCAATCAATAACGCTTTTTCATATACTGATTCTAGAAAGCCGTCACCAAGTTCATCATGGACATTGTAAAAACATCTTATGATTCTCTCTGTAGTCTCTTTGTATAAAAATTCTTTATTCATACATATCGAGTCTGTGTCTTGTCTGTGAAAGTCTGTGGCAAAACTCTTAGTCGATGCCAGGAATGAAGGTCTGTCCCGGTTTCAACGTCGAGATCGTCTCCGTCAGGAGCCTGATCGCACCTTCCACATCGCGCAGATCGCACATTTCCACAGGTGTATGCATGTAGCGGTTCGGTATACCGATGAGGGATGTCGCGACTCCGCCGCGGGTCAGCTGAATGACGGCTGTGTCTGTCCCACCGCTGGCCCTGAAGCCCGCCTTCTCTTGATACTTTATGTTCTTCTTCTTCGCTGTTGCCCTGAGGATTCTGGCGATGACCGGATTGTCGTCGGCGCTCCTGCTGAGGATCGGACCTTTACCAAGGGAAACGCTGCCAAGTGTTTTCTTCTCGATGTCGGGTGTGTCGGTGGCAAATCCGACGTCGATAGCGAATCCAACATTCGGTGCGATCCCGAACGCACTTGTCGTAGCCCCGCGCAGACCGAGTTCTTCCTGCACGGTTCCGACACCATAGACTGCAACATTTATCTTGCGGGTGCTGAGTTCGCGGAGAGTTTCTGCGACAACGAATGCGCCTATCTTGTCATCCATACCCTTGGACATTATCCTGTTCTTTCCCATACGGCGGAAGTTGGATTTCACCGCTACGGGATCGCCTATCCTGACGATCTTCTGTGCTTCTTTCTTGTTCTCTACTCCGATGTCGGCCCATAGATTCTTGATCTCAACGGCCTGGTTCCTGTCCTTGTCATCAGTCAGATGTATGGGTTTCTTGCCGATCACAGCATGGACACGTCCTTTTTCGGTGAGGATCTCAACTTCGGTCCCAGGGACGGTGACCTTGTCTATGCCACCGACGTTCCTAAGGTAGAGGAGCCCTTCCTCTGAAATGAAGACGACCTGGAACCCGATCTCGTCGTAGTGCCCTGCCAGCATCACCTTGAAATCCGACTTTTCATTGAGTATCCCGATGGTGTTGCCTGTGACGTCGGTATGGACCTTTCCGGCGAATTGGGATATGTATTTCCTGAAGACTGCTGCAGTCTCTATCTCGAATCCGGACGGTCCGGAGCACTTCATAAGCTGCTCAAGAAAATTCAAACTCTTTTCAGAAAGCATTTCCCATTCTCCTTAAATTAATTATATTATTGGCCTTTAGATAATTCTGTCGGAGGAACGCGTGTTCCCCGGATTCCCTTTAATATAATAAGGATTGTGAAATATGACATTAGATGAACTGAAAGTTTTTCATAAAGATGCCCTGGAGCGCATCAAGTATCTTGAGGGCTTCCTCAAGATAGACCAGAAGCGCAAGGACAAGGCAGACATTGAGGCGAAGATGGCTGCACCGGATTTCTGGGACAGCCGCGAACGCGCCCAGGCGACCGTCACCCAGCTCAGCCAGTGCAAGAACATAATCGAGCCCTTTGACGCTGTCATGAAGAAGGTACACGATTTCGTGGCACTCGCCGAACTTGCCGAGGAATCCAAGGACGATGAGATGCTCAAGGAGGCTGAAGTTTCCTGGAAGCCCCTTGCGAACGCCCTCGACAAGTTGGAACTCGTAAGCTTCCTTTCCGGCAAATTCGACCGGAGCAATGCGTTCTTCACAATCCATGCCGGGGCGGGTGGCACCGAATCCTGCGATTGGGCTTCCATACTTCTCCGCATGTACCGCCGCTGGTTCGAGCGCCGTGGGTTCAAGGACGAGGTCATTGAAATGCAGCCCGGTGACGAAGCCGGAATAAAGAGCGTTACCCTCAAGGTCTCCGGCGACTTCGTCTATGGCAACTTGAAGGCTGAGCGTGGTGTTCACAGGCTTGTACGAATTTCGCCGTTTGACAGCAACGCGCGCCGTCACACATCATTTGCTTCAGTCGACGCCTTCCCGGAGATCGAGGAGGAAATAGAGATCAATATCGATGAGAAGGATCTGCGCGTGGACACCTATCGTTCAAGCGGGGCAGGGGGGCAGCATGTCAACAAGACCGACAGCGCGATCCGACTTACGCATCTGCCTACTGGAATCGTTGTATCCTGCCAGATCGAGCGTTCACAGCACAAGAACCGTGCCACCGCCATGAGGATGATGAAGGCGAGGCTCTACGAGCTAGAGGAGCAGAAACGTCAGAAGGAGGCTGAGAAACTCAGCGGTGAAAAGGGCGAAATGGGCTTTGGTGCCCAGATCCGTTCATATGTCCTACATCCTTATCAGATGGTAAAGGATCTTAGGACCGATGTCGAGACTGGAAATTCTCAGGCCGTGCTCGATGGTGATCTTGACCAGTTCGTGGAGGCCTGGCTGAAGTCCGGAGGAAAGGGGAAATGAACAAAGCTCCAAGCTCCAAATTCCAAACGAATACTGGTAAGATGAAGATAAATTACAGGCGGGACGCCTGTACCACTTTCTTGATGCCAGCATCATAATGGAATTGAAGATTTGAATTCATTGGAGCGCCGGCATCTTGCCGGCAATGGAATTGGAAATTTAGGATTGGATTGAAGAATGTGGTACGGCCGTCCCGGCTGTAATTGATTTTGAAATTTGGAACTTAATACGGTAACATTGCATATGCTATTTATATATAACTTACTATTTCCCGTTATCCTCATTTTCTTCATGCCGGGGCTGATCTATAAACTCGTCAGGAGAGGGGGCAGGAAGGAAGGATATTCTGAAAGGTTTGGGATATTTCCGGAAGAGAAAAAGAAGAAGCTTGCTTCCCTCAAGAATCCGATATGGATCCACGCAGTCAGCGTTGGTGAGACACAGATCGCCCTGAACTTCATAAGGAAGTGGAAGGCGAGAAAGCCTGAGCTGGATTTTGTCCTTTCAACTACTACGACGACCAGCCAGGAGCTTGCATACACGAAGGCTCCCGAGGGAACCGTTGTTATATTTTCACCATTGGACTTCTTCATCTTCGTGAAGATCACGGTGAGCCTGATCAGACCGAGGATGCTTGTGATATTCGAGACCGAGCTTTGGCCGAACATGGTCTGCGAAGTTCGCAGGGCCGGTGCGAAGATAGCTCTGGTCAACGCCAGGATATCTGACAGGTCCGCAGGAAAATACGAGGCGTTCCGCTGGTTCTTCGGGCCACTGCTCAGGCGGATGGAATGCATATGCGCGCAGACTGAACAGGACAAGACCAGACTTGATGCCATCTCCGAAGGCCTTCCGATAGAGATACTCGGCAACATGAAGTTCGATCAGGAACTTCCAGCAAAAATGCAGGAGATTGATCTTGAGCAGTATTTCGGGAAAGAAAAACATACGCTGCTTCTTGGCGCGAGCACCCATCCTGGAGAAGAGAAGCTGATTGCGGAGAAATTCCTCGTGGCCAGAAAGAAATATCCATCATTGAGATTAATTTCAGTTCCCCGCCATGCCGAAAGAGGTTCGGAAATAGCAGCCCAGTTCCGCGAACTGGGAATGTCGTTCTCAAGACGTTCCGAGAAGACTGTTCCGGAGAAACCGGTCGACTGTCTGCTTGCCGACACTACAGGCGAACTTCTTGGGATTATGATCAAGTCCGACATCGTGATTGTAGGGAAGGGATTTGCAGGTCATAATGAAGGGCAGAACATAATAGAACCAGCGATCCTCGGAAAGGCTATCATCACAGGCCCCGTCATGAGCAACTTCCGCTTCGTGCATAATGCCCTCATAGGCGCGCACGGGCTTTTTGCTGTTGAATCGGATGACAAGCTTGAACAGGCGATAGAAAAGCTTGTTTCCGATGAGAAGCACAGGCTCGAGATGGGGCAGAGGGCTAAGGCTGAGATCGAGAAGCACAAAGGATCGACGGAAAAGACAATACAGATGATGGAAAAGTTGATTTAATATTATATGGAGTGCGGTACCTTGGTACCGCCTGTTGACTGACAAGCTTGCTTGTCAGCATAACGAGGAGCAAGCTCCTCTAAACAAGGCTGAAGCAAGTTTACCCGCCTAAGGCGGCGCCAAAGGCGACCAGGGCTTCAGCAGTCCAAGGTCAAACGATGCCTGACAAAACAAAAAAAGTTATGAAAAATATAAATACACAGATAGCAAGGGCGAAGAGGGGAGAGACAACCTCTGAGATGCTCAAGGTGGCGAAGAAGGAATTCCTCTCGCCGGAATTGATCCGCAAGGAAGTCGCAGCCGGCAAGATCGTGATTCCCGCAAACATTAGACATAAGAATCTGGATCCGGTAGGTATCGGAAAGATCCTCCGCACGAAGATAAACGCCAACATTGGAAATTCCATGATGTCGAGCTGTATCAGTGAGGAGGTAGAAAAACTGAAGACGGCCCTTAAATATGGCGCCGACACCGTCATGGACCTCAGCACCGGCGAGAACATCTGCGAAATTCGCAAAAAAATTGTCAGGATGAGCAAGGCTCCGGTGGGAACTGTTCCAATCTATGAGGCGGTAAGCCTGGTGGAAAAACCTGAAGACCTCACGATCGATCTTCTTCTGGAAGTAGTGGAACGCCAAGCGGAGCAGGGGGTCGACTACATGACAATCCATGCCGGACTTCTTCGAAACCATGTTCCTCTCGCGATGAAGAGGATGCTCAAGATCGTCAGCCGCGGCGGTGCGATTCTCGCAAAGTGGATGACTGTCCACAAGAAGGAGAATCCATTCTACGAGCATTTCGATAGGCTTTTGGCGATCTGCCAGAAATACGATGTGACGCTTTCCCTCGGTGACGGACTGCGCCCGGGATGCCTTGCAGACGCGAGCGACAAGGCTCAGTTTGCGGAACTCGCAACCCTCGGAGAGCTTGTCAAAAAAAGCCGACGCGCGTCCGTACAGGCTATGGTTGAAGGCCCAGGTCATGTCCCTCTCGACCAGATCGAGATGAACATGAAGATGGAGGACAAGATCTGTGCCGGGGCTCCGTTCTACATACTCGGTCCTGTAGTTGCCGACTGCGCTCCGGGCTACGACCATATTTCAAGCGCGATCGGAGGAGCCCTCGGCGCCTTCCACGGCGCGTCGATGCTGTGCTATGTCACACCAATGGAACATCTCGGACTTCCTGATATCGAGGACGTGAGAAGGGGAGTGATCGCATACAAGATCGCCGCCCATGCAGCGGATGTTGCCCTGAAGAAACCGCATGCGAGATGCCGTGACGACGCCATCAGCAAGGCACGTGCCGACTTTGACTGGGAAAAACAGTTCGAGCTTGCGCTTGATCCCGACCGGGCCCGCGAATACCGAAGCCAGGCTCTGAAGAAAGCTGTCGGGAAAAAGGGCAAGGACAAGTCATTCTGCACAATGTGCGGCCCGAAGTTCTGTTCGATGCGCCTGAGCAAGGAAATTAAAAAGTAGCCACAGAGGCACAAAGGCACAGAGCTTTTATGCGGAAAAATTTTGCTTAAAACCTAAAACTTGAAACTGCAATGAAGCATTTCGGAGATGGCCGGGACTGGTTTTTCGAGAACCGATACGGGATGTTCATCCATTGGGGTATCTATTCCATCAACGGTTGGCATGAACAGGTGCAGTGGCGTCGCCGCATTCCCAAGGCCGAATACGTAAAACGTGTTGCCCAGTTCAATCCTGTGAAATATGATCCCGACAGTTGGATGCGGCTTACCAAAGAATCCGGAATGGACTATGTCATATTCACGACCAAGCACCATGACGGATTCTGCATGTGGGACACGAAGGAGACCGACTATAATGTGACGAGTACGCCTTATAGGAGAGATATCCTTGCGATGCTCACAAAATCATGCAGGAAATACGGGATCAAGCTCTGCCTCTATTATTCTTGTCCGGACTGGCATCATCCGAATTCCATCAACCAGGGCGGCGACCATGAACTGCCGAAACAGAATCCGGGAGACGAGCCTGACATAGGGAAATACATCGCATACGTGAAACGTCAGGCAAGTGAACTTTGTTCCAACTATGGCAGGATCTATGGATTTTTCTGGGACATTCCACCGCGAGTGAAGGATCCTTCGATCAACAAGATGCTACGCAAGCTCCAGCCGGGGATAATGATAAACGACCGCGGCTATGACAAAGGAGACTACGACACGCCTGAACGCAAGGTTCCTGCCGGCGGTGAATTCAAACGGCCGACGGAGGCATGCCAGTCGGTCGGCGAGCAGAGCTGGGGATACAGGAAGGACGAGGATTATTTCTCGTCCAGTTTCCTGATGCAGGGCATCGCGAAGATTATGGCGATGGGCGGGAACTATGTTCTAAATGTCGGTCCCAAACCTGATGGAATGATTCCTTCAGAGGGAATAAGAATCCTGAAGGAAATCGGGAAATGGTATGTCCGCGTGAAACCGGGGATAACTGCTGAGCCTGCTACAAGATATCTCGATCATGAGAACTTCATGCTTACCCGTGACGGCAACACTATATATGTAATATGCCACAAGGAGCTGCCTTCATCGGGAATCACTCTTCCACCGATCACCATCATGCCGGAACGGGCTGTCCTTTTGAACAATGGAAAGAAACTTCCTGTGAAGCTCGAGGTGACCCCGCGGTATTATCGTTCTGTCCCGTTTGTCCACATCCAGGGAATTCCGCTTGAACTTTCAGCTTCGGAACCGCTTGTCATCAGACTTGACTTCAAGAAACTCTCCGAAAAGATCCTTGATGAGATGCCCGCCAGGGCGAAGAGCATGGATTATTAGCCACCCTTCGACACGCTCAGGGCAGGCTGACTGGGATGGAAGACACATTCTTATATTTGTCGGGCGGGTAGCCTGACCTTGGAGTGCTGAAGCTTGCTTCAGCCTTGTTTAGAGGAGCTTGCTCCTCGTATGACTGACAAGCAAGCTTGTCAGGGTAAAAGCGGTACCAAGGTACCGCACTCCAAACAAGAGAAATTTTGTCAGAACTATTTCTTTTTTGGAGTCTGGCCTTTTTCGATCTTCGCCCAGGAATCCTTGAGCGCGACTATCCTGTTGAAGACCGGAGCGCCCGGCTTTGAGTCTATATCAACGCAGAAATATCCCTGTCTCTCGAACTGGAATTTCTGTCCAGCTGTGGATATCGCGAGTTCCGGTTCGAGCTTGCAGTCCTTGAGAACCTCAAGGGAATTCGGATTGAGATATGACTTGAAGTCGCCATCGCCTGCGGAGGCATCGGCAACGGAAAGGAGCCTGTCGTAGAGCCGGAGTTCAGCGTTGATTGCGTGTTCTGCTGAAACCCAGTGGATTGTCCCTTTGACCTTCCTGCCGTCGGGAGTGTTGCCGCCCCGGGTTGCAGGGTCGTAGTTGCAATGGACCTCGGTGATCTCGCCGTTGGAATCTTTCTTGAAACTTGTGCAAGTGACAAGATAACCGTAGCGAAGGCGCACTTCTGTCCCGGGAGCCAGACGGAAATAGCCCTTAGGAGGGATTTCCTTGAAATCATCCTTCTCAATATAAAGAACCTTCGAGAACGGAATTTTTCGTGTACCTGCCGCCGGATCCTCTGGATTGTTGACAGCATCCATCATCTCGACCTGTCCTTCCGGATAGTTGTCGATCACGAGTTTCAACGGCCTGAGGACGGCAAGGGACCTCAGCGCACGCTTGTTCAGGTCCTCGCGGACACAATGCTCGAGGAGCGCCATGTCGGTGAGACTATTGAACTTTGTTACGCCAATAGTCTCACAGAAATTCCTGATCGCCTCGGGGGTGTAACCTCTGCGTCTCATCCCGGCGATCGTCGGCATGCGGGGATCGTCCCAGCCACTGACAAGTTTCTCCTGTACGAGCTGGAGGAGTTTGCGCTTGCTCATTACTGTGTATCCGAGGTTCAGCCTTGCGAACTCAATCTGCTGCGGATGGCACGGCACGGATATCTGGTCGAGAATCCAGTCGTATAACGGACGGTGAATTTCGAATTCAAGAGTACAGATTGAATGCGTGATACCTTCGATGGCGTCGGAGATGCAATGGGCAAAGTCATACATCGGATATATGCACCATTTGTCACCGGTCCTATGGTGTGTGGAACGGAGGATGCGGTATATCACCGGATCGCGCATATGGATGTTCGGTGAGTTCATGTCGATCTTTGCCCTGAGTATCCTTGATCCATCAGGGAATTCTCCGGCGCGCATCTTCTGGAAGAGATCAAGATTCTCCTCGACGGAACGGTTCCTGTAGGGACTTTCCTTGCCGGCCTCGGTAAGACTTCCTCTCAGTCCCTTGATCTCCTCGGCGCTGAGATCGCAGACGTATGCCTTGCCTTTCTTGATAAGTTCGACGGCGTAGCCATAAAGCTGTTCAAAATAGTCTGAAGCGTAGAACTCGCGATCGTCCCAGGAGAATCCAAGCCATTTCACGTCTTCCCTGATGGAATCGACGTACTCGACTTCTTCCTTGCTGGGATTGGTATCATCGAGCCGCAGATTGCAGAGCCCATTGTATTTCAACGCAGTTCCGAAATTCAGGCAGATCGACTTTGCATGACCGATATGTAGATAACCGTTGGGTTCCGGTGGAAACCTTGTGTGGACGCGTCCGGCATTCTTGCCGTTCTTCAGATCCTCGTCGATTATGTCGTGTATGAAATTCGACGGCAGATTTATGTTTGCAGTTGACATGATATTTCCCTTAATAATTAATGAAAGTGGGAATTTAGACAGGATTACGGGATTTTCAAGATGAATTGCAATCCCTTCAGTTTCCTTTCAAAGTCGGTTAGCAAGTTCTACGGAAAGAATATGGATGGAGCTGGAAAAGAGAAGCACCGTCCGGGACATGGACTGAGGCCGTTCCGGATACCTTGATTCCTTGCCACTCCAGAACTATCTTACCCGCATTGTGAAATCTAAATTCCTACCTGTTAGACTATAAAAGGGAGATTATCAATGAAGAAACTCGTTCCTGTCTGTGTCCTGTTGCTCTGTGTCTACATGGTGGCCATGGCCGATGGAGAACCGCGTCTGACCCATGTCTGTGCGGTCGCTCCCGACATTCTGGCGCTTACGGTAGACCAGGGGACGGTTGAGTTCGGCAAACAGGTTCCCTACGTCAAACAGGATGGAGATGAGTGCTTCGTCAAGGGTTACGGTCCCCGCATGGTACGTCGCGGAGGAACTGATTTGGGAGGGTTGGTCGGCGACGGAACGATCATTTGCCTCTTCGATAAGCTCCATGGCGAGAAACTCGATGTCGCATGGGCGGCCAAACCAGCCAGTTACGATCTGACCTCCACCGATGATCCCGAATACAAGACTGCACTCCATCCAACCGCAGTGTACCGCAAGAGCCGGCCAACTGGAATCGCCCGTGTGGCCAGCTGGGCGTTCCAGTTCCCTGTCCAGCATACACTTTATCTGCGACTTCCCAAACCGCTGGTCGTAGGCAAGACCTACGCTCTGGCGTTTGAGGGTGGAAAGCTTTCTCCGACCAGTTACACGCACCAGCCGGAAAAGGTCCGCAGCGAAGCCGTCCACGTCACACAAGTTGGCTTCCGTCCGGATGACACGCCCAAGGAAGGCTATCTGTCCTGCTGGCTGGGCGATGGAGGTGTCCTCTCATATCCCGCCGACCAGGCATTCAGCGTTATCGACGAATCCGGCAAGACTGTCTTCGAAGGCAAGGCCGTGCTGTCCAAGGCTGCCACACAAAAAGACGAAGATCCATACAAGCGCAACTACAACCACACCGATGTGTACCGGTTGGACTTCTCCTCCCTGACCACACCCGGAACTTACCGCGTTGTTGTTGCCGGTATAGGTTGTTCGTATCCCTTCACTATCGGACCCGAGGTTTGGCGCAAGGTGTTCAATATCGCAGCCCGGGGATTCTACCACGAGCGCAGCGGCAACGAACTCAAGGAACCCTACACCAGCTTCAAGAGGCCCCGTTCCTTCCACCCCGATGACGGCGTGAAGGTCTACGCCTCGAAATGCCCGCTCATAAATACCGGCAACGGACTAAACCGTAACGACACCAATTTCGGCAATCTCGTGACCGGCATGACTGACGAAATCGTCCCAAATGCCTGGGGTGGCTACTTTGATGCCGGTGACTGGGACCGCCGCATCCAACACCTGGAAGCCACGCGCCTGCTGCTGGAACTTGCTGAACTCTTTCCAGACTATATGAAGGGCATGAAGCTAAATATTCCGGAGAGCGGCAACGGACTGCCCGACATCGTCAACGAGGCAATGTGGAACATCGACTGTTACCGGCGCATGCAGACAGCCGACGGCGGGATCCGAGGAGGGATCGAGTCGGCGGAGCATCCCCGCTACGGTGAAGGAAGCTGGCAGGAGTCATTGCCGGTCATGGCCTACGCGCCGGACGCGTGGTCGAGTTATCTATACGCCGCAACGGCCGCACAGGCCTCTGGCGTCTTAAAGCCCATCAAACCAGAACTGGCCGAGACGTATCTGCAGAGTGCGCTGAAGGCCATGGACTACGCCGAAAAAGACTGGCAGAAGCGTCAGGAGGCCAAGGAGAAGGTGTCTTTCGAGGTCCGCGACGCGCGGAACCTGGCCGCAGCCCAGCTGTTCCGCCAGACTGGCGACAAGAAATGGAACGATATATTCGTCGCCACTACGGTTTTCAAAAACAAGATCCAACCGGCGGTGTGGAACAACCACAATCAACGCGATGCGGCCTTTACATATGTTCGGACTAACAATGCCGACATCAACACGACAATCCAGGAAAATGCACGTGCGTCGATGCTCAAGGAGGCCGACGTCGCGGTGAATATGTCCAAGAACACTGGTTTTGGCTGGACCAAGAAAGACCCCTGGGAGCCGATGGCCTACAGCAACGCCTCTCTGCCCCAGGCGCTGACTATCCTCCGAGCACACGCTTTGACCGGCAAAAGCGACTATCTGGAAGCTGCGATTCGCTGTTCCCAGCTCTCTGCGGGCGCCAACCCACAGAATATGTGTTTTACCACTGGCGTTGGTTATGCATGGCCTCGCAATATTCTCTGGATTGACTCGCGCGTGATGGGAGTTCCACCGCCGCCGGGACTGACCGTTTTTGGTGCAGAAGACCCGGCGCGCCGCAAAGATGACTGGTCTGCCAAGATCATGGAACCAGTGCTCTATCCAGAGCTGCAGAAGTGGCCAGCCATGGAGTCCTACTTCGACATCTTTTGGAGCCCGATGAGCTGCGAGTTCGTCGTCAACCAGACAATGGGACCGAACACGTATGCCTGGGGCTATCTTGCTGCACGGAAATAGCGTTGATTCCGCCGTGAAAAAGAAAAGGTCTATTCTGAATGGCGTTAATTTAAGTCGACACGCTAAAGCGTGAACTCCAAAGTTTGGAGTCCAGCCCTGGTCGCCGCAGGCGCCGCCAGAAGCGGGTAAACCTTTAGGCTGTCCTCTGAAGAATTACCAATAGTCCCGAAATATTTTAGAGTTACAAAATAACGGAGGGTGGGTTTTCTTACCCGCCATAAAACGAGTGCCGCGGGTTGGTAAACCCGCGCTCCGTTGAAGAGGAAAAACATCAAGACTATTATGAGACGACCATTAACTGCAACTCAGCATCTGTTACAGCGCCTTCAGCTTGCGTTCGCAGTCGATAAGGATGATCTGGTTGAGCAAATCGTCGAGGTCGCCGTCGAGGATGCCGGGGATGTTATGGATAGTGATGTTGAACCTGTGGTCGGTGACCCTGTTCTGGTGGAAGTTGTAGGTCCTGATCTTTTCGCTCCTGTCTCCGGTACCGACCTGCGAACGTTTTGCTTCCGCATTTTTTGCATCTTCTGCTGTCTTCTGTATCTCGTAAATCTTGGCTCTGAGGATCCTGAGCGCGATCGCCTTGTTCTTGTGCTGTGATTTTTCCTGCTGGCTGGCAACGCTGATCCCTGTCGGGATATGGGTAGCCCTGACTGCGGAGTCGGTGGTGTTCACGCTCTGTCCGCCGTGTCCGGAAGCCCTGAATACGTCGAACTTGAGGTCCTGCGGCCTGAGTTCGACTTCGACTTCCTCGACTTCTGGCATGACAGAGACCGTAACTGTGGAAGTATGGATCCTTCCACTTGCCTCGGTAGCGGGAACACGCTGGACTCGGTGGACACCTCCCTCGTATTTCATTCTGGAATACACATCTTCACCTGAAAGGGAGAACACAACTTCCTTGATGCCGCCCATGCCGCTTGAACTGAGATCGAGCAGTTCCACCTTCCAGCCTTTTGATTCGGCATAACGCTGGTACATGCGGAAAAGTTCTGATGAGAAAAGTCCTGCCTCATCACCACCGGCAGCCGGTCTTATCTCAACAATTATGTTCTTGGAGTCGTTCGGGTCCTGAGGTATGAGGGAGAGCCTGATCTTTTTCTCAAGAACCGGGATCTCGTTCTCCAGGTTCTGGATGTCGGCAGTGATCATCGCCTTCAGTTCGACGTCCTGTTCGGCGGAGAGCATCTTCCTGTTCTCGTCAATTTGGGACAGGCAGGAGGTCCATTTGTCGTAGTTCTTGAAGAACTCCTCGAGCTTCTGGTGTTCGCGCGAGACCTTTTTGCACTCGTCCTGGCGCGTGTAGATGGAAGGATCCGAAAGCTTCGACTTCAGCTCTTCAAGCCTATTCTTAAGCTTCTCGATATGTGGTGCTATTTCAGAAGGAGTCATCAGTTAAGCTCCAATTTCCAAGTTCCAAAATCCAAACAAATTCCAGAATTCAAACAAATGACAGAAGGGAAAATGCATGAAAATAAAAAACCGTCTTTCATCAGCGGGATACGCGGACGTAAAGACGGTTCTGGAAGTCAGCTACTTGGCCTTTTCGGTCTTCTCTGCCTGTTCGCCCTTCGCACCGTAGCGACGGCGGAATCTTTCGACACGGCCTGCGGTATCGACAAGCTTCTGCTTTCCGGTGAAGAACGGGTGGCATTTCGCGCAGATACCGACCTTCACTTCCTTGCGGGTGGCCTTGGTTTCCCATACCTCGCCGCAGGCGCAGATGAACTTGGACGGCCCATATTCGGGATGTATTTTCTCTTTCATTGAAGAAACTCCGTTTTTATGAATTATATTATATTTTTCTGATAAATAAGGTGCGGAATATAATACCAACCAGGCATTATGCAAGGGGAAAAGGCTTATTTGCTGAAAATACGTCCTCCCCAGGCAGATGCAGATGAGGAAAACATATGGCAAACAAGCAGAAAAGACCGTTGTGGGCGCCGTGGAGGATAGAGTTCATAACATCTCCGAAATCGAAACGCTGTTTCCTCTGCAGTCGTAACGGACGCTTTGATCCGATGGAGGAGGAGCTGATAATCGCACGGGCACGCCATTCGTTTGTCATACTGAACAGGTTCCCATATAATTCAGGTCACCTTATGATAGCCCCGTATGCCCATGTAAATTCCCTGTCGCTGCTTGACAGGAAGACCGTATATGAGATGATGGACCTGGTGATTTTCGCACAGGAAGTCATGGCCGAATCCATGAGACCTGCCGGTTTCAACATAGGATTCAACATAGGTGCCGCGGGCGGGGCCGGGCTTGAAGAGCACGTCCATCTGCACATCGTTCCACGCTGGGTTGGCGATGCGAACTTCATGCCGGTGATCGGTGATACAAGGGTTGTGCCGCAGTCCCTCATCGATACCGCTGATTTCCTGCGCAATGCCTGGAACAGGAAGGTGAAGGGTGAAAAGAAAAAAAGGAAATAGTTCCCTTAGGAAACTGAAGCGTGCCTATCAGGAGTTGCACTCCGAGCTCGTAAAGGCTTACTGGAAGACCGAGAGCAAGACAGCCAAGGACAGCATTCAGGAACTGTCTGGCAACATATATGACTTTCTTTCCGAACTCGAATCTGATTCGTTTTCCTCCAGGGATGCGGATCTCAAGAGATGCTGTCTCAGAGCCGGCCGGATAGCAGTCAAGATAGAGAAGTCCAGGAAGCAGATCGACAGGCTTGTCAAATCTGCGAAGATAGCCGCGAAGATCGCAGATGCGATGGATAAGGCGCTAGTGGCTTCGGCGAAACTGATGGTTTGAAGTTAGAGCCTCCCTCAGTAATTTGTAATTCGAAATTGGAAATTTGAAATTGGAAAAACAGTTGGAACAGGATCCCCGCCAGACTTCAGATAGCACCGGTTTGTCCGACGGACAGAACAAGGACATCAGTCCGGAGATGGCGAAGTTAAGAAAGCTGAGGAGCAGGCTTGTACTGGGCTTCTTAATATTTTTCGGGGTGCTTTTGCTAGTCCTCATTTCGCTCTCCCTTATATTGCCTTCGACGGAGAAGCTCAAGGGTGCCCCACCGAGTTCAGACAGTGCGAAAAAGATGTATGACATAGGATATTATCTCGTATTATATGCCGTGAGGAACGGGGAACGCCTGCCGAACAAGCTGTCTGAACTGCATAAACGGGGATTCATAGAGACATTAGAGGCATTTGATTCAAATGAGCTTCCGGGAAAGGTGTCGAGTGACGATGACATCGACAATGGTGTTGACTTCAAGTATCTTATTGCCGGGAAGAACATGAAGATCAGCGGTGAGAAAGTGGCCGTGCTCGCTGAAAACAAGGAGGACGGCATAACGATGTTCATATCCAAAAAGGAAATATCGTTCGATTTCAAGAGGAAAGACAACCCGTGAAGGTAAAATCTAAGTTCCAAACAAACGAGGAAAAATTCAAACAATTCGGAAGTTTGGAAATTTGTTTGTTTGAACATTGGAACTTGTTTGATATTTGGAGCTTGGAACCTGGAGCTTGATAAGTTATGACAAGAAAAATTCCAGTTGCCCTGACGATAGCCGGAAGTGACAGCGGAGGAGGAGCGGGCTTACAGGCCGATCTCAGGACCTTCAGCGCGTTCCGTGTTTTCGGATGTTCGGTGATAACCGCCGTGACATCCCAGAATCCCTGCGAAGTCCGCAGGGTCGACACGCTTCCTCCTGCGGCAGTAAGGAGCCAGATGGAGGCGGTATTCAAGGAATTCAATGTTGGTGCCGCTAAGACAGGGATGCTTGCGAACTCGAAGATAATCCGTGAAGTCGCAAGCCTGCTCAAGGACAAGAAGAGGATTTTCCTTGTCGTTGATCCTGTCATGGTCTCTACGAGCGGAGCGGAGCTTCTTGAAAAGGATGCCGTACGTGAAATGAAGCGGCTTCTTTTTCCGATTGCAGGCATCGTGACCCCTAATGCGCTTGAAGCCGAACTGATCCTTGACAGGAGAATCAGGACTTTCCAGGATATGCTCGATGCCGCCGCGGAGCTCTCCCTCAACTGGGGCTGCAGTACTGTTGTGAAGGGCGGGCATATGAAATTTAAAGACGGTATTAAGTCGGATGCGGTTGCATATGACGGTAGGCTTTATAAATTAAGTAGTCCGGAGATAACGACCTGTGCCGGACATGGCACGGGGTGTACGTTCAGTGCTTCGGTTGCGGCGGAAATGGCGAAAGGATGCAGTATCAAGGAGGCCTTGATTTCAGCGAAGGCGTTTGTATATGGTTCGCTTCTGGAGTCAGTCAGGCCTGGAGCACGTATCCATGAGATGTATCCGCCATCCGGAACATACAGGAAAAAGATAAGGTTTGAACGATGCGGAACATATTGAAACCAGTCATATACGCCTTGGTGTTTTTTGCGGCTTTTTTCACATGGTCTGAGGAGGCCGAGGCTGGCCGTTATATAAGATACTCGAGCTATCAGGGGATGAGATATGTCTATCTCCGAGACGTCGGGGCATATTACGGGATGAAGTTGCAGCTCGGGGACAAGTCCTGCAGCATACGTAGCCAGGCCGGGAACGCCTCATTTACATACAATCGTCGTGAAGGCAGCATCAATGGGATAAAAGTTAGTTTCATGTTCTCCACTGTCCTGAGCGGCAGCGAACCGTTGATCAGCGAATATGATTTTCTGCTCCTTGTAGATCCGATACTCAGGGCATCCGCCCAGAAGCACAAGATCGGAGTGATTATTATCGATCCCGGTCATGGAGGGAAGGACAATGGAGCACAGGGCAGGTTCTACAGGGAGAAGGATATCACTCTCCTGATCGCCAGGCGCGTGAAAGATATATTGCGTGCCAAGGGCTACATGGCGCTTCTTACAAGGGACAAGGATGTCTTCCTGGATCTTGATACAAGACCGGCAAAGGCTTCTGCATATAAGGCTGATCTGTTTGTGTCCGTGCACTGCAACTCTGCAGGCAATGGAGTCTCTCCTGTCAACGGGGTTGAGACATTCTGCCTGACACCCGAAGGGGCTCCATCCTCCTCTGAAGCAAAAGCCAGGAGCAACCGGAAGGAACGCGGCAATGCATTCAACAAGAACAATATTCTACTCGCATACTGCGTACAGAGGGGGATACTTAGGAACACAGGTGCCAATGACAGGGGAATAAAGGAGGCGAGGTTTGCAGTCCTGAAGGATGCCCCGTGTCCAGCCGTCCTGGTCGAGGCCGGATTCCTTTCGAACCTGACCGAGGAAAGGAATCTTGCTACGAGCGCATATCAGGACAAGATAGCCTTCGGTATCGCAGAAGGTATCATCGCCTACCACCGTGCCATGGTTGGAAAATAAAAGACCGTGGAATTGCTTCCACGGTCCTTTGGAACAACCTCATTTGCCAAAAGATTTACTTGAGCCCGAGTTCCTTCTTGACCTCGTTCATGAATAGTCTTTCCTTGTCGGGATCCGAGATGGAGCCGATGCTGATGTAGAGCTTTGTCTTGTTGTCATCAAGCTTCTTGTAGGTCACATATGCCCCGGGACATTCGAATTTTCCATCCACCGGTGTATCGGTGACCTGGGCCAAATTGGGATATCCGGCCTTCGGTGCTGCAGTCTTTATGGCCGGTGCCATCTTGGCTATAGGGACCGCAAGCTCCTCCGACGTGGCCTGGCCTTCATGAAATGTCGCCTTCAGGCTGTCGCAGCCAGATATCAGGATTGCAAGTGCTCCGATTCCTACGATCAGTGCGAGCAATTTCTTCATAACTTCCCCCTCCTAAATTTATTTATTTTTAAGATATTGCAGATTCATTTCGAAATCAAATCATAAAAGGCATCCTCAATATGGTCCGATGCTGAAAGAGGAGACCTTGTATTTGCCATCTTCCTCGATCAGGAAGAGACGAATGAGCACGTCATCCTTGGTGTTGGAGAACTTAGCCTTCCAGAAGAAGACGTCCACCATCGGCTTGTTGAGCATGCCCATGTAGCTTTTGGACTGGTACTCGCCGATCTGCTTCTTGAGGTCGGCGTTTATCACCTTGAAATCCTTCTCCTTGACCTGGTCCTTGAGGCCCTTGAAGAAATTTTCGCTGTACAGCCCATAGTTGTCCTTGTTTATTCCGGCGAGCATCCTTTCGACTATGGCATCGGCCAGATTGACCTTTTCTGTCTCAGAGAGACTCGGTCTCAGGGACTCGGCGAGGGGGGCCTTGGGCTTGTCGTCATCAGATACCTCTTTCTGTGTCCTTGTCTCCTTTGTAGTCTCGCAGCCTGCGAATATCGCAAGGGCTGCAAGAGCTGCAGCGAGAAGTGTGAGCTTATTTTTCATTTTTTCCCTTTGCATGTTTGTTGTTCTTATTTTCAGGAATTGAGAGCTTGAGAGGCATTGCCACAGTGAATGTGCTGCCTTTGCCAAGCTCACTTCCTACATTAATCTTTCCTCCGTGCAATTCAACAAGCCTTTTGCTCAAAGTAAGTCCAAGACCGACCCCTTCATAGTTCGAGGTCAGGCCGGTCTCAACCCTGTGGAAGTCCTTGAATATCCTTTTCTGGTCCTCCTCGCTTATTCCTATTCCGGTGTCCTTGACCTCGATCACGGCATTGCCGCCTTTTGTAAATGCCTTTACGGATACGGAGCCCTCATGTGTGAACTTGATCGCGTTGTTGATCAGGTTTATGAGTATCTGCTTGATGAGCCTTTCATCGGCGGTCATCATGATCTTGCTGTCGACCGAAGATTCGAGCGAGAGCCCCTTCTGTTCCGATAGGGGTTTCAGCATGAGCAGGACGTTCCTTATCGAGTCCGACAAGTTTATTTCCGAGAAAACCGGCTTCATTACGCCGGCATCCACCTTCGCCACCTCGAGAAGATCCGATATCAGATCAAGGAGATGTTCGGCTGCGGACAGTATCCTCTGGGAATGGGTAAGTATTTTCTGGTCGCCGTCCTTGGCGTTGGACTTCTTTATTATCAGTTCGGAGAATCCGATTATCGAATTGAGAGGGGTCCTGAGTTCATGGCTCATGTTCGCGAGGAAACGGTCCTTGTGCTTGTTCGCCTCAATCAGCTGGGCTGCCTTCTCCTCGAGTTCCCGGTTTATCTTCTCGAGGGCCTGCTTCTGGTATTCAAGCCTCTGGGCCATGAGGTTGAAGTCATACATGACGTTTCCGATCTCGTCGGTCTGTATTGCGGTGAACCGGTGCCCGAGGTTTCCAGAGCTTATCTGCCTGGTTCCCTCGCTCAGGTCCCTGAGCGATTTCTTGAGTATGTATCCGAAGAGGAAGGATGCGGATACGCTGAATATTGCAGTCAGCACGAAGAAGACGATCAGCAGGTACTGGAGGTTGCTGAAGAAGAAAAGACTCTGTCTCTGCCATATCTCCGCGTGGTCCATCTCGATCTTCAGGATCCCCTGCAGTTTCACCTGCAGATCATTCATTGTGCGGATGATCTGACGTATGTCCTCTTCAAGAGGTTGTTTTTCGCTGTCTCTGACCGACAGGTCGGAAGCGAGCACCTCCGAAACTGAGAACAGAAGCTGTGTGTCGGTCTGCAGGGCGCTGGCAGGGAACTCAGTACGCGGAGTCCTTTCCGACTCGATCCTTGCGAGAGTGTTGACCGTCTTCAGGAATGAGATCACGTCAGACGAAAAGGCGGAACATGACGCCGACGATGGATCCTGAATCATCAGCTTCGTGGAATTGTCCAACTGGTTCAATGAACTCCTGCAGGAAAGGAGGGAACTGACGTATGAGCGTTCATTCTCCGCATATGTCTGCGCCTTCTGGATCTCTGCGTTCCCGAGATAAATGAGGAACGAGCAGAAGAGGATGGTTATCAGAATGTACGCCGAGAAGGTGATCCGGCGCAGCATGCTGTAGTTTATCCTGAATTTCATAAGGGTACCTCTGAAAATTGACAAATGGCGCGCAAAAGTAAATTATGGAGAGATGGTGAGGAAAAATTCCGAGAGCATACCCAAGGCGGTATGCGCGAGTGGATGTTGACGAAAGCAGAATCCATAAGTATCTTTTGCCCTTCGGGTTGCGGGTCTCTTTGGTTTTAAAAAGAATGTTCTTTCTTCGGCGTATCGCATAGGATACGCCTCCAGTCAGAAATTCTTTTTAAGCTTTCAAAAATCTTCCGCAACGCGCCAATTGTGAATTTTTAGAGGTACCCATAATCCTCCTGAGGGATCATTTCCCGATATCGGGAATCCTGATGAACTTCGAAAACACGAGTGATTTCCTGGAAGGCGGACCGAGCGAGAAGAAAATGTATTTGGTCTTGCCGTCCTTCAGTGAGATGTCATCCTTGTGACCTGTATCCAGTTTTCTCGAGAATTCGATGGCCCATACGCCAGCCTCCCATCTGCCGTTCGCAGCCACGTCAGCCGAACTGCCTTCAGGAGTCCTCTGGTAGAAGCGGGGTATCTCTTCACCGGCGAATGATGAGAAATATCTGCTGAACCAGCATGATACTCCCTCATCCTGTGAGATCTCGACAGATTCGGATTCACCGGATGACGAGGAAAGCGACTTTGCATTTGCATAGGCATCGTCGGCAAATCCCGACGGATCCGTGCGTGCTGCTCTCCATATCCATATGTCCATGTTCGAAGGGGCTGAATCCTGTCCTGCATCAGCTGCGAATTCCGCAATCACGACATAAAGCTCAGCTTCCCTGTCCCCGCCTTCGACGTATATCTGTTTGACGGCGTCCCATTTCCATGGCTTGTGCTTCCTCTTTTCAGTTTCGGCGGGAAAGTTGACGAGGAGGAGGATGTTGTTACCGCATGCAATCTTGTATTTCAGGTCTACGGAATCAGATTTGAAGTTTTGGAACGGGATCCTCTTCCAGAGTTCGGATTCCTTTTTCTTTGTTCCAGAAGGAGGTTGCCCCTCCTTGGATTTCAGGGGAGAAACACTTTCCTTTTCAATGATCCCTGCTGAAAGGAAGTGAGATATCAAGGGAATTGAAAGAAGGAGAAATACGGACGGCCACTTGGTTTTGGCGGACAGGCGCATTTTTCATCTAAGTTTTAAGTCGGTGCATTTTTCGACGGCTGCGACTATGGAACCAAGCCTGACTGGCTTCTCCAGGACAACGTCTACGTCAAGGCTTGAGATTTCAGCTTTTGCTTCCGGGGAGAGGTATGCGCTGGCGATGATGACCTTCACATCCTCAGTGCCTTCGTTCTTCCTCAGGAGCTTGCAGAATTCGATGCCGTTCATGTTGGGCATCCGCAGGTCCAGGATGACCAGGTCGGGCTGCCACGTTCCTATGAGGAGGGCGCCCTGCATGCCGTCTGTCGCCTCCTTCAGCTCGAATCCGGAGAAGACGTCGAGAGCATCCTTGATGAATTCACGGAAGGCGTTGTCATCATCAATGACGAGTATCTTGATCTTGCCCGAGTCATTGAGGGTCTTGGGGATGTTAAGTCCACGCTTTTCAGCGAACTTATCGAGTTCATCGACGGTAAACCGATAGTGCCCGCCGGGCGTGACACCGCTTCCCAATAGCCCCTGCTTGACCCAGTTGGTCAGGCTGGAGCGTGAAACCCCCAGGTATTTCGCGGCATCGTTTGTCTTTAAGAGCTTGCTCACAGCCACCCCAGTTCAACTATGGATTATTGGAGAAAAGGGCTTGGGATTGAGATTCCTTTGCCCGATCATCCAGTCATCCAATCATTATTTATGTTCAAACATTTCCCTGATCTGTCTGCCGACGACTTCGACAGGATGCTCGCCGAGGGCCTTGCGCTTTGCCATGAGGTTCGGTGCGCCCTTCTTGCTTTCCTTGAGCCATTTCCTGGCGAACTTGCCATTCTCGACGTTCTGGAGGGCCTTCTTCATCCTGGCCTTCGTACCGGCATTGATGATCTTGGGACCTACCTCGTATTCACCCCATTCGGCGGTGTTGGATATGATGGAGTTCATCTTCTGGATTCCACCTTCATATATGAGATCGACAATAAGCTTCATTTCATGTACGCACTCGAAATATGCCATCTCCGGAGGATATCCGGCTTCAGTTAGGACTTCGAATCCGGTCTTCATGAGTTCAACGAGTCCACCGCAGAGCACTGTCTGTTCGCCGAAGAGATCCTCATATGTCTCCTGCTCGAAAGTACATTCAAGGACGCCGGCACGGGTGAAACCCATCGCCTTAGCCATTGCAAGGGCGATATTCCTGGCCTTGCCGCTGGGGTTTTGCCTGACTGCCACGAGTCCGGGTACTCCGAATCCGGCGAGGAATGCCTTGCGTTCCTCGGTTGCCGGGCTCTTGGGGGCGACCATGATCACGTCAACGTCGGTGGGAGGAACTATCCCTTTAAACACGATATTGAATCCATGAGAGCATGAAAGGACTTTTCCAGCCTTCAAATGTTTCTTGATTTCTTTCTTGTAGACCGGGCCGTGGAACTCGTCGGGGAGGAGCATGTGGATGATGTCGGCGAGTTTGGCTGCCTCGGATATCGGCATGGTCTTGAATCCGTCGCTTACGGCCCTCTGCCATGAACGGTTCGGATTTCCGTTGAGTGTCTCGGTTTCACCGATTATGACGTTGATGCCGGAATCACGCATGCACATTGCCTGGGCCGAACCCTGGTTGCCATAGCCGATCACTGCGATAGTCTTGCCGTTCAATGCACTTACGTCAGCGTCGCCGTCATGAAGGATCTTTACCATTTTCTATTCTCCTGAAAATTAATTTTGACATTAAAAGTGAATAAACCGAATTTGCGTTTTTAAGGCAATCGGACGAATAAGATAGGTGCAAACTGCTCTTTTTCAACAAAAATCATGATTTTATTGGTTAAAGCTATCCGTTCCCAATGTTGCTTTTGAAAACACTTAAATATTAATGTAATATATTGAAACAGGGGGAAGATAGTTGATTAAGCATGCAAAGGTTGTCATTAAAATGGGGGAGCTATGAAAAGGAAACAATTTTTCTATTGGTGTTTTAGCATATTAGCTCTTGCTTTTACGTTGATTTCACTGGCACAGACTGGTGCAGTGCCATCGGCAGAGCAGATCATTCAGAACAACATCCGTACCCTTGCGGCGATCCGTGCAAATCCGCAGGTCAAATCCCAATCGCTTTCCCGCCTCAAGGATAAACTCACGAATCAAGGAGTCGACAATGTGGATGCCAGGATTACCGAGGTTGGCAAAATAATTGACCAGGCCATCGCAATGTCACAGGAAGAATTCGAGAAGAACCAGCAGCAGCTTGCGCAGAAGGTACTGTCACAAATGAAAGGAGGGCAGGCATCAGGAACCGCGAACTCGATGCCCAGTCTTTTCCCCGCAGAAGGAAAACAGGCCGGTAAAAAAGAGGAAAAATCCCAGACAACCAAATCCCAGGAAAACATCCCATGGATCGATGTTCACAACCATCTGGTCCAGGAACGTGGTGAGAAGGGGGTTGAATACGAGGGGGCTGTGAGTTCGGCGCTTGCTGCATTTGAAGGAACAGGTCTCAGCAGGATGATTGTCATGCCCACCCCCGGCGTGAGCAGCATGATAAAGGGGAATGCCGGGAGACAGGTGATGCCAACCGAATGCGAATACTTTGCTCCGTATCTGAAGAACAGGCCGCAGTTCGTCTTTCTTGGCGGAGGAGGAAGTCTTAACATCATGCTGCATGATGCGAAGGATCCGAAATCTGTTACTTCGGGCATGAAGAAGGATTTTGAACAGAAGGCTAATGAGATCCTGAAGCAGGGAGCGGTAGGTTTCGGGGAAATGGCGATACAACATCTTTCCCTTCATGGAACCGAGCATCCGTATGAGAGCGTTTCAGCCGACCATCCGCTACTGTTCCTGCTGGCGGACATCGCAGCGAAACATGATGTGCCGATAGACATCCATTTAGACGTGGTTGCAGAAGATATCAAGAAACCGGAATGGCTTGAGAGTCCAAACAATCCAAATATCCTCAAGGCGAATCTTGCAGGTTTCGAAAAGCTCCTTAACCATAATCCCAGGGCGAAGATATGCTGGGCGCATGCGGGGTCGGACAATATCGGGCAGTGGACTGTCGAATTGAGCCGGAAAATGCTGAAAATGCATCCTAACCTATACATGAGCCTTAGAGTTGGCACCATGAATTGTTTTGAGAATTTCCCGCTGGACAATGATGGCAAGCTCAGGCCGGAATGGCTCAGTCTCTTTCAGGATTACCCGACACGTTTCGTGATCGGCAGTGACCGATTCTTTTCTGCAGTTAATACGCAAGGAACTGGGACAGGCGCCATGCTTGGTTCGAAGTCGGTTGGACCAGTTTACACAAAGATACAGTTGCTACTGAAACAACTGCCTCCGGACCTTGCAAAGAAGATAGCAACGGAAAACGCGATGGCGCTATATAAGATAAAATAATAGAGTGATTTTCGTTGGGAGTAATTATGAAACAAAGAATGAAGATATGGTTTAATCCTATGCTAATATCTGAAAATCAAAATTTGGGTTCTAAAAATGAAGAAGTTAAAGTTGAAGCAATATTAGAGACAAATCGGATATGGGATGGCAGAACCCATCAGGCATGTGATATAATCGAAAAGAGAATATATGTTGGAGATGCACAATCCAACGAATGCGTTTTTGTTTCCTACTTTTCATCATACGACCTATGGAATTTCATTAGTGTTGCTGAGGATGTTTGGCTTGGAGATGCCTTTGCTTCTGGGTATGCTAATTCTAAGCGCGCGATAAATACAACACTTATATCTGGCTTGTATTTATGGGCTGATTCAGATTCAAAGCGCACTTTTAAGTTAATAAAGGAGAATTGTCCTGAATATCATACGATAATCTGTTCTGAGAAAATGCTTTCCGGATCTGTTGATCTTATTGGACAGGGATATAAGCCTTATCCGAGCGGGCATATCGATGCTGACACTTTTGTTATAAAAGTAAGCCTTGATCAAGGCTTAGAATCATCGGGAGGGCTTCTGATACCTCCTGGCGAAGCTCTTTGGTTTAGAATATGCTTTGAAAAAATGGGATGGCTTAATAATTATGCCTTAAGAGAAAAAACAGGCGATAATGAATGTCCATGGGAGCTTTTTTCAGTTCCATTACCAATCATATTTAAGCCTACCAATAAAAAATGGAATATGTCATGACATAGCTAGATTCTCATGCGATTGTCATAGGCCCGAATGGCTAGAGACTGATTTCTTCACCCGTTTTTTTTTAGCTTGCTCAGCATAAGGGTGGCGAATTCGCGGATCCTGCCGGTGGGGCTTGATATCTTCATCTGTGAGATTGTCGTATCGGTTGACTTGAGTTCCGAAGTGGCTTCCATTCCTCCGTTCAGCTTTTTCAGTTCGGAGATGAGATCCTTCCATGATGCATGACGTCTGTTCTTCTTCTTCTCGAGCATTTTGTTAATTGTGCTGATGCATCCTTCCGAGAGCCATGGCGCTTTATGCTTCAGGTCGGGATGCTGTCCTCTTTCCTGCATCTCCATCAGCTTTGCAAATGTGTCGGCTTTGAAGACGGGATGTCCGGCAAGCATTTCGTAAAAGATAAGCCCGAGGCAGTACATGTCGGACTGGAAATCCATCTCCTTGTCGGCCTTCACCTGTTCCGGGCTCATATACTGTGGATTTCCCATTATGACCCCCTTCACGGTGTCGGTTGCCGTATAGGATTTTGTCTTGGCGATCCCGAAATCTGTCAGGAGTGGACGTTCGTCCTTTGTGATAAATATGGTTTCCGGAGAAATATTCCTGTGTATGACTTTTTTTGTTTCCCATGCATAGTTCAGGGCGTCGGCGATCGGGATGATGAGGTTCAACGCCTCCTTTTCTGTGATTTTTCCATATTTGACAAGGTAGTCGTTAAGGAAGAGTCCATCCTCGAACCGTGTGACAAGGAAGATATTCCCATCTTCACACTGGCCGGCCTTGTATGCTATCTGGATGTTCGGATGCTGGAGGGATGCGTTCAATTTTGCGCCCTGCATGAAGCGTTGGTAGGTTCCGGAATCAGAAATCATCGATGCTGGAAGCATCCTTATCATGACCTGCTGGTTCAGGTTCGGATCGAACCCGATGTAAATTTCCTCGCCAAGCTTGCCGGTCCCGAGCTTGTCGAGGATTTCATATTCGTATTGGCTTAATTCACTTTTCATTGAAAATAATATAGCAGTAACTATACGGAAAGTTAATGCCAAATCCGTTTTTTCCGGAGAAGTTGGGTCCGTTTGCTTGAGTCAAATCACTTTCCAGTCAAATACGGCTCCATGGCTGCCTCGAGGGAAATCAGCGAATAGGAAGTGACAAGCTCGGGAATGGATTCCATGAACCTGCCATGTTTGTCGTTATACCATTCACCGTTATCCTTCTGCATGGAAAGAAGCTTCTTGATCACGTCTTCTCTCCAGAGATGCTTCTGCTTGTCCGGGGTCTCTACGACCTCATCCCCAAGAACTGCATGTGCCTTGGCGAATGTGGTGATATAGTAATAGTGTCCAGCAGGTCCCACTCCCGGATTCTCGTCCAGGGTGTAGTGATTTGCAGCCCATTCTGCCGCAGCACGCACTCGCGGATCATCCTTTTTCAGCTTTGCGTAGATCATACTTTTCAGTCCGGCATATGTCATGCTGCCATATGCGCGTAGCCCCTGTTCCTTGAACTTCTCGTCCATCTTGCTGTCCTCAGGCTTGTAGATGAATCCTCCATAGTTTGGATCATTCTTGTCCTTTACCACCCATACCTGGTCGTTTGATTCCGGGAGGTGCTGGAGACGGCTCATGAACTGGACTGCATTCTTCCATGCCAGATCGCTTTTCTTCGTGTCGTCGGGGCTCTTAGCCTTGGGTTCCTTGTCGAGATAGTCCGTCAGATACAGGGCTTCGAGCGCCCATTGGGTGTTGGACAGGTCAGCGTGAGCCTTTCCATCCTTTGCATATCCGATACCTCCGTATGCCGGATCGTCCGGCTTCACGGGATTTGCAGGATTGTTTTCATCGAGCTGGCACGAAAGAAGGTATTTTCTTGCTCCTCTCATCACATCTTCATCCTCAGGATTCTTGTTGATCGCAAGGAAGGTAAGGACAATAGCAGTGGTGTATGTCGGGAATTCCCTCGGTTGGCCGGCGACCCAGATCGAGCCGTCCTTCTGCACAAACTTCAGGATGAACTTCCTGCCTTTTTCGACAGCTTCCTTCCGGAATTCCGGATTCAATGTAGAATGACTGTTAAGGAGTGCAGTGCATGCCAGCGCGGTTATCGCCGGATGATTGCACCATGAACCATCCTCGGCCTGTTTGTCGGTAAGATAGTTCACACCTTTCTGAATCGAGTCCTTCGCGGACTTGACGAGTTTCTCGTCCAGCTTCGATACTTCGTCTTTCTTCACGGCGTCGTCGGCATTCATCCCGTAGCCTGAAAGCACAAGGGTGGTTATTACTGATGCACCGATGCATTTCCTGATGATACTCATTTTTTTCTCCCTATTTATACCTTGTTAATTTAATCTGTCACATGCTGGCCCGTCCATCCTGGAGGAGCTTCAATGTCTCCCTTCTGCCTGTTGATATGGCCGGCCATAATGCGGCGACAAGGCAGAGCAGGAGAGTTCCACCACCTGCAAGTCCGATCTTTGCCCAGGGGACCACGAGTGGTGTGTCAAGACCCCCGAAGAAACTGACATATTGTGAGATGCCTGTCCCGCACCATCCGGCCATCACACCGAATCCGATGCTCACCAGGCATGCGACTATCCCGATCAGGATCGACTCAGCAAGTATCATGCGCACGAGGCCGAAGCGTGTTATGCCAATCGCCCTCAGAACTCCCATCTCCCAGCGGCGCACCCTCACTGAAGCCATGACCGTGTTCACCACTGCGAGTGTAGCGATAAGCAGGGTGATGAGAGGCAGCTGGCACATGCCCCAGATCATTCCGTCGGCCCTGGAGCCGATGCGAGTGCGTACGTCGTCCCTGGTTGAGACGCGCAGGGATTGGCCGAAATTGCTAGCTCCGAAAGACCACATCCCCTGTGCATTCACAGGACGGCGTTCTCCGAGGTTCCTGTCGGCGATCTCGCGCATTGCATTGCCGACATCGTCTATTTTCGCGTCTTTCTCGAGATTTGTCCAGACGAAGTTGATCTTGTTGACCTTGAAATCCTGTCTGACATTTGCGAAATCCGCAAAGACCATGGCAGCCGATCTCCCGCTGCGCATCCTCAGGCCTGAAAACTTTGTCATCCAGTGCCAGCCGGGCATCGCGATTGCTGCTGCGATCCTGTATTCCACCGGAGAATCCGGGGCTTCCGGGGGGATCATTTTGAAACTGTCACCGATCTTGAGGCCCGTGGACTTGAGGAAATGATCTGGGACTATGCAGTATTTTCCCTCTTTGAGCTTCTTGATCGCCTCTTCAGGTGAACCATACGCGAATCTAGTTTTCAAGAGCGGATCCTTACCGCCGAAAGCGGACTGTGGATCAATCCCTATCATGATGACATTGCCCTGTTTTGTGACCGACTGGCGTTCCTCGCTGCCGGTGATGTCATCTGCGAGATTAGGCTGTTCGACGGCAAGCTTGAGGTACTGGTCTTGCCGAATTCCCTTTATCTGGAGGATATTGGCCATCTCTGAATCGGGGAGTCCACCGCTCTGGAACGCAAAAAGGGCATCAGGCACCCAGTCGCCGGGAACAAAAGGTTGGAGCATCGAATATCCCCAGGTAACTGTCGCCATGAAGAGGCCCAGTCCAATTGAAAGCGAGATTGTCGTCCCGAGTGTCCTCCACATGTTTCCGGTGAGTTGAGATTTCAAAAGTCTGGAATCGATAAACAGGCATTTCGAAATAAGTGGTCCGAATATTTTCTCGACGAGGAGCATTGCTATCGGAGTCAGCAGCAGAAACCCGATCGCCAGACTCGTACAGCCTATCGCCGCATGCATGAAATATCTCGACGAATCAGGCATGGGAACGACGAATACGAGCAATGGGTTTACGCATATCAGAACTATTCCGATGATGACCGAAATTGTCGGAAGATGAAATTTGTGGAATGATGTCGGAGGCGAAAAAGCATCCATCGGACTTATCTTCGTGGCCTTCCATGCAGGGATGAGCGAGGCAAGCAGGGCACCGCCGAAGGCGCTCGCGCCAGTAAGGGCGATACACCATATTCCCAGAGAGGCACCGTTCTGGAAAAGGCCAGGATGCGTACGGCTGATGATCTTAAGGAGTCCCCAGCCTGCGGTAAGTCCGCCGACCCATCCTATAAGTGCAAGCACAAGGCTTTCTAGAGTTATCATAAGAGCTATCTGGGCACGTGTAAGCGCGACTGCCCTCATTATGGCAAACTGACGTATACGTTCATGAACCCCCATGCTCAGAGTTGTGAAGATGATGAACAAAGCCGCCATCAGGGAAATTCCTGTTGCTGAATATGCCTGCATCCTGGCGCTTGAAGCCATACGGTTCTGTTCAAGTGCGGTTTCAAGATCCTTTATGCTCAGGACTTCGGCCTTAGGTTCTTTCTCAGAAAGCGTCTTCGCCCATTTGTCCCGGAATTCTACAGGATTGGCGTCCTTCCTGAGAGAGATGTTTAGTAGGGATATCTTTGATTGTTCCCCACTTATCTTTCTGGCGAGTTCCAGTGGAACATAGACCGGCATTGGAGTTGGGCCGCGGGGCATACTTCCCGGAGCAGGCATGCGGTTCGGATCAAGGTTTACGCTCATTTTAACCTGGGCAGTAATTCCGGCCACCTTGAGCTTGTATTCTCCTGTCTGGGATTTGACGAGGAGTTCACCACCGACATCTACCTTGAGACGCTCCGCAACTCCTGAACTTATCACGGCTGAAGAATCATCTTCCAGGAGCCATTTGCCAGAAGTGATCTCAGAAGGGGGCTGTCTTGCGTCGGTGCCGACAAGTATTGGGCTTCCCATTATCATCATCGGGTTCGGTCTCGGAGGAGTTTGTGTTTGAGAAGGCGTACTGCTGGTATTCTGTCTTTCTGAGCCTTGATATTCCGGATAGGATTCATCTCCGGGTGCGGCAGAATTGTTTACAGTTCTCTGTCCAGGAATTCCAGTTCCAGGAACGTTGCCTTGAGCTTCAGAAGAAGGACGAGTTGGTCGATTTCCATCAGCCGATGGAGGACCTCCTCTCGGTCCACCACCCGAGCCCATTCCGGGACTACGTCCACCTCCCATTCCTGGACCACCTCTTCTTCCTCCTCCTGGAGGCCCAAACCTCATCTCTCCGGCAAAACCGTCACCACGGGTGATAATGACCTTGCATTGCATGACAGGATCAGCTTCAGAGACGGCAGCGTCTTTCCTGATTTCATCCAGAATTGAAGGAGACAATACCGGTTCCTTCCAGGACTCAGGGACGATCACAATGTCGTATCTGCCCATTGTTTTTTCTGCCGAATCATGGAACTGTGAGACAAGTGCATCATAACCGCTGACGACC